>JBGVCF010000001.1:0-2187 GCA_045226315.1 Candidatus Cryptobacteroides sp.
CACCAAGGAGAGGAGAAAGATTATGGCCAGGTGAGCGGCGCTGTTGCCGTGGGCTTTATGGATGAAGTGCCAGGCGTTGAGGCTGGCACCCGCACCACATATGTGTTCAACGGAAATACCTATCTGGATGAAAATGGCAATAAATTGTCTGGTACCCTTGTCTGTGCCGACACCTGCTTCTTCCAGGTCTTTGACCGGCCGATTCTGGCCGGCGATCCCGTAAAGGTGCTGGGCAAATGGGGCTCGGTGTTGGTTAACCGGAGCTTCGCCGAAAAGATGGGCGGCGTTCAGGAGTGCATCGGCAAGCAGATATGCAATGCAGATATGGACGGGTTGAAGCTGACCATTGAAGGTGTTTTCGAGGATTTCCCCAAGAACGGCAGCCTGGACTACGATATCCTGCTGTCAATGGATACCTACGGCAAGAATAGCACGGATAACTGGCTGGGCAATGACCGATATAAAGGCTATGTAAAACTGATGCCGGGTGTAGACCCGAACACCCTTACGGATGCCATCCGGAAGATGCAGGAAGCCCACCAGCCGCTGGAGCGGATTGAGGCACAGGGAACCAGCTTGCGATACTTCCTGAAACCGTTCAGCACCCTTCATACTTCCGACCCGGATGTGAAGTCCCAGGTGATTCTGCTGTCGATTGTGGCAGCGCTGCTGATTCTTATTTCCCTGCTGAACTACATCCTGATTGTTATCTCATCGATGGTGAAACGCTCCAAGGAAGTGGGTGTGCGCAAGTGCTATGGCGCGGAAGGAAAGCATATCTATGGAATGCTGACCAAGGAAGCTCTGCTGCATATTGTGCTCTCACTGGTACTGGCGGCCGTCATCATCTTTGCCGGCCGGAGCATCGTGGAAAACCTGTTGGGCGTGCCTTTCCAGACGCTGTTGGTGCCGCAGAGTATCATGGCCATAGCAGCCGTGATCCTGCTGGTGCTGGTCATCTCGATTGTCGTTCCGGCCGAACTGTACCAGCGAGTTCCGGTGTATGCGGCGCTGAAGAACTATACGGAGAATTCCCGCAACTGGAAACTGGGACTGTTGGGTGTGCAAGTACTCATCAACGTGTTCCTGGTTGTGATGATGCTCATCATTGGCCGACAGTATCAGAAGGTATCCAATGCCGATACGGGGTACGACTACAAGAACCTGTATTACTTTGATATGTTCGACGGGGACCGGCAGGCACTGACCCGGGCGGCTCAAACGCTGCGAAGCCTTCCGGAGGTAAGCGCTGTGGCAGCCGCATACAATCTGCCTTTCGAGGGTTCCAACGGCGATAATGTTTATCTGCCGAATGATGACCGCGAACTCTTCAATATCGCCGACCAGTATGAATGCTCCCCGGATTTCTATGACCTGATGGGCATCCAGTTCCTGGAGGGCCGTGCGCCCAGGGATTCCTCTGAGATTGTGGTGGATGAGAAGTTTGTGACCAAGATGGCGGAGTTTACGAACTGGAGCGACGGCGCCGTGGGCAAGCAGGTGTTTATTACCGGACACGACCGTTCGAGCGATACGGAAAGGCGTTATTTCACCATCTCCGGTGTGTATAAGAGCTACATTATTGGCAACCTGACCGGCGTGGACCCGCGCCCCAGCGCCCTGTTCTATGGGGAGATTGGCAGCATGAGTTCCTGGATGCCGCACACTTTCTTCAAGGTGCGGCCAGAGGCATTGCCGAAGATCCGTCAGGCGCTGGAGCAGGCATTGGAGGGTCGGGAGATCAACATCCTTTCCTATGAGGAGCAAATGCGGGCGGCTTACGCCGACAGCAAGAAGATGCGCAATACGATGGCCATCGGAGCCGTGTTCAGCCTCCTGATTGCCTTGCTGGGCCTCATCGGCTTCATCCGGGACGAAAGCCTCCGCCGCTCAAAGGAGATGGCCGTCCGCAAGATCAACGGCGCCACCACCCGCGACATCCTGGGTGTCTTTGCCGTGGATATCCTGAAACTGTCCGGAGTAATGGCCGTGATAGCCTGCATCGCCGCATTCTTCGTGGCCCACAAGTGGCTGGAGCAGTTTGCCGAAAAGGTGTCGCTGAACCCGCTGTATTTCATCGGCGGTGCGCTCCTGGTATTGCTGATCGTGCTGGGTGTTGTAGTGCTGAACTGCCTGAGGATTGCCCGGGCGAATCCGGTGGAATCGTTGAAGAACGAGTAGTATGAA
>JBGVCF010000002.1:0-9926 GCA_045226315.1 Candidatus Cryptobacteroides sp.
TCGCTTGACGTCTCAACTCCTCCTTTTCCGGGCACTTCGGCCCGGAACGTCGTCGAACAAGTTCCGTCATCCCGCTGGCGCGGGACCACTCCCTGCACAATCCATCGCACAGACCCCTTTCCTCCTATTCCCTCCGGCGCGCACCCACCCTGCCGGGGGTGTATTCGTCGCAGGTCGGCAAAAAACGCCCCACCTGCAACGCTTTTCGGCCTCCAGTACACTCTACTGTCACAGGTCGGCCCAAAAACCCGGACCTGCGACGTATCTTTACCGTCCTGTGCCGGGGACAACCTACGTTAGCCCATTTAGTATAAAATGCCTGATAATTGTTCTCCGATAGATGACATTTCAGCATGTTTTTCACAAGATAGGTAAATTTACCGAAATAATTACCTATATTTGCAAACGCTCCCAGAGGTACATGGTCCTGAATTACATCTTCATAATGCCTCTGGATATGTACTGGAATAGACTCAAAAACCGGTAAACCCGGGACTACGTATTACTCGTAGTCAGTTAAGTTTTTAATTAGAATACACTAGCTGATGTCCGCTGTGAAGTGTGCAAAAGCAGAACCCGAGGAAGCCGTGAGGTTTCTTCGGGTTTCCTTCTTTATTTAGATTGAATCCTCCTTCCTTGCTAGTAACATGTCCACATCCCGTCTAAGATCTTCTATTTCTTTGCGCATATTCGTGATGGTTTCGACTATTGCCTGGTAGTTGTTAGGCGGTAGCGGCTCCTTTCCATGCAGGAAGACTTCTTGCTCGATACCCAAAGCTGCAGACCACTGTGCCGCCTTCGACTCATTAAAATCACCATTACTGATCCTGTTTCCGACGGTCTGTTCGGCTATGCCTAGTATTTTTGCGACATCTTTGTGGGTTAGACCTCGTTGTTTGAGTGCTTTAGAAACGGCATATCTCACCTTCTCATTGCGTTTTTGATTCGGCATGATGTTTTTTTGCGCAAAAAAGTAAAATTACCGAAATAATTACTTATCTTTGCCGTACATATCTAGGGGTAGCGGCCCCTAAATGTATCACCACCAGGCCTCTGCGTATGCGGGGGCCACTTTATTTTGGTTGTACGACTTGGAAACAACCGCTCACATCGATGAGCTTTTGCGCATTTTTGTTCAACGAAGAGAACGAATGTATCACCGCAACAAAGGTAATGAAAAAATAAAACTAATGAAACTTCTATCGGGTAATCAAAAATTTTGAGACTCCGGTGCTTCCCAGCAACGGAGTCTCTCATTCTAACCTAAAAACTTAACCTATTAAAAAAACTATTCGGCTTTTTCTTCTGCGAAATTCGTGCCAGAACGTTCGTTTTGTAGTTCGATTTCGTTAAGTTCTTGGTTTGGACGGATAGAAAGGATGCGGACATCGGATACCGGACGGTCCCGACGGTCCGTGGTTACGGCGGCAATCTTGTCAATTACGTTGAGACCGGCTACTGTTTCGCCGAAGACGGTGTATTCGCCGTCCAGGTGCACGCAGTGGTCCGGATCCTGCACTAGGTAGAACTGGGAGCCGGAAGAAGCCTTGAAGGGATTGGCAAGGTCGCCCACGCGCGCAGCTGCCAGTGCGCCTTTCTTGTGCCGATGAAGCGGTGCGCCATCGGCATCCCTCATTTCGGCCGGGATGGTATATTTAGGGCCGCCTTCGCCGTATTGGGCCACCAGGGCGGTGTCTTTGGTGAAGGGGTCTCCGCCTTGGATCATGAATCCGTTGATCACGCGGTGGAACAGGGTGCTGTCGTAGTAGCCGGACAGGGCCAGTTTCTCGAAGTTGTCCCGGTGACGGGGGGTGTCCTTGTACAGTTTCACGCGGATGGTGCCCATATTGGTAACAATATCGAAGACGGGCTCTTCCGGAAGGGCTTCTGCGGCCTTTTTGGCGGCCAGGGTATCGGTGGGTTCCACACCCAGTTCGATTTCTTCCGGAGTGGCATCGGCCGCCTCCTTTCCTTTGTTGCGGTTTTTACAGCCGGCCAGCACGGCCAGGGCTATTAACAGGTACAGATACTTCTTCATAAGAATATTTCTTTCTCACCGCAAAATTAGTTATTTTTGTGGTGAAATGGCAAAAAATCCACTTAAACAGCTTGCGGGGGAAACCGCTATCTACGGTTTCAGTTCCATCCTGGCCCGCGTTCTCAATTTCTTGTTCGTGCCCATTTACACGCGAATGCTCACCCAGGTGCAGTATGGCGTGGTCACGGAATTCATGGCCTATATCGCCATCTTGCAGGTGGTGTTGGTGCTGGGCCTGGAAACGGGCTGTTTCCGTTTTGCGAATAAGGAAGGGGAGGACCCTCGGAAAGTGTATTCCGGGGCGCTGCTGGCCGTCACCGGGCTTAACCTGGCGTTCCTGGCCTGCATGGTGGTTTTTTCCGGGCCGATATCGGCCGCCCTGGGCTATGAAGGGTATCGGCGGCTCATCATCTATGTGGCGGCTATCCTTTTCTGTGACAGCATAACGGCCATCCTCTTTGCCAAACTGCGGCAGGAGCACAAGGCCGTGAAGTTCGCCGTCCTCAAGACCGTCAAGATCCTTACGGAGACGGGCGCCAACCTGGTGCTGTTTTTCGTATGGCCCGCCCAGCCGGACTTCACCTATCCCGTCTTTGCCATCTTTGTGAGCTGCGTGCTGTGCCTGGCCCTGTTCGTCCCGGACATGCTGCGGTTAAGGCCCGTTTGGGACAGCGCCGTAGTGAAACGCCTGTTAATCTACTCCCTGCCGCTCATGGTGGCGGCTCTGCCGGGTGTGGCCAATGACTTCCTTGACCGGGTGCTGTTCCGCTATTTCGATACTTCTTCGGAGGCCTGGCGTGCCTCGCTGGGCGTGTACCAGGCGGCCGTGAAACTGGCGGTGATCATGAACCTGTTCATCCAGATGTTCCGCTATGCGGCCGAACCTTTCTTCTTCCAGCGGGCGAAGGACAAGGACTCCAAGCAGCTGTATGCAGTGGTGATGGAATACTTCACGGCCTTCTGCGGCCTGGTGTTCCTGGGGGTTATCGGCTATATCGATATCATTTCCCTGTTCCTGGGGCGGGATTTCCGTATGGGCGTGGGCGTGGTGCCCATCATGCTCCTGAGCTATATGCTGCTGGGCATGCTCTTCAACGTGTCCATGTGGTACAAGCTTTCCGGCCGCACCCAAATGGCCATCTGGATCACCCTGGCGGGCCTTCTGGTGACCACCGTGGTGAACGTGACGTTCATGCCGCGCTATTCCTATTGGGCATCGGCCTGGGGTCACCTGGCCAGCTATCTGGTGATGTTTATCATCAGCGCCTGGCTGGGGGCCAAGTACTATCCCATCCCGTATAACTGGAAGCGGCTGGGGGCCATTTTCGGCCTCATGGGGCTGGCCTATGCCTTCATCGCCCTGTCGTCCGGCACCTTCCCGGCCCTGTTCCCGGGCTTCACCTTCTCTTCAGGCCCCGGCGTCCACTGGATCCAGCTCGGCCTTAACACCTTTGTCATCCTTTCCTATTGCGCCTGCGCCTGGGCCCTCCTGCGCCACCGCCCCAATGCGGTGTAATCGCCTGACAGTGAGCGATATATAAAAATCAATCGTTCCAAAACGGAACGATTGATTTGTGTAAGTTACTGGTGCACAGCGAGTTGTGCCGCATGGAATTACCAGGCGGGTTTTTCTAGTTGGGCCAGTTCTTCGGGGGAGCGGGCGGGGATGCGGTCCAGGCCCACCAGGCCGCGGCAATCCAGGCTGTAGTTCACGCCCATGGCGTCCAGGATGGCAAAGGTATGGTCCAGGGAAGCGTCGAAGCGGGCATAGTCCTTCTTGTCGGCCGCACACCACTGGATTTCCGACAGGGCACACATGCGGGGCAGGAGCATGTACTCCAGGTGCTCCGGTGTGGGGATGTATTCCGTCCACAGGTTGGCCTGGACGCCCAGAATGTGTTTTTCGGAACCGGGGACCATGCCATTATACGGTTCATAACCATATACCTTCTCCAAGGGAAGATATCCGCCGATACCAAAGGGCTCTTTGTCGCGCTCCTGGCCCTGGTAGTAGTCGAAATAGGCATAGTCGGTGGGGGTCATCACCACGTCGAAGCCTTTGGCGGCCGCCTTGATGCCTCCGGCGGTGCCGCGCCAGGACATGACGGTTGCTCCCTGAGCCAGATCGCCTTCCAGGATCTCATCCCAGCCGATGATCTTGCGGCCGTTGTCGTTCAGGAACTTCTGAATACGGGCGGTCACGTAATTCTGCAGGTAGTGCTTGGCCATGGGGCCTTTCTTGATGCCCAGCTCCCGCATTTTGGCGGCGCATTTGGGGCAGTGCTCCCACGGAATGCCCATCTCCTCATTGAAAGCTTCATCTCCGCCGATATGGATATACTCGGAAGGGAAGATATCCATGAGCTCGGTGAGCACGGTCTCCAGGAAGGTGTAGATTTTCTCGTTGCCGGCGCAGAGGATGTCGGGCGCCACGCCCCAGCGGGTCCATACCTCATAGGGACCGCCGGTGCAGCCCAGCTCCGGATAGGCAGCCAGGGCAGCCACCATGTGGCCGGGAAGGTCAATCTCGGGAATGACGGTAATACCCCGCTTGGCAGCATAATCCACAATCTCCTTCATCTCCTCCTGGGTATAGAAGCCGCCGTAGCGGATGCCGTCGTTGGAACCCCAGTCTTTCTTGATGACAGTTCCGTTGCGCCAGGCGCCCACTTCGGTGAGCTTGGGATAGGCCTTCACTTCCATACGCCAGCCCTGGTCTTCCGTGAGGTGCCAGTGGAAGCGGTTCAGCTTATAGGCGGTCATCACGTCCAGATAGCGCTTGGTTTCCTCGATGGTGAAGAAGTGGCGGCAGGGATCCAGGTGCATGCCGCGGTAGGCGAAGCGCGGCTGGTCCAGGATGCTCACGCAGGGGAGCACCCAATCGGCCTTCACTGCTTCTTTGCCATAAATGGCAGCCGGAAGCATCTGTTTCAAGGTTTCACAGGCATAGACGAAGCCGTTCAGGGCCGATGCCTCCACCGTAACGCTCTTGGGCGTGATGTTGATGGAGTACTGCTCTGAGGCCAGGCTGGGATTGACTCGGAAGGTCATACCGCCTTCGTCCCATTTGCACTGGGTGCCGGTGGCCGTTTCAATGGCTTCCACAAAGCGGAGGACGGCGCCCATCGAGGCTTCGTCCAGATCTTCGTCAAAGTGTACTGCGGCGCCTTTCACGCAGAAGGATCCGTCGCTGACGGTAACATCGGCCGGCATGGGAATGACGTGGAAGGCCTGGGGCTGCGGTTGGGAACAGGCGGCAAACACGAACAAAGCCGCCAGTAAAAGGGAAAATGGTTTCATAAGATGCTTACGGTTTTGTGGTACGAAGATAGGGAATTTTCCCGCCTTTCGCAAGCATCAGTAGAGCAGTAACCCCAGGACGGCGCCGGCCAGGATGAGATAGATGGGGTTCACTTTGCCCCAGTAGCCGGCTACGAAGGCGCCGCCCAGCAGCACCCAGCTTTTCCAGTCGGGGAAGTTATCGGCCACCACTTGGACAGAAGGCACACCGCCGGTCCAGCTGGTTTTCAAGATGAGGATGATGGCCGCTGCGCCGATAAGACCCACCACGGCTGGCTTGAGCCAGGCCAAGGTACCGGCATACAGCGTGCTGTTTTTGAAGCGGAAGTAGAATTTCACTATAAGCAGCATCATCACGAAAGACGGCAGCATAAGGGCCAGGGTAGCCGTGAGGGAGCCGATCACCCCCAGCAACGGGCTGCCGGAAGCACCCAGCAGGACGTCATATCCCACGTAGGTGGCGCTGTTGATGCCGATAGGCCCCGGCGTCATCTGCGAAATGGCCACGATGTCGGTGAAAGTGGCTTCGGAAATCCAGCCGTGCTCCACCACCACCTGGTTCTGGATGAGGGACAGCATGGCATAACCGCCGCCGAAAGTAAAGGCGCCGATCACAAAGAATGTCCAGGCCAGCTGGGCCAATAACGCTAACGTTTCCATCGGCCCTCCTTATAATAAGTTATGCTGAAGCCCAGTACCAGCACGCATAAGATGATGTAAATGGGCGAAACGTTGAGGAAGGCCACCAGCAGCAGGGAAACCACGGCCAGAAGCCAGTGCCAGACGTTTTTGCAGGAGCGGCGGGCCATGTTCACCATGGGCACGGCGATAAGCGAAACCACCACAGGCCGAATGCCCTTGAAAGCACGCTCCACGTACGGATTGTCCTTGAAGGCCACGAAAAACATGGCGATGGCCAGGATCATCAGGAACGAAGGCGTGATGCTGCCCAGCGTGGCCGCCACGCTGCCTTTGAAGCCCCGCAGCTTATGCCCGGCGAAGATGGAGATGTTCACCGCCATCACGCCCGGTGCGCTCTGGGAAAGTGCCACGATGTCCGGCAGTTCGTCTTCCGAAATCCAGCCGCGGCGGGAAAGCTCGGCCTGGATGAGCGGAATCATGGCATAGCCTCCGCCAATGGTGAAGGCACCGATTTTGGCGAAAACCTTGAAAATCTGCCAGAGGGACACTTGTTTTTCCATATCGGCCACAAAGTTACCAAATAATTATTTGCTATCTTTGTAGTATTATGAAAAAACTCGTCCTTCTTTCCCTGGCCCTCATGGCCCTTACCTCTTTGCAAGCCCGTAAACTGGAACCCTGGCAGGATCCGGAAGTCTTCCAGGAGAACCGCCTTCCCATGCACACCAGCTTCGTCACAGACCAACAGCAGACCCTCTCGCTCAACGGCCGATGGCGTTTCCACTGGAGCGAAACGGTGGAAAAACGCCTCAGGGGCTTCGAAGCCATCAACTACAACGATGCAGGTTGGCCGGAAATGCCCGTTCCCGGCCTGTGGGAGCTCAACGGCTACGGGAATCCGGTGTATGTGAATATCGGTTATGCCTGGAAGGGCCTGCAGCCCAACACGCCGCCCATCGTGCCCAAGGAAGGCAACCACGTGGGACAGTACCGCCGGGTGTTCAACCTTCCGGCCGAATGGGAAAAGCAGCCGGTGTACCTTTGCATCGGCAGCGCCACCTCCAACGTGCGCGTCTGGATTAACGGGAAAATGGTAGGCTACAGCGAGGACAGTAAACTGGAGGCCCGTTTCGACGTGAGCAAATTCGTGATGCCGGGCCAGAACGTGATTGCCCTGGAAATCTTCCGTTGGTGCGACGGCACCTATCTGGAAGACCAGGACTTCTGGCGCCTGAGCGGCATCTCCCGCGGAATTTATCTCTATACGCGCGCGAAACAGCGTCTGGAGGACGTACATATCATCGCCGGGGCCGAGGGCTCCCTTCAACTACAGGCCGATGTCACTTCCGGCGTCGCTTCTGTACGGGGAGAACTGTACGATGCTGCCGGCGTCCAGGTGGCCAGCTTATCGGCCAAACCCCGGAAGGGGAAGGCCCAGGCCCAGACGCAGGTTAGCGGCGTGAAGCCCTGGAGCGCGGAGATCCCTTATCTGTACCGCCTGCAGGTGAGTGCCCTGGATGCCCTGGGCAACGTGGTGGAGAGCGCCCCCTTCGAAGTGGGTTTCCGCACGGTGGAAATCAAAGGTTCCCAGCTGCTTGTCAACGGTCAGCCCGTTCTGATCAAGGGGGCCGATAGGCACGAAATGCATCCCACCAAGGGTTATATCGTTTCCGAAGAAGACATGATCCGGGACATCCGCATCATGAAAGAACTGAATATCAATGCGGTGCGCACCTGCCATTATCCCGACGACCCCCGCTGGCTGGCCCTGTGCGACCGTTTCGGCCTGTATGTGGTGGACGAAGGCAATATCGAATCCCACGGTATGGGTTATAGGGATGGCGAAACCCTGGCGCAGGATCCGCAGTTCCGCGCCGCGCACCTGGTACGCGACCAGCGCATGGTCCAGCGCGATTTCAACCATCCTTCCGTGATAGTCTGGAGCCTGGGCAACGAGGCCGGCGCCGGTCCCAACTTCGTGGACAGCCGGGACTGGATCAAGGCCTACGACCCCAGCCGCCCCGTTCAGTACGAGAATGCGCTCATGGGCCCCTACGACTGTTCCGACGTAGTGTGCCCCATGTACTGGAGTCCGGACGAGTGCGAGAAGTATGTATCCGGCCAGCCGAACCGCCCGCTCATCCAGTGCGAATATGCCCACGCCATGGGCAATTCCATGGGTAATTTCAAGGAGTATTGGGACCTGGTGCGCAAGTATCCGGCCTATCAAGGCGGCTTCATCTGGGACTTCCAGGACCAGGCGCTGTGGAACGGCCAATTCTTCGCTTTTGGCGGCGATTACAATCCGGCCGATCCTTCCGACGGCTCCTTCAACTGCAACGGCGTCATCGCGGCCGACCGCAGCCTGCATCCGCATGCCTATGAGGTCCGTTACCAGTACCGGGACATCCTCACTTCCGGCACACCGGGGGCCTTGACCATCTATAATGAAAGCTTTTTCCGGGATTTGGCCGATGTACGCCTGCTCTGGAGCCTGGAGGCCGATGGCGTGCCCGTGCGCTCCGGCGTGGTGGAGGACCTAGTTGTACGTCCGCAGAAATCCACTGAACTGGACCTGGGTATCGGCCCGGTGGATGACATTCCCGGAACGCTCACCCTCACGGTGCGCTATGTGCTCAAACGGGCGCGGCCTTTGCTCCCGGCGGGTTGGGAACTGGCCTACGACCAACTTCTGCTCCGCGACAGCCGTCCGCTGCTGCTGGAGTGCGAAGGCGGCCAGCTGGGTCTGTACAACAGTTCGCAGGTGCTGGTGCTCACCGGATTCCTTCCGGCTCCCGGCACTGCCGGCGAACGCGAGGCCCTGTGGACTGCCAGCTTCGACAAACGCACCGGCGCATTGGATTCCTATACCGTGGAACGCAAGGAACTGCTCACGCAGCCGCTCATGCCTTGCTTCAACCGCGCACCTGTGGAGAACGACCTGGGTGCCGGCCTGCATTTCAAGCAGGGGCTGTGGCGGAATCCGGAATTTATAGTATCGGACTTCCGCGTTACGCCGCAGGACGGCGCCTGCCTGGTAGAGGTGGAATATGCGCCCATCGGCGGGAAGGCGGCCGTGTCGGTTTTCTATCGGGTCACCTCCGACGGCACGCTCAGCGTGGTAGAGAAGATGGCCGATGCAGGCGGCCTGTCAGAGGCTCCGGACCTGTTCCGCTTCGGAATGGCCTTTGCCATGCCGGATTCCTTCGACCGGCTGGACTTCTTCGGCCTGGGTCCTTGGGAGAATTACTCCGACCGCAACAGCGCCGCTCTGTTAGGCCGATATAAACAGAGCGTAGCGGAACAATATCATTACGGGTACGTGCGCACGCAGGAGTCCGGCACCCATACGGGGCTCCGCTTCCTGCGCATCCTGAACGAGGGTGGCAATGGCCTGGAAGTATCGGCACCGCTGGATTTCTCGGCATCGGCCCTCCCGTATTCCATCGCCGATCTGGACGTGGTGGCACCGGAAGGGGATACGCCTGAGAAGAACCACAACGGCCAGTATGGCGTTCCTCGTCATCCGCAGGAACTGGTGCCCTCCGGGAACACCTATATCCATGTGGACGCCGTGCAGATGGGCGTGGGCGGTATCAATTCCTGGGGCCGGCGGCCTCTGGAGAAGTATCGTATCCCCGCCACCGAGCGCGAATTCCGCTTCGTGATAAGACCCATAGCAAATTTGTAAACATACTTGTGATCCCCGGCTTGACCGGGGATTTCTTTTTTTCTAAAATTTTTGCAGAAAAAATTTGCCAGTTCGGAAAAACTTACTACCTTTGCAGTCCCGTTTGAAACGAACGGGATTTTTTACGGCTCATTGACAATATTGAAAGACTAAAAGTACAAGCAAGCAAATTTAAACGAGCGTCAGTTTCTTTAGGAAACTAGAATGTCAGGGACAAGCTTAGAATTATAAAGAATATACAATGAAGAGTTTGAT
>JBGVCF010000003.1:0-6090 GCA_045226315.1 Candidatus Cryptobacteroides sp.
TCCAGGCCACTTTTCATGAGGAAGGTTGGCCGATCAAAAACCAGCCTTCCGCAAACGGAGCACCAACCTTCCGCACCGGTACTACCAACCTTCCGCACCGGGGACTGGGAGCAGGCCGAAAACAAGGTGTGAGAGGCCGTTTATCGCCAATCTTGGCCGAAAACAATCGGCCCCGGCGAACCTACAGCCTTTCCAGGGCTTGGGTTACGGTGGAGTCTACGGGTAGGTAGTACTTGTAGAAGGCGTTCTCACCCAGTTTGGAGTAGCGGGCGATAAGGGCGCGCAACTGGGGCATAAGATAGGCTTCCGTACGGTCCCATTCGGCCTCCGTGCAGGGGATGTTGTCCTTCCGGCGGGCAAAGGCGGGGAATTCCACCTTCAGGTTGAGCCCGTCCAGGAATCGGTCCATTTCCGGATAATTATCGATGGAAACCAACTTGGTGGTATGGCGGTCGAACACCTGAGCGGCAAAACGCATCTGCGTAGCTTTCTTGTTGCAGGCTACGTAGAAATCGGAGGCCCGGGAAGTATCTACCGGCACAAACACATCCGGCATGATGCCGCCACCGCCATAGACTACCCTACCTTTACGCGTATGATGCACATCGGTGGTATCCAGACGGACGCTGTCGGCGCTGAAGACTTCCCCATCGGCATAACGGTTAATGATGTCGTAGGCGTAATCGCGGCTGCCTTTGTTGTAAGGCTTCTGGATGCAGCGGCCGCTGGGGGTGTAATAGCGCGCCACGGTGAGCCGGATGCCGGAATCGTCGGTGAAGAAAAAAGGCTCCTGCACCAGTCCCTTACCGAAGGAGCGGCGACCCACCACCGTGCCCCGGTCATTGTCCTGGATGGCACCGGCGAAAATCTCGCTGGCCGATGCCGAATTCTCGCTGATGAGAATGGTAAGGCCCATGGTCTGGAACGAACCCCTTCCATCGGCCTTGTAAACCTCGCGCGGCCTATGCCGGCCTTCGATGTACACGATAGTATCCCCGGACGAGAGGAAGTCGTTGGACAGCAACAGCGCCTGATCCATATAGCCGCCGGTATTGTCCCGGATGTCGAAAATCAGGTGCGTCATGCCCTGCGCCATGAGATCCATAGCGGCCTCGTGGCACTCCTTGAACGTGGTACGGGAGAATTTACCCAGCCTGAGGTAACCCACGCTGTCGCGCAGCATGAACGCAGCATCCACGCTGTGCAGGGGAATTTTGCCACGGGTAATCTCGAAGGGGATCTCTTCCCCACCCCGCTTCACCGTTACGACAACCTTGGTTCCGGAAGGGCCCTTGATATGCCGTACCATGCTGTCCTGAGGGAAATGCACGCCGGCAATCACTTTATCGTCCACCTTGAGCAGACGGTCTCCGATCATCATGCCCACTTTCTCGGCAGGACCTCCGGCGATGACCTCCAGCACCACGGCTGTGTCGTTGGGCACGTTGAACTGGATGCCGATACCGTCGAAGTTACCGGACAGTTCCTCCTCCGAGGCACTGAGCTGCACCGGCGGCAGATACACCGAATGAGGATCCAGCTTGGCCAGGGCGGCCGATACGGCGGCATCCGTCATGCCGCTTTTGTCCAGGGTATCCACATAATGCCGGTCCACAATATCCAGGATCAGGTTCAGTTTTCCCCAATCCGTACGGCTGATGCGGTTGATACGTTGGCTGTCCCGGTAACGGACGGCCACAAGGGTGATGAGCACGCCGATAACGACGCCCAGCACCAATTGCAGAATCTGGCTTAAGGTTCTGTTCATAGGGCTTGTTCCACTTCTACACCGGCCCGTTTCAGCAGGTCGATTCCGTCGGTGAGACGATAGGCGTCCCGATACACCACCCGCTTGATGCCCGCCTGGATGATGAGCTTGGCGCACTCTGCGCAGGGAGAGGCCGTCACATAAAGCGTAGCGCCTTCACTGCTGTTGCCGCTTTTGGCCACCTTAGTGATGGCGTTGGCCTCCGCGTGCAACACGTAAGGCTTGGTAACGCCGTTTTCGTCTTCGCAAATGTTCTCGAAACCGGAAGGCGTGCCGTTATAGCCGTCAGAGATAATGGTGCGGTCCTTGACCAGCAGGGCCCCCACCTTCCTGCGCTTGCAGTAGGAGTTCTGGGCCCAGACTTCGGCCATGGCCAGATAGGAATGGTCGAATTTTGCCATGTTAGTTACGCTGATACAGATAACGTTTGATACTCTTCTTGGGCGTGCGCTCGAAGTCTTCGGGCATGAGCTCGATCTTCTTGATCTGCGCATATTTGGGCAGTTCGTCGTTGATGGCCGGGAGCATGCCGATAATGTGCTTCTTGAACTCCGAACGGGTGTAGCCGTCCAGTTCGCCCTGATGCCAGTCCGGATAGATGAGGGCGGTAAGGCTGCCGTCGTCCTCCACCACCAGGGAATCCACCACATAGTTGAAGTTGTTGATGGTGGCCTCCACCTCTTCCGGATAGATGTTCTGACCGGAAGGGCCCAGCACCATGCACTTGGAGCGACCGCGCAGGAAGAGATAGCCATCGGCATCCATCACGCCCATGTCGCCGGTGCGGAACCAGCCGTCCGGGGTGAAGCACTTGGCCGTGACATCCGGATTCTTGTAATAGCCCAGGCACACGTTGGGGCCTTTCACCTGAACCTCGCCGGGGATACGATGAGGATCGGCGGAATCGATGCGGATTTGCATGTTCAGCGCGGCACGGCCGGCCGATCCCACCTTCACCTTGTCCCAGTGGGCATAGCAGATGATGGGACCGCATTCCGTCATGCCGTATCCCACGGTATAATGGAAGCCGATCCTGTTCAGGAACTTCTCCACCTCCGGGTTCACGGCGGCACCGCCCATGATCACTTCCTCGAACCTGCCGCCGAAAGCATTGGTGAGTTCCGTGCAGATACGCTTTTCGATGGCCTTGTCCAGCACAGGGATGCGCATGAGGTATTTCCTCTTGTCGATAAGGGGTTTCAGCTTGGTCTTGTACACCTTCTCGATCACCAGCGGAACGGCGATGATGATGTCCGGGTGGATTTCGCCCAGCGCCTGCATGATGATTTTAGGACTGGGCACACGGCTCAGGAAATGGACATGCATGCCGATGCTCATCTCGAAGAGGAACTCGAACATCATGCCGTACATGTGGGCCGACGGTAACATGGCCACTACGTTCATGCCGGCCTTGAGCATGGGACAGGCGTCCTTGGCTGCGAACTCAATGTTGGAATAAAGGGAACGGTAAGGCAGCATAACACCCTTGGAAAAACCAGAAGTACCTGAGGTATAGTTAATTACAGCCAGGTCTTCCGGACCGTCCTCCCAGTAATCCAGGTTTTGGGGCTCAAAGCTGTTGGGATAGCGACGGCCGAATTCTTCATTCAGGTGTTCGCGTACCTGCGCCAGTTCTTCCGAGGCGGCAAACAGGAACTTGAAGGTGTTGATCTGGACCACCACGCCCAGGTCCGGCATTTCATCGGCCGACAAACCCTCCCAGATAACCTCGTCCACAAAGAGGACGCGGGCTTCCGAATGGTTTACCAGATAATGTATATTGCCGGGTTTGAATTCGTGCAGGATGGGAACGGCTACGGCGCCGTAGGTGATGGCGGCCAGGAAGCTCACACCCCAGTTGGCCTGGTTACGGGAGCAAATAGCCACCTTATCCCCTTTCTGGAGGCCGCACTGCTCGAAGGCGATGTGCAGCTTGGCGATCCTCCGGGCCACATCCCTGTAGGCCAGCGTCATGCCCTGGTAGTTGGTAAGGGCAGGCCGATCCCAGTTGCGGATGAGGCTTTCCTGAAGGATTTTGTTAACGGATTTAAATTCCATATGATCAGGTTAGGTTTAGTTCAGTTTGAAGTCGCGGGTGCGGCCATCGTAGCATTCGGCCGATACCCCCTTGGCGGTGGGCGTGAGCACGGCATCCGGCTTGATCATCTTGCCGCCTTCGTCCTTGAGGTTCAAGGCATCGCCGCCCTCGAAGGGATACAGGAGCGTGCGGATGGAGGTACGGACCGCCCAATACCGTTTCCCCTTTTCCGTTTCTACGAGTTCCGGCAGGTTCTTGATGGTTTCCGGTGCCCTAATGCCCTTCCAGCCTTCCGGTTTCTGGCCGTGAAGATTGTAGCGCTCCAGGCTGCCGTCCTTATGCAGCACCATGACGGTGTAACCGCCCGCTCCGGTGAAGTCATACGCGTCCGGACCCAATAAGACGGGCTTGGGCAGCTTCACGGGGAAGCCGTTCACCCAGTGACCCAGGCGGTCCAGCAGGTACAACTTGTCCCCGGCGCAGAACAGGAATTGGATTTTCTTGCTATTGTAATAGTCGATGCACTGCACGCGGCCGCAGAGGTCTTCCTTGAAAGGAATGCCCCATACGCCCTTGCCGTTTTCGTCGTTCAGACAGATGGATTTCTGTGCGTTCTGATACAGGTAATTGGTTTTGCCCGTGCTGAAATTGATAACCGGGAACAGGCCGGTGGGAACCACCACGGTGGTGTCGCGCTCCAGAACCTGTACCTTGGTGCCCTTCAGGACGCGGGTATCTACGCTGACGCGCAGCGACGGACGCTCATCCGACAGGTCCAGCCCCACGCTGGCCGGTGCAAAGCCCGCTCCCTGCACGAAATTCTGCAGCGGCTGGGCCAGGTTGGCCGCGAACAGGTCGCGGACGGTTTCCGGTTTGTCGGACAGCGAAGCATAGGCCACGAAGCCATCGGGAAGGGATACAGAAGCGTCTGAGAGGCGTTCCTTGAGCTTGTAGCTCATAAAATCTTTATCTGCGAAAGCACGCAGGGTGGGAAGATCGCCGTACAGCGTCCAGTGGCTGTTGAGGCTGGCGCAAAGCGTATCCGGTGCACTGAAATCGTTCCCCAGCAGGATGGCCAGACAGCCGCGATAGGCATTGGGAGTTTCGGAACCCAGTTTCAGGTCACGGGCACTGCGTACCAGGAGGGCATCGCGCTCCACGCCGTCGTCGGTGCGGAAACGGGCGTGCACCACTTCCCGGGGCTGCAGGTTCACGAACCACTCTTCCGGTGACTGGGGCCGACCGCTTTTGCTCTTCAGGGCTTTGTTATAGGCCACCAGGCGGCCGTTGCCGTCCTCGAAGCTGCGGCGGGCGTTCAGCAGGGCCTGGGCATCGGTGACAGGGATGGAAAAGGCGGTGCAGGTGCCATAGGGCAGCACATCAGGGAATTCCACCTTGGCCGAAGGGATTCCCTCAAAAGCGCGGAAATAACTGGCGGCCGATTCACCGGGCAGGGTTGTGCCTTTGAGTACGATATGGTCTTTTTCCAGGTCCCGGACGCTCCAGGCGCTCCAGGCGGTGAGGTTCTTTACGAAAGTAGCTTGCTGGCGGTAGGCCGTTCCGGCATAGGTCTGGACCAGTTTTCCGGCCTGTGAATGGGACAGGAAGAGCACCGCCGGACCGGAAACGCTATGCAGGAGGTCCTGCAGATGGCGGGCGCCCAGGATGGAACTCTCCTCATCCAAGTGACGGGCGGCGGCATTCAGGAAAGTCTCCGAACGGGAGGCCAGGAAGTAGCCGTCTTTTCTGAGCGTTTTGAGTCCGGCGCGGGCGGCCCGGACCAGGGTAAGGGAATCGGGCTCCTCCACTTCTGCGGCCACCAGCGGAACCAGCGAACCGCTGTTGTGCAGGGAAACGGCCATGCGGCTGCGATCCAGGCCTTGCAGGAAGGCCATGAACGCCGGATTTTCCGGGGCGATGAAGCCCTGCACGAAGCCGGTGGAATCGGCCAGCACACGGGCGGCTTTGGCCGATCCGTCGAACACCCAGACGGCGTTGGCATCGGAAGGAATGGCTTTCAGGACAGACCAGGAAGCGGGGGCATTTTCTGCGGCTGCAGGGGCCTCAGGGCCGTTTTTGTACAAACGCAACACGGCCAGGACAATCCCTGCGATCAGGAGCGCTAAAGCCGTGACGGCCACAATGGTAAATCGTTTTCCCATAGAACGCAAAGGTAAGCATTTTTTTCAAATATCTTTCGTATCTATTCTTATGGATTTTCCAAATGATTCGGACAGAAGTTGGGTTATAGGTCATCACTTCGATTTAGCGGTGTAGTTCGTAG
>JBGVCF010000004.1:0-82279 GCA_045226315.1 Candidatus Cryptobacteroides sp.
ATCTACGAACTACACCGCTAAATCGAAGTGATGACCTATAACCCAACTTCTGTCCGAATCATTTGGAAAATCCATAAGAATAGATACCAATTTTTCGGCTTTTTATTGTATTTTTGCTCAATATGGTCACCATCATCCTTATAGTCATCACCTGTCTGGTAAGCATTCTTTGCTTCACCGGAACGCTCAATGCCAACAAGCTGCTGTTCCATGCCTACTCCGTTTGGCATCGGAAAGAGTGGTACAGAATGCTGACCTACGGCGTGGTCCATGGCGGCTGGGGCCACCTGTTCTTCAATATGCTCACCCTGTTCTTCTTCGGCAGGGTAGTGGAGCAGTACTTCCAACTGGCCTTCGGCGGCACGCTGGGCATTGTCCTCTATGTGGTCCTTTATGTGACGGGCATCGTCGTGTCCACCGTCTGGGACCTAGTTAAATATAAAGACGATTGGAATTACAGTGCTGTGGGTGCGTCTGGGGCCGTTTCGGCCATCCTCTTTGCATCGATTCTTTTCGAGCCGAAGATGGGCATCTACATCTACCTGATTCCCATTCCGGTGCCCGGTTACATCTTTGCTCCGCTGTACCTGCTCTACTGCTGGTATATGGCCAAGCGCAACATGGACAACATCGGCCACACCGCCCACTTCTGGGGCGCTGTCTACGGCCTCCTCTTCCCGCTGGTCTGTCGCCCTGACATCTTCCAGCATTTCTGAATCAACTTGGATGGTGACATCTAACAGTGGCCTGATAATTGTTCGAAAGGAAAGTATGAAAAGACTTATTTTAATCCTTTTGGCCATTGTGCTTACCCTGCCTGCATTCGCACAGGTGGGACGATATAAGAATATCAGAGTTTGGTATCCGGGATACTCCTTAAAGCTAGACACGGCGACAGGGGAACTGTCGGCCGTCCATTATGACAAGGATCAGGACAAGACACTGGAGGAAGTCATCTCCAAGAAATTGAGCCACAATCAGCGGCAAATCGGCCGATACGAATTACGCCGGACCAGACAGATCGGGACTTATCAAATCTTTGATACATCCAGCGGCAAGTACTCCACAGTCAAATGGGCTCCTAAGAACAAAGATGGAGAGAAGATTGGTGTTGAAGTCGACAGTCTAATCAAGAATGCCGGTGAAGGCATCAAACGCTTTCTGAAAGAGCTAGAAGAGGATCTGGAGAAAACGAAAGAAACAGTCTCGGACACCCTGGAAACTGTATGACATTGGGACACTTCCGCAGCATATTATCTGCCTGGCTATGTCTGATTGCGCTCTCATGTGGGACAGTCAGACATGCCTCAAATAATACTGACGTAGCCCTCGCCGACAGCCTTTGGACCTATGGTCAGACGCATCCCGACGGCTTCACCATTAACATCAGCACCTGGACAGAGCCCACGGAAGGGATAGCCGTCGCCTATGAAGGTGAGAGCTATACAGAACGTTCCGCCCTTGAGGGTGTTATCAGCCATTCCCGGTCTCATGGTGGTTATTTGGGAGGCTGGCGCGACCCAGATGGCAGACAGTATTATTTCGAAAGCGTACGCCTTTTCCCGGAAGACTCCCTTTCTGCCGCCATCAACTTTGGCAAAGCCAATCATCAGGATGCCGTTTACAGACTCTCCACCGGTCAGGAAATCTACCTGATTGAAGATGTCGAGTTTGTTTCTCCCACCAATCTTATCATCATGTATGATGCAGAGGTAGGGAAGGAGGCGCTCATGCAAGCTGTGAAGGATTATGGGGCCGAGCTCCTATATGACTACAGCATCATCCCCGGCATCGCCATCAAGATTCCGGAAGGGAAACACATTCTGGAGGCCATCGATTATTTCAACCAGGTGCAAGGAGTAACCGCCGTGGAGCGGGACCATATCTATCACCTCACAGATCCGGTTAAACCCAGATTGGACGTGATGTAGCTTTCTTTGCAACCCGGTTGCGGGGAACAGGTATTACCTTTGCGCTCAAGATGAAGACATTTCTGAAAATACTGACCCTATTCATTGCAATTGGCGCCATTGGCGGTGCCGTTATGATGTGGATGGACCCTTCCGGTGTAAGCTGGGGAGGGGAGCCGATGCTGGATCTGCTGCGGGCCAAAATGCCCTGGCCGGATGTATTTTTCCGGAATTTCATTCCTTCCGGTTTTGTGCTCCTGGCGGTTAACGGTCTTACTCAACTGCTGGCAGCGTTGATGCTATTCAAGAATCAACGCTGGGCCTACAGAGCCGTTCTCGTTTGCGGGATTATCCTGATGATTTGGATAGCCCTCGAATGGTGGATCTGGGGCTTTGTTGCCCTCAGTAATATCTTCTTTGTGTTGGGCGTAGTGGAAGTTGTCTGCGCCGCTGTTTGCATAAAGAAAGCTGTCTGAAGCAGATTACATCAGTAGCCTCACGCGTCCTTCATTAAAGCAGAAGATTTCAGGGTGCTTATAGACAATAGCAGCAATAACCCTCCCATCCAGCGGCTTACCTGCACGCCTCGGCACCAAACCGCGCAGCTCCAGCTCCCTGGCAATCTGCTCCGTCTTCATCCCATGCTGACTCGTCGCCAGCAGGTACACTATGGCCTCTTCAATCTTCATGATTCAGCTTCTGCTCAATCTTATTCAGCGTAGAGAAGAACCGGCCTGTTGCCACTGCCGGACCCATAAACAGAACTCCGAAGGTATTCCAACCGAACATATGCCACCACGAGGTGTGCGGCCCTTCAATGCCCATCTTGATGGCAATGGCTTTGAGTTCCTCGGCAATGTTCGCCATCCAAACCAGCGTGTAGATGAACAGTGTCGGAATGCCAAGTAAATACGCCACCCAGTACCGCTGTGTCCGGTGCCCCAGAATCTCATCCAGCTCATCCTGCAGCCCGTTCAATGGCATATAGAACAGGAAGAACAGCCCGGCCGTACAGAAATCTATCAGCCCGAACAGGAAACCAGGTCTATGCGTGTACATGAATCTCATAGCTCTTTCCTAAACACAAACATCTCATCCTCCTCGCTCCAGTTCTCTTCCACCTCTTCCGGCACGGCAGGACCATGCTGGTACTTGTTCCAGAACTCGACAATATGGAAGCCGCAGCGGTTCACATAGAAGTGGATGTTACGCTTCTCAAAGTAGGGCATGATAGTCTCCCAGACGCGAATTTCAGGGTGCAAAGCTTCCACAGCCTTCCATGCGGCCTGGCCGATACCTTTGCTGTGACATTCGGGCAGTACAAACAGCAGTTCCAACTCACCCCTAGCAGCATCTTTGTCAATCTGTAGCACAACGCCGCCGACTTTCTGCCCGTCCAGGACAATCCGGTAAGTCTCCGCATTCTCTCCGTCAATGGAGCGTTCGATGGTCTTGCGAGAAATCACTTCCTCGCCCTCTTCGCAACGCTCATCCCGCATCCCGAACTCCTGCTGGGCGCCATACTTGAACGCCCCCTGGTTATCCAGGATAAACTGCTCCCGGTCCTCTATCTGTAATGGTTCCAGCGTAATCATATCAATTTCAGTTGCGCTAATTTAGCAATTAATCCCGCTCCGACCAAGTGCCCGGCAAGCCGGACACTCCGTCTCCGCTTAAGAACAACCGCCAGACAGTCGTCAAAAGCCGCCTGCCAGGCTCCCGGTCTGCAAGACTTGCAGAGATTTCGTAGTTTGAAAACGGCGCTTTACCTTTGCAGTGCAATTCAGAAATGCTCCTGTCGTTCAAAGGATAGGACAGTGGTCTACGGAACCGCTGATGGAGGTTCGAATCCTCCCGGGAGTACCAGAATCGTGCTGTCGTCTAATTGGCTAGGACCTCGCTCTTTCGAAGCGAAGATTTACGGGTTCGAATCCCGTCGGCACGACACAATGGAGCTTTGGCAGACGTGGTGTATGCATCGGACTGAAAATCCGAAGAACGTGGTTCAATTCCGCGAGGCTCCGCAGACATGGTGAGAATAGCTCAGTTGGCCAGAGTATTGGATTGTGGATCCAGAGGTCGAGGGTTCGAGCCCCTCTTCTCACCCCAAGGGAATATAGCTCAGTGGTAGAGCAGATGGCTGTTAACCATCGGGTCGTAGGTTCGAGCCCTTCTATTCCCGCACAGGAGCATGGTGCAGTGGTAGCACGGCGGTCTCCAAAACCGTAAACGAGAGTTCGACTCTTTCTGCTCCTGCTACGCTCGGGTGGCGAAGTGGTGAACGTATCGGTCTGCAAAACCGACATTCGAGGGTTCGAATCCCTCTCCGAGCTCAAAAAATATTTGTAACTTTGCACCCGCAAAAACCATTTATGGATATGGCACAGACATTTATCTTCTCCAGATGTTGGCGACGCTCACAAGGCTTCGCCGGCTGTGCTGTATCCGAAAATGAAAATCGTCATCAGCAGCGATTTAACAGTTTCAGTTCACATCGCAGCTAAATCGCACCGGTAGTCCTGCCGCTCTCAGGGCACATTCCATCCATTTCAAACGCGCGTAATGCGCAAAACCGTGCCCAATGGGCACACCAAAACCATGGACAAGTTAGTGCTTGATGACGATACCAAAGCCCTTGTCCTCGCGGTCAAAGACCTTCTTAAGGACCTTCGGGCGCGGGGACTCAACGACGACATGATAGACGCCCTCGTCAAGAGGGACGGCCCGGGACGGTTGGTCCTGGACAGGGGAGGTATACTCACGCTCCCGGACTACGGCGGCGTCAAAATCTACCTCAACCCGATGGAGCGGACCCTCTACACCTTCATCCTCAAGTATGCCGACGGCATCTCTCCGGACGACATCTGGATGTATTACGACGAGCTCTGCGAGATCTACAAGGCTCAGACCATCTACTACAACCCCGACCAGATCGAGGCCGCAGTAGACGCCCTCTGCGACGACGGTAGGGCCACCCTGCAGACCAACGTCTCCCGGATCAAGCGGAAGCTCGTGGAGAAAGTCGGCAAAATCGCCGCCGATCAGTACGCCATCGTCAGGGGCAGGGACAACGTCTACAGGATTGCCGTTCCGAGGGACCTGGTGACGATGCCGACATAGGGGAGGGTTTGCAAGACTTGCAGACTTTTGGCAATCTCGCCGCCCTCCCATATCTTTGCATTCCAAACTAACAGGAATGCAACTGCCCCAGCATATCATCGACCTTGTCGGCACTCTCTTCGACCAGGGCCAGGACGACGAAACCATTATCTTCGCCGCCCTCCAGGCATGGCGTGAATCCTGTATGCTCCGCTCCGACCAAGTGTCAGTCAGCATATCGGACCGGGCACAAAGCGCCCGCCCGCTATACTGACTGCCACTCCGTCTCCGCTCTTGATCCCATACGAGATAGCGCCGGAAGAATCCGGCGCTGACTCGTAAAATTATGCTATAAAGACTATTCAATCTTTATTACACCCCTGTTCTCAACATCTTGAGACCACTGGACTTGATATACAGTCCCATCTATTTGATCAAGCATAAGGAATGTCCACATATTCTGAGTAGGGTACAACGTGAATCTTCCCGGCTTCGCCTTATCACCAATGGCATAAGGGACCATATTCAAAAACGTCTCGTACCTGTATTGCTCA
Source organism: Candidatus Cryptobacteroides sp. (assembly GCA_045226315.1). Taxonomy (GTDB): domain Bacteria; phylum Bacteroidota; class Bacteroidia; order Bacteroidales; family UBA932; genus Cryptobacteroides. The sequence continues at coordinate 5,564 of JBGVCF010000004.1, forward strand.
CCTTGAACTGAGTACTGAACCTGCCAAATCATCCCGTTAGACGTATTGAGCTTTAGGAAAGTCCACATGTTTTGCGTCGGGTATAACTTATAGACGGCATATGGATCGTTCGCGTTATCCGTTATGGGCTTATCTGAATTCTGCGCAAAAGAACTAAATGCAAGGCACATCGCAAAGAGAATCAGTACTATCTTTTTCATTAGTCTTAGTGTTTGAAACATAAAAATTTACATAAAACTTTTCTATTATGGAATTCCTATTTTCCTTCTTCCATCAGCCGCTTGATCGTCTCCACAACTCCGACATCAACCATAACCGTTTTTGCCACAAACTCCACATTCCAGCCCTGACTGAGGAGCGTCTTGGCAATAGCCGAAGACCGGTCTTCCTGCCCAACATAAAACCCACCTTTAAACTCGTCGCTTTCCCCTTCGATGGATAGGGAAAGCCTCTTTTTCCTATGTCTCATTACTCAATAAACTGTTTTTCCAATAAAGAATCCCACGACTTCCCTTGCTCCGGCCGATTCCAAGTTATCCGCTATCTGACAGAACGACAACCCCCGAGTCGTAATGTCATCAAACAACAGTACTCTTTTCCCATAAAAAGCCGACGCATTGATATCAATGCCTTCAAGCGTATCATCCTGCTTCCCGGTTTTCCGACTGCTGCTACGGTTATACCCTCTTCGGATAAGGGAGTAGCCATTAATGATACCCGTCCTCTTGGAAACCTCTTCGCAAAACGTCTTGAAACGGCGTTCAGTCATTTCCTGTGTTGACGCTGGGATAATGCAAAGCATCCAGCCTCGCAGGACCCCTTTCCAGAAGTGCCCCTGAATAAAGTCCGACACCAACTCCACGGCCCGGTAATATTCTCCATTCTTGAAGCTGAGAATCTCCTGTTGGTGCGCATAATCCTGTTTCTCCAGACGCGGGCCGTATTTACCCTTCGGATAATAGTCGTAGCAGAACACGGCCCTGCGCCCGTCGATCTTGATTTCCCGGTATTTCCCGCCTATGTAATACCAGTTGCCCGTCCAGTATTTCTCTGATACAGGCTCATGGGCGGGAGGCTCTCCCACTTGAACCGCGTCTTTCTTTTTGGGGCGTGTCTTCAGATACAACAGAATGATGCCCCCAATAACCAGCAACAGAAACAGCTGGCCAAGGATCACATTGAATCCGTTCATATAAGCTTACAGAGGGGATTACGTCCTGCCACCGTGACAGACCGCCTCCTCCGAAGCTACAAATATATACTAAATAAATCCGATTATCCGTTTTTAAACGTTTAACTTTCTTCTCCTTGATAATCAGTAAATTACAAGGATTCTAAACGGATAATTGCTGCATTTTTACGATAATTCGGTAACCATCCGTCTGACTATCAGGCGATTAACTAATTTCAAAGTGAAACGGATAATTGAGCTTTCTACAAAAACCTCCCCAGGAACTCCCTGGCTTCAGGATACACGTCGCAGTAGCAGTCCACCAACTCTTCTATCAGGGCGTTGTAAGTGGCTTGCCTTGTCTTGCCCTGCTGGTGGCACCAGAAGGCAAGCAGCTTCAATTGGTTGAAATACTTCAGATCAAAGGTGATGGTCTTCCTTCTGGAAGGCGGTTCCGCGTGTTTTTCCTTCTTCACCGAAACCATTTCTTTGTCGCGCTCAGATTCGTTTGGAATTACAGGTGCTGCAGTGGACGCGGGGGACTCATTGGGATTGGGGAGTCCAAGTACTTTTCGGAAGTTGTCAATCTGGGTCATCGTTCAATCATTTATTCGGTTCAATAAATTCAGTCGTTCTATCGTTCATTCATTCTTGCGTTCTATCGCTCGGTCATTCAATCGTTCTTTCCGGGATTTAGTTCGCACATTCTATCGTTCAAACCATTCAATCCTGCCTGCAAAAGTAGCGTAATTTGTTAAGCATTACAAATTAAAGGGGTGTTTTGCTTATTGTGTGAAAAGTTGTACTTATTTTTGCAGCGGAAGAAACGAACGCGGCAATGTCTGGCAATTAGGGCAGACTGCAAGTTGTGCGTTTGTAGCACAAACGCTGCGCCCTGCAGGCCCAACTTGTACGCTTCGCGGACGGGAAAGGCTCCGGAGTCGCCTTTCTGTTTGGTGAAAAGGAAAAAGAGATGAAGAGGAAAACCGCACACGTGTCTCTCCGCCTAACGGAGGAAGAACATATCAGAATTAAATCACTCATGGCCATGATGGGCTACAGGAATGTATCTCTGTTTATCCGTGAACAAATATTGGGTACGCGTGTGCAGCGCAGGAACCTCAGCAAGACCGAGGCAAACCTGTCTCGCCAGATTGAGCAGGTGCACACGGAAATCAAGCGCATCGGTATCAACTACAACCAGGTGGTGCGTGCCGTGAATACGCTGGCCAAGCTCCGGGACAAGCGGGGGAATGCCGTCATTACGGCGACAACCATTGACGGCAATCTGTCGGATATGCGGGTGTTGATGGAGACGCTGCTGGACCGGGTGCTGCTGCTGTCCCACGAGGTGAAACTGCTGAATGAAAAACCGTCCGAAGAATCGGGCGATATGTATAACCAATAACCTTTATGCTTTATGCAAGTACTGTTTCTTTCAGGAAATCTTGCCGCAGACTGCGAGATTGTCCAGGGCAAGGATGAGTCCGAATTCATCCGCTTCACGGTAGCTGCCAAGGATCCTTCGGCAGACAAAGAGGAAAAACCCACCTATTACACCTGCCGGATGCGCAAGACCGGAGTTGCCGAAAGGCTCAAAAAGGGCCGCTACGTAGCGCTGGTTGGTGCCCTGCAGGTTCGCGAGAATATCAAGGACGGCAAGGTGTATGTGAACCACGACGTATGGGTGCAGAGCCTGGACGTGCCGTCCTTTACCGGCGGTGAGTGAATCGTCAGACGCTTCAGCATCGACCTGACCAAGTACTATGGTCGCGAAGATCTATGCGGCGGCGCCCAGCTGTAGCTCGGCCGTCGGTTACAATGAGAGGAAAGTCGCCGAGGGTAAGGCCTCGGTGCTTTCCTCCTCTAAAATAGAGAATCCCCAGCGGCCGATGGACACCTTCCAGGTATATGAGAACGGAAGTCTCCGCTGCCAGAACCGTTCATTCCACGCCTCTATTAATCCCGGCAAGGGAGAGAACCTAAGTGAGGAACAGATTAAGGATTTCGTCAGGGAGTATATGGAGAAAATGGGCTATGGGGACCAGCCATACATCGTTTACAAGCACTTTGACATCGAGCGAGAGCATTACCACGTGGTTTCTGTGCGGGTGGACGAAAACGGGCACAAGATTCCTGATACGTTTGAGAGGCGGAGAAGCCAGGAGACGCTGAAGGAACTGGCCGAAAAGTATGGTTTCTCCGTGACTAAGCAGAAGGGGCCTAAGACGTCCGATGAGCTGAAGGATTTCAACCCATACGATGGGTTCAATCCGGGGAAAGGGGAGATTGGCGCACAAATACATGCCATCACTGAACTGGCCCTCAGCTATCATTTCACGGAACCCAGACAGTTTGACCTGGTGATGGAACATTTCGGCGTCCGTGTCATCCGGAACGAGTTCAATGGGCACGAAACCATCTCCCTGCAGGGAATTGACCCCAAGACTAAAGAGCCCTGTACGCCGCCAATGGAACCGCCGGAAGAAGATTGTATGTTTGCTGACACAGTCAACCAGCGTGCACGCTTCTGCAAGACCCAAATCAAGAACCGCGAGAAGGAAAAAGTGGGAAACCTGGCCAGGACGGCAAGGGGAGTGGCCCGCTCCGAGACGCACTTTGTCAACTACTTGAAGAAATGCGGAATAACAACCGTTCTTTCAAAGAATGACCGCGGGCAAATCTTCGGCGTAACCTTCCTGGACCACAAGAACAAATGTGTCTTCAAGGGGAGTGAAGTAGGGTTCAAGGCTTCCGACCTGGAGCACGACCGGCTTAACAAATGGTACGACGAAAACAAGGACTCGAAGCACGCCGAAAGGAACTCTGCGATGCAGGAGACGGTGGACCTGATGCTCACGGCACTGGGCTCAGAAAAAAGCCGCCACCACGATGACGAGAAGATATTCAACCGAGGGAAAAAGGACCTCAAATAATACTGACTGATATGGATACCAAGGTAAAACCGCTGTTCTCGATGTTCGTTCTGATGTCAGGCGCATTACTGCTCCTGATGCTGTACTACTATGCCTATCCTATGTGGGCCGGATTCGGGCTGCGCTCACGGCTTACGGATTCGCTGATGCTCACCCTATATCACAACGGGAGCTTCGAAAACCCTTACGCAGTGCGCTTCGTGTGCCTGTTTTTCTGCACCATCGGCGTTATCATACGCACGGGCCGTTCGGAGAATTTCCCCTGGAAGGACATCCTGATTCCGCTGGGAATCGGCCTGGTATTGTTCTTCACGGCGCCCTTGATGGGAAACCGCTGGCTCTTTGTTCTGGCCAGTTTCACCGGATTCGCTCTGTACTTTGTTGGCGCCATCCGCCTGGGCCGGAAATACCGCAGTTTCGACGCCAACCTGCCGGACTATTGGGATATTTTCCAGCAGTGCGAGGAACTAATGGAAAACCAGTACAGCATTAACATCCCCATGACCTACCAATATAAAGGAATCCGCCACCAGGGCTATATCAACGTGGTGAATCCCTTCCGCGGCTCCATGGTCATCGGCACGCCCGGTTCCGGTAAATCCTACAGCATCTACGGCCCGTTCATCCGCCAGATGATCCAGAAGGGCTATTCCATGTTTGTCTATGACTACAAGTTCCCGGACCTGACAACCCGCGTTATGAACGAGCTGATGGACAATTACGACAGCTATGGGGAGATAAAACCCCGGATGTACGTGGTCAATTTCGACGACCCGCTGTACTCCCACCGCTTCAATCCTATGCACCCGCGCTATCTGCAGGACCCCATCGACGCCACGGAGATAGCCGAAGTCATCCTAAAGAACGCCAACCGTGAGAACGCAAAAGGGGAGGACTTCTTCACTATGAGCGCCCGCTGCTATATTGACCTTCTCATCTGGTTCCTTAAAATATATAAAGGAGGAATCTACTGCACTTTCCCGCACCTGATTGAGCTGATGGGCCAGGATTACCGCGAGGTCCTGGACGTCATCCAGAAGTTCGAGGAGCTGGATGTCAAGCGCACCACCTTTGCCGATGCGATGAAGGACCGGGCCTATGAACAGTTGCAGGGACAGATAGCATCGGCCCGTGTCCCGCTCATCCGTTTTGCCTCCAAAACCCTGTACTGGACGCTCTCCGGGGATGATTTCTCGCTGGAGATGAATGACCCTAAGGCTCCCAAAATCATCTGCGTAGGCAACAACCCAAAGCGCCAGAGCGTATACGGCACAACGTTGGCGATGCTCACCTCACAACTCTTTAAGATCATTAACAACCCCGGCAAACGGCACAGTGCCGTCCTCATCGACGAGCTACCCACCATCTATCTGAAGGGCCTGGACAACCTTATCAATACCGCTCGCTCCAACAAGGTAGCCGTGGTTATCGGCGCCCAGGACAAGAGCCAGCTGGTAAAAGACTACGACCAGAAAGAGTCCGACGTCATCTTCAACACGGTGGGCAACGTCTTCGCCGGCGCTGTAAAGGGGAGTACGGCCGAAGGCCTATCCAAGTCCTTCGGGAAGGTGGAGATGGAAACACGTTCCTATCAGGAAAGCGACACTTCCGACCACGTCACCTATTCCTATCAGCAGCGGGACGTTCTGCCGGCCGATAAGATAGAAGCCCTTTCACAGGGCTCCTTCTGCGGTTATATTGCCGATAACTTCGACCAGAAGATCCACCCCAAGACCTTCTGCGGCGAAGTTCAGGCCGGAGACCCGCCAAGACACAATGAAAAACTCCCCCAGATCGTGGACATGACCCGGGAGCAGATTCAAAGGGAAGTGGAGAAGAATTACGAAAAGGTCCACAACGAAATTGTGAACCTCATCTTTGTAGAACAGAACAATCCGGACTAAGCCTCAATCTCAGGAAGCTCTTCCCAACTCCATACGAACTTGTAACCGGCGGCTTCGGCCATTTCTTCCATCTGGGACATCATGCACACGCCTTCACGAAGGCGGAATGCCATGCCCGGTCCGGAGATACCGCAGCGCTTGGCCAGATCCGGCACGCTGATGTTCTTCTCGAAGAGATAGCCCATCACTGGCTTGAGCAAATCGCTATGGAAGATGGTCAGGGGACGGATGGCGCGGGGGGAGGGCTCCACGTCGCGGACGTTCTCCCAATGCCAGACAAACTTGTACCCAGCAGCCTCTGCCATATCGGCCATATCGCTCATCATGCAGTCTCCTACGCGGAGACGGTAGGCCACACCGCCACGGGATATCTTGTGCTGACACCTGCGGCTGAGTTCGGACATAGTGATACCCTTCTTAAAAAGGTAAGCACGAATGGGTTGGAGCCGGTTGACGGCCTTTGGGGTTGATGACTCGTTCTCCATTTCAGGTCGATATTTTGTAATTCTCACTTTTTGTCTTTTACTTTGCGGTTAGTATTACTTATTAAAGCAAGTAATAGCGCGTTAACCACATAGTAAAGTGTATTGATGCTCACTAATACTTAGCAAAGGTAAACATTATTTACCGAAAAGTAAAGAGTTTTTTGAAAAATATGTATAAAAATTATGACATCCCGGTCCTGAATTATCCGGTAGAAGAGATTCTCGTCGCTCTGGGTTCCCGCCCTGGAAGAGGCAGAAATATGTGGTTCTCGCCGCTCAGAGACGAGAAAGAGGCGTCCCTGCACGTGGATCCGCAGAACAACTGGTGGTACGACCAGGGCGCCGGCATCGGAGGAATGAACTACAAGCTGGTAATGATGGCCCGCCACTGCTCAAAGGCCGATGCCTTCCAGTATATCGCCGGGCTGAACCCCGTCCTGGCCGAGGAAATGGAGCAGCGCAGGAAAGCAGCGGAAGCCACCACGTCCAAGAGTGAAATCCGGCAGGTACGCCCTCTTCAGAACAGGTATCTCACGCGATATATAGAGGAGACGAGGAAGATTCCCCTGGAGTTTGCCTATCCTTATCTCAAGGAAATCATCACCTATAACCCCGGCATGGAGCGCTTCTTCACCCTCGTGGGCTTTCCCAACAACGGCGACGGGTGGGCTATGAACAACCCGGCCGGAAAGAAATACACCACCAAGGCCGATGTCACCACCATCAACACGGCAGGGGAGTTCAGCACCAAACCATCCTCGGAGAACGTAGCTGTGTTCGAGGGATTCTGGGACTTCCTGTCCTGGCAGGTGATGCAGAGCAGTAAAGCTCCTTCCTGCGACGTGGTGGTCCTAAACTCTGTGAACAACATCCGGAAGGCGGCCGACTATATTGCCCAGCATGAAGGCGCCGTCTGCTTCCTGGACAACGATACTGCCGGAAAAACCTGCCTGCAGGCCGTCAGAGACATTATGCACGGCAAGAAAGTCACCGACATGTCCCATCTTTACAACCAGCACAAGGACCTGAACGAGATGCTCCAGGCCTCCCGCGGCTACGATATGGGAACCCGTATAATCCCCAGACTGTGATGCCATGGACGATATGCAGATAAACGAACTGATCCGGCAGCTGGCAAGCCTTCGCAAAGAGGTGAAATCCATCCGGAAGATGCTGCTGCAAAAGCGCAAGCCCTGCTACAGCAACCAGGAACTGATGGAGCTGCTGGGCGTATCGGCCAACACCGTCCGTAAATGGCGCGACCTAGGCCTCATCGGCTATTCCAAAGTGGGCAGTTGCTACCTTTATTCTCAGGCCGATATCGAAAAGTTCCTCTCCGACACTCACTACGACAGTTATATAAACGAATGATATTATGGAATCTGTAAGAGACATTATGACGGAGCTTGAAACCTGCTCCAACCTCATTGCCGATGCCATTATCCGCAAAACCGCCCCCTATGAGGACGATATCAGCGAATCGCAGGCACGGGAACTATACGGCGACAAATGGATCCGCCGGATGAAGAAATTCGGCCTGGCTAAATACAGCAAAATCGGCCGCAGGAACGTCTACAGCCGTCACCAGCTGGACTGCCTCAGGCAAGCCGAGCGGGAACAGGCCAAGATTTATTTCAACAAAACCGGACAATAAAAAGGCCCGGGCTGATTACCCGGGTGCACACACATTCATAATGGACTTACCCTGACAGAGTGCGTCGTGAGATGCAAAAAGGGGAGGAGAGGATGGAAAGCTTAGAGGCCATCCTCTCCTTTTTATTGCCATTTAAAGCGCTCCAGGACCTTTGTATTGCCATCCCAGATCACCTTCCAGTTCTTCTTGATGTAGATTTCTGTCACCTTCATATCGCGGTCTACGTGACACAGGCCATCGTTGATGATACCCTTGTCCACGCCGCTTTCATAAGCAATCGTCGCCCACGAATGCCGTGCCCAGTACAAGGTAATCTTGTCATTGCCCGTCCGGCCGATCCGCTCGCAGTACTGCTCTAAACCGGCATTCACATTCTCTCCAAAGATAGTATAAGAGGTATAGCGCTCACTGAAGTTGAACGCATACTCTCCGCCCTTGGAGAGGTATTCCTTTATAATAGGCTCTATCATTTTGTCGATTTTCACCAGCATTTCGGCTTTGTCGTCGCGCCGGGAGCGGGTTTTGGTACGGTAATAATGGATGATGTCTTCCCCCTGTAGCTTGCAGGTGTACAGGTCCGGGGCATTCATGCCCATCAGGGCAAAGCTGATTAGGAACACATCCACGCCCAGTTTCTCCCGTCTTTTCAACTGCCCCCGGATGTCAATCATCTTTTGGATGTCTTCCACCTCCAGGGCGCGGTGCCTTCCCGGCCGCTGCCTGGGTGGTTTGTAGAACTGGAAAGGATTCTTGATGTTCATCACGCCCTGTTCCTCCCGGTTGTAGCGCAGACGCGCCTGCCCGTGTATGAACGCGATACAAGCGGTATAAGCGCTCACGGAGCGGGCACCTTCGCCGTACTTGGCTACCAGATTGCGCTCCCAGTCCCGCATCAGTGGGGAAGTGATCTCGCTGATGTCCATCTTCTCCTTGCCGATGTAGGCCTTGAACACCTTCACCGCAGCGGCATAGGTCTTCTGTGGCTGTCCCTTCTTCTCGGCCACAATGCTGTCGGCAAACTCAAAGAAGTCCAGCTTGAATCCCTCAATGTCCTTTGAAACATGGGCCAAAACCTCGTCAATGGACATTTTCTGAAGTTCGAACATATCTATCTTCGCGATAGACAGCTCAACTTTCTTCTTAAGCTGTTCGGCCAGGATACAGAGGTCCGTGTTGTTGATTTTGTTACCCTTTACGTCTTTTTTGTGTACGACGATATTGGTCTTCAAGAAGCGCCCCTGACGCTTAAAAGTGAAGCGTAAACGGAGCATTGCGGTGCCATCTTTCTTCCACCCTTCGGTGGGAACCATGTAACTTACAGTTACTGAATTAATTGTGTCCATATTTTTCCTATCAACATCCTATCAACAGTAGGGTTTCAAGGGCCCAGGAAGTACCTGTACTGATGCACACACTTAACGAAAAAACCTCTAAGTTGCTTTACTTAGAGGTTCGTAACTGATTGATTTTCAATCATTTAAGGGGTGGAGCATAGGAGAATCGAACTCCTGACCTTTTGAATGCCATTCAAACGCTCTACCAACTGAGCTAATACCCCGTTTGTGGATTGCAAAGGTAGATACTTTTTTTGAAATTGCAAAGGTTTGACAGAATTTTTTGCAAAAAAGTTTAGCGTGAGCCCAGGTAGAGCAGAATCATGCTCACGAATACAAGGGCCAGGTCAAAGGCCTTGGCCTTGATATTCTGTTCTTTCAGCAGGAATGCGCCAATCAGGAAGCTCACCAGCACGCTGCCGCGGCGGATCATCGAGATGACAGAAATGAGCGCTCCGGGCTGTCCCAGGGCCTGCAGGTATGCATAATCGGCCGCACAGAGGAAGATGCTGATGAGGGGAATGGACCAGCGCCATTGGAAGGGTGTGGTGGCAGAGCGATGGGGCGCCCAGAAAATGGCCAGGATTACGCTCATAAACACAAACTGGTAGAGCGTGTACCAACTCAGTACCTGCAGATTATCCAGGCCCAGCCCGCTTTCCGGAGACATCAGGAACTTGTCGTAAAGTCCGCTCAAAGCACCCAGCAGAACGGCTACGATCAGGCACCAGATCCAGCGGTTGTGCCGGAAATCAATCCCTTCCCGTTTACCGGAGGAGCGCATCAGGAAATACGCGATGATGGCCGTCCCTACACCCAGGCTTTGCAGCAGGTTCAGCCGCTCACCAAACAACAGCACGGCACCCAGCAATACCAGCACCGGACGAGTGGCGTTCAGCGGTCCCACGATAGTAAGCGGCAGGTGCTTCATGGCAAAGTATCCGGCCAGCCAGGAAGAAAGCACGATGGCACTCTTAAGAAGGATCCATCGCTGCACTTCCCAGGAACCAAAGCCCGTCCTAAAGAGCAGGGGACTCAGCAGCAAAGTAGAAACCAGCGTATTCAGGAACAAAACCGGAATAACGGCATTGTCCCTGAGCGACAGCTTCTTGCAGGAGTCATAGCAGCCCAGAAAGGCTGCGGAAATAAAGGAGAGCAACCACCACATAAAAAGCACGGGCCAAAAACAGGCGGCAAATATACAAAAAATCGCTATATTTGTAAGTTAGATATGAGAATCATCGCCGATACCAATATCCCCTTCCTGAAAGGAGTGCTGGAACCCTACGCCGAGGTAGTGTACCTGGACGGGCGTGCCATCGACCGGGCCGCCATGCAGGACGCCGACGCCCTGATCATTCGCACCCGTACCAAGTGCAACGAGGCCACTCTCCAGGGTTCCCGCGTGCAGTTTATCGCCAGCGCCACCATCGGCATGGATCATATCGACCTTCCCTGGTGCAAAGAACATGGCATAGAGGTCCAGAACGCCGAAGGCTGCAATGCCGGAGGTGTGGCCGATTATGTCTTTTCGGCCCTATATGGCATCGCGTCAAGAAGGGCTATCAAGCTGGACGAAGCCGTGATTGGTATCGTAGGCGTGGGCAATGTCGGCCGAAAAGTGGAGTACATGGCCCGCACGCTGGGTTTCAAGGTGCTGCTCAACGATCCTCCCCGCGCCGCCAAAGAAGGCCCCGAAGGGTTCGTAGAGTTGGACGAGCTCCTGGAGAAATCTAACATCGTTACCATGCACGTCCCGCTGGACGAGACCACCCGCAATATGGCCGATGACAGATTCTTCGCCAAAATGCGGCCCGGTACCATCTTCATCAACGCCTCCCGCGGGGAAGTGGTGGACGAATCGGCCCTTCTCCATGCCCGACCCAAGCTGGCTGCGCTAGTATTGGATACCTGGTGTAACGAACCCAATGTAAACCCCAACCTCATTGATATCTGCGACATAGCCACGCCGCACATCGCCGGCTATTCCTATCAGGGAAAGCAGAAGGGTACGGCCATGGCGGTTCAGGCGGTTGCTCGTCATTTCGGCATCGAAGCCCTTAAGGACTTCTTCCCGGTCGAAGAAGATCCCGCCCTGCAGCCCGTGTCTCTGGACCTTTGGGGCCGCACGCAGGGAGAAATTGCCGCCGTATTGCAGTACAATTACCCCATTTTCACGGACGATTTCCTGTTCCGGAGCAGCCCGGATACCTTCGAGCAGCTTCGCAGCGAATACAATTACCGGAGAGAATTTTATATTGACAACCACTATAACACTATGTTTAGCCAAACCGACCAACAGCAAATCCTGGACAGAGGCGCTACTCTCCGCCAGGTAAAAGAACAGATCGAGCATTTCAAGAACGGCTTCCCGTGGATGAAGATCGTGGGACCCGCTACACCGGAAAGAGGCATCAAAGTGCTGGATCCTCAGGCCGTAGAGGCCGCTGTAGCCTATTATCAGCAGGCCACCATCCAGGGTAAGAGCAAATTCGTGCCCGCCTCCGGAGCCGCCTCCCGCATGTTCAAGGACATGTTCCAGGGCCTGGCAGAACTGGAATCCGGCAAGGATCTCCCGGCCGATGCCCCCGGCGCCAAGCTCTCGGCCCGCATCAAGGACTTCGCCTTCTATACGCCCGAACTTTTCGGAGAACCGGAAGACAGCGCCGCCTATCGGCTGGAAACCCTGAAAAAACTGCTCAAGGAAGACGGTCTGGCCTATGGCAGCAAGCCCAAGGGCGTGCTCAAATTCCACCGCTATCAGGACGAAGTTCGCACTGCCATCGCCGAACATCTGGTAGAAGCGCAGAAGTATATGCGCAACGCCGACGGAACCTGCAACCTCACCATCACCATCTCTCCGGAGCATCAGGGCCTGTTCGAGAAAGCCATCGGCGCCATCAAGGAAGCCTATGAGAAGAAGTACGGTGTGAAATACAACATCACCTTCACTTTCCAGGACAAAGCCACGGACACCATCGCCGTAACGCCGGACAACAAGCCCTTCAGAAAGGCCGATGGCAGTCTGCTCTTCCGTCCTGCCGGTCACGGCGCCCTCATCTACAACCTGAACAAGGTGGCCGATGAACTGGTGAGCATCAAGAACATCGACAACGTGTCCCACGAAAAACTCCTGCCCGTCACGGCCGAGTACAAACAAGTACTCATGGGCTGCGCCCTGCAGCTGAGGGACAAGATCTTCTCCTATCTGCGTCAGCTGGACGAAGCCCCTTCGGTGCAACTGTGCAATGAAATCGAGAACTTCCTGGACAAGGAACTGTGCATCCAGATGCCTCTGGCTCATTCGGAGACTGAACGCATCCAGATGCTCCGTACCAAGCTGAACCGTCCCATCCGCGTCTGCGGTATGGTACGCAACGAAGGCGAACCCGGCGGCGGCCCTTACGTGATTGCCGGCAAGGACGGCTGCACCAGCCTGCAAATCCTGGAAAGCGTCCAGATCAACAAGGCCGATGAAGGTGCCATGGGTGCCATGTCGCACGCCACGCACTTCAATCCGGTAGACCTGGTATGCTGCCTGCTGGACTACAAAGGCAAACACTTCGACCTCCTGAAACACGTGGATCCGGAAGCCGGTTTCATGAGCTCCAAGAGCTTCGAAGGCCGCGAACTCAAGGCCCTGGAACTGCCCGGCCTGTGGAACGGCGCCATGAGCGACTGGAACACCCTCTTCGTGGAAGTTCCCATCGAAACCTTCAACCCCGTCAAGGTTGTCCTCGATCTTTTGCGCCCGGCCCACCAAGGATGATAACTACTTAACTTAAATATTAATGTTTTCCCATCGTTTTGCTTCGAGCCCGCGTAGCGGGCGATAGTAAGTCCCTTCCCCGAGGGAAGGGATTTAGGGATGGGGTAACGTAGGCATTTTATTTTCATGAAATGAAAAAATCTATTGCTGGAACTTTGGAAAGCGGTGACATCATGGTCACCATCGGCCCTGGAGAAGGCTTGCAGGTGGACCTGCAGAGCTCCGTGGCTGCACAGTTCGGCCGACAGATCAAAGCTGTCATTACCGAGACCCTGGAGGGCCTTGGAATCCACGATGCCCATGTGGAGGCTGTAGACAAGGGCGCACTTGATTGTACCATCCGGGCGCGGGTAACCGCTGCCGCCGTCCGGGCAACAGGCAAAGACGTATGGAAAGACTAAGGAGAACCATGATGTTCGTTCCGGGCAATAACCCCGGAATGATGGCCGATGCCCACATTTACGGCCCCGACAGCATTATGCTGGACCTGGAAGACTCCGTAACCATGGCCGAAAAGGACGCTGCCCGCCTGCTGGTGTACAACGCTCTCAAGACCATCGATTACGGCAACACCGAAATGGTGGTGCGCATTAATCCGCTGAATACCCCGTACGGAAAAAAGGACGTGGAAGCCGTCGTAAAGGCCGGTGTGGACGTGATCCGCATGCCCAAGACAGAGACCGCCGATGAAGTCCGCGAACTGGAAGCCGAGATCCTGAAAGTGGAAACCGAAATCGGCCGGGTGGGGGAGACCCGCATCATGGCCGCCATCGAGAGCGCGCTGGGCGTGGTGAACGCCTTTGCCATCGCCACGGCATCCACTCGCATGATGGGTATTGCATTGGGCGCCGAAGACTATTCGGCCAACCTGAAGACCAACCGTACGCCGGGCGGCGCAGAACTCCTGCTGGCCCGCGAGCAGATTGTAGTGGCGGCCCGTGCTGCCGGCATTTGCTGCTTCGATACGGTGTATTCCAACCTGGACGACATGGAAACCTTCCGGAAGGAAGTGGAACTGATCAAGACGCTGGGCTTCGACGGAAAATCCATTATCAATCCCCGTCAGATTGAGGTGGTTAACAGCGTATTCACGCCCACCGAGAAAGAAATCAACAAAGCCCGCGCCGTGGTGGCCGCCATCAAGGAGGCCCAGGCCAAGGGTTCCGGCGTCATTGCCGTGAACGGTAAGATGGTAGACCGTCCGGTTGTGCTGCGCGCAGAGCGTACCATCGCTCTTGCCGTGGCAGCCGGTGTCATTGACAAGGAGGAAGCACTATGAGAAACAGCAAAGTAGTTACCCTGGAAGAAGCCATCAAGCGTTCCGGGCTCAGCAATGGTATGACCATCAGCTTCCACCACCATTTCCGTGGCGGTGACAAGGTGGTCAATATGGTGGTGGATAAATTGGCCGAAATGGGCTTCAAAGACCTGAAACTGGCCGCTTCCAGCCTTTCCGACGTCCACAAACCGCTCATCGAACACATCAAGAACGGAGTCATTACCGGCATCTCCACTTCCGGTCTGCGCGGAGAACTGGCCGATGCCATCTCCCACGGTCTGCTGAAGGAGCCCGTGGTGTTCCGTTCCCATGGTGGCCGCGGCAGCGCCATCGCCAAGGGAGAACTCAAGATTGACGTGGCTTTCCTGGGCGCATCGGCCTGCGACGAACTGGGCAATGCCTGTGGCGTGCCGCGTAGCGAGAATGCCAAGAGCATCTGCGGTTCGCTGGGTTACGCCCTGCCGGACGCCCGCTATGCCTCCCATGTGGTAGTAATCACCGACGACCTGGTGGCCTATCCCAATATGCCGCAGAGTATTTCGGCGGCCGATGTGGAGAGCGTAGTGGTGGTGGACAGCGTGGGCGATAGCTCCAAGATTGCTGCCGGTGCCATCCGCGATTCCAAGAATCCTCGCGATATCCTGCTTGCAAAACAGGCTGCTAAAGTGATTATTAACTCCGGTTACTTCAAGGAGGGCTTTAGCATTCAGACCGGTACGGGCGGTGCCTCTCTGGCTGCCGTGAAGTACATCCGCGAAGAGATGATCAGCCGCGGCATCAAGGCTTCCTTTGCTCTTGGTGGTATTACGGCTCACATGGTGAAACTCCATGAGGAAGGCCTTATCGGTAAACTCATCGACGTACAGTCCTTCGACAAAGTGGCGGCCGAATCCATTGCCAAGGATCCGCTGCACCAGGAAGTGTCGGCCGTGGAGTATGCTTCCGGCCAGCACCTGGGCTCGGCCACCCATGCGCTGGATATGGTTATCCTCAGTGCCCTTGAGGTGGACACGGACTTCAATGTGAATGTGCTGGTAGGTTCCGACGGTATCATCCGTGGGGCCATCGGCGGTCATCAGGACACGGCGGCCGACAGCGCCCTCAGTATCATCGTGTGCCCGCTCCTGCGTGGTCGTATTCCTTGTGTAGTGCCCAAGGTGACAACCCTCATTACGCCCGGAAAGAGCGTGGATGTGGTTGTAACCGAGTATGGCATTGCTGTGAATCCTGCCCGTCCCGAGATTAAAGAAAAGCTTCAGGCTGCTGGTTTGAATATCGTGGATATCCAATCTTTGGCGGAGAAAGCATCTTCCATTATCGGTACGCCGGACGCTTTGCCTTTCGGCGACAAGGTGGTGGGTATTGTCATGAACCGAGATGGTTCCGTACTGGACAAGATTTACAACATTCGTGATTAGCCTTAACCAGTTGTTGGAAAGCCGCGACGCACGTGCGCAGCATCAGAAGGACTTGCTTGGGAGTTTCCCGGGCAAGTCCCTTCTCTGTCTTACAGTGCAGCTGCCCGGGCCGGAAAAGCGGAATGAACAGTCACTGGCTATTGCAAAGGCCGGGGTATCGGCCATCCGTCAGGCTTTTCAGCCAGACTATGAAGAACTGCGTGATCTGGAGACCGGTTATGAAGGTTATTTCCTGGTTTCTTTACCTGCTCTCGATGCCAAACGAAAAGCAGTAGAACTGGAAGATAACCAACCCCTGGGGCGCCTAATGGACATTGATGTGCTTCATGGGGTGCCAGAGGAAAATTATTTTTCGGAGGAAGGCTTTCCGAAAAACCAATTTTCCTCCGGCAGAAATGACACCGAAAATCAAGCCGACGGAAATTATTTTTTGTGCAGTTGCTCAAAAAACCAATTTCCGTCTGGCACTAATATAATAGCAATCAGCAGGGCGGACATTGGGTGTGCGCCTAGGAGGTGCCTTTTGTGTGAGAATGAGGTGAGGTATTGTATGCGGGCTAAAACGCATACAACGAGTGAATTATTAGAACGAATTAAACAAATACTTAAAGAATATGAATTACAAGCCTCTTAGTCAAGAACAGATAGAATTCCTGATCCAACGCGGTTGTCGGGCCGACGATTGGTCCACTGTTTATACCTCCGATCCGGAGTCCTTGTCATATATCCGTGGGGTTCGTTTTTCGGGGACGGTTAAGTTTGGTCGGTTCCAGGAGGTGTTTGTGCTTCCTGGCGGTGTCAAGAAGCATTCCGGATTGCGGGAGGCTACGCTGCACAATGTGACGGTGGGGGACGATTCCCTCATTGAGAACGTGACCAATTATGTGGCCAACTATGATATCGGCTCGCATACTTATATTGAGAATGTAGACCTGATGGTTTGCGAGGGTCCGTCGCGTTTTGGTAATGGCGTGGAAGTATCTGTTCTCAGTGAGACCGGAGGCCGGGAGGTGAAGATCTACGACCGTCTGAGCGCCCAGATTGCCTATGTGCTGGCCATGTATCGGCACAGGCCCGCCCTGATTGGCCGCATTAACGCAATGATTGAGGAGTATGCCGATCTTCAGACGTCCAGTCGCGGCCGCATTGGAGATCACGTTTCCATCCGGAATACCCGCCATATCAATGGCGTGCGTATCGGGGACTATGCCGTGATCAGCGGCACCAGCCGCCTGCGCAATGGCAGTGTGAACAGTAATCAATCGGCCCCAGTCACTATTGCGCACGGGGTGATCGCTGATGATTTCATTATCTGCAGCGGCTCTCACGTCTCCGACAATACTTCCCTGGAGCGCTGTTTTGTGGGGCAGAGTTGTCGCCTGGGACATGGTTACAGCGCATCTGATTCGCTCTTTTTCAGCAATTGCCAGGAAGAGAACGGCGAGGCTTGTGCCATTTTTGCCGGTCCGTTTACTGTAACTCACCACAAGAGTACGCTCCTGATAGCCGGTATGTTTTCCTTTATGAACGCCGGTAGTGGTTCCAACCAGAGCAATCACATGTACAAGCTGGGGCCCATGCACCAGGGCATTTTGGAAAGGGGCGCGAAGACTTCTTCCGACTCTTATATTCTCTGGCCTTCCCGCGTGGGCGCTTTCTCGCTGGTGATGGGCCGACATGTGACGCACTCCGATACCTCCAACTTGCCGTTCTCCTATCTGATCGAGCAGCAGAATACCACTTATCTGGTACCGGGCGTGAATTTGCGCAGCGTAGGTACCGTCCGCGATGCCCAGAAATGGCCCAAACGTGATTCCCGCAAGGATCCGGACAAACTGGATTGCATCAATTACAACCTGCTGAGTCCTTATACTATTCAAAAGATGTTCAAGGGGATTCAGTTGCTTAAGAATCTGCAGTATTCGTCCGGTGAACTTTCCGATATCTACTCTTATCACAGCACCAAAATCCGCAATAAATCGCTGCGGAACGGCATCCATTATTACCAGACGGCCATTACCAAGTTCCTGGGCAATTCGATCATCAAGCGTCTGGAAAACCTTCCCGCCGGTGCGTCCGACGAGGCCATCCGGCAGGCTCTGCAACCCACCTGTCCCTTCGGAAAGGGCGATTGGGCCGATATGAGCGGACTCATTGTCCCGAAGGATGCCCTGGTGGATCTGATTGAGCGGGTGGAAAGGGGAGAGCTTACGTTGGAAGAATTGTTTACGGCCTTCCACCGTCTGCACAATCAGTATTATGATGCCGAATGGACGTGGGCCTATGACAAGTACGCCTCCTTCTTCGGCTATCCGCTGGAAACCATCACGGCCGACCAGGTAATCGACATCGTGAAGCGCTGGAAAGAGGCAGTGATCGGCCTTGACAAGGAATTGTATGAAGATGCCCGCAAGGAGTTTAACCTGGCTTCCATGACCAGTTTTGGGGCCGATGGAGGCAAGGAGATCAAAGAACGGGATTTCAGCCAGGTCCGGGGCGATTTTGAATCCAATTCCTTCGTCCAGGCTGTGCTGGATCATATCCGCAAGAAGGAAGCCCTGGGCGATGAACTGATTCATAGACTGGGCACGCATGGCGCATAAGTTTGTGATCATATCGCTCCCGGGAATGCGTGAGGGGATGTTGCTATATGGCAATGTGGGGCAGCACCGGGAGCTGGTAGAGGAGTTCGAGCAGCGGACTGGCCAGTATGTTCGGGTTCACGGCGGTGGTTTTTATCATCTGAACGAGAAAGACCGCATCTTCACCTTATACGGGCATTCCGGCGACTATGGCGCTCCGCAGTTGGGGTGGATGAACAGTATACCCAGTAATCTCAAAGGCTATCGTTTCGTGTTTACAACTTCCCCGAATTTGCCGGGAAATGAACTGGATTTAGAGAATGTACGCTGGTTTTAGTTAATAATTATAATAAAAGCTTTGCTTTTTTATAATAAATCCGTACATTCGCGTTGCAATTGTTTTGCGGGTCATACCGGGAGTATTGGGAAGCCTGCGGGATAATGGAAAAGTACGAAAACCGCCACATATCGGAGATGCCGCTTTCATCTCCTTTCTTCCGCAAAAAGGTGGAGCGCTTCCTCGGAGAAAATGGTCTCCGGATGGAAGCATTAGACGTATATTGTGCCATCGAAGACGAAGATGGCAACATTCTGGCCGGCGCCGGTCTTTCCCGTGACATTATTAAATGTATTGCTGTGGCTTCTCAAGCCCGGCAAGAGGGTTTGGTAGCTCCGCTGGTCTCGCATCTGATTTCCCTTGCATCAGCCCGGGGTATCCTGGAGCTTAAGCTCTTTACCAAGCCGGAGAATCAAGCCATTTTCGAGAGCCTGGGCTTCCATGTCCTGGCCAGCGCTCCCAAGGCTATCCTGATGGAGAACGGCAGGGGACTGGAGCGCTACTGCGCCTATCTGCAAGGTTTTGCCAAAGAAGGCCGATGCGGGGTAGTGGTCATGAATGCCAATCCCTTCACCCTGGGGCATCAGTATCTTCTGGAACAGGCCGCTTCTCAAGTGGATACACTGTATGTGATTCCCGTCAAAGAAGACCTCTCCCAATTCCCTTACACAGAGCGCCTGGCTATGATCCGTGCCGCATGCACTTATTCTGAGCCCACCTCTTGTCATTCTGAGCGAAGCGAAGAATCTCCGGTCACTGTTCGGGCTTCAGAAGAAAATTATTTTTCGTGCAGTTGCTCGAAAAACCAATTTTCTTCTGAAAAAATAGCACCAGGAAGCTCATCGTGGCAAAAAATTGGTTTTTCGCAAAGTGTTGCGAAAAATAATTTTTTGCCGTCGAAAGCAGTTGTATTGGAGGGATCGGATTATCAGATTTCGGCCGCAACGTTCCCTACTTATTTTTTAAAGGACTTGTCGGATGCTGCTGAGACGCAGATGCGGCTGGACCTGGACCTTTTCGCGCGGCACATTGCCCCGGCCCTGAATGCCTCCGTGCGCTTCGTGGGATCGGAACCCCTTGACGCCCTTACCAACCACTATAACACACTAATGCGGGAAGTACTTCCCATCGAGGTAGTAGAAATTCCCAGACTCAAATTCGCATCTGCAGGAGATAAAGCAGAAGAAAATTATTTTTCGTGCGGTTGCTCAAAAAACCAATTTCCTTCTGCCGAAACAGATCCGATGCATACTTCGGAACCCACCTCTTGTCATTCTGAGCGAAGCGAAGAATCTCCGGACACTATTCGAAGTGGAGAAGAAAATTATTTTTCGCAAGGCTTTGCGAAAAACCAATTTTCTTCTGAGATATCGGCCTCATATGTTAGGAAGGCGCTGGAGGTAGGGAATTTTGCTTCTGCGGCAGTTTTGTGCCCGAGGAGCAGTTGGCCTTATTTGTTGGCGCAGTTGGCGCAGCGGGCGCTCATGATGGAGCTGAACCTTCCGCTGAAGCCGGGCCTGGTGTGTCCGGATTCCAACGGTGCGCACAGGGACATGGACTTTGCTCTCATGCAGAGGGGCATTGCCGCTATCCGTCCGTTCTTTGCCCCCATGGCTATGGCGGATTCCCCGGAAATGCTGCGGCAGTTGGGGATGGAGGCCGAAAAGGCCATGCTGGCGGCTACTGGCGGGGTGAATACCCATCGCGGGGCCATCTTCTGCCTGGGGCTGGCACTTAATGCGTGGATGCAAGGTGCTCATAATGAGGAGCTTATGCAAAATCGATTAGCCGAAACGGCACAATCGATTTTCCGTATTCAATTGAGTGATAGTGGGTTAGCCACCACGCCTGTGGCGTTGTGTGGCGCGCGGCAGATTGCTGCCAGCGGCTACAAGATACTTTTCGAGGACTGGCTGCCGTTTTTACGGAAGGGCGAAAGGGCCTCTTCGCCCGTCCAGTTGCAGAAACTGCTGCTGCGCATTATGTCCACGCTGGACGATACCTGTGTGGTCAAGCGGGCGGGCGCAGAAAGGGCGCAGCAAGTGAAAAAAGAGGCCGAGGAGATTCTTCGCTTCGCTCAGAATGACAAAGAGGGCAGTCAGAATGACAAAACCAACCCTTGTCATCCTGAGGAGGCAAAGCCGACGAAGGATCTCTTCGCTGAAGCATTAAAAGAATTATGCGACCGCTATGCGGCGGAGGGGATTTCTCCCGGCGGGGCGGCCGACATGTTGGCATTGACGATATTTATAGATTCTATTATATGATAACACTGAACTCTGAAGGAGTATATCTCCTAAATGGAAAAAAAGTGGCCGGCGAGGCGCCCCTTTCCAAAGATGAAGCCCGCGAAAACACTATTGCCTACCAGATTCTCCGTGCCCACGATGTGGACGGTTCCAAAGGCAAGAAGATGCGCATCCGTTTTGATGCCATGGTTTCCCACGACATTACGTATGTGGGTATTATCCAGACGGCCCGCGCCAGCGGCCTGGAGACATTCCCGCTGCCGTATGCCATGACCAACTGCCACAATTCCCTGTGTGCAGTGGGCGGCACCATCAATGAGGACGATCATGTATTCGGCCTCAGCGCTGCCAAGAAGTATGGCGGTATCTATGTGCCTGCCAACCAGGCTGTGATCCATCAGTATGCCCGCGAGGCCCTTACCGCCTGCGGTAACATGATCCTGGGCTCCGACTCCCATACCCGTTACGGATCCCTGGGCAACATGGGCGTTGGTGAAGGTGGCGGTGAGCTGGTAAAACAGCTCCTCAAGAACACCTGGGACATCAATGCTCCCGAGGTGGTGCTGGTTTGGCTGGAAGGCAAACCCAAGCGCGGTATCGGCCCGCACGATGTCGCTATCAGCCTGGTGAAGGCCGTGTTCGAGAGCGGTTTCGTGAAGAACAAGGTGCTGGAATTTGCCGGCCCTGGCGTGAAGGAACTGCCCATCGACTTCCGTAACGGTATCGATGTGATGACCACCGAAACCACCTGCCTCAGCTCCATCTGGGTCACCGACGAAGAGGTGAAGAAGTACTTCGAGATGCACAATCGGCCCGAGGCTTACAAGGAGCTGAAACCCGGCGACGTGGCATGGTACGACTCCATGGTCACCATCGACCTGAGCACCCAGGAGAGCATGATCGCCCTTCCATACCACCCGTCCAACGCAGTAAGTATTCACGAACTGCAGGCCGATCCCGAAAAGGTGCTGAAAGCAATCGAGGAAGACACCAAGAAGCGTTTCGGCGACAAGGTGCATCCCGACCTCCTGTCCAAGATCAAGGACGGTAAGGTATATGCCGATCAGGGCATCATCGCCGGCTGCTCCGGCGGTACTTATGACAACCTGAGCGAGGCTGCCACCATCCTGAAGGGCAAATCCATCGGCAACGATTACTTCACCATGAGCGCCTATCCTCAGAGCACGCCCGTGTATCTGGCCACCACGCGCAACCACATTGCTGAAGAACTCCTGGAAGCCGGCGTGGTGATCAAACCCGCCTTCTGCGGCCCTTGCTTCGGTGCCGGCGACGTTCCGTCCAACAACGGCCTGTCCATCCGTCACACCACCCGTAACTTCCCCAACCGCGAAGGCTCCAAGCCCGGTCAGGGCCAGATTTCCATGGTGGCCCTGATGGACGCCCGTTCCATCGCCGCCACGGCCGCTAACGGAGGTGTCATCACCGCCGCCACCGATGTGGAATACAACGATCTGCACAAGCCGTACACCTTCGACGGCCGCATCTACGAAAAACGCATTTACAACGGCTTTGGCAAGGCCGATCTGAGCCAGGAACTCCGCTATGGTCCCAACATCAAGGACTGGCCCACCATGTACCCCATGCAGGAAAACATGCTGCTGGAACTGGCTGCCGTGATCCACGACCCTGTGACCACCACCGACGAACTGATCCCGTCCGGCGAAACGTCCAGCTACCGTTCCAACCCGCTCAAGCTCTCCGAATTCGCCCTGAGCCGCCGCGTTCCCGAGTACGTGGGCCTGAGCAAGCGCATCCAGGCCGATGACCTGGCCCGCCGCGAAGGCAAGCTCACCCCGGCCCTGAAGAAGACCCTGGACATTGCCGGTGCATCGGCCGATACCACATCCTTCGGCTCCTGTGTCTTTGCCAACAAGCCCGGCGACGGCAGCGCCCGTGAGCAGGCCGCTTCCTGCCAGAAGGTGCTGGGCGGCGATGCCAACATCTGCTACGAATACGCCACCAAGCGCTATCGCAGCAACTGCATCAACTGGGGTATCGTGCCGTTCACTCTGGCTCCGAATACTCCGTTCGAGTATGAGGCAGGGGACTACGTATTCGTACCCGGCATCCGTGCCGCTATCCTGGAAGGCAAGGAAGAGATTGATGCCAAGGTGATTACCGCCAAGGGTGAAGTGAAACCCATCCACCTGTACTTCCAGAACCTTACCGCCGACGAACGCCAGATCCTGGCCGACGGCTGCCTGATGAATTACTACAAAAATCGTAAATAATACTATGGAAAAAATTAAAATGACTACGCCGCTGGTCGAGATGGACGGCGACGAAATGACCAGAATCCTCTGGAAAATGATCAAGGATGAACTCATCCTCCCGTTTGTGGACCTGAAGACCGAATACTACGACTTGGGTCTCCCGTACCGCGACAAGACCTCCGATCAGGTAACCATCGACTCCGCCAACGCTACCAAGCGCCTGGGTGTGGCCGTGAAGTGCGCCACCATCACTCCTAACGTGCAGCGCATGAGCGAGTACAACCTGCACCAGATGTGGAAGAGCCCCAACGGCACCATCCGTGCCATGCTGGACGGCACCGTGTTCCGTACACCCATCACCATCCCCAGCATCCATCCGGCCGTGAAGTTCTGGAAGAAGCCCATCACCATCGCCCGTCACGCCTATGGCGACGTGTACCGCGACGTGGAAATCCAGACCACCGAACCCGGTGTGGCCAAGCTGGTCTTTGAAGGTGCTTCCGGCGAGCGCATCGAGGAAGTAATCCACGAGTTTGCCGGCCCCGGCGTTATCGAAGGTATGCACAACACGGATGCTTCCATCCGCAGCTTCGCCCACGCCTGCTTCAAGTATGCCCTGGACGTGAAGGAGAACCTCTGGTTCGCCACCAAGGACACCATTTCCAAGAAGTACGACGGCCGCTTCAAGGCCATCTTCGAGGAAATCTTCGAGGCCGATTATAAGGAGCAGTTCGAGGCTGCCGGCATCGAGTACTTCTACACCCTGATCGACGACGCCGTGGCCCGCGTAATGCGTTCCGAGGGCGGTTTCATCTGGGCCTGCAAGAACTACGACGGCGACGTGATGTCCGATATGGTATCCACCGCCTTCGGTTCCCTGGCCATGATGACTTCCGTGCTGGTGAGCCCCGACGGCAAGTACGAGTACGAAGCCGCCCACGGCACCGTGACCCGTCACTATTACAAGTATCTGAAGGGTGAAGAGACTTCCACCAACCCTATGGCCACCATCTTTGCATGGAGCGGTGCTTTCCGCAAACGCGGCGAACTGGACAACCTGCCGGAACTGGTGAATTACGCCAACCAGCTGGAGCAGGCTTGCTTCGACACGCTGAACGAAGGTCTGGAGACCAAGGACCTGGTGAATCTCTCCGAAGGCATTACGCCTAAGGGCCTCACCTCTCTGCAGTTCCTGCAGGAAATTCGCAAGCGTCTGGAAGTTCGTCTGGGTGCCTAACCCAGCGGATAGAACAGACTGTTATATCGGCTTTGCCAGCTCCTGTCGTAGTGCATGCGCACTGTGCGGGCGCTGGCAAACTGGTTAAAGTTGGCCCAGGCTTCCAGGAAAAGGACGGCGAAGTCCGTGCGGTTGTGGAGCTGCAGGGCAAACAGGGTATAGACCGCCGTAATATATACGCATGCGCGCTCGCGGTCATCGGCCTGCGGTGTGGCCGGCGTGGCCAGGGTAAGGCGCTGGGATTGGGCAAAGGCAAGGTCGGCGATTACATCGGCCAGCATGGCTTCCTCCGACGGTTTGTACAATTGCTGGCAATAGCGTTCCTGGGCATGTTTCCGGGCCGATGCTTCCTGATCCAGCCGAGGCAGGGGATTGGGTAAGCTGCTTTCGAAATACTGCTGCGGCCGGGCCTGTCCTTTGAGAAACTGCAGTGCCAGAACACAATAGTCCCGCACGCTGGCTTCTATAACCATCGCATACGGGGCTTTTTCGTCGATCCGGGTCAATATTTCTGCCGCATTTGCCATAACAGGCGTAAATATACGAATTTTCTTTTTATTTTTGTCCTCATGAAAATCGTATTTCTTGACGCCATTTCCATGGGCGATGTCTCTCTGGAAGAGATGGCAGCCCTGGGCGAACTGGTTTGCTATCCCAGTTCCACTGCAGAAGAAGCCCGTGAACGGGTGAAGGACGCCGATGTAGCGTGCCTAAATAAAGTGATTGTAGACCAGGCCTTCCTGGACGCTGCTCCCAAGCTGAAACTGGTCTGCGAGGCCGGTACCGGCATCAACAACATCGATGTCAAACTGTGTGAAGCGCGGGGTGTGGCCGTACGCAATGTGGCGGCCTATTCCACCGACTCCGTGGCGCAGATCGCCTGGATGCACATCTTGAACCTCTCCGGCCGCGCCTTCCACTACCAGAACTTCGTCCAAAGCGGCGCTTACAGCAAGAATCCTGTGCACGTGGACTATGCCCATCCTTTCACCGAGATTGCCGGCAAAACGCTGGGTATCGTAGGAATGGGAGCTATCGGCCAGAAAGTGGCTTCCATCGGCCGGGCTTTTGGCATGGAGGTCATTTATTATTCCACTTCGGGTACCGGCCATTGCAAGGACTATCCCTGCGTGTCGCTGGAGGAACTGCTGAAACGCTCTGATGTCATTTCCATCCATGCGCCGTACAACGAGCGTACCGCCGGACTCATCGGCTATGAACAATTGAAGCAGATGAAACGCAGCGCCATCCTGGTGAACACCGGCAGGGGAGGCATCGCAGTAGAGGCCGATCTTGCCCGCGCCATCGACGAAGGTCTCATTGCTGGCGCAGCGCTGGATGTGTATGTGAAGGAGCCCCTTCCGCTGGACAGCCCGCTGATGGACGCCGCCCGCAGGAACCCCGAACGCCTGCTGCTTTCCCCCCACATCGCCTGGTATTCCCGCGAAGCCCGCGCCCGCCTGGCCCACGAAATGGCCGAAAACATCCGCCGCTCTTAATGCGGTGCAAATAGCTGACTAACAGCATATTATAGAAATCAATCGTTCAAAAAACGAACGATTGATTTTTGTATCTATTTGTAGGTGAGAGAATTATACCGCATAATTTTTTTTTCAATTTTTTATTTGGAAATTACATTTTTCTTCATACCTTTGCAGTGTACTAATGAACTAATACACTTAAAGCGATATGATAACCATTCAAAACCTATCCTTCAGCTATGGATCCAAGGGAGTTCTCAAGAACATCTCCATGGAACTCAAAGGCGGAAACATCTACGGGTTGTTAGGGGAGAACGGCGTGGGTAAAACCACCCTGCTCACCCTGCTTTGCGGCCTGAAGAAACCCGCCACCGGTACCATCGACACAGACGGGCGCGTACCCTTCGACAGGGAACCGTCCCTGTTGGCCGAACAATTCTATCTGCCCGATGAAGTGGCTCCCATGCGTAACAAGGCCAACCGTTTCGGTCTGGAAAACGGCGCCCTTTGGCCGAAGTACGACCACGAAAAATTCCTCACCCTGCTCAGGGAGTTTGAGGTGGATGAAGAGCAGCGCATGGACAGCATGAGCGCCGGCCAGCTTAAGAAAACCTGGATTGCCTTTGCCCTGGCCTGCAATGCGCGTCATTATTTCCTGGACGAGCCCACCAACGGCTTGGATATCCCTTCCAAGTCCCAGTTCCGCAAGGCCATCACCAAATACACGGCCGATGACAGCTGCGTAGTCATTTCCACGCACCAGGTGCGCGATCTGGAAGAGATCATCGACCCCATCATCATCCTGGACAAGGAAGATGTGCTGATCAACGCCAGCCTGCAGACTATCAGCGAGAAGCTGTTCTTTGACTACGGAACGGAGATTCATCCGGAATCCCTGTATCTGGAACGTACGCCCAGCGGCGCCATCCAGGTATATCCCAACACCACCGGCGAAGAATCCAAGGTAAATCTGGAAGCCCTCTTCAATGCCGTGCATGCCCATAAAGATGTTGTTAAAGCTTTATTCCAGTAGCCCTATGAAGAACGAAATTTTCAACGGTTCCCGTTTCTGGAACTATTTTAAATATGATGCTACCCAGATGGGTCGGAACCACATGAGGGCTGCCATCGGCATCGGCCTTTCCGGGCTCATCCTTTATGTGATTGCAGTAGGTGTCGGCCTGCTATTCAATGGCGGGGAATGGAGTGGCCCGCCCATTAAAAGCCGATTTTTTATTTTCTATCTGGCCAGCGTAATCCTGCAGCTTTATCAGACCCGGACGTACGGCTACCTCACCGACAAACGGAAGGGGAGTGCCTGGCTCATGTTGCCTGCCTCTACCTTCGAGAAGTGGCTCTCCATGATCATTATGACCCTGATCGTGATTCCCGTCCTGTTCCTTGTGGTGTATCTTGGCACCGATGTTTTACAAGCGGCTCTGGATCCTACCGTTGGGAAATCCCTGTTGTATTCCTTTGGACATGGCATGCGGGATGTCGCCGACGAATTTGTCACTATCAACGGAGAGTATAATACTACCTGGTCCATCGGTTTTTTCCTCCCGTCCCTCATTGCGGGCTTCTGCTTTAACTACCTGTTCTTCCTGCTTTGCGGCCTGCTGTTCAAAAAGCACAAGATCCTGGGCGCATTCGCCATCATTTTCGTGGCTTCGTCGTTGTTCTCCGTCGTTGCGTCTATGCTGGACATCAACACAAGCGTTGAAGTAAATGATTTCGCCGATGCAGAATTGCAAATCCGCCATATTATGAACACCGTCACTTGGGTGGCCGTTCTGTTGGCGGCAGGTGTCGCCGGCGGCATCTACTGGCGTCTGAAAACCTTAAAACATTAGTACCATGGACTTTCATACAGAAAAACCCATCTACCTGCAGATTGCCGATGCCCTGTGCGAAGACATTCTGGGCGGGAAACTGCAGGCCGAAGCGCGCATCCCGTCTGTCCGTGAGTACGGGGCCGACATAGGCGTGAACCCCAACACCGTGATGCGTACCTACGAGAAGCTCACGGCCGATGAAATCATCTACAACAAGCGCGGAATAGGCTATTTCGTATCGGCCGATGCCCGTGAAAAGATCCTGGAAGCCCAAAAGGCCGATTTTCTCTCCAAGGATGTCCCGGCCATCCTGCGTAAAATGAAACTGCTGGGATTGGATGCAAACATATTTAAAGAAAAATAAAATGAAAAAGATGATGATGGCCCTTGTGGCCCTTACTATGCTGTGCAGCTGCCAATTTGCATTTAAAATGGGCAACAACAAAAATGTGGTTTTCTGCAAAGGAAATGTAGAAACGCGCACTTTCGATTTGGCCGATTTTGACCAGATCGTGGTAAATGGCATGGCCGATCTGAAGTATACTCAGGGCAATGCTTTCAGCGTAAAAGTAGAGGCAAATGAAGAAGTATTCCAGTATCTGGATTACCGCGTGGATAAGGGAGTACTCATTTTGGAAACCAAGGATAAAGTGCAGCCTATGGCCGAAACCTTTGACATCTACGTGTCTTCCCCTGAGTTGAAAATAATGAGCATTAATGGAGCGGCCGAGGTGTTAGTAGAAGGTATTGATTCCAAGCAGGACCTTACCATCGCCGTTAACGGAAGTACCGAATGTGAACTCAAGGACATTTGTGTCCCCACACTCTACTTTACCATCAACGGGGCAGGTGAATTGGAGGCAAGCAAATTACGTTTAGAAAAATTCTATCTCACCATCAACGGTGCCGGCGAGGCCAATCTTTCCGGTTCGGCCGATTATGCATCCTTCCGCGTCAGCGGTGCCGGAGACATCGATGCCCGGGAGCTGATCTGCTCTAACATTGATAAGTCTACCGCCGGCGCTGCCAAGATCAGGACCGGCAAAGACTAGGACTGTTTTTGAGATTTGCGCCAGGCATCGGGGGTAAGTCCGGTAAGGGCTTTGAACTGATGCGAGAAATTGGCGCGGTCGTTGAAGCCCACACGTTTGGCGATGGTGGATGAAGGAGTGTGAGGCTCTTGAAGTAACTGTTGTTTAGCGTCTTCCAGACGCAGCCGGGCGCGGAAAGTACGAAAGTCTTCTCCGCGTCCGGCAAAGTATCTATACAGCGTGGCGGAATCCGTTCCGATGCGTTCAGCGGCCTGTTCGATGCTTTTATCGGGCATCCGGTAGCCCTTTCCTTCCACCCATTTATCAATGAGTTTGTCCAGGCGTATCACCGTCTGGGGCATTAATTTGTACGAAGTGCGTACAGGAAAAGAAGGAGCCTGTTCTTTTTTATTGAACAGGCTCCTGAAGGAATCTTGAAGGGATTTCTTACCAGCCCAGGACATAAGCGAAGATAAGCGGTGCGACGATGGTGGCATCCGACTCAACAATGAACTTGGGCGTATCCGGTGCCAGCTTGCCCCAGGTGATTTTCTCGTTGGGAACAGCGCCGGAGTAGGAACCATAGGAGGTGGTGGAATCCGAAATCTGGCAGAAATAGGCCCAGAGCGGAGTGCCTTCCCAACCCAGATCCTGTTCCATCATGGGAACGCAGCAGATGGGGAAGTCGCCGGCGGTGCCGCCGCCAATCTGGAAGAAACCTACGCCGGGGGCGTTCTTCTTATACCAGTCTACCAGGAACATCATCACTTCCACGCCCTGGATTACCATGTGGGGATCATATTCGCCGCGAATCACGTGAGCGGTGAAGATGTTACCGGTGGTGCAGTCTTCCCAAGCGGGGCAGATGATGGGGATGTTCTTTTCGCAGGCGGCCACAACCCAGCTGTCTTTGGGGTCGATTTCATAGTACTGTTTCAGGACGCCGCTGCGGATCATCTGATAGATGAACTCATAGGGGAGATATCTCTTGCCTTCGGCCTTGGCCTTGTCCCAAACTTCCACCAAGTGTTTTTCCAGACGGCGGAAAGCTTCCTCTTCCGGGATGCAGGTGTCCGTAACACGGTTGTAGTGGTTGTTAAGGAGATCCTGCTCCTGCTGAGGGGTGAGGTCGCGGTAACCGGGCACACGATAATAGTGGCTGTGGGCCACCAGGTTCATGATGTCTTCTTCCAGGTTGTTGGCACTGCAGCAGACAAAGGCGATTTTATCCTGACGGATCATTTCGGCCAGGGAGAGGCCGATTTCGGCCGTACTCATGGCACCGGCCATGGCCAGGAACATCTTGCCACCCTTGTTCAGGAGGTCTTCATAGGCTTTTGCAGCATCTACCAGGGCTGCGGAATTGAAGTGACGGTAGTTGTGGAGAATGAATTGAGAGATAGGTCCCTTTTCCATTTTTTAATTCTAAGGCCGCAGCGGCGAAGTCAGTCCGTGGCTTCCAACCGTGCGAATGGGCAAATTTAAGAAAAAATTACTAACTTTGCACACTTTTAACTGTGTAATATAATTATAACAATAAGTATTATGTCATTAAACGAGATTAAAGAAAAAGTAACCGCCTTCCTGGTGGAAGATCTGGAAATTGAACCTAACATCATCCGCGACGATGCTCTCCTGAAAGAAGAACTGGGTATCGACTCCCTGGAAGTGGTAGATGTTGTTGTGCTGGTAGAAGAGCAGTTCGGCTTCAAGATGCGTCCGGAAGACTTCAAGAACCTGCACACCCTGAGCGATTTCTGCCAGTTCATCGCCGAAAAGGTTGCCTAAAGAAGCGCGTACCCATTTCCTTTTCATCCTGAACATCCCCTGACCGACGGCGAGATTGTATCCCTTCCGGCCGGTTTCTTTTGTATTATCGGTAAATCCACAATAAGTGATATGTTCAGACTGCTTCTTTTATCTTTCATCCAATCGCTACTCATGTGCAGTGCTCAGTCTTTTTTTAAGGTTGCGGCATCTCATATGGGCACCTTCTCCTGGACTTGGTCCTTTTTCCGGGAAAGTGTGTTTACCAACTGGTGGCTGCTGGCCGCCGGTTTTTGCGGCATCGTGGGTGTGGTAGAGTGGATGTATATGCTCAAGACCTATCCATTCAGCCAGGTGTATCCGCTCTCTTCCATGAGCTATCTCCTGGGCATGTTCGTGGCCATTATCTTCTTCAAGGAAACGGTGGTCTGGCAGCAGTGGGTGGGTGTTTTCCTCATTCTTGCCGGATGCGGCCTCATAGCCAGGTAATGAAAAACTATTCATCCTTTTGATATAAAGGAAATAATAGTTATCTTTATAAGAATTATTACTGGCTAAAAATAGTATGAGAAGGGTCGTCATTACCGGCATGGGCATATGGTCCTGTCTGGGAACCAGTATCCAGGAAGTGAAGGAATCCCTGTACCGGGGCAAATCCGGTATCGGCGTGGATTCCGAAAGGCTGGAATACGGTTTCCAGTCGCCGCTCACGGGTATTGTCCCCAGACCGGCGCTGAAGGGCATCATGGACCGCCATATGCGCCGGGGCCTTTCTGAAGAGGCGGAATACGCCTTCATGGCCAGTTCGCAGGCCTTTGAGATGGCCGGCATCGGAGACGAATATCTGGACAGCCACGAAATAGGCTGCATCTTCGGGAACGACTCATCGGCCAAGCCGGTCGTGGAGGCCGAAAGAATCATGAAGGAGACGCGCGATACCCAGATGCTGGGGCAATCCTTTATCTTTCAGGCCATGAACTCCACGGTGAACATGAACATCAGCACCATCTTCCGCCTGAAAGGGATCAACTTCACCGTAAGCGCCGCCTGTGCCAGCAGCAGCCATTCCATCGGCCTGGGTTATTTCTTCATCAAGCACGGAATGCAGGATATGGTGCTGTGCGGAGGAGCCCAGGAGATCAATTGCTACGCCATGGCCTCCTTCGACGCTTTGGGCTCGTTTTCGAAGAAATATGCAGATCCGTCCAAGGCCAGCCGACCCTTCGACTGTAACAGAAACGGTCTGGTACCCAGCGGAGGAGCTGCTGCCGTGGTACTGGAGGAATATGAGCACGCGAAAGCCCGCGGGGCCAATATCCTGGCCGAAGTGGTGGGCTATGGCTTCTCTTCCAACGGCACCGCGGTGATCAGCCAGCCCAGCGCCGAGGGTTGCACCCGGGCCATGTTGCGCGCGCTGGAAGACGCCGGTCTGAAAGCGGCCGATATCGATTACGTGAACGCCCATGCCACCGGAACACCCCAGGGCGACTTACGCGAAGCCGAAGCGCTCCTGACTATTTTCCGGGGTCAGCCTGCCTGGATTAGCAGCACCAAAAGCATGACGGGACACGAGTGCTGGATGGCGGGTGCCAGCGAGATTGTGTATTCGCTCATCATGATGCAGCATTCCTTCGTGGCTCCCAATATCAATTTTGAAAAGGGGGACGAGTTATCCAGTCAGCTAAAAATTGCCCAAACAACCGTTGACATGCCGGTGAACACGGTCCTCAGCAATTCGTTCGGCTTCGGCGGAACCAACAGCGCATTGATAATAAAGAAATTATAACTCATATGGACAGGCAGGAAATTGAAGAAAAAGTGAAGAGCTTCCTCATCGAAGACATCGAGGTGGACGAAGAAAAGATTTTCCCGGATGCCAAGCTCAAGGACGACCTGGGCATCGACAGCCTGGATTTCTTGGACGTTGTGGTCCTTGTCAACAAAAAATTCGGCTTCAAGATCCAACAGGAAGATATGGTGGGCGTGGACACGTTCTCCAAGTTCTGTGATTTTATCGAAACGAAGGTCAATTAAGGAATGGCGGAGCAGCAGTGGAAAGGAGCTACTTATGGTAATGGATGGATGCACAGGAATCTCATCCGCATCCTTCGTTTTACCGACGTCAGGCTGCTATACCTGTTTTCGGACATCTTCGTAGTTCCTTTTTGCGTACTCTTCAATCACAGCAGGAAAACGGCTTTTTCCTTTTTCCATACCCGTCTGCATTACCCTTTTTTGAAGTCTTGCTGGCTCACTTATAGAAATCATTGCCTTTTTTCTCAGGTGATCATTGACCGTTTTGCCATGTATGCCGGTAAATCGTTCGAAGTCACCATTGACGGAAAGAATCTTTTTAACGAATGGGCCGCAAAGGAAGAAGGCTTCGTCCAGTTCAGCTCCCATATCGGCAATTATGAAATTGCGGGATACTCTCTGAATTCGGAGCGGAAAGTGATTCATCCTATTGTCTATTCCTTCGAGAAAGAATCCGTGATGAACAACCGGAACAGTATGTTCGTCCATACCAATGTGAGCATGATTACGCTGAAGGAAGATATGAGCCATCTTTTCGAGATAGACCAGGCCTTGTGCCACGGAGACATCGTCAGTTTTCCCACGGACCGTCACATGGATGGGGGCCGATGCCTGAACCGGATGTTCCTGGGCGCGGAGGCAAAGTTCCCGCAGGGACCTTTCAGCGTGGCCACCATGCGCGGCGTGAAAGTGCTCTCCGTGAACGTGATGAAGGAAGGCCTGCAAAAATACCGGATCTACCTTACGCCCCTGGAGTACGACAAAGGCGCATCCCGAAAGGAACAGATGGACCAGTTGTCCGCTTCCTATGTAGCGGAACTGGAGAGAATGGTACGGAAGTACCCTACACAGTGGTTTAATTTTTACGATTTTTGGGCATCATGAAATTATCAGACGTTACAGAGGATTTCCTCCGATCCATAGACATCCATTCCGTCCTTCCCCAGCAGGAGCCATTCGTGATGGTGGGGAAACTGGTTCATTTCGAACTCCTGACATCCACCACGGAAACGGTGATTAAGGAGGACAACCTGTTTGTGGAAAACGGTTGTTTTACCCCTTTTGGTATCATGGAGAACATGGCCCAGACCTGTGCGTCCCGCATCGGCTTTTACAATAAGTATATTCTTGAAGAGGATGTACAGATAGGCTATATCGGATCCATCAAGGATTTTGTGAACCCTGGCAGGGCACGGGTGGGTTCCCTGATTACCACTACGGTGGATGTACAGGACGAGGTATTAGGGATGACCCTGGCCACGGCTACTGTCAAATGTCATGAGGAACTCATTGCCTCCGCCCAGATTGTACTGGCCGTCAAAAATAAGGAATCATGAGCAAGGATGCGGTAATACTTTGCGCCGAGAAAGAAATCGAAATCAGGTTCTGCGAGGTGGACATGATGGGTGTCGTATGGCACGGCTCCTACTCCGCGTATCTGGAAGACGCCCGGGAGGCCTTTGGCGCCCGCTATGGTCTCTCGTACGCCAAGTATATTGAAGAGAATGTCTTCGCACCCATCGTAGAGCTGAATTTCAATTACCGTAAGCCCCTGCGCTACGGGATGAAGCCCGTGGTCCGTATCACTTATCGGCCCACCGACGCCGCCAAGCTCATTTTCGATTATGAGATCGTGGCCGATGGAGAAGTTTTCCTTAAGGCCACCTCCGTGCAGGTATTCATGGACCGGAATTACCAGCTCCTCTGGGATGCTCCGGCCTTCTTTTTGGAGTGGAAAAAAGAAATGGGATTGCTATGACCCGGATTGTGTCCACGAATATTACCTCGCCCCTGGGCCTGACGACAGCTGAAAACTACGCTGCCGTGAGACAGGGGAGAAGCGCCCTACGGGAGCTGGATGGCTGTCTGGGGCTGCCGGGGCATTTCTGCGTGGGCATTTTCCCGGACGAACTACGGACTCAGATTCAAATAGAGGGATACAGCTGGTTTGAATCGCTGGTTATCTGCTCCGTCAAAGAAGCGCTGAGCCACACGGACGTTCCCGTTTCTTCCCCTCGGATGGTCTTGATTCTGGGAACAGCCACGGCGGGTATCGGCGAATTGGGAGAGACGCCTGAAAAGGACGGTCTTTACCAGGCTCCCGGCTTGGCCGCGAAAAAGATAGCCAATGCACTGGGCTTTGTGAGTACGCCCATTACCGTGAGCAACGCCTGCATCTCGGGCGCCACTGCACAAATGATGGCCCAAAGGCTCATCGACTCAGGTACATACGATACAGCTGTGGTCTGCGGCGCCGACGTTCTTTCCTCATTCGTCCTGGCCGGCTTCGACTCCTTCAAGGCCCTTTCCCCCGTGGAATGCAGGCCGTTTGATATGGAGCGCCTGGGTTTGAACATAGGGGAGGGCGCCGCCACTCTGGTACTAGTAAAAGATGATGGACAGGCCGATGGCTGGTGCATCGTGGACGGCTGCCTAAACAACGACGCCTACCACGTAAGCGCCCCCGTCCCTTCCGGTGACGGTGTGGCCCGTGCCATCCGGAAAGTGGTCTCTCCTGAACGGAAACCCCTCCTGGCCTGTGTGGTAGCCCACGGAACAGCCACCCTGTTCAACGACCAGATGGAGTCCAAGGCCATCGAAAGCGCCGGATTGGGGAATATCCCCACTACGGCCTACAAAGCCCACTTCGGCCATACTTTCGGTGCTTCCGGAATCCTGGAGACCATCCTCACCTTATGCTCGCTGGATGAAGGCCTGATTCTTCCCCTGCGCGGATTTGAAGAGCTGGGCGTAAGCGGGAAAATCAGTATCTGTTCCTGCCTGCAGGAAACAGACAGGAAAGCTTTTGTAAAGACACAGTCGGCCTTTGGCGGCTGCAACGGCGCTATCCTTTACGCCAGGGAATCCCTCCCTGTAGCTGCGCCGGTTTCGGCTAGCTATCAGACGGTAAAAAGCGTGGAAATCGGCCCGGAAAACAAGGGCGCGTCCCTGCTGACCGAGATTTTCAAAGAATCCCTGGCCGATGGTTCGCGCTTTTTCAAGATGGATCTCTTCAGCCGCCTGGCCTATGTGGCTACCGGCTTGCTGCTTAAGGATGCCCCCGGGGGATATGCACCGGAAGAAACCGGCATGCTCATCTTTACGCTCAACGGGTCTGTGCTGGCCGACAGAAAACACCTGTCCACCTTCGTAAAACCGGATGAGTACTATCCCAGCCCGGCGATCTTCATCAACACCCTGCCCAATGTGGTCTTGGGAGAGATGGCCGTAACGCATCGGATCAAGGGGGAGACCACGCTCGTGATGCTCCCCGGGCTGGACGAAGAAACCATGGATAGCATACTGGCTGCTACGCTGGCTGCCACCAGGCCCTCCGTCCTTATCACCGGATGGGTGGACTGCGAGAGCGAAAACACGTTCCAAGCCAAGCTTAAACTGTTAAAAATCAAAGATTAATATAATGGAAGAGTTGATTGAAAAACTGAAACTGCAGATTATCGACGCGCTGAATCTGGAAGGAATGACGCCGGACGACATAGACAATGACGCGCCCCTTTTCGGAGAGGGGATGGGCCTGGATTCCATCGATGCACTGGAACTCATTGTCGTACTGGACAAGAATTACGGCATCAAACTGAAGAGCCCCGCCGAAGGACAAACGGTATTCAAGAGCATCAACTGTATTGCAGACTATATCCAGAAGAACAGGACCAAGTAATGGACGGCGTCGTTTCCATAAGCGGCATGGGCATTCTCTGTGCCATCGGCAATAACCGGCAGGAGGTGCTGGACGCCCTGATGCGGAAAGAATCGGGCATCGGGCCGATGAAGTATCTTTCATCGGTTCACACCGACATTCCCGTTGGGGAGATCAAAATGTCCACCGCTGAGATGATGCAGGCGCTGGGAATCACGTCCGATACCCCCGTGAGCAGGACCTCCGTCATGGGGGCGCTGGCTGTACGGGAGGCAATGGAGCAGGCCGGGATACGGGATGTCAGGGGAAAGAGAGTGGCGCTGATTTCCGGCACTACGGTTGGCGTGATGGATGTCACGGAGCGGTACTACGAGCTCCAGAAAACGAATCCGGATCTGCCCTATCTGCCTCATAGCAACGAGTGCGGCAGGAGTACGGAGGAAATAGCCCGGTATTCAGGCCTTTCCGGCGCCCGCTGCTGCACCATCTGCACGGCCTGTTCATCGGCCTTGAACGCCATCATGCTGGGCGCCGAGATGCTGAAAAACGACGAGGCAGACCTTGTGATTGCCGGCGGCTCGGAGCCTTTGAGCCGATATCATCTGAACGGGTTCAATACCCTGATGATCCTGGACAGGGAAAGATGCCGTCCCTTCGACGATACCCGCGCTGGCCTGAACCTGGGCGAGGGTGCCGCCTTTGTGGTGCTGGAGAAAAATGCGCCCCATGCGCTGGCTTACGTGAGCGGCTATGCCAACCGATGTGACGCCTTCCACCAGACGGCCACCTCTCCCAACGGGGAGGGAGCCTTCCTTGCCATGAAGGAAGCATTGCGACAGGCTGGTATCGGCCCCGGAGATATTGATTATATCAATGCGCACGGGACGGGAACCCCCGACAACGATGCCTCGGAGAGCGCTGCTTTCCAACGGGTATTCGGTAATGAGTTGCCTCCTATGTCCAGCACCAAGTCCTACACCGGGCACACCACGTCGGCCGCCGGTTCAGTGGAGACGGTCATCTGCCTCCTGGCCATGCAGAACGGCTTCGTCCCGGCCTCCCTGGGCTGGCAGCATCCCATTCCAGGCGGCGTCATCCCCACGCAGGGATGTTCCGGTGTGGACCTGAAATACGTGATGTGCAATTCTTTCGGCTTCGGCGGAAACGATTCCTCGCTCATCTTGGCTAAGCAAGCGCCAGCGGCCGGCGAAAGTAAGTTGGCCGATGAATCCCGGGTTGCCCTGGCTTCCCGCTGCGTCATTTCCAACGACGGACAGCTTCTTCAACTCAAAGAGTTTTTATCGCCGATGGAAACCCGGCGGATGGACAAGCTGATGAAGGCCTGCCTGTTATCGGCCTTTACCGCCCTGAAAGAGGCCGGAATCGAGTGCCCCGATGCCATCATCGCCGCTACTTCCAGGGGAATGTTCGAGACCAGCACGCTGTTCCTGGAAGACATTATATCCAATCACGAGGAACACCTCAAGCCCACGCTGTTCATGCAGAGTACGCACAACACCATTGCATCGGCCATCGCCATCCGGACGGGCTGCCACGGATATAACATTACCTACTCCCAGGGAGAGGAATCGGCCTTCTGGGCCATCCGGGATGCGAAGATGCTGCTGCGGAAAGGCGAGGCCAACACGGTCCTGGTGTGCATTTTTGACGAAGAACTGCCGCTTGATCCAGCCCATCGATATCAAGCCGAAAGCGCCATTTATACCCTAAAGAATGATTAGACGTCCCATTCATATCTTCATGACGCTCTTGCTGCTGCTTCCGGCCCTGACGCTGGAAGCCCAGGAAGTACGGGATGCCATCCTGGCCTTCAGCGCAAAGGTGAAGGCCGTGGACTGCGATTTTACGCAGACAAAGGAGTCGTCCCTGCTGGCCGATAAAGCTGTCTCTACGGGACACATGACCTATCGCCGGCCTGCTTATCTGGAGTGGCGGTATCTGACGCCCAACCAGCTTTCCTTCCTTGCGGAAGGTGAGCAGGTGAGTATCGTACGGGATGGCCATGCCGAAACCCTGACCGGAAACCAGGGCAGGATGATGAAGGAGATGACGCGGATGATCGTGGGCAATATCGAGGGCAGCGCCCTTACGGACGAAAAATACTTCCAGACTCAATATGAAGAGGCTGACGACACCATTATCGTTACCCTGATCCCCAAGAAGAGGGAGATGCAGAAAATGTGGTCCCGCCTGCTCTTATATTATGACAAGACCAGCCTGAACGCTACCCGTTTCGAGTTGTACGAAGCATCAGGAGACCTGACAACCATAACATTCAGTAAGATTCACTATGACTTTTCGGAATAACCTCTACTTCATAGACAACACCTCCCGCGGCGAAGATGGTGTTTTATACCGGATTCATCTGAACGCCGGCCATATCATCTATCAGGCGCATTTCCCCGGAGAACCCATTACTCCGGGCGTATGCCTGCTGCAAATGGGCGTGGAACTGCTCTCGGATGCCGTTGGCTGTGAACTGGAGTTGGATACCATAAAGAACGTAAAATTCAAGAACGTGCTGCATCCGGAAGGCCAGACCGTGGAAGTACACGTCCATCATTTGGTACAGAACGAAGATACAAGCAAAGCCCAGATAGATATTATCACCGGGGAACAGCTCGTGGCCAAGATGTCGCTTACATGCCGGAAGACTGTAAAATAGGTCTCAGGAACAGAGGAATCTGCGTGATTATTCCGACATACAACAATGCCGGAACCGTGGCCGATGTAGTTTCTCGGGCACAGGCTTATTGCCAGGATGTCTTTGTGGTCCTGGATGGCTGCACCGACGATACCCTGTCCAGGCTGGAAGCCTTGCCCGAAAAACCCCGTTGTATTGTCTTGGAGCAGAATCGGGGGAAGGGACGTGCTTTGAAGGAAGGGTTCCGCCAGGCGAGGGAGGCCGGTTTTGCCTATGCCATTACCCTGGACGCCGACCTCCAGCATTATCCGGAAGACATCCCGCTTTTCCTGGAGGCCAATCGGCGGAATCCCGGGGCGCTTATCGTCGGATGCCGGAATGGACTCAAAAATGCCGTCCGCAGCAAGGGAAGCCGTTTTGCCAACGCCTTCAGCAATTTCTGGTTCTTTTTACAGACCTTCATCCCCTTGAAGGATACACAGACGGGATATCGGCTATACCCCCTGAAGAGAATCCGTGGGCCGCTCACATCCCGCTATGAGGCCGAGTTGGCACTCCTGGTCTTCTCTGCCTGGCGGGGCATCCCCCTGGTGAGCCAGGACGTGCGCGTCTATTATCCATCGATGGAAGAGCGGGTATCGCATTTCCGTCCCATCGCAGATTTTGCCAGGATTACGCTGCTGAACGTTTTCCTGTGCATCCTCGCCCTCATTTACGGTTGGCCCCGGACCCTGCTCCGCTGGTTTTTCAGAGCGGCCAAGAGCCTGTTCGTCTTCCTGTTTTACGTGTTCGCGATGCTCTTCCTGGTTATGCCGTACATGTGGGTTTTCCTGAAAATCGGCCACGATACGGAGGAAAAGAAGGAGAGGTTGCACCGCATAATCTGCCGATTTGCCCAATGGGGCACCCGCCTGTTCGGATGGGTGGGGAATCCCTTCACCGTGACTGGAAACAGGGAGGAGGATTTCAGCCGTCCGGCCATCATTACCTGCAACCATCAGTCTCATCTGGATCTGCTGCCCATGCTGGCCCTGACGCCCAAGCTGGTCTTTCTCACCGCAGACTGGGTGTGGAAGAATCCGCTTTACGGTTTCATCATCCGTAAGGCCGATTTTCTCCCTGCTTCCTGGGGACTGGAAACCCTTACGCCCCGCTTGGCCGAATTGGTGAAAAAGGGATACAGCGTTGTCATTTTTCCGGAGAGCACCCGTTCTCTGGACTGCAGTATCGGCCGTTTCCATCTGGGGGCTTTTTATCTGGCTGAACAACTGGACGTGGATATCTTACCCGTTGTCCTCTATGGGGCGGGAAGGGCGCTGCCCAAACACGGACGCATTCTCCGGCGCTGGCCCATCCTCCTGGAGATGGACGGACGGATTTCTCCGGAAGAACTTAAACAGATTGGAGACGAATACAAGTCCCAAGCCTCTTGGCTTAGGAAATATTACAAGAGAAGATATTCGGAAATAGCAGACAAAGTGGAGCAAACGATAGTATGAACAAGAGCGTAGTCATCATTGGCGGTGGTCTTGGCGGCCTGTTCACCGGTGCCATCCTTTCCCAGGAAGGGCTGGAGGTCACTGTGCTGGAAAAGAACGCCATCATCGGCGGAGGTCTTCAGAGTTTCCAGCGCTTCGGGGTCCTGTTCGATACCGGCATGCATGTCATCGGTGGAATGCAGAAGGACGGGAATATCCGTCGCATCTGCGAGTATCTGGGCATCTGGGACAAAGTGCATGTGATGGAGACTGACCCGGAGAATATGGACAGTATCTACTTCTCCGAGGATAAGAAGACTTATCGTATCGCACAGGGCCGCACTCGCTTTGTGGACACCCTGAGCGAGGCTTTTCCCCATCAGCGTGAACAACTTACGGCCTATGTAGATGCGCTTTACAAGCTGGCTAATGAGATCGATCTTTTCTATCTGAGACCCTCGACGGATTTCATGCAGGTGCATTCTGACCTGTTCCAGATGTCTGCCACGGATTTTATCGCTCAATATATCCAGGATGAACATCTGCGCAGCGTGGTGGCCTATGTGAACTCCTTGTATGGCGGGCGGGCCCACGTGACACCGGCCTATATACACGCGCTCATTTCCGTTCTGTACATTGACGGATCCAGCCGTTTCGCCGGCGGCAGTGTCCTCTTTGCCGAAACCCTGCGGGACTTCATCGAGGAGAACGGCGGCCACGTTTTTTCCGGCGACGGCGTGAAGACCGTCCACAGCGAAGGAAAGGTCATTACCGGCGTCACCACCGAAAGCGGGAAGTCCTATTCGGCCGATATCTATATCAACGCCATCCATCCCTGCACTTTCATCTCCCTGTTGGACGACGAAAGAATCCTGCCCAAGGCCTACAGGGCCCGCTTGAACGAAGTGCCCAATTCCTATTCGGCTTTCACCCTGAATATCAAACTGAAGCCCCGTTCATTCAAGTTCTTTAACCACACCCAGTATTATACCTCCCGTTACGACGGGATGTGGCAATTAGGAGAGCCGGAGAACTGGCCCAACCGATTCCTCTTCATGACGCCGCCCGAAATCGGCCAGGGGGAATACGCCGACAAAATGATTGTGACCGCCCCCATGGCTTGGGAATGCGTGAAACGCTGGGAAAACACCACCTCCGGCAAAAGAGGGGCCGATTATGAAGCCTGGAAGGAAGCATGCACGGAGAAGGTCCTCCGCTGCATGGAAGAGATTCAGCCCGGCATCAAGGACTGCGTGGAAGCCGTGAACGCGGCGTCCCCGCTGACCATCCGTGATTTCTACGGGGTGAAGGAAGGTTCCCTGTACGGTTTTTCGAAAGACTGCAATAACCTGCAGATCACCCAGGTTCCCGTTGTTACCAAGGTCCCCAACCTTTTCTTTACCGGTCAGTGCTGTAATCTACATGGTTTCTGTGGCGTAACGCTCACGGCCATCAACACCTGCGAGGCCATCCTGGGGCGCAATGCCGTCCTGAACAAATTAAACCGTTTCGATGATATCCGTCCCTATTATGATTCCGAGATTCCGGATGCCATGCACCGGATTGCCCGACATCCCGCACTGCAGCATGTTATGGATTTCCTTTATCCGGGTGCAGATGTGGACGCCATGCGGAAGCAGATAGACAGAATTGTGAGTGCGGACGAATTCCAGCAAAAGATCATGAAGTCCGCTGTCAGCAGGATCGTTGAGAAAACCTGCGATGACTTTACCTCGGAGGGCGTGAGCTACCTGGACATATCCGGGAATTATCTGTTCGTCTCCAATCACCGGGATATCATGCTGGATGCCTCCTTGCATAGTTATGAACTGTCCTTATATGGCATTTCTTCTCCGGAGATTACCTTTGGAGCCAATTTGATGCAGGGACAGTTCGTGATTGATGTGGGCAAATCCAACAAGATGTTCCGGGTAGAGCGTCCTGGCCCTGATATCCGGGAGTTCTACAAGGCGTCGGAACACCTGTCGGATTACATCAGGACCACAATCCTGCAAAGAAAACAGTCCATCTGGATTGCGCAACGGAACGGCCGCACGAAGGATGGTGTGGACCGGACAGACCAGGGCATCGTGAAGATGTTTGCCATGAGCGGTCCCAAAGACCGGGTAAAGGCTTTGGTAGACTTGAATATAGTTCCCGTTGCCATTTCCTATGAGTGGGAACCCTGCGACCTGCTCAAGGCCGTGGAACTGTATAAAAGCGCACAGGGCCCTTATCAAAAACAACCGGGCGAAGACATGAACAGTATTATCTCCGGCGTCATCCAGCAGAAGGGGAGAGTGCATATGGCACTTTGCAAGCCCATTACGGAGAATGATCTGCGCCCGTACGAAGACCTTTTGTCCAACGCATTCTACAAAAAAGTAGCCTCCATTATCGACGGTCGGATTTGCAACGCCTACCGGCTTTTCCCGAACAACTACATCGCTCATGACCTTTTACAAAAGGCCGATACTTACAGCTCGCATTATACTCAGGAGCAGAAGGAACAGTTCGAAGCGCATCTGTCCCGTCTTCCTCTGCCGGAAGACGGAAAGGACGAGATTCTGAGGATTCTGCTGGGCATTTATGCCAACCCTGTAGACAGTAAGATCTTGTTTGCACAGGCATGAAGATAGCGGACATCTATGACTTTTTCTCCCGGCGCAAGGGAATGCGGAGGGCGTCTTTACTGATTCTCACCGGACTCCTGGCTTTCCTGGTTTCTTCGCTGCACTTCAGCGAGGACATCAGCGATTTCCTGCCGCTGGAAACTCTGGAGAGGGAGCAGATGTCTGTGTATCAGAAAATTTCCGGGGCCGAAAAACTCATCATCCTGTTCTCCGGTCCGGAAAATCCTGATTATACGGTGGAAGCCATCGAGCGTTTTGTGGAAATGGCCGATGCGGAAGACGACAGGGGATGGTGCAGGAATCTCACCGCACAGATTGACATGGACGCCATAGCCGCCGTGTCCAATTATGTGTATGAAAACGTCCCGTACTTCCTCACGGAGGCCGATATAGAAAGGATGGACAGCCTGCTGGCCATGCCCGGATAC
This sequence comes from Candidatus Cryptobacteroides sp., assembly GCA_045226315.1. Classification (GTDB taxonomy): domain Bacteria; phylum Bacteroidota; class Bacteroidia; order Bacteroidales; family UBA932; genus Cryptobacteroides. The sequence continues at coordinate 49,163 of JBGVCF010000004.1, forward strand.
CTGCAAAAAGCCCTGGAGAACGACCGGCAGGTACTCATGTTCCCTTCCTCCTTCCTGGTAACGGGCAGAATCACACACGATCCCTTGAATCTCTTCGGACCGGTCATGTCCCGCTTACAGTCCTCCTTGGGGCAAACGGGATTTGAACTGTATGACAATTACATATTTACGCCGGATATGAGCCGGGCGTTGGTGATGCTGGATTCTCCTTTCGGCAATAGCGAAACCCGCAACAATGCCCAGCTGATCTCTTTCATGGAGCGTATTTCCAAGAAGGTACAGCAGGAGTATCCGGATGTTTCCGTCGACATGATCGGCGGGCCGGCCATCGCGGTCGGGAACGCTTCCCGTATCAAGAAAGACAGCGTCCTGGCCATCTCCCTTTCAGTGGTGCTCATTTTCCTGCTGCTGGCCTATTCCTTCAACTCCCTCCGGAATATCCTGCTTATCTTTCTCACCGTGGGCTGGGGGTTGCTGTTTGCTTTGGGCGGGCTGTCCGTGTTCCGGGACAACGTGTCCATCATCGTTATCGGCATTGCCAGCGTCATCCTGGGCATAGCCATCAACTATCCCTTGCACCTGATTTCCCATGTGGCGCACCAGCCGGACCGGAAGCGGGCGCTGAAAGAGATCCTTTCCCCGCTGGTAGTGGGTAACATCACCACCGTGGGCGCCTTCCTGGCGTTGGTCCCGCTCAAGTCCACAGCCCTTCGGGACCTGGGGCTTTTCGCCTCTTTGCTGCTTGTAGGGACCATCCTTTTTGTCATTTTCTACCTGCCGCATTATGTGCTGGTTAAGGAGGGCAGGAGGCGGGAGAATCGAATGCTGGAGAGAATCTCGGCCTTTTCCCCGGAGAATCATCGGTGGATCGTTGCTGCAACGGTGATTGTCACGGTGGTTTTGCTCTTTTTCAGCTTCCGCACCCAGTTCGACGGCAACATGTCCAACATCAATTACATGAGCCCGGAACAAAGCCGCGACATGCAGTATTTCGAAGACCTGGTGACCCGTGACACCTCCCATACGGCGCAGACACTGTATGTTTACGGCAGCGGCGCCAGTGAGGAAGCGGCTATCCGGGATATCCGGGGCAGGGAAGCGCTCTTGGACAGCCTGGCCCGCTGCGGAATGCTCAGCCGGCAGAATGAGGCCCTTAGTTTCTTCTGCTCCCGGGAGGAACAGCAGGATAGGCTGGGCCGATGGAATCAATTTGTGGAGCGTCATCGGCCAACACTCACTATAGAGCTGGCCGATGCATCCCGCCAAGCAGGTTTCGCGCCGGGCGCCTTCAACAGTTTTTATCGTCTGATCCAGGATGCCTCTGCCCTGGAACCGCAGGAGGCAGCCTTCTTCGAACCGCTTCGGGAAACCGTTTTCAGCCAGAGTACCACCTCCCTGGACGGGAAGGCTTATCTCGTGTGCCCGGTCAACGTGGAACCCTCGGACATGGAAGCTGTGAAAAGTGTACTGGGGGAGCAATGCTTTGAGATATCCGGTCTGAATCAGGCCATGACCAGCAGCCTCTCGGACAACTTCAACTACATCGGCTGGGCCTGCTCTCTCATCGTATTCCTTTTCCTCTGGTTCTCCTTCGGCCGTCTGGAGCTGGCCCTGATTTCTTTCCTGCCCATGGCCGTGAGCTGGGTGTGGATTCTGGGCCTTATGGCGTTAATGGGCATTCAATTCAACATAGTCAATATCATCCTGGCCACCTTTATCTTCGGTCAGGGAGACGACTATACCATCTTCATGACAGAAGGCTGCCAGTATGAGTATTCCCGGAGAAAACCCATCCTGCAGTCCTTCAAAGGCAGTATCCTGCAATCGGCCGCCATCATGTTCGCCGGCATCGGGACGCTCATCGTGGCCCGCCATCCCGCCATGCACTCCCTGGCCCAAGTGACCATCATCGGCATGTTCTCCGTGGTGCTCATGGCCTACCTGATCCCTCCGCTCCTGTTCTGCCTGATGACGCAGGGGCGTCTGTACCCTGTCACGCTGAAGTCCCTGTTCCTGGGTGCGCCCAAGGATGCGGTTTCCCGGGTTAGGGGACGGTATATCTATAAAGGCAAGGAAATCGAACGCTGCGTGCGCCGCAACCTCAAGGAAAGGGCCGATGATGTGCTGAAAACGCCTCTGGAGGGCTCTGTGGAAACTACCGATACAGGGTATGGCGAGCTATCCATCCTGCTGGCGCTTTCCCATCCGGACGGGAAGGTTATCGCCCATATCCCGGACGAAGAACGGAGACGGATCGCACAGATTGCGGCCGATGGTTTTGTGAATAATGTAGTTTTTGTGCAATGAAAGCAGAAGAAATTAAACAGTTGCTGAGTGATGTCCTCCCGGCCGTAGATTTCGGCTCGGATTTCCTCTTTGCGGAATTGGACTCTTTGGGTATCGCTACCATCCTGTACGTGCTCTCCCAGAAGTATAACATTCCCCTGGATGAGAAAGACGTCACGCCCCGGAACTTCAAGGATATTGCGGCTCTGGTACGGATGGTAAGTGACAAGATGACGCTGGAAAGCAGGATCCGGCAGTATGCCGCGAGCCGGCCGGACAAGATGGCGGTCATCTGTGGCCAGGACAGCGTGACCTATAAACAGCTCTGGGAGGCTATCGTGGCCAAGGCCGATACTTTGAAGGCCGAAGGGCTCCAGCCGCATCAGGCTTACGTATTCCGCGCCAGCCAGGGAATCGACTTCATTGTCACTTACTGTGCCGTCCATTACCTGCAGGCTGTTGCCGTTCCGCTGGGACACGCGGAAACGGAAGAGAATTTCCAGGCCATTAGGGAAGAAGTATCGGCCTATCCTTTCCCGGCCGATATAGCTGATACGCTTTACACCACAGGCACCACCGGGAAATCCAAGGGCGTAATGTTATCCCAGACCTGCTTGATGTCCTGCGCCGAGAACTTCATCACCGACCTGCACTTTACCGAGGACCTGCTCTTCATCATCAGCGGCCCCCTCAACCATATCGCCTCCCTGTTCAAGATCCATCCCACCCTGTGTGCCGGCGGGACCGTCTATGTCCTGGACGGACTGAAGGACATGAACGCCTTCTTCCGTGTGTTCGATCTTCCCTATAAGTCGTTCGCTACCTTTATGGTGCCGGCCAGCATCCGCATGATCATGCAGTTCTCCTATGAGAAACTGTGCTCCCTGGCGCCGAAGATTGCCTTTATCGAAACTGGCGCCGCCCCCATTACTCATGCCGAGATGGAGCAACTGAGCCGGGCCCTGCCGCAGTCCAGGCTCTACAATACCTATGGCGGGACGGAGATCGGCTGCGTGGCCACCTATGATTTCAATGACGGAAAGTACATGGAGGGATGTATCGGCCGTCCGCTCAAAAATGCTTCCGTAGAGATTACGGACGACGGGACTATCGTGGTCTCGGGACTGACCATCATGAGCGGATATGTGAATGATGAGGAAGGTACCAACAGCGTCATCAGGAACGGGAAAGTGTATATGTCAGACCTGGGATTCTTTGACGAAGACGGACTCATTCACCTTTCCGGCCGACAAGGAGACATCATCAATGTGGGCGGATACAAGGTGAATCCGCTGGAGGTGGAGAACGTGGCATCCACCTATCCGGGCGTCAAGGACTGTATCTGCATAGCGGCCCGTCACCCCATCATCGGCCCGGTGCTGAAACTGATCGTGACGCTGGAAGAGGGTGCTGTCCTGGACAAGCATACTCTGGCGGTTCATATCAAATCCAAGCTGGAGCCCTACAAGGTGCCCACGATGTATGAGACGGCCGATGCCATCCGATACACCTATAACGGGAAAAAGGACAGGAAAGCTTACAGGGAACAAGGATAAATAGATTCCAGCCATCGCAGGAACTCATTTCTCCACTCACGGCATTCCGGGCTGCCATAATAATCGCTGGCTCCGAAGCCGTGTTTTCCTTCTTTAAACTGAAGGTATTGATGCGGAATCCCTTTCCGGGTGAGGGCGGAATCCAACAAGACAGAGTTCTGGTAGGTGACTACAGGGTCGTCCACGCAGTTAATCAGAAAAACGGGAGGGCAGTTGTCGGGAATATGCATCTCCAGGGACAGGGAATCCCTCATCTTTTGTCTACCCACCCAGCTGTCGCCCAGGATTCCGCGCCGCGAGCGCTTGTGTACATAGGGCGGTTGCATGGTGACAACCGGGTAAACGGCCGCTACAAAGGCCGGACGAAGGTTGGCAGTGCTTTCGATGCCGGACAGTTGCAAGAAATTCGTGGAATTGAAACAAGCCGCCGACATCACCAGGTGCCCGCCGGCCGAAAAACCCATCATCCCTATGCGGTCCGGATCCAGGTGATAGTCTGCTGCGTGTTCCTGTACGTATTGAAGCGCCCGCTGTGCATCCGTAATCATATCCGGATGGCGTTTACCGCGGAAAATGAGGCGGGTATGGAAGGCAATCTCGGCGCAACCCGCCACGCGGTAGGTGAGGACGAACGCCGTAATCCCCTTGGAACTGAGCCATTCGCCCACCTTTACGCCTTCATTGTCCAGGTCGTGCCAATGATAGCTCCCGCCGGGACAGACGATGATGCTGATTCCGTTGGGTTTTTCGGGTTTGAATGCGTACAGGGATACTTCTTTGCCAAAGCGGATCTTCTCCCCCTGCCAGAGGGAGATGGTGTCGGTAGGATTCGAGGTCGCGTAACAGTATAGGGGAAGTACTGAAAGCAGGAGCAGTATCCAGATCCTTCTACGCATCTTTTTTGACAAATGATTTCCAAGTGCAAACCTACATAAAAAAATTGTAAATCTTGGTGCATTTTATTATTTTTGCTCAATTATTAATTCACCGTCCATGGTCCAGGTATACTGCAAGAACACGGGGGAGACCAAGCGTTTCCCGGAAGGCACTTCCTTGTTGCAAATGCTCTCGGAATTCGACTGCCACCGCCCTTATCCCATTGTTTCCGCCAAGGTGAACAATGTGTCTCAGGGTCTCAAGTTCAAGGTTTATCAAAATAAGGACATCGAATTCATAGATGTCCGCGAATCGAGCGGCATGAGGGTATACTGCCGCTCGCTTTATTTCCTGCTGTACAAAGCGGCTTCGGACGTATTCCCGGGCTGCCGCCTGTACATCGAGCATCCCATCTCGCACGGCTATTTCTGCCACCTGCGCAAGGCCGATGGAAAAGATGTGGGCCCGGAAGATCTGATCCTGCTGGAGAGCCACATGCGCGAACTGGTGGAAAAGGATATGCCTTTCCACCGCTACGACGTTCAGACGGCCCGTGCCATCAAGGAGTTCCGCAAAGCCGGGTTCGTAGACAAGGTGAAACTGCTGGAAACCAGCGGAGAAGCCTATACAGATTATTATACGCTGGGAGACACCGTGGACTATTATTATGGGAAACTGGTTCCTTCCACCGGTTATCTCACCATATGGGGCATTTGCCCGTACCACGACGGTCTTTTGCTGCGTATTCCTTCCCAAAAGGATCCTTCCCGGCTGGCGGAGTATGTGGACCAGCCCAAGACCTTCGAGATGTTCAAGGAAGCCCTGCGCTGGAACATCATCATGGGCCTGAGCACTGTGGGCGATGTAAACGAAGCCTTCCTCAGCGGCCGCGCCAGTGAACTGATCCAAATTGCAGAAGCCTTGCAGGAGAAAAAGATAGTCCAGATTGCGGAAGAAATCGACCGCCGTTATCGCAGTGAGAATCCGCTCAAGGTGGTGCTCATCACCGGCCCTTCTTCCTCCGGCAAAACCACGTTCTGCAAACGTCTTTCCATCCAGCTCAAGGCCTGCGGGCTCAAACCCGTTTCCGTGAGCACGGATGACTATTTCGTGAACCGCGTGGAAACGCCCAAATTCCCGGACGGCAGCTACGACTTCGACAACTTCGACACCGTGGACCATGCGCTCATGGAACGGGATATCATGAAGTTAATCGAAGGGGAAGAGGTAGATGTGCCGGAATTCAACTTCGTCACCGGCCTGCGCGAATACAACGGCAAGAAATTACAATTGGCCGATGGCAAGATCCTGCTCATCGAAGGTATCCACGCCCTGAATCCCGATTTGACGGCACAGATTCCCGAAACGGCTAAATTCCGGATCTTCATCAATACGCTCACCGGAACCCTCCTGGACGACCACAACATGATCCCCACCAGCGACAACCGCTTGCTGCGCCGCATCGTGCGCGACTACAACAAAGGCGCCTTCACTGCCCGGGAATCCATCTCCAACTGGCAGAACGTGCTGGATGCAGAGCAAAAGTGGATTTATCCTTTCCAGGAAATGGCCGATGTAATGTTCAACAGCGCCTATCTGATTGAATTCGCGGTGCTGAAGAACCATGCCGAACCCATCCTGCGCAGCGTGCCGCAGAATTGCGCGGAATACTCCGAGGCTCACCGCCTCCTCAAGTTCATCCACTACTTTACCCCTGTGCCCGACAAAGAGATTCCGGCCACCTCGCTCCTGCGCGAATTTATCGGCGGTTAAAGTTTGGTTTCCAGTTTTTCCAGGTAGGAGACAACGTCGCCTACGGTTTCAAACTTGGCCAGAGCCTGGTCAGGTATTACCAGGCCGTACTCGTCTTCGATGCGCATGAGCAGTTGGAGGATATCCAGGGAATCGGCCCCCAGGTCTTTCATGATGAGGGATTCAGGGGTAATTTTAGCGGGATCCAGACGCAACTGTTTTGCCAGGATGGCTTGTACTTTCTCAAACATCATAGTGTTCGTATTTGACAATTTCTGCTTCAATTTTTTCGGATAGCTGGCTCAGCTCCATTCTGTAGGCCTGCTCTATGCATTTTTCCACGGCTACGGCCTTGGAGGAACCGTGACCTTTCACAACCACCTTGGAGGTGCCCAGGAGCACGCTGCCGCCGTAGTTCTGGTAGTTCATGAACTCCTTCATATCGGCGAACATCTGTTTCATCAGGAGTGCGCCCAACTTGTAGATGGTCTTGCTGAAAATCTCTTTCTTGAGCTTTTTCAACAGTTCCAGGGCCGTTCCTTCCGTGGTTTTCACCAGTACATTGCCTGAGAAACCATCGGCCACCACCACATCGTAGTTTCCGGAGAGAAGGTCGCGGCTTTCCATATTGCCCACAAAGTTCACCGACTGGGTTTCCTGCAAGAGTTTGTAGGCTTCCTGGCGGATTGTATCGCCTTTTTCGGCCTCTTTGCCCACATTAAGGAGGGCTACCCGGGGCTTGGAAACACCGTACACATTTTCCAGATATAGGGAGGCCATGATGGCGAACTGGCGCAGGTGGGCGGCGGTCACTTCCACGTTGGCACCGCTGTCGCAAATGCCCACGATACCGCCGTTCATAGTGGGCAGCAGGGGACAGAAGGCGGGCCGAATGACGCCCGGAATGCGTCCCAGACGCACCAGGGCGCCGGTTACCAGCGCTCCGGTGGAACCTGTGGAGACCAGGGCGGCTATGTCGTCGCGGTCGCGCAGGAGGATGATGCCCTTCATCATGGAGGAGTTCCGTTTGAGCCGAACCACATCCGTGGGTTTCTCATCGCAGCCGATCACCTCCGGCGCATGGACAATCTCCAGCCGGCTTTTATCGTACGCCTTTCCTTCCAGTTCCTTCTGCAGGACAGATTCGTCTCCGGTGAGGAGGATGTACAGGTCCGGATAGGTGGCCAATGCCTTAAGGGCCCCCTCTACGGGTGCCTGGGGGCAATGGTCGCCGCCGAAACAGTCTACTAATATCTTAATCATGGAGATTCTTCACTTCGTTCAGAATGACAGAGTTTTTACATAGGCGCGGTAGCGCTTGCATTCTTCCCGTTGGAAGCGACGCCACTGGTTCAGGATGGCATAGTTGTCTTCCAGGTTCAGGTTGGTGTCGGCCCACTTGAGCCGGGGATTGTCGCGCAACATTTTCATGATGGCCAGGCTTAGGGCGCCGGAAACCCCGCGGTTCAGGTATTCGGGATCCACGCCCACCAGGCACAGATCGATGACTTCGGGCCGTTTGATGGCGTACAGGAGCTTGATGAGCGTGAGCGGCGTAAATTTACCGCGCGTGCCAACCAGAGCGCTGGCCAGCCCAGGGAAGGATAGGCCGAAACAAACGATTTTTTCGTTCTCGTCCAGGATCACGGCCGTGTGCTGGGGATTGATAACGATGGCGAAATTATCCAGTATCAGCTTGCGCATCCCTTCGGTGAAGGGGACCGTACCATAGAGCCCCTCGTAAGAGGTGTCAATGAGGTCAAAAATCCCATTGGAATACTTTCGAAGCAAATCCGGACCGTTCTTGGCTGTGCCATAATGCAGCTTGTAACGCTTGAAGATGAAAGCCATCAGCTTTTCAAGCTCATCCATGGTTTCCTGACTTTCGGGGCCATACAGCCGGCTGGCGGTCCAGTCAATCTCCTTTACGTAACCCAGGGCCTCCAGATGATCTTTGTAGTAAGCGAAGTTATAGTTTTCCTCGAAGGTGGCCGGCTCCTCAAAGCCATCCACCAGCAGGCCTTCCCGCTCCAGATCGCTGAAGTTGAGAGGTCCCACCACCGTGTCCATCCCTTTGTCCCGGGCCCAGGCTTCCGCCTTCTCAAAAAGGGCACGCGAGACCTCCAGCTTGTCGATGACATCGAAGCGGCTGAAGCGGCAGCGTTTTTCCCCGTTCTTGGCGTTAGCATCCTTCTGGATGATGCACTGGAGACGGCCTACGGGTTTCCCGTCCTCATAGGCCAGGAAAGACGTCCATTCGCAGCTGTTGTTGTACACATAGTTCTTCCTGAACATCTTCTTCTCATCGCTGTACAGTGGAGGCACGAAGAAAGGATTGCCCTTGTACAAGTCAAGTGCAAAATTCAGGAACTGCCTCTGCTCCTTCTTGGTGGTAACTTCTTTTACTTCAATCATTATCTATGCTTTGCGTGGAAGCAGACGCCTACGCCGTTGGGGCCGCAGTGGCTGCCGGCGGTGGGGTTCACATAGACGTATTCTATGTTCTGCTTGCCGTATTTCTCTTCAATCATGCGGCCCAGCTCCTTCGCCAGTTCCGGAGCGTCCGTGTGGCCGATACAAATGCGGTGCTTCTCGATTTCATCACCCAGTTCGCCCACTTTGTTCAGCAGATAATCCATGGCCTTGGCACGGCCTTTCGCGGTGCCCACGGAGACCATCTTGCCCTCAGGGCTCATATGGATAAGGGGACGTACGCCGATTAGGGTGCCCATGGTGGCAGCCAGCCCGCTGACGCGACCGCTGCGGCGGAAGAACTTCAGGTCATCGGCAAAGAAATACATGGCGAATTTATCCACTTCCGTCTTGGCCCATTCCAGGAGTTCGTCCATGGTTTTTCCGGCTTTGTAAAGGTCGCCCACTTCACGCACGATGGCGTAGCTGATGGTGGTGATGCCCTTTGTGTCGATTTCTTCGAAGCGCGTGGCAGGGAACTTAGCCTTCAGTTCGGCGATGGCCTGGTCCATGGCATCGAAGGTGTTGGTCATGGCGCGGGAGAAGTGCACATACAGGATGTCGTTCCCGGCGGCAAAATCGCGGATGAAATAGTTTATATATTGCTCCTTGGAGATGGCGCTGGTGGTGGGCAGGACGCCGCTGCGCAGCACATCATAGAAAGCATGGCCATCAAAGGTCTCGAAGTCCACATAAGGATAAGTGGTTCTGGCATCGATGCTATAAGGCATGGAAATGAGTTGATACCCATACTCCGCCGCCAGGGCGGGATTTATATCGGTATCGGTGTCGGTGTAGATTTTTAGCATATTAACACGTTACTAAGATATAATCGTAAATGGGTTGCCCGCCTTCGCGAAGGATCACTTCGGTGCGGGGGAAACGCTGTTCCAGTGCGCTGCAAAGGGCCTGTGCTTCTTCCTCGGGGGCATCCAGGCCGCGGAAAACGATCAGGATATCGGCCGATCCTGCATCCAACTTTCCGGCCAATTCCAGGGCGGTTTGCAGACGCTCGGGGCCGGCCGTGAGGATGTCTTTCCCACTAAAGCCGATATAGTCTCCGGTCCGGGCTTCCGCAGAGTCACGGATGGCACGGGAAACAAGTCCCGTATTCACAGACGCTGCGGCTTCCGTAAGGGCGGGGGCCATCTCTTCCGGAGTCATTTCGGGCTCCAGATTAGCTAGGGCAAAATAACCTTCTCCAAGGGATTTGGTAGGAATCACCTGCACCAGGGAATCTTTATACAGGGCTGCCGCCTGCTGGGCAGTGAGCACGATGTTGCCATTGTTGGGGAATACCAGCACTTGTTCGGCATCCACCTGGTCAAAGGCTTCCAGGAAGCGCTCTACCGGCGGATTCATGGTCTGGCCGCCTTCAATCACAATATCGGCCCCCATCTCCTTGAAAGTGTCCGTGAGGCCTTTTCCGGTGGCTACTACCACAAGACCCAAAGCTTTGCGGGAGCGTTTGAAACGCTCGTCCATGTGATTCTCATGGTGCTGGAGCGTCATATTCTCCACCTTGATGGTGAGGTATTCGCCCCATTCGCGGCAACGGGTTAGCACAGCACCGGGATCCATGGTGTGCACATGCACCTTGACAATGCTGCCGTCGCGGAAGAATACCAGGGAGTCGCCCTGGGTCTGCAGCCAGTTGGAGATTACGCTTTCGTCGAAATGCTCCAGGTCCACCTTGCTGCGTTGCAAGCGTAGGAGGAATTCCGTGCAATAGCCGAATTCCAGCACGCTGTCTTCCGTGAAGGCGTTGAAATCTACCTTGGCAGCAGGGGAGTTCTCCACTTCATTCGAAACAACGGTGATTGCTTTGCCTTGCAGGGCGTCGCGCATGCCTTCCACGATGCACAGAAGACCTGCACCGCCGCTGTCCACCACGCCGGCTTTCTTCAGGACATCCAAAAACTCCGGTGTATGCTCCAGCGACACTTCCATGCCTGCAATCCAGTGGTCGAAGAGAACATCCAGAGACGAAGTGTCGTCTATGGCTGCCACGCCTTCGCGCATCACTGTAAGAATAGTTCCCTCCACAGGCTGTGAAACGGCGTGATAGGCTTCGGTGACCCCGCATTGCAGGGCCTTCAGGAAGCGGTCTGGATCGGCCTTTTTAGCCCCTTTCAGGCCTTTGGCCACACCGGCAAATATCCGGGATAGAATAACGCCGGAATTGCCACGGGCGCCCATGAGCATGCCTTGAGAAACAGCATCGGCCATTTCCGAAAGCTTGGTGCCCTGAGCGCGGGTGCCGGCTTCCAGTGTCATATACATATTGTCGCCCGTATCCCCATCCGGGATAGGGAAGACATTGAGGTCGTTGATGGTTTGGCGGTTTTGGGCCAGGCGGGCCGCGCCACCGCGGATCAGGTTAAGGTATAGGTTGGCGTCAATCATTATTCAGGAATTCGGAAGCCGCGGCGGAAGAAGGGTACACGCAATAACAGGCGGAATACCCAAGGCTGCAGCGAATAGGTGATCAGGATGGTGGAAGCCATGCCTATGAGGGTTATCAGGCCGATGGAATGGATGGCCGGATGCCGGGCGAAAATGAGCGAGAAGGTGACGATGGCCAGCACCATGGCGCTGTATAAAATGGCCACCTTATGATATTCCAGCATGGTTTTTTCGCCTTTTCGGGCCTCCGACAACAATCCCTCCATCACAAATATGCTATAGTCCACACCAATACCGTAGATGAAAGTGGAAATGACGATATTGATGAGGTTGAACTCCAGGCCGAAGAGGGCCATATAGCCCTGCATCACATACCAGCTTACGAACATGGGCAGGAAAGCCAGCAGGGAAATCCAGATGTTCCGGAACGAGATAAGCAACACGATGAGCACGAAGAGACTGGAAATCCAGAGCGTGGTGTTGAAGTCGTCGTGGACGATTTCAACCATGTCGCGGCAGTAGAAGAACGGTTCAAGGACAAAGACGTGCGGGGCCTGGGTAACTTCGCGCATCACCTGGTTGGCGTCTGCCTTGCTGAAGGAAACGTCGGTGAATACCAGGTAGCGTCCATCGGCCTGCTGCTCCACGAAATTGGACATCAGTCCCGGCGGAACCAGGCCGGAAGCAAACAGGTCGCCGGTTTCGTAATGGGCGGTGAGCATACCCAGGAAGGTGTCGAAGAACCCATCCGGCAGGCTATATTCCCGGGCCGATGCCTTGAGATCCTTGCTCAGCTGCTGCACGCGCTCCTTGTTCCAGAACTCCTTCCAGGCATCGATGCGTAGCTGTTGATCGGCCTGCGACTTGAATAGCAGATGGGAAACGGGGGAGTACCCCTTCACCAGACCGGTCTCCACCAGGGAATCCAGCGTATGCTCCATCCCCTTGTTGTATTCCAGGGCATGGTCCAGCTTTTCGTTGTCCCAGGCGGCAAAATACAAATGCATTTCGCCGTCGGTGTTCTTGCTGTTGTATAGCGCCAGGCTTTCGAGCAGGGCTTCGTTGTTATAGTCCAGGTGACTCAGATCGCTGTCGAACTTCACGCGCGGGCTCATGGCAACGCCGATGATGATGAGTACCAGCAGGGTGCCGATGATCCACTTATTACGGTCCCAGGGGAAGTTGTTGATGCGTTCCACCAGCGGGAAGCCATGAACGCGTTTGAATTTGATCTGTTCCGGATGCAGGAAATGCGGGAGGAAAACCAATGCAAAGAAAGTATTGCCGATAAGGGCAAAAGTGGCAAACAGGCCGAAATCCCGCAATAGTTCACTCTCAGTAAAGATGAGGCCCATGAAGGCGCCCACGGTAGTGATACAGCCAAGGAAAACGGGTGTACTTTCGTCCCGGAGCAGTTTTTCCGTGTCGCCCACGTAGTAATAGTGGATGAGCATGTGCAGGCAGTAGCTGATGGCCACGCCCAGCACAATGGCGCTAAGACCCAGTGCCATGAACGACATGACTCCCTTGATCCAGTACATGCAGGCCAGGGCGAAGAAAGAGCCATATACCACCGGTACCACCTGCTGCCAGATGAAAGAGAACTTGTGGAAGCTCATGAGCATGATGACCAGGATCAGGAGCAGGGATAGGCCGATGGTCCAGATAAGGTCGTGCTTGATGGTGCTTGCATTGGAAACGCTTTCCACGGGTGTTCCATGGAGAAGGATACGGATGTCCGGATTGGCTTCCTCGAATTCCCGGGCCGTCTTGTTGATCATGTTCACCACCCGGGTGCCGATTCCGGAGTCCAGGCCGCTGAATGCCGGGGCTAAGTAGGCCAGCGCCACCGTTTTATCGGGGCAGAAGAGATGGCCGTCCACCATGGTGACACCCCCGATGGACTGTCCGCTGCCCAGGATGGAACCCAGCAGCTTTTCCCTCATATTCAGCGGATCCATGGCCACCATCTGGCTGGCCTCGCCAGTCTCATCCTCCTCCAGGATCCGGTAGTTTTCACTCATCTGGGCGTCAATAGCCTCACGGGTGAGAGAGGGCAACAGTTCCTTATACCAGGACGTATCCACAAAGGTGGGCAGGTGCGAGAGGGCATAGTCCAGTGCCGAAAGGCCAAGGTCGGCGTCCAGCTTGTAGAAAATACCCGTGAAGTAATGGGTGGAGCTGTCCTTCTGCTCCAGGATTTTACAGAAAGCCTCCATGGCTTCTCCCATGCGGTCCGTGCCCACAGGAGAAAGCGTATCCCGCGAAGTAAGCTGCAGGAAAATCTTGTCTTTCAAGCCGATTTCGCTGAAAGCCATCTCGTTGTCCGTGGACGAACGGGGCAGCAGCTTAATAATGTTTTCTTCGTACTGAAGCTTAAAGCCATACCAGCCGAAAACGAACGTGCTGGCCAGCAGAACGAGATACATGAGGGCCTTGTGACCCTTGAAGAAGTGGTATAGGGGGAGGATAATTCGATGCATTGGTCTTTTGTTAGAAGCGGTCCATCACGGCGAAAATGCGGTTGCGCACCTCTTCGATGGTGCCTACGCCGTCAATCTCCTGATACTTGCCGGCTTTGCGGTAGTACTCGATGAGGGGTTCGGTTTTGGCGTGGTAGGTTTTGATGCGGTTTTCCACAACTTCGGGGCGTGCGTCATCGGCCCTACCTTCCACGGCGGCGCGACCGGCAATCCTTTCCTGGATCAGGCTGTCCGGAATCATGATGGAAATGCAGGCGGTGACGGATTCCAGGGTATTCTCCAGCATCCGGTCCAGGGCCTGAGCCTGGGCGATAGTGCGGGGGAAACCGTCCAGCAGGAAGCCGTTTACGCCGCCAGTACTGCGGAATTTGGCTTCAATCATGCCTTCCACAACTTCGTCCGGAACCAGGTTGCCGGCTTCGATGAGGGCCTGGGCTTTTTTCCCAAGCTCCGTGCCCGCAGCGATTTCGTTGCGCAGCAGCTCACCGGTGGACAGATGGCAAAGATGATAGCGTTCCACCATGGAACCGGCCTGGGTGCCTTTCCCGGCGCCCGGAGGGCCAAAGAGAATGTAATACTTCATGGTTTAGTCGTCTAATACGTAGATGTCTTTGATATTGCGTCCCAGTTCATCGTAATCCAGGCCGAATCCCACGATAAAGCGGTTGGGAATCTCCATGGCTACGTAGTCCAGTTTCACATCTTTCTTGTACACGTCTTTCTTGAGCAGCATGGTGCAGACACGTGCATCCTTCACGTTCCTCTGGCGCAGCTGCTCCGTCATGGCAACGATGGTATTGCCTGTATCCACGATATCTTCCACTATGATCACGCGTTTGCCTTCCAGATTGTTGGGCAGCGGGACTTCCGTCTTGACCACGCCGGTGGAAGAGGTTCCCTCGTACGAGGAAAGTTTGCAGGCTTTGAGCACCAGCGGGAAGTGTACCCGCTTGAGCAGTTCGGCCGCAAAGATTACGGCGCCGTTCAGCGTGCAAAGCAGGATGGCGGGATTCTCGTCGGTGCAGTTTGCATAGTCTTGGTTAAGCTGAAGTGCCACGGCGTCGATAGCCTTTTCAATGTCCTGATTGGGAATGAAAAGTCTGAACGTTTTGTCGTGCAAAGTGATTTTTTCCATCGTTCCATTGTTTATTCTACAAAAATAATAAAAAACACGCAAAAAAACACCTGAAACAACACAACTTATCAACAAAGACTATGTTCTATGAGAGCACATTGGTAACTTGCAGGTATGAGACGGATGTTTAGTATGTTGATGAGCCTGCTGGCGGCCTCTGGATGGGCCTGGGCGCAGGACGAAGAGATCCTCCGGGCGGCCCGCTATCTGTCGGGCGCAACCTCCGAGGAACAGGTGGATGAATACTGGATTGAACGGCTGGAAGCCCGGGTCGGACGGCGCATTAGGATTAACGAAAGGACCGTTCGGGCCGATGGCCTGCTGAGCGACTATCAGCTGGCTTCCCTGGCCGATTACAGGGCCCACTGCGGAGATGTGCTGTCCTGGGAGGAACTGGCCCTGGTGGACGGTTTTTCGCATGAAGCCGTGGAAGCCCTGCGTCCTTTCCTGTCGTTGGCTTCTTCGCGCTTGCCAGGACAGACCGATACCACCCGCATACGCGTCCACACCCTGGTACGGGGCACACTTTCTTCCATAGGCGGCAAAGCCCGGGCGCAAGGGGAGTACTGGCGTGCCGGCGGCGCCTGGCGGGGTTCAGACGGCACTTTTTATGCCGAAGGAACCTGGCGGGGCCACCGCCTGCTACTGGGCCATTATAACTTACGCCTGGGTCAGGGGCTCACGTACTGGAGCGGTTTCTCCATGAGTAGTCTGCCAACAATAGATGCGTTTATCCGGCGCACGCCCGGTGCCTCGCCGGTGTGGTCCTACAGTTCATCTTCCGTCTATCTGGGCGGCGTTTATGAATACACATCCACCCATTGGCGGGGACTGGCCTTCGGCAGCATTTCCGGAAATTTCGGTGCCCACGCCGACTGGCTGGGCCGCAACGGCCAGGCGGGAGTGACAGTGGGTTGGAATGGTCAGCTGTGTGTGTCGGCCGATACCCGCTGGAACTGGCGCGGAGCAGACCTCTGCGCAGAAATAGCCTGGAAAAACGGCAGCGTGGGTGCCCTGGCAGCCTTTCGCAAACCCATCGGCCCGTTGAAACTGGCATTACAAGGGCGCGTGATTCCTTCCCGTTTTTCCGGGAAAAAGAACGGGGAATATGCCCTGGCTACCGGTCTTTCCTTCCAATCGGAACAGTGGAAAACCCTGGCCGGAAAGACGGGGTTTGGTAACAGCGTTCCCGAGCACAAGGCCTCCCTGACATTGGATGCATCACTGTTACCCATTCCATCAACAGGAACCCCCAACAGGCTTCAAGTGAGGGCTTATGCCCTTTGGCAGTGGCAGTTCGCATCGGCCTGGAGCCTGGAACTCCGCCTGACAGAACGCTACAGAAACTACGAACACCCCAGGACCGATCTTAGGGCCGACCTTCGCTTTGCCAACGGGCCCTGGCTGGCTACCACCCGGCTGGAGGGTGTCCACTGCCAGGAATATGGTTTCCTGAACTATTGGGAAGGCGGCTACAAGAAGGAAGAACATTTCGCCGTTTACCTGCGGCTTACAGGCTTTTTTATAGACGCCTGGGACGACAGGATTTACTGCTACGAAAGGGACGCGCCCGGTTCTTTTTCCGTCCCGGCTTTTTCCGGCCGCGGGGGTATGGTTTCCCTAATGGGCTCCTTGAAGCATCGCTTTAAGAGAATTACCTTAAAAGCATATTTGAGAGGGAGTTGGATGGTACGAAAAGACCGGACGCCTACGCCCGGTCTCAATTTGCAATTGCACTGCGACTGGTAGCCGCTACTTCTTGCCCACCTTCAGTTTTTTACCAATGGAAATGCGGTCGTTTTTGAGACCGTTCCAGGTCATGATCTGCTTGACCGTGCAGTGGTATTTACGGGCGATTTTTCCCAAAGTGTCACCGGATTTTACCGTATAATAGACCCACTGTCCGGTGCCGGAGGCAGAAGGACGGGCGGTAGGAACAGGCCGGCCGGAAACCACATCGCGGCCATCCTGCACTTTCACGGTCAGGAGCTCTTCCTTGCGGTAATTGTAAATGGAATCCTGCACATCCAGGAAGGCGGTGGTATAGTTGAACGGCAGGCGCAGCACCGCATGGCCGGAGGCACCCGGGACGATGTCCTTGTGATACTGGGGGTTCAGGTCGCGCAGATCGTCCATGGGAATGCCCAGCAGTTCGCTCACCTGGGCAAAATGCAGATTCCGGTGCAGGTGAAGGGTGTCAACATAGCTGGGAATGGCCATGGGATCGGCCTCCAGGCCATACTCGTTGGCGTAATTGAAGGCGTACATGGCACCCACCATGGCCGGGACATAACCACGGGTTTCGCGCGGCAGATACTCGTAAATGGACCAGAAATCCTTCTTGCCGCCGGCGCGTTTGATGGCCTTGTTCACATTGCCGGAACCGCAGTTATAAGAGGAAATGGCCAGCGGCCAGTCCTGGAAGATGCGGTAGGCATCCCGCAGGTAACGGGCGGCTGCATCGGCCGACATCAGGGGATCCATGCGTTCGTCCACGTAGGAGTCGATCTGAAGGCCGTAGCTCTTGGCCG
Organism: Candidatus Cryptobacteroides sp.; assembly: GCA_045226315.1. Classification (GTDB taxonomy): domain Bacteria; phylum Bacteroidota; class Bacteroidia; order Bacteroidales; family UBA932; genus Cryptobacteroides. The sequence goes on from JBGVCF010000004.1 coordinate 66,660, forward strand.
TACGGAACATGAACTGCCACAGGCCCAGGGCGCCCACGCGGGATTCGGCGCGGGGATTCAGGGCACTTTCTATCACAGCCAGGTATTTAAGCTCCTCCGGGAGGTTGTAGCGGCGGAAGGTTTCTTCGAACAGCGGGAAATAGTACTCCGACAAGCCCATCATCTCGGCCATCTTGCGGGGCATTTTCTCCGAATACAGGATCATGTAATTCTTCACTGTCTCGTTGTAGGGGAGCGAGATGAAGGAATTCATGTCCGTCAGGCGCTGCATGAGCACGGAATCCGGCACGTCCGTAGTGAAATGCACGGAATCCATGTCGTACTGTTCGCGGCCGGGGATACGGCTGCTGCGGTGCATATACCATCGGGCCAACAGGGTATCCGTACTGGCCGATGTATAATCCTCCAGGGCAGCCGATACCTTGTTCTCGTTTTCGCCGGAAAGTTCCTCCTCAATGGCCTCTCGCTCGGCTGCATCGGCCCTGTAGGCCTCCAATTCCGCCTGCAGCTGCTCTATGCGCAGCCACAACTCCTGATTCTCCTTTTCCAGTTGCTTGCGGGTTTTCTTTACGGGATGATCGGCCCATAGGGGGCTGGCCAGGAGGATAAAGGCGGCGGTTGTGAGCAGTAGTTTTCTCATACTTGTCTAGAAGGTAAAGCCCACACGCATTCCCACGGCGGGCGTGCTGGCATATTGTGCAGAGGTGGGTAGGACAGTGGGCGCCAGGCGCATGGAAATATCGTCGTTTACCTCGAAGTCCTGCATATATGCGAACACGTTGGCATCGACAATCTGGAGTACATAGGCTACTGCCATGGCCAGGACGGAATAGTCCCGGTAGCGGCGGTAAACGTCGCGGTAGTATTTGGCCGTTTCGGCGCTCCACGGCGGTTTTTCAGAGGGGTCTAGATCCGGATTGTTGATTGCGTTATACATGTCTCTCCAGCGTTGGTACTGAAGGCGGTTCTCCAAGAAGAAATGAGTAGCTCCGGCCATCAGGCCCCAATAGATGGGTACTTTCCAAAGCTCTCCGTTGTAGATCTGTCCCAGTCCGGGCAACAGGATGGAATAGACGGTGGATTTAGCCGCATTGGGCTTTTTCCCGCCATCGTTGAACATGATGGCTCCATCCATGAGGGAACCCCAGTAGAACAATCCGGCACCCACGAAAGACAGCGTGCTGAAAGTCTTGAATTTGGTTTCCTCCGTGCTCTTGTACAATTGGTTCAAGCGGATACCACCGTAAATACCGGCACCGATTCCGCCGTAGATGATGGGCAGTTTCCAGTATTGCCGATTGTAGATTTGGTTACCGCCAACCAGGACGGCCGATCCGATGGTGAGGGTTTTGAGCGAGGCCTTGTTCCTGCCGGCCAGGCCGCCGAAATACTCCTTGAAACTGAACAACTGCGAAGAATCGGATTTCGCTTTGTCTGAAGAGTCGGCGTAGGTCTGGCTAAAGGCGTCGCGCTTGAACTGGTCGTCCCTGAATTGGGCTCCCAGCGGCCAGCACAACACCAACGCGGCAAAAAGAACTATGAGCCTGCGCCAACTCATCTTTGCCCCAATGCCTTCAAAAATGATTCCACTTGCTGGTCGGAGTCAAAACGGATGGTCAACGTACCCTTACCGTCGCTGCCCCGGCGCAAGGAAAGGCTGTTCTCGCCCACATAAGGGCCGATACTGTCCAACAGCCGATAATACAGCGGAGGAAGCTCCTGCGGGGCCGAAGGGCTCTTGGCCTTGGCCGTATTGGGCTGCTTGTCCAGGCTTTTGATCTTATCTTCCAACTGCCGTACGGAAAGGCCGTTTTTCACGATAAGGTCGCACAGCATTTCCTGCACGGCGGGATCTTCCATACCCAGCAGCACCTTGGCATGACCTACGCTGAGCAGGCCCACCTTAAGGTCGTGCTGCACTTTGGCGGGCAGTTTCAAAAGGCGTAGCTGATTGGCCACGGAAGCGCGCTTTTTGCCCACTCTATCGGCCATCTGTTCCTGCGTAAGGCGGCATTCCTCCATCAGGCGCTGATAGCTCATGGCAACCTCGATGGGGTCCAGATTCTCCCGCTGGATATTTTCCACGATGGCCATCTCCAGCATACCTTGCTCCGATGCGTCGCGGATATAGGCGGGGATCATGTCCATGCCGGCCATAATGGAGGCACGGTAACGGCGTTCACCGCTGATGATCTGGTATTTGCCGTCGCCCTTGCGGCGCACGGTGATGGGTTGGATCAGGCCGAAGGTGCGGATGGAATCGGCCAGTTCCCTCAGGGCCTCGTTGTCGAAGCTCATACGGGGCTGATAGGGGTTGGGCTCGATCATATCCACGGGAATGCGCAGCACATCCGAGGTGTCCTGCGGCTTGCCTTCCGTGGAGACCACGGCTTTGTTGATGTAGCCCACAGGCTTGCGCAGTTGCGACAGGTCTTCGCCTCCCAGCAGGGCTCCCAGCCCTTTCCCGAGGCCATATTGCGGTTTAGTTGCCATAGGTATCTTCGTTCTTGTCCAGGACTTCTTTTGCCAGGTTCATGTAATTGGACGTGCCGTTGTTCATTACATCGTACAGGATGATGGGTTTCCCGTAGGACGGGGCTTCGCTCAGGCGGATGCTGCGCTGGATCACCGTCTGGAAAACCATATCCTGGAAGTGCTCCCGCAGTTGGTTCAGCACCTGGTTGTGTACCTTGGTGCGGCCGTCGAACATGGTTACCACAAAGCCTTCGATGGCCAGGTTGGGATTGATGCCGTTCTGCACCAGGCGGATGGTCTGGATGAGCTTGGCCAATCCCTCCAGCGCGAAGAATTCCGGCTGGACGGGGATGATCACGGAATCGGCCGCCGTGAGGCAGTTAACGGTAATGAGCCCCAGGGAGGGTGAGCAGTCGATGAGGATATAGTCGTACTGGTTCCGGATGGGAGCCAGGGCATTCTTGAGCACGGATTCGCGGTCCTTCACTTCCAGCAGTTCAATCTCTGCGCCCACCAGATTGATGTGCGAGGGGATCATGTGCAGCTTGGGCAGTTCCGTCTGGACCAGGGCATCCTCTGCCTGCAGTTTGCCGATGAGGATTTCGTACAGGGTACGGTGGTCGCTGTTTTCCGGATCGAAATTCAGGCCGGAGGTGGTATTGGCCTGGGGATCAGCGTCGATGACTAGGACGTTCTTCTCCAGGACTGCTAGAGAGGCTGCCAGGTTGATGGCGGTGGTGGTTTTACCCACGCCGCCTTTCTGGTTAGCTATGGCAATAATCTTTCCCATATATGCGTTACGTATATCATGCAAAAATAATGATTATTCCGCTAAAGCGCAAAAAATTCACTATCTTCGCAGAAGACATGGAAGACGAGCGTTTCATACAGGTGATCCTCCCGCTCCGCCTGGAGTGGGAACCCTATTATCTGGTACCGGAAGAACTGTCGGTGGCAGTGGGGGACCGCGTCCAGGTGGAATTCGCCAATAAACGCTATGTGGGCGTGGTTTCCGCCGTGGACGTGAAGCCGGCCGATGAACTGAAACCCCGCATCCTGTACATCGTGGGTCGGGAACCTGACCTGCCGCCGGTGGGCCTGAAGGAAATCCGCTTCTGGCGGGATGTGGCCGATTATTACCTGTGCACGGTAGGGGAGGTTTACAAGGCCGCCCTGGCACGCGACGCCAAGGCTTTATCGGCCCGGAAGATTCCCGCCATAGAGCCGCACGATATTCAGTTATCTCCTTTGCAGGAAGAGGCGGCGCAGAAGGCCAGGGAGGCATTTGCCGCCCACAAAACCGTGCTGCTGCACGGGGTCACCGGCGCCGGCAAAACGGAGATTTACCTGAAGCTGGCCCAGGAAGTGCTCCAGACCGGCCGCAGCATCCTTTTCCTGGTCCCGGAGATCGCCCTTTCCCGTCAGCTGGAAGAACGCGTTGCCGCCGTATTCCCAGAGGTGCTGGTGTATCACAGCGCCCAGACGCCGGCCAGAAGGGCCCAGGTGGCCACGGCCATCCGGGAAGGAGAAAAATACATTGTATTGGGCACCCGGAGCGCGCTGTTCTTACCCCACAAGAACCTGGGTCTGATTATCGTGGACGAAGAACACGACAGCTCTTTCAAACAGGATTCTCCGGCGCCCCGCTACCATGCCCGGGAAGCCTCCATCATGCTGGGATTAACGCATGATGCAGCAGTTTTGCTGGGCAGTGCAACGCCTTCTTTGGAATCTCTGTATAATGCTGAAACAGGGAAGTTTGTCAAGATTGACCTAAAGGAGCGCTTCCATTCCGGAAAAGAGGCCGATTTACTAATCATAGACACCGTGGCCGAACGCCGGAAAAACGGCATGGTGGGCCATTTGTCCCTGAAATTATTGGAGCAGATCCAGCGGGTCTTGGCGGGCGGCGGACAAGCCGTTTTACTGCGTTCGCGCCGTTCCTATGCCCCGGCCGTCCAGTGCATAGAATGCGGCGATATTCCCAAGTGTCCGCACTGCCATGTGTCGCTCAGCTTGCACCTGCAGCCGGAGCGGCTGGTGTGCCACTACTGCGGCCATACGGAACCTTATCGGCACGAATGTGCGCATTGCGGTGGCGCCTTGCAGCCTCTTGGAGCTGGAACGCAACGCATAGAAGAAGAGGTACGCGCAGCTTTCCCCGATGCAAGGGTGGCCCGGCTGGACAGCGACCATTCGGCCCAGGAAAACGCCCTCATCCGTCAGTTCTCAAAAGGGGAGATCGATATCCTGGTGGGCACGCAGGTGGTCACCAAGGGCTTCGACTTTGCCAATCTGGCCCTGGTGGCCGTCATTCAAGCTGATAACATCCTGGCCCAACAGGATTTCCGGGCCGATGAACGCGCCATCCAACTCTTGGAACAATTCCGGGGCCGGAGTGGCCGAAGGGGAGAGCCGGGCTTGTTCGTGATTCAGACGCGGGAACCGGACCATCCGGTGTTCACCCGTCTGGGAGAATCCATAGACAACACGCCGCAGATGATGGCCGAAAGAAGGCAGTTCGGCTATCCTCCATACACCCGCCTGATCCATGTCACGCTCAAGGACAACAACGAAAAACGCGTAGCTTTCCTGTCCGAAGAACTGGCCCGCAGCATCGGCCTACCACTGGTGGGTCCTTATACGCCGCTGGTGGATAAAGTGGCCGACCGCTATATCCGCCAAATCCGGCTCATGCTTCCGCGCGACAAAGCCCTTAAGGCCCATAAACAGCAGTTATTATCGGCCGTCAATGCGTTCGAGAAAACGCATAAGTATTTCGGCCACATTGTTTTAGATGTAGATCCCCTATAGTATGACAGGATATCCCAACATAGAAGTAGTGGCCGCCATCATCCGCAAGGGAGACCAACTGTTTGCCACCCAGCGGGGTTACGGCGAATGGAAAGATTTCTGGGAATGGCCGGGCGGAAAGGTGGAAGCGGGCGAGACCCCGGAACAGGCGCTGGTGCGCGAAATCCGCGAGGAACTGGATACGGAGATCAACGTAGACCGTTTCCTGCAAACCGTGGAGTGGGACTATCCCAAGTTCCACCTGATCCTGCACTGCTTCGAGTGTTCCCTTAAAACCGAAGCCCTGCATCTGAACGAGCACGAGGCCGCCCGCTGGCTGGATTACGCCTCCCTGCACGATGTCCGCTGGCTGCCGGCCGATGAAGGCCTTTTACCGCTGTTATCGGCCCGGCTGCTGGACGTGGACGCCTCGCTGGCGCAGTTCCTGGAGACGGAGGTGATTCCGCAATATACTGCCTTTGATAAGGCGCATCAGCAGGACCATGCCCGTGCCGTGGTGAGCCGTGCACTGGACCTGGCGGCCTATTATCCTGTGAACCGGAACATGCTTTATGCAGCTGCCTCGTGCCACGATTTAGGCCTTTCGGTGGACCGGAAAACCCATCATCTGGAAAGCGGACGCATCATCCGGGAAATGCAGGCCCTGCAGCAGTGGTTCACGCCCGAAGAAGTGGAAACCATTGCCCAGGCGGCCGAAGACCATCGCGCTTCTTCGGACCATGAGCCCCGGACCATTTACGGCCGCATCGTGGCGGAGGCCGATCGGCTCATCATCCCGGAGAAGATTATCCGCCGCACCATCCAGTTCGGCATTGACCATTATCCCGAAATGGATAAGGAAGGCTACTGGCAACGCACGGTTGAGCATCTGCACGAGAAATACTATTACGGCGGCTATCTGAAACTCTGGGTTCCCGAATCCTCCAATGCCGTCCAGTTGGAAGCACTCCGGCAAATCATCGCCGACGAAACGGCCCTGAGAGCCATTTTCGAGCGCATGTGGGCCGAAGAAAACGTTTAGTACCATGTCCATCGGCCAGAAAAGCATCACCGTCCTGCCCCCGCTGGTAAACAGCTGGGAGTACATGCACAGCCTCATCTGCGAATATGGGATCATCCCGTTCTTCGAGAATCCCATCGCAGGCTTTTCCATTGAGGAACATACGCCGGCCGACTGCTGGTTCCACGACGACTTCCTGGGCCCTTGGGACTGGAAGATAGAGTGCGTTCAAAGCGGCGACATAGCCTACGGGAAATTCCTCTGGGGCGGCAAGGCGGCCTTTGCAACTGTGGAAGTGTACCGGGAGCTAATGAACTGGCGGCGATCCCTGCCTAAATATAGTCCCACTAAGGAGCAGCAGGTAATTCTGGACGCCATGCATGAGCAGGGGAGCATCACCATCCCGGAAGTGCGTAAACTCCTGGGAATCAAGAAAGGACAGGCCGATACCCTTATGGCCAAACTCCAGATGCAAACCCGCGTGGTCACCGGCGATATCCTACGCGTATACCGGGGGAGCGACCTCCATTATAACGGCTGGCAACGGAGCAGTTTCTGCAGTCCTGAAGCCCTGTTTGAAGACCTGGATTTCCCCTTCCCGGGATTCAAGCCGCGGACTATGCAATCGGCCCTTACGCCGGAGGAATCCCTGGCATTTGTGAAAGAGAAAGTGCGCCAGGCGGTGGGCGATGTATCGGAAATCTTACTTAACAAAATGCTATAGAATTATGTGGAAGAAACCCTGGCATATCAAGGAGGGTTTCCTGATAGGAGGCGGGCTTATCCTGCTTGGTCTCCTTTTGCAAGTGACGCTGGGACCCGTGGACTGGAGCTTTTTTGCCTGGCCCATGAACCTGCTGGCCCTTTTGCTCCTCCTGGTGCTCATTGGCTGGGCTTATGCCCTGCGCCAGAAATGCTATGTGATTGAATGGATGATGCATTCGGGAGCAGCAGTGCCTTGCATGGCCTATGCCGCCACGCTTACCATCCTGATGGGCCTGCTTCCGCAGGTGCGGGAGGGCGGAGTGCCTTGGCTCAGCCAGATGCTGCAGTTCTGGCCCTTTGCCATCATCTGGACTTGGATGATGATCATATCGGCCCTGGCGGCGCTCAATCACCTTCTGCGCTGGAAAGTGCGTGAGATTCCCTTCCTCCTGAACCACCTGGGCGTTGTAATTGCGATCGTGGCCGCCACGCTGGGTAATGCCGATATCCAAAGCCTCGAGCTCACGGCCTATAAAGGAGAACCGGAATGGCGGGCGTTTGACGAAAACAGGGTTATGCATGAACCCGGCCTGGCCATCGAGCTGCACAACTTTATCATGGAAACCTATCCGGACCATACGCCCAAGCGTTTTGCCTCGGACATCTCCGTGTACACGGAAGACGGCAAGGAGATCCGTGCCACGGTGGAAGTGAACAAGCCCCTGAAAGTGAACGGCTGGAAGATTTACCAGTACTCCTACGACGTCAGATTAGGGGCCGATAGCCCTTACAGCGTGTTCGAGCTGGTACGTGACCCTTGGATCACCTGGGTGTATATAGGTATCATTATGATGCTCCTGGGTGCTGTGTGTCTGATGTTGTTTATGGCCCCTAAACCTGTAAAAGCATGAGTTGGGATTCTTTCATCTGGTTCGCGCTCAGCGCCGTGTCTTTTTGGGTGGCGGGTGCTTTATTTGCCTGGAAAGATCGCAAGACCGGAGCGTATATGTGCACGCTGGCCGGGATTGCCATCTTCTTCGCCTTCATCCTGGGCATGTGGATTTCCCTGGAAAGGCCGCCGCTTAGGACCATGGGCGAAACCCGTCTGTGGTATTCTTTCTTCCTGCCGGTGGCCGGTATCATCGTGTACAGCCGCTGGCACTATAAATGGATCCTGAGCTTCAGCACAATGCTTTCCATTGTGTTCATCTGCGTGAATCTCCTCAAGCCGGAAATCCATTCCAAGAACTTGATGCCTGCCCTGCAGAGCCCCTGGTTTGCCCCGCACGTGATTGTCTACATGTTCTCCTATGCGCTGCTGGGAGCGGCCACGGTGATGGCTGTATACATGCTCATCCGCAAGGAGAAGACCACCCTAAAGGAAATCCTGCTAACAGACAATCTGGTCTATGTGGGCCTGGCGTTCCTTACCTTCGGTATGCTCTTCGGTGCCCTTTGGGCCAAGGAAGCCTGGGGTACCTACTGGACCTGGGATCCCAAGGAAACCTGGGCGGCGGCCACCTGGCTGTGCTACCTGGTGTATCTGCACCTTCGCAAGGCCAGTCCCAAGGATTGGCAATCGGCCTGTTATGTGCTCCTTATCAGTTTCATTTGTTTGCAGATTTGTTGGTGGGGAATTAATTATCTGCCGTCGGCGCGAGGTATTTCCGTTCATACGTATTAATTAGCCCGTTTTTTGTAGGGAAAGAGGCATGTCAAATAGAAAAGGTATAGCAGTTCTTTTGCTACTCATTGGAGTGACGGCAGCGGCGCAGGAAAATCACCCGGACTCTACCGATCTATTTTTTAAACACCTGGAACTCAAAGAAATAGTAGTTACAGGTTTGGCCGGCGACGCCAAAATGAAGGAAATGCCGGCCCCAGTATCCGTGATCCGTCCGGCCGATCTGGCCGCCAGGGCGGCCGGCAATTTCATGCACGCCATTGCGGCCGAACCCGGCGTGAGTGAAATCACCACCGGCGGCGGTATTTCCAAGCCGGTGATCCGCGGTATGGGTTATAACCGTGTGGTAGTGGTAAATGATGGCATCCGTCAGGAGGGGCAGCAGTGGGGCGATGAACACGGAATCGAGGTGGATGGTGCCGGCGTGCATTCCGTAGAAATTCTGAAAGGACCGGCTTCGCTTATGTATGGATCCGACGCCCTGGCCGGCATCCTCATCTTCCATCCGGAACCGGTCCGTGCACCCGGAGAGGTAGGCGGCAGTTTTTCCGGTCAATATCAGACCAATAACGGCCTGCTGGCCTATTCCCTTGCTGCCGACGGCAACCATAGCGGCTGGATCTGGAACGGTCGCTTCTCAGACAAATATGCCCGAGCCTATTCCAATCCCGTCAACGGGCCGGTGTCCAATTCCGGCTACGGGGAGCGGGCAGGATCGGTCATGCTGGGCCGAAATGGCTCATGGGGATACACCAGGCTTCGTTTCAGTTATTTCCACCTGCATCCGGGCATGATAGAAGGGGAGGGCGAGAATTTCGGTTATACGCCGGCTTTGCCTTTCCAGCATGTGCGGCATTACAAGGTGGTATCGGACAATACCTTCCACGTGCAAAACGGGAATGTCAAGGTGATTCTGGGCTGGCAGCAGAACCGGCGGCAGGAGTTCGAGGAATCCGAAAGGGAAGCGGGACTGGACTTCAGGCTCAATACCGTTAACTACGATCTCCGTTGGCAGGGAAACTGGAATCACGACTGGAAAACAGCCGTGGGCCTGGCCGGCATGTTTCAAAAAAGCGACAACCTGGGCGATGAATTCCTGATCCCGGCCTACAGTCTGTTCGATGCCGGTCTCTTCGCCACCGCCACCAAGACTTTGGGAGAATGGACGCTTTCAGGCGGTATAAGGGCCGATATACGCTGGTTACACAGCGAGGCCCGTCAAGGCCGCTTCGAGGACTTCAGAAGGCGTTTCCCGGGCGTCAGCGCCAGCCTGGGAGCTGTAAGGCCCCTGGGTGAGCACTTCACCCTCAGGGCCAATGTGGCCCGTGGTTTCCGTGCGCCCAACCTGGCCGAGCTGGGCTCCAATGGTGAGCATGAGGGTACCTTCCGCTTTGAAATAGGTAATAAGGACCTGAAGCCCGAATACAGCTTGCAGGGCGACTTAGGCCTGGATTTCAGCTCCCGTTATGTTTCCGTGCAGGCATCGGCCTTTGTGAGCCGGATAGACAATTATATCTTCGCAGCTAGAAACGGTGAGTACTCCGATGAAGGCCTGCCGGTATATGCTTTCATCAGCGGCCTGGCCCATCTGGGCGGTGGGGAATTGGGCGTTGATATCCATCCCATCCATCAGCTGCACATAAGCAGTGCCTTCTCCTGTGTGTATGCCCGCGAAAAAGGCGGCGACGATCTACCGCTCATTCCGGCGCCGCGTCTCTTCTCCGAAATCAAGTGGGAAATCACCCACGACGGGCAGCTCTTCAACAATGCGTTCGTAGCCCTGAATGTAGACTGGAACATGGCCCAGAACCATTTCTACGCAGCCGGAGGCACCGAAACAGCCACGCCTGCTTACTGTCTGTTAGGAGCATCGGCCGGTACGGATATAGTGATAAAGGGCAAGACGCGCTTGTCCTTGTATCTGGTGGGTTCCAATCTCACTAATGCTGCTTATTATCCGCACCTGAGCCGGCTCAAATACATCGGCATCTATAATATGGGGCGGAATATCACCGTTAAGCTGGTGGTGCCGTTTTAAGGCAGAAGGGGCGTAATCTTCTGGAAGGCGATATCGGGCAGACTGGTATGGTATGCCATGTCAAAGACATAAGGTACCTTGACGGCATAGAAGGGGAGTAGTCGCCTGCAATAGTTCCCCAGCGTCTGTTGATCGGTGGTGCCAAGGTAGGCGGGCAGGAAGATATCCCAGTGCTTCGTAAGGATTTCGGGCTCCAGATGGAACAGGAAATAAGCCTTGTCTTTACCCATGTTGTGGCAAATGGTCCAGAGCACGCTATTGTCCCACTCCGGAAGGCCGTGGCTGAACTCGCCCACGTCAATCCAAAGAGTCCGCTGGCCATCGGTAATGATGTTGCCGATCTGGAGGTCTCCGTGCAGGCAGGTGGGAGCATCCGGAATCTGCTCCAGGAATCTTAGCGCGCGCTCTTTATAATCGGCCGGGACCAAATCCTTTTCCTTGTAGAATTCCTGCAGAACCTGTTTGTAGGAACGGAGCCGGGGATCGGCCTTTGTGTTATGCAGGTCGCGGGTATAACGGGCAAATGCCAGGGAGATTTCTTCCAGGCGTTCGGGCTCTTCCGAGATGATGCGGGTGAAGGAGCGTTTGCCGGGGATGAAGGCATATTCGGCGCCGTAACGTTCCCCGTCGGTGACCAGTCTGATAGGCTCCGGAGTGGGAATGCCCATCTCGAACACAGTGCGGGCGGTCAGGAATTCCCCCACGGCCCTGTCGGCCTCAAAGCCCGGATTGTAGAGCTTGGCCAGGGTGTTATTCGTCTTGTGCTTATAAGAGATGGCTGTTCCACCTTCTCCGGAATGGGTATAATCGTTCAGGTCGATGGTTTCGTAGGATAACATATCTATCGTATTTTCAACTCACAAAGTTAGCAATTCTTTCTTTGCGGTCCGAATTCAATGGCGTATCTTTGCATCTATGAATCCTGTATCGGCCAGACTGCTGAATCAGCAATTGATATGCCCTCAGTTCACTACACCTTACGATGTGGTGGCGTGGATGGGTGCCCTGCAGGCGCAGGAGTACAAGATGATGCGTTGGGCTGTTGGGATGCGGACCAAACGGCCCAGTGCCAAGGCGTTCGAGAAGGATTACAACCGCGGCAGAATTGTGAGGGTTCACCTGTTTCGTACCACGTGGCAACTGGTGCCGGGAGAAGATCTGGGGTGGATGCTGGAACTGTGTCGGGAAAACGCCCTGCGTGGCATGGCCGGCTGGATGCATTCCAGCGGCGTAAGCATTCCGCAGGCCGAACAGGAGGCTATCCAAGAGATCTTCCAGGATTACCTTTCCCAGCGCCGAAGCGTCCTGAAGGCCGATTTTGCATCGGCCCTGAAAGACAGAGGGATTGTGATGGAGGAGCATCGGCTTTCCTATCACATCCGCCTGGCCGAGTACTCCGGGCTTCTTTGCAGCGGAGATTTGCACCCGCAGAAACCCACTTATGCACTGGCGGCCGAGAAACTTCCGAAGGTGGCGCCTATCTCAAAGGAGGAAGCTTTGGCCAAATTGGCAAGGACCTATTTCCGCAGCCACGGTCCTGCCACCCTGGAAGATTTTGTCTGGTGGAGCGGCCTGAATATCAGCGACTGCAAGAATGGAATAAATGCTATCCGGAGTGAACTCATCGAGGAGCGCTGGAAAAGGCTCAGTTTCTTCCGCCACCAGGATAGCCGCACCCGCGGATTCCGCAGCGGAACGGTTACGCTCCTGCCTCCGTACGACGAATACCTGATTGCATACAAGAGCCGTCACGTTGCAGTGCATCCCGACCACATGCACCGTGCCCATAGCGGCAACGGCATCTTCTGGCCCGTCCTCCTCCAAGACGGAGAAGTAGTGGGCAACTGGTCCGCCGCCGGCGGCAAACTCCGCTCAGAAGTCTTCCACACAGACTGCCAACTGAATGAAGCCGCTCTGGAGAAAGAGATTACAAGGTATCAGAAGTTTCTTGTGAAATAGAGTGCCTATTCATCAGGAAATAGGATGCTCCAGCGTTTTTCAATCGTCATTTTTCTCTGCTGTCCGCACCAGACCTTCATCACAAGGCGGTGGGGGAGAATCGTTACCAGGAAGATCTGCATCCTGGCGATGAAGCCGAAAGTGCTGAGGTCGCGCCCTTTCAGGAGGTCTCGCCAACCGCGGTCCACCACGTCCACAGGATCATACATCGTATTGAGATACGTGACGCGGTCTTTCTTCGTCCGGGTATAGGCCACGTCAAAGAATTCTGTCTTTGTCCAGTAAGGGCAGAGGGCCGTGACTGTAATCCCCTTCGGCCTGAGTTCTTTCCAGAGGCCACGGCTGAAACTGAGCACGAACGACTTGGTGGCGGCGTACTCCGTGATGTAGGGGACCGGCTGGAAGGCTGCGAGGGATGCGATGTTGAGTATCCGGCTGCCGGCCTTCATGTACGGAAGGCAGATGTAGCACATGTCCATCAGGGCGGAGCAGTTGAGCGCCAGCATGCTGTCGGCCGTCTCGCGGGGGACGTCTTCCACCGCCTGGAACTTGCCGAATCCGGCGGCGTTCACCAGCAGGGCGATCTCGGGATTCTCGGCGGCCAGGGTGCGTGTGAATCTATCCAGAGCCTCCCTGTCGGTGAGGTCCATGGGAATTTGTCGGACGGTCTGTCCGGCCAGCTCCTGCGAAAGCGCTTCGAGACGGTCGGCCCTGCGGGCAATGACCCACAATTCGTCGAATGCTACATGCTTGGCCGCAGTCTGCGCAAACCTACGGCCCATTCCGCTGGATGCTCCTGTGATGATGGCTATTCTTGACATTATTCGGTTCTTTTTGGATTTGTCTTTCAAAGATAGACAAACTTGGTCAGCATTCCAATGCAACTTAATTTATTTTAACCGGCATTCTTTTTTTACCACGTGGCGCTCGATGATCTTGCCGGCTTCGTAGACCAGGAAGGCGGCTTTTTCTTTGGTGCCGGAACTGCGGCCGAACCATCGGTTCTGATGTCCTCTGCAAGCCCGTTTTGCGGCCCGTAGAGCACTTTCAGCATCCGGATGAGAAATCCTTCGGCCTTCCTCTTTTGGCTTCTGTACGGGCCTTCCAGGCAGGAATGCCGGTTTATCGTACCGACGGCACCAGACATAGTCCGGCACCTCGGTGATGGGTGGGGCAGGGGATATCGGCCCTGAGGAAATCATTCCGGACAGTGCTCACAATAAATGATTGCACCCTTGACCAGAAGAACGATGGCACCGAAGTACAGGCCGATGGAGATGATAATTTCGAACATAACGCTTTCCTTTTTTTGGCAAAGGTAAACCCCGCTTGCGCCAAACCGCTGCGCAAGGGAGGACCGAAGGTGTATTTCCCTGAAAAAGGTTGACAGATTTGAGGGGACTCAACTAAACGAGTTTACATTCTCCCTAATAAAGTTTACATTCATCGCCGACAAAGTTGTCGTCATTTTTTGATGGATGTATATCTGCCCGGGTGACCTGACAAGGTCACACCGGCAAAGATAGTATATTTTCATATTACATCATAGCGTATTTGGCGTACGGTGATCTCCAACATCTCTTCTGCAAACCGAGCTGCTCGTGAGCTTTGGCGGGCGTCTGCCAGTCAATGCTCATATGCGGGCGCTCGTTGTTGTAAAAGTTAATGATCCGCTTCAGAATGATCTTGCATTCCTCAATGGTGGGTATGTTCATCTTGTATATCCATTCCCGCTTTAGAATACCATTTACCCGCTCCGCAACGGCATTTTCAAGAGGATCTCCGCTCTCGGTCATGCTAATGCTTACTCCTCGGTCTTGGAGTATCTCAACATAGGAGTTGCTGCAGTATTGGACGCCCCGGTCGGAGTGATGGATAAGCCTGCATGCTGTAAACCTGTCGATAGAAGAAAGCGCCATCTTCAAGGCCATCAGCGGGTAGGTGGTCTCAAGTGTCGGTCCTAAGGCCCAGCCTACAATCTTGTGGGAGTAGGCATCAGTGATGAGGGAGAGATAACAGACGCCCTCCTTGGTCTCAATATAAGTGATATCTGATACCCATATCTCGTTGGGCTGCGAAGGAATGACGTCCTTAATAAGATTCGGGTATTTATGAAAGTGATGTCCAGAGTCGGTAGTCTTGTAGCGGCGCTTGCGACGCACTTTCACCATTAAACCATTCTTTCTGAGTATCTTAATAAACGCATCACGACCAGGCATATGTCCGGTAGATTCAAACAACTCCCGGACAATCCGGTATAGCTTATGACTGCCCAGACCGGGATTATCATTCCGATACGAACGGACCTTCTCAACAATCAACGGCTCCAACGCATATTCAGCGAAAGAGTCCTGGTCATCACGTTTGTAATAGGCTTGTCTGCTGTAACCAAACAGTTCACAGAGCGTCTTAAGAGGTATCTCAGGACATCTCTTGTGAAGCAGACTTACTGTTTGGTGCCAGCTTTTTTTCGTATGGAGACATTGTAGTTCTGTTCGGCCACTTCAATCATCGTCTCATAGGCTTTGGCACGTAAACTGGCCATGTCCAATGCGTCTTGAAGTCGCTTATTCTCCGCCTTTAACTCCATAAGCTGGGCTTCGATGCTCTTCTCCTTCATGGGGTCAGGTGTTACGAACGACTCCAAAGGTACGGAATTTTTTTCGACCAGGAACTTTTTTACCCAGCCATACAGCACCTCCTTGCTGTTCAGGTGATATCTCTCCATAAATACGGAGGCCGGCTCGCCTGATTCCAACCATTCCGAACAGATCCGCATTCGATCCTCATCGGTGAAGTAGTATCCCTTGACTTGCACCGTTTCGTACTTGTACTTCTGGGTTTTTGCATCCCAAGAACGTACTCGAGCTGTTTTTGGTTTCATTGCACTATACTTTTTATTAAATTTGCCCTCGTATAGTGTCAACTTATTCTAGGTTAATACA
>JBGVCF010000005.1:0-6830 GCA_045226315.1 Candidatus Cryptobacteroides sp.
CGCATGTTCTATTTCGGCCATGGTATCATGTCCCTGGGCCTGGAAAACCTGGTAAGCGGCGAAGATGTGCATATGCAATTTCCCTTCCAGGTCCAGCTGATGACAGGCCTCGGCCGCGTTGTCCGTAGAGTCCCAGTTGATGATGGGATCCAGAATCAGGGTCTCTCCGTGGGCCAGGTATTCTTTCTGGAAATACAGGACAGCCTCCTTGTACTGCTCTACGGAAAAGACGGTGAGCGGTTTTAGCAGATCCATGGCGCCTTCGCGGAAACAGCCCGTGGGATTACCTTCTTTGTCCCGGACAATAATGCCATCGCTCACATCCGGCGTGTTTTTGTCAATGCCCAGCCGATCCATGGCGGAATGGTTCACCCAGTAGGAATGGTGACCGATGTCGGCCAGGACGATGGGCCTTTCCGTGAGGCCCTCCAGCATATCGGCGGTCAACTCATCCGAGGGCATGAAACCTGCGCCCTGGATAACCTCCAACTCCGGATGCTTGTGGGCAAACTCACTGATGGTTTTCAAATGCTCTTCCAGGCTTCCATAAAGGTTCAGGTGCACCGTGAACAGCGTCTCGGTGGCTCCTGGAGCGATATGGCCATGGCCTTCGCCAAAGCCCGGCAGGATAATGCCACCCTCCTGCCGCAGCACTTCCGTGCCCGGTCCGATATACTCATTTACGCCGGCTTCATCGCCAACATAGATAAACTTGCCGCCGGCAATGGCTGCTGCTTCGGCCTTGGGTTGGTTCTTATCTACAGTGTAGATATTACCCAAGATAACTTTTTCTGCTTTTTTTGTCATATTAAAATAAGTATAACGGTTATTCCTTAATCAGGCACTGGCCGGTCATTTCCACGGGTTGTTCCAGGCCCATAATGCGGAGGATGGAAGGGGCCACGTCGGCCAGAACTCCGTCCTGCACGGTCGCGTTCTTTTTCTCCGTAACGTATATGAAAGGAACAGGGTTTGTGGAGTGGGTTGTATTGGGCGTTCCGTCGTCATTGAGGGCGTGGTCGGCATTTCCGTGATCGGCTGTGATAATGGTTTCATAACCCATCTTCCTAGCGGTTTCCACCACCTCATTCAGGCAGTCATCAATCACCTTCACGGCCAATCCGATGGCGGCATAGACGCCCGTGTGGCCCACCATATCGGCGTTGGCAAAATTCACCACAATCCAATCGTATTTGTCTGTTTTGAGTGCCTCTACCAGTTTGTTCTTCACCTCGTAGGCCGACATCTCGGGCTGCAGGTCATAGGTAGCTACCGCGGGCGATGTCACCAGAATGCGGTCTTCGCCCGGGAATGGTTCCTCGCGTCCACCGTTGATAAAGGAGGTCACGTGGGCGTATTTCTCGGTCTCGGCAATGTGCAACTGCTTCAGGCCTTTGCTGGCGATGTATTCGCCCAGGGTGTTATTCAAGTTGTCCTTAGGGAAAATGACGTGAACACCTGTGAAGGTATCATCATACGGCGTCATGCAGTAGTACTGGAGGTTGGGAATGGTTGTCATGCCCTCCTCCGGCATGTCCTGCTGAGTGAGCACCACGGTGAGCTCCTTGGCGCGGTCGCTGCGGAAGTTGAAGAAGATGACAACGTCACCCTCCTTGATGCGACCGTCGATGTTGCCGTTGACCAGCGGCTCCATGAACTCGTCGGTGTTCTTGTGCTCCTCGGTATGGCTGTCGTAGCACGACTGTACGCCCGCCACCATGTCGTCCACCTCGCGGCCCTTGCCGTCAACAATCAAGTCGTAGGCCAGCTTGATGCGGTCCCAGTGCTTGTCGCGGTCCATGGCGTAATATCGGCCGATAACGGTGGCCACCACGCCGGTGCCGGCAGTATGCATATGCTGCTGAAGGTCGCTGATGAACCCCTTGCCTGCCATAGGGTCGGTGTCGCGGCCGTCCATGAAGCAGTGCACGTAGCAGTTGGAGATACCGTACTGGGCGGCAATATCGATAAGCTTCTTGAGGTGGCCCAGCGACGAGTGAACGCCGCCGGTGGACGTGAGGCCCATCAGGTGAAGGCTCTTGCCGCTGGACTTGGCATAGCTGAAGGCCGACTTGATCTCCGGGTTCTCCAGGATGGAGTTATCGGCACAGGCGTGGTTAATCTTCACCAGGTCCTGATAGACGATGCGCCCGGCGCCGATGTTCAGGTGCCCCGTCTCGGAGTTCCCCATCTGTCCTTCCGGAAGGCCCACATACTCGCCGGAAGCTTGCAACTGGGAGTGAGGATAGTTTGCGGTCAGGTGGTCCAGGTAAGGCGTGGCCGTCTGTGAAATCACATCGTCCTCGCCCTTGTCACCGATTCCCCAACCATCCAGAATGATCAAAAGCGCTTTCTTGCCGGCATCGTCGGGGGCATCTCCGTTGCCCTTAGTGCACGCCGAAAACACACCCACGCTGCAAACGAGGGTTGCAGTAATGATACTTGTACTCAAACGGGCTTTCACTGACAGGAATTCAAAAATTACTTAATCATCTCGTCGGCAGGGATTTCCTTGTACTCATCTGCTATGAGGTCATAACATTTAGGAAGTGTTTTGTCTTTTTCGCACGATGTGAGCATAGCCATTGAACTGCAGATAAAGATGGTGGAAATCATCATTCTTTTCATAATAATTAGATTAGATTGATTCCACAAATATCACTTTCATGCTGGCTATCCTGGCGGCCCGAATCTTATCGTTCTTATAATCTCCAAATTCTATGAACAGGTACCGGACCAGGGCATCGGCAAAGAGCCAGAACAATACATAGAAAAACTCAAGGGGAACTTCATCCACAAACTGTCTGATGGCGCCAAGCAATACTCCCGATCCCACGGTTCCCGCAACCATCCACCAGAACACTTTCCGGTGATGACTGTTATCCGCCTCTGTTTTCCCCAACAGATAATCGGCATCCGAAATGACGGCCTCCGTAATCATTTCCTTCTCTTCTTCGGTAAATTTGGGGCCGTGTATCTCGAGCACCAGGGGATACTCCTGCGGAATGCAGTCTACAAAACTCAGAAGTTCATCTTTAAATTCCCCGTTCAAGGACTCTATGCCCTTGACGCTGAATTTACTGAGGATATCGTCAAGTCCTTCGACCTTGCAGGAAAGATAAGCCGTCCCGTCTCTGATTACATCCTTGTTCAGTCTGTTAATCAGTTGGGACTTTTTATTATAATACTCTTCCCGTTTACTTCTTTTCCACCCAAACATATCAGTTTATTGTTTTTCCTTTAAAAAACACTTCAGAAGGTTTGTTGTAGCTGAAGCCCTCGTGCTCTGCTGTGAGAAGGTCCTTTTCGAACACCAGGAAATCGGCATCCTTGCCCACTTCGATGGATCCTTTGGCTTTCTCGATGCCCAGTTGTCTGGCTCCGTTGATGGTATAACCCAGGATCATTTCCTCTATGTTCATCCTCTCGCTCTCGGGAGGGAAAGCCGCAACGGTTCTGCTGGCTTCCTCGAACCGGGTTTTCTCGTTAATCCACCGCGTCATGCCGATTTCCATGGCAAGATAGGGGCTCCAGTTCTTGAAATCGCCATAGAAGACCTCATCGCTGGACCAGGTCACCAGCGCGCCGCTGTCCCACATGGTTTTGCAGCGGAACATGGAATGTGCGCGTTTTTCTCCGATGAACGTGGGCCAGTATGCGATGGGGTTGCCTCCCACGTTGCCGCTGTGCCACCACGGGGTAAAATTGGCGATTACGCCCAGTTTTGCAAAGCGCTCCAAATCGGCGTCGTCCTGCACCCACAGGTGAGCGCAGGTAACCTTCACGCGGAAACGGTCTCCCAGCTCCTTCCGGGCCATCTCTACGCCGTCCAGCACCACGCGGGATGAAGCCTCGCCCACCGTGTGGACATGCAGATCCAGCCCCGCCTCGTTAAGATCTTTCAAAATTTCCGCTACCTGCTTGGCATTAAACGCTGTCGCACCCCGAACACCGGTGTCCACATAGGGCGTTACCATGGCCGCCGTTTCAATCTTTAAGGTGCCGTCCATGAAGATTTTCAGCGTATGTACCTTCATGTGCTCCGTATTGAACTTCTCCCGGAAACGCTTCACGCCCTCCAGGGCTTCTTTCATTTTTCGGGGCTGGGTAAGCACATAGCATCCGTCCACATAAACCGGAAGCTTCCCCTGCCTGTCCAGCTCCTGAAGACACGCGTAAATCCGCTCATTGACTCCATTATGCTCCGGGAACCCGGCATCAAATACAGCGCTTACGCCATACGCGATGGAACTGCCTAACCAGCGCAGGACGGCCGTTTTAATCTGTTCGTCCGTCAGTTGGCTTATTCCGTCAAAGAGCATGGGCCAGCTGGCGGTCTCGAACGAGTTCCCCGTCAGGTGGCCGTCCTTGCGCACGAAGTAGGCCAGCCCCGGCACGGAATCCGGCGTTTCGTCCGTCAATCCGTGCGCCGCCAAAATCTTGGAGTTCACCCAGTTGCTGTGTACTTCGCCCTCCAGGACCAGCATCTCCGCATCCGGGCATATCGCGTCCAGGTCTTCCTTTGTTAGTTCCTCTCCACCCAGGCAGGTCCGTTCCATCATGAAGCGGTAACGCTCCAGTCCGGGATTTTTGGCGATATAATCGGCCATGAAGTCCAGGCAGTCTTTTTTGGTGTCGCACATGACGGGAACTCCCAAATCCGTGTATTCAAACCCTACGCCCGTGGTCACATGGACATGGCTGTCAATGATGCCGGGCATGATGAACTTTCCGCCCAGATCCGTGACTTCTCCCTCATAGGCCGAAAGGCCGGCCTCGTCTCCCACATAGACGAATTTGCCGTCTTTTACCGCCAGTGCAGTCGCCTGCGGCCGGTTTTTGTCCGCCGTAAAGATTTTGGCGTTCTTGATGATTTTGTCTGCGTTCATGGTCGTTGTTTTTAGTGTTTTACAAAATTAGTAAAAAACAAAAAAAAGACAATTATCAAGAAGCGGCGCTCGTCCTTAAAAAGGCCTGCTGCAAGGTCGAGAGGGTGAATGCAGCAAATCAATACGACCTGCGAATCCACATTTCCAGGGAACGGTCGGAAAGGTCAATGATTCCGCTAAGCTCTATGGCATCATTTTCAAAAGCTCCTGATCATTCATTTTGATTCACCTTTCTGTTCTTTCCTGCCTGACCACCCTGATTATTTTACGCAGGTGTATCAGCTTATTCAAGAGCTTCTGCAAAAGATAAAGGACATCAGTGGGTGTATACCCATTCTCCTCCCACCATGGTACGCAGAACGGGGGTATCATGGATCTGCTCGGGATCACAGGCGGTGATATCCCGCTCCAGAAGAACCATGTCCGCCTCCTTGCCGACGCTGATGCTGCCGTACCGGTCCTCGGACTGGAACTGGCGAGCCGCGTTCAGGGTGCAGGCCTGGATCATCTGATCAACCGTAGCGCACTCGGAGGGGCAATGCAGGGAGTCCGGACGGCCCGGCTGATAACGGGTCACGCCCATTTGAATACCTTCCAGCGCATAGGCTGGGTAGGTGATGGGGTAATCACTGGCGGAGGACACGACAACGCCCTCATCGAAGAAGGACTTTATCGGATGCATGGCCGCCGTGCGCTCCTTGCCCAGGCCGTAGCTCTGGATGGGCTCGAGCTCAGGCGGCAGGGGGATCCAGAACGGGTCGGTGGAAGCCACAACGCCCAGCTTTGCCATGCGGGGGATGTCCGCATGGTCCACGACCTCCAGGTGCGCGACTGCGTCCCGGAGATCACAGGGCCCGGTCTGCGCATTGGCTTTTTCAATGGCGTCCAGTGCCATGGCCAGCGCCCCGTCGCCGATGGCGTGCAGGTGCACCGCCATGCCGAGCTCATGGGATCTTCTGTACACCGCGGTGAGAGTGTCCATGTCCATACGGAGCTGTCCGTGGTTGTTAATCTTCTGCGACTCGGGATCGCAGTAGGCCTGCTTCATATAGGCGGTCCCGAGGGTGGGCGAGATCGTGCCGTCCAGCTGGATCTTGGTGTTGATCAGATCGAACATGGGGCCCTTCGTGCGCTCTCTGAGTGCCGCTGCGTGCTCGACCTCGGCGATGGTGTCGTGACCCTCCGCCTGGAACACCTGGTAGGCGCCGTAGGCGTGCATCTTGAGCTTGCCCTCTTTGTCGAGCTCGTGCAGCGCCAGCACCTCGTTGTCGGTGTAGTCCCAGTTGATGATCGCGTCCATGAAAATAGTCATGCCATGGGCGAGATACTCCTCCTGATAACGCAGGAAACCTTCCTTGTACTGCTCCACCGTGAAGCCGACGAGCGGCTTGATATAGGCCATGGCGCCCTCGCGGAACCAGCCGGTGGGGGTGCCGTCCTCATATCGGACAACGATGCCGTCGCTGACATCGGGCGTATCCTTGCTGATGCCGAGGCGCTTCATGGCGGCATGGTTCACCAGGTAGGAGTGAAGGCCCATGTCCGCGAGGACAATGGGCTTGTCCGACAGACCGTCCAGCATATCCGCGGTGGGGCCGAAGGGGCCGAATACTTCCTTCACAGGGAGGAAGCCGAAGCCCTGGTAGACCTCATATTCCGGATGCTTCTCAATGAGCGTCTTGATCCGGCCTATAAATTCGTCAACATCGAAGACCTTCAGCAGATTTGCCTCGAAGAGCTCCACCGTGCCGCCGACGGAGCAGTGGCAATGACCATCGGACATGCCGGGGATGATCAGACCGCCCTCATAGTGCTCTATCTTAGTATTCTCACCGATGTACTCCTTGACGCCCTCCGCGTCTCCTACATAGACGAAGTGCCCGCCGAAGATCGCCACAGCCTCGGCTCTGGGCTGCTCCTTGTCCACCGTGTAAAAATTAC
>JBGVCF010000006.1:0-47521 GCA_045226315.1 Candidatus Cryptobacteroides sp.
TCAGACTTTACTTGGTTGCTTTCTTCTTGTTGGCAACGGTCTTCTTCTTACCCTTGCGGGTACGGGCGTTGTTCTTGGTGCTCTGGCCACGGACGGGCAGACCGGCACGGTGGCGGATGCCACGGTAGCAACCGATATCCATGAGGCGCTTGATGTCCATCTGGACAGAAGAGCGGAGTTCACCCTCGATCTTGTACTCGCTGTTGATGAGGGTACGGATAGCGGCGATCTGGTCGTCGTTCCATTCACCCACTTTGATAGTAGGGTCGATGCCGCACTTGTCCAGGATGGTCTTGGCGCTGCTGCGGCCGATTCCGAAGATATAGGTGAGGCCTATAACTCCGTGTTTGTTGTTCGGTAAATCAACACCGGCGATTCTTGCCATATTCTATCTGTACTTTTATTAGTTACACTTATTAACCCTGGCGCATCTTGAACTTGGGGTTCTTCTTGCAGATAACGTACAGGCGGCCTTTACGCCGGACAATCTTGCAGTCTTCGCTGCGTTTTTTGATGGAGGTCTTGACTTTCATCGTTATCTATTTTTTATTTGTATCTGAAAGAAATTCTTCCTTTGGTCAAATCGTAAGGCGAGATTTCAACTTTCACCCGGTCACCGAGAAGGATATGGATAAAGTTCATCCTCATCTTACCTGAAATGTTGCAGAGGAGGACATGACCATTCTCCAATTCTACGCGAAACATCGCGTTGGGGAGGGTTTCGATCACCGTTCCGTCCTGCTCGATAGCTACTTGTTTGGACATGTTAAAATAACGCTTTAGAATTTAATGGAACCATCTTTCTCAATGTAGTCGAACGTGGATAGCTGCTGGGCCTGGCCTTTCCGGACAACAACCGTAAGCTCGTAGTGGGCCGCATTCTTGTGATCGGCGGTGTGTACTGCCCAACCATTTCTTGCAAGATACACACCTCTGCCGCCTGCACAGATCATCGGCTCAATACAGATCACCATTCCGTCCACCAGGTGCGTGCCGCGACCCCGTCGGCCGTAATTGGGCACGCCCGGGTCTTCGTGCATCTGAGTGCCGATTCCGTGTCCTTCCAATTCGCGGACAACGGAAAAACCGAATGATTCTGCATACGATTGCACCGCGTATCCGATATCGCCCGTGCGACCTCCTGCCACGGCAGCTTCAATCCCCTTGTACAGGGACGCCTTGGTGACGTCCAGGAGCTTCCGGGTTTCGGCATCCACCTCCCCCACAGGGAAGGTGTACGCCGAATCGCCGTTGTATCCTTTGTACAGGGTTCCGCAGTCTACGGAAACGATGTCGCCCTCTTCGAGGGGTCTGTCGGACGGAAAACCGTGCACGACTACATCGTTTACGCTCATGCAGAGCGCTGCAGGAAAGCCATCGAAACCTTTGAAGGAAGGAATTGCACCGTGATCACGGATAAAGGTCTCGGCCACCTCGTTCAACTTCGCAGTTGTCACACCAGGGGCGACCAGCTTACCGACCTCGGCCAGTGTACGAGACACCAGATCCCCGTTGATGCGGAGCAGTTCGATCTCTTCTTCAGTTTTGGGCCTAAGCATATCGCAGTTCAAACAAACATTCAAAAATTACATGCCGGAGCGGCCGGTAAGACGGCCGGTCTTCATGAGTCCGTCGTAGTGGCGCATGAGCAGATAGCTTTCGATCTGCTGCAGGGTGTCCAGGATTACGCCCACCATGATCAGCAGCGAGGTGCCGCCGAAGAAGCTGGCGAACTGGTTGTTCACACCCAGCACGTTGGCCAGTGCGGGCATACAGGCGATCAGGCCCAGGAAAACGGAACCCGGAAGGGTGATCTTGGTCATGATGGAATCCAAGTATTCGGCCGTTTTCTTACCAGGCTTGACACCGGGGATAAAGCCACCGTTCTTCTTCATGTCTTCGGCCATCATGGTGGGGTTCACCGTAACGGCGGTATAGAAGTACGTGAAGACGACAACCAGGAGGAAGAACACTACGTTGTACCAGATGGTGGTGTAGCTGGAGAAGGCAGCGGCGATGCCACGGGTGGCGTCGTACTGACCCAGCAGCATGGGGAACATCATCAGGGCCTGGGCGAAGATGATGGGCATCACGCCGGCGGCATTGATCTTCAGGGGGATGTACTGGCGTACACCACCGTACTGCTTGTTGCCGATAACACGCTTGGCATACTGCACGGGCACTTTGCGGACAGCCTGTACCAGGGCGATGGCGGCCAGGATGACGAGCACCCAGACGACCATTTCCACCACGAACAGGAGCGGACCGCCAACACCGTTACCGGTGAACTTCTGCGCAGCCTCTGCGAAGAGGGCGTACGGCAGACGGGCCACGATGCCAATCATGATGATGAGGGAGATACCGTTGCCGATACCACGGTCGGTGATACGCTCACCCAGCCACATCACGAACATAGAGCCGGCCATGAGGATCACGGTAGATACCAGATTGAACCAGAAGGGGCTCCAGGTGACGGTGCGGGCAGCGGCGGGAATCATACCTGCAACGTAGGCGGGACCCTGGATAGCCAGGATGGCCACGGTGAGGTAACGGGTGATCTGGTTCATCTTCCGACGGCCGGACTCGCCTTCCATCTGCATCTTGCGGAAGGAAGGAACGAACATGCCCAGAAGCTGGACCACGATGGATGCCGAGATGTACGGCATCACACCCAACGCGAAGATACTGGCATTACCGAAGGCGCCGCCCGAGAACATGTTCAGCAGGCCGACGAGACCTTCCTGGGTGCCGCTGATACCACCCTTCAGGACCTCGGGATCCAGACCCGGCAGAAGGATGAAGCTACCCAGTCGGTAAACCAGCACAAGCAGGATCGTGTAACCGATCCGCTTGCGCAGTTCTTCGATGTTGTAGATATTCCGAAGGGTTTCAAAAAACTTCTTCATCGCTGTAGTTATTCGATAACGATTGCTTTACCACCGGCAGCTTCGATCTTCTGCGTTGCGGAAGCGGAGAAAGCGTTGGCTTTCACCTCGAGAGCAGCAGTGAGTTCACCATTGCCGAGCACCTTTACCAGTTCGCCCTTGGAAGCGATACCGGCGGCGATCAGGGTGTCCACGTCGAATTCCTTCACACCCAGCTTTTCGCTCAGGGCCTGGAGGGTGGCCACGTTAACAGCCTTGTATTCTACGCGGGTGGGGTTCTTGAAGCCGAACTTCGGGAGACGGCGCTGAATGGGCATCTGGCCACCTTCAAAGCCTACCTTGTGTTCGTAACCGGCACGGGCCTGGGCACCCTTGGTACCACGGGTGGCGGTGCCACCTTTACCGGAACCCTGACCGCGACCGACGCGCTTGCTGTTATGGGTTGCGCCCTTTGCGGGCTTCAGATTTTCAAGTTTCATCTCTTAGTTCCTCCTTAGTCAATTACTTCATAAGAAACCAGATGGGCCACTTTGGCCAGCATGCCGCGGGTGATGGGAGTATCTTCCACTTCCACGGTCTGGTGCATCCGGCGGATACCGAGAGTCTTGAGATTCGCGATCTGACGCTTGGTCTCTCCATTCTTGGAGCGGACCTGGGTAATCTTAAGCTTTGCCATAGTCTCTCTGGGATTAACCGTTAAAAACTTTGCTCATGGGAATGCCGCGCAGGCCGGCCACGGTGTAGGCGTCGCGCATCTCGGTGAGAGCGGCGATGGTGGCCTTCACCAGGTTGTGGGGGTTGGAAGAGCCCTTGCTCTTGGCCAGCACGTTCTGCACACCGGCGCTTTCGAACACGGCACGCATAGCGCCACCGGCCTTCACACCGGTACCGGGAGCGGCGGGTTTCATGAAAACCTCGGCGCCGCCGAAGCGGTACACTTGCTCGTGCGGGATGGTGGTGTTGATCACGGGGACCTTCACCAGGTTCTTCTTGGCATCCTCCACGCCCTTGGCGATGGCGGCGGTAACTTCATTGGCCTTGCCCAGGCCGTACCCCACCACACCGTTCTCGTCGCCGACGACGACGATGGCGGCAAAGCGGAAGTGACGACCACCCTTGGTGACCTTGGTCACACGGTTGATGGCTACCAGTCTGTCCTTGAGTTCAAGGTCAGAGGTCTTTACTCTTTTTACATTAGAATTTGCCATAGTAGTCTCAATGATTAGAAAGCAAGGCCGCCTTCACGGGCAGCGTCTGCCAAAGATTTAACTCTGCCGTGGAAGAGATAACCTCCGCGGTCGAAGGACACCTGGGTGATACCGGCGGCGAGGGCACGCTCTGCGATGGCCTTGCCTACGATGGCAGCGGCGTCGATACCGTTCTTGCCTTTGGTCTGAGCGGCCAGGGCTTTGTCGTTGGAGGCGGCAGCCACCAGGGTCTTGCCCTCGAGGTCGTTCACCACCTGGACATAGATCTGCTTGTTGGAGCGGAACACGACCATGCGGGGACGCTCGGCGGTGCCATTGACATGCTTGCGGATACGATAGTGGATCCGTCTTCTTCTTTCAATTCTATTCAATGCCATAATTGTTTCCTCCTAATTATTTGGCCGAAGCGGTCTTACCGGCCTTGCGGCGGAGCTGCTCACCGGCGAACTTGATACCCTTGCCCTTATACGGCTCAGGACGGCGGAACGAACGGATCTTGGCGGCCACCTGGCCCACCAGCTGCTTGTCGGCGCTCTTGAGGATAAGAACGGGGTTCTCACCTTTGCGCACCTGCGGAGTCTCGGCGGTCACTTCCTTGGGGAGCATGATCTGGATGTCGTGGGAGTAACCCAGAGACATGGAGAGCAGCTGACCCTGAGCGGCCACGCGGTAACCCACGCCTACGAACTCCTGCTTGATGGTGAAGCCTTCGCTCACACCCACCACGATGTTATGCACCAGGGCGCGGTACAGACCGTGCATGGAGCGGAAACGGGGGAGGTCGTTGGGACGGGTGAATTTAATCTCATTTCCCTCGATGGTAACGGTGATATCCGGATCTACTTTCTGGGACATCTCACCAAGAGGGCCTTTCACCTTCACGATGTTACCGTCCAAGAGCTCTGCCTTGGTGCCGGCCGGAAGGACTACAGGTAATTTTCCGATTCTTGACATAATGTAGATGCGTTTCTATTAGTAAACATAGCAAATAACCTCACCACCTACATTCAGGTCCTTGGCCTCTTTGTCGGTGATGACGCCCTTGGAAGTGGAAAGGATGGCGATACCCAGGCCATTGAGGACGCGGGGCATGTTGGCCACATCGGCGTATTTACGCAGACCGGGGGAGCTCACGCGCACGATGCTCTTGATGGCGGCGGCTTTGGTCTCCGGGTGATACTTCAGGGCGATCTTGATGGTGTTGTACGGGGTACCCTCCACCAGCTTGTAGCTGAGGATGTAGCCCTTTTCGCACAGAATCTTGGTGATGGCCATCTTCATGTTGGAAGCGGGGATTTCCACCACTTTCTTACCGGCGAGGTAAGCGTTACGGATTCTGGTCAGATAATCTGCAATGGGATCAGTCATTGTTTTGTCTTTTTGTGGACCGGCGCCGCTTGGACGCCCGATATCCGATTGTTAATTATTATTATAAATAGGTTTGTTGTGTCTGTTACCAGCTGGCCTTCTTGACACCGGGGATGAGACCCTGGGAAGCCATCTCGCGGAACTGGATACGGCTGAGGCCGAAGTGGCGCATGTAACCCTTGGGACGACCGGTGAGAGAGCAGCGGTTGTGGAGACGTACGGGGCTGGCGTTCTTGGGGAGCTTGTCCAGGGCGGCATAATCGCCGGCCTCTTTCAGAGCAGCCCGCTTAGCGGCGTACTTAGCAACTAATTTCGCGCGTTTTACCTCGCGTGCTTTCATTGATTCCTTTGCCATGCTACTATACTAGTTATTGTGTTTCTTGAACGGGAGACCGAAAGCCTTGAGGAGGGCGTGTGCTTCTTCGTCCGTCTTGGCGGTGGTCACGAAGGTAATCTCAATACCGTGGATGCGCGGGTTCTTGTCGATTTCGATTTCGGGGAAGATGATCTGTTCCTTGATACCGAGGGTGTAGTTACCCTGGCCGTCCATCTTCTCGGAGATACCGTTGAAGTCGCGGATACGAGGGAGGGCAACACGGATGAGGCGCTCCAGGAATTCGTACATCTTGACGTCGCGGAGGGTTACTTTGGCGCCGATGGGCATGCCCTTACGGAGCTTGAAGTTGGAGATGTCCTTGCGGGAAGCGGTGATGACAGCCTTCTGACCGGCGATGATGCTCAGTTCCTCGGCGGCTTCTTCCACCATCTTCTTGTCCTGGGTGGCGTCGCCCACACCTTCGTTGAGGGTGATCTTCACCAGCTTGGGAACCTGCATGACGGTGGTGTAGGAGAACTGCTTCACCAGAGCGGGAACGATTTCCTCCTTGTATACTTTCTTGAGGTCAGGGCAGTATCCGACAGGAAGAGCCTGAACTTCTGCGGGTTTGTTTGCTTTCTTTGCCATAATTACTTGATCTCCTCTCCGGTTGTTTTAGCAATGCGGACCTTCTTGCCATCGATCTCCTTGTGGGCCACCTTGGTGGGCTTGCCAGCGTTGTCAATGAGGTTGACGTTGGAGATATGGATGCCGGCTTCCTGTTTTACAATACCGCCCTGGGGGTTCTTCGGGTTGGGTTTGGTGTGCTTGGACACCATGTTCACGCCTTCCACGATCACGCGGTCTTTGTCGCGCAGAACCTCGAGGACCTTACCGGTTTTGCCCTTGTCGTTACCGGCATTCACATACACGGTATCGCCTTTCTTGATATTGAACTTTTTCATAACTCTCTATTCTTTAAAGGACCTCCGGTGCCAGTGAAACGATTTTCATGTAGTTCTCGCGGAGTTCGCGGGCCACAGGGCCGAAGATACGGGTGCCGCGGAGTTCGCCTGCGCCGTTCAGCAGAACGCATGCATTTTCGTCGAAGCGGATGTAAGAACCGTCCGGACGACGGATTTCCTTCTTGGTACGCACGACGACAGCCTTGGTGACAGTGCCTTTCTTGATGTCGCCACCGGGGATGGCGCTCTTGACGGTCACGACGATGGTTTCGCCGATGGTGGCGTAACGGTGACGGGTACCGCCCAGCACACGGATGCAAAGGACTTCCTTAGCACCACTGTTGTCGGCAACCGTTAAACGTGATTCCTGCTGTATCATAATTACTTCACTTTTTCTACGATTTCAACTAATCTCCAGTTCTTGGTCTTGCTCAGGGGACGGGTTTCCATGATGCGGACGGTGTCTCCTTCGGAGCACTCGTTCTTTTCGTCCTGGGCAACGAACTTGGTGGTCTTCTTTACGAACTTGCCGTAAATAGGGTGCTTCTCGTGCGTTTCCACGGCCACGACGATGGTCTTGTCCATCTTGTTGCTGACCACGATACCTACTCTTTCCTTACGAAGATTTCTTTCCATAGGTGGGTACTTCTTTAGTTCTGCTGTTTCTCTTTCTCGGCCAGGATAGTGATCATGCGGGCGATGTCCTGACGGGTCTTGCGGATCTTGGAGGTGTCCTCCAGCGGAGAGATCGCATGATTGAGTTTCATGGTGTCGAGGTTGTTTTTCTCGACTTCGATGCGGTCGCGCAGATCGGCGACGCTCATCTCACGTACTTCGGATACTTTCATTTTCTTCTCCTCCGATTATTATTCTTCTACATAATCCCTGCGAACCACGAACTTGGTGGCAACGGGAAGCTTGTTGGCGGCAAGACGCATGGCCTCTTTGGCGGTGGCGAGGGAAACACCCTCTGCCTCGAAGAGGATACGGCCCGGAGTGATAGGAGCAACGAAGCCCTGGGGATCACCCTTACCTTTACCCATACGGGTATCCAGCGGCTTGGCGGTGAACGGCTTCACGGGGAAGACACGGATCCAGATCTGACCTTCACGGTTCATACGACGGGAGATAGCCTGACGGGCGGCCTCGATCTGCTGGGCAGTGAGCCAGCAATTTTCAAGGTTCTTAAGGCCGAAAGAACCGAATGCGAGCTGATTTCCACGACCGGAATTGCCCTTCATGCGGTTTTTCTGTTCCCTTCTGAATTTGGTTCTTTTAGGCTGTAACATTTCTTAAATGCTTTAAAATTTCCTTATAATTCCCTAACTCATTGAAACTCAGCTGGTTGGGTGCATTTTGCTCCAATTTCGGGATTGCAAAGTTACAAAAATTTTTGATTCCAGCAAATTATTTTGCATTATTTTTAAACATTTTCGACCGCGGATTTTAACAGTTAACTATCTGAAAAATGAGCAAGTTACGTTCATTGTTCAAAAAAACTTCCGCTCATTTTCGACCAAAGCATTCGGGCCGATTTCCGTGTCCGGAGATCCTTCGTCGCTTTCGGCTCCTCAGGATGACAAAATCCTGTCATTCTGAGCGGAGCGAAGAATCTCCGGAAGGGAACGATTTGGTAAATTATTTGCAAGTAAGTATTTTTGCGCCGTGATAACTGCCCGTCATATTGCCGTTTTGCTGCTGGCCGTCCTTTTGCCGATGACGGCGGGGGCCCAGGGCAACCATGTGCGAAGGGCCATGGAGCGGGCGCGCGACCGGCAGGAAGCCATGGCGCGCATGCAGGTGAATTCCGAAAACGGGCGGAGCAGCGGCGGGAAACTGCGCATGCAGGTGGTAAACGGCGACACCACGTATCTGGACAACCTGCCGCCCGTGTTCATTATCAGCCGGGGCAAACGCAGCAATGAGAAAAACTGGCGCGATTATTACAAGCTGGTCTGGCGCTTCGCCACCGTGTACCCGTACGCGCAGGCGGCGGGCGTGTTAATTAAACAGGTGGACAGCACCCTCAACGCCGAACATTACGGACCCATCCGGAAAGACCGGTACATATCGGCCCTCCAGAAACAGCTTTTCAACGATTTTGAAAGCTCTTTCCGGAACATGAGCATCTATCAGGGCACCGTCATGTTGAAACTCATCAACAGGGAAACCGGCGTGGTCCCCTACGACATTATCAAGAATTATAAGAACGGCGCTGCAGCCGGATTCTGGCAGGCCGTGGCCAAACTCTTCGACAACGACCTCAAGAACCCCTACGACCCTGAAGGGGCCGACAAGGAGCTGGAAGAGTTGGTGCAAATCTGGCAAAGGGGCGAGTTCCCCGCCCTTTACTGGTCTGTGTTTTGGGAAGATCCGCCCACGGTCAACATCCCGGAGCGTTACCGTAAGTAGTTAATCCTGCGGGATGGCGAAGGTGACGCGGAAATAGGGAACGCCAGCCTCGCTGGAGGATGCGGGGCCGTTCATTACAGCCTTATAATAACGGTCCTTGTCCAGCTCGGTGGTATAGCTGTAGGTTTGCTGCGACGAAGCAGCCATCATCTGGGCCAGCATCATGTAGCTGTAATAGTTGTTGTAGCTGTTGCCGTAGCCGTAACTGCCATAGCCGCCATAGCCGCCGTAACCGCCGCCATACAGGGCGTTGTAGTAGCTGGCATACAGCAGGTTCTGGTAATACTCGTTGTCATAGGCGCTGCCGTTGGCATCGGCCACCTGCTCCGTATGGATGGTGAGCAGCCAGATATCGCCGTTGGTTTCGCTGTCCAGATCCGTGCGGGTTAACAGTTCCTGCAGGTGATAGGTGATGTCCGGGGCATAACACAGGTTGGAACGGTCTATGTTGCCCTGGTTTTCTGCACTCACACTGGCATCCGTGAGACCGGCGAAGGAAATGTACTCCTCCCCTTCGTCGTTTTCACTCTTAACGCGGATGGTGGGGCTAAGTACGGAAGGGAAACGATCCAGCTCCTTGTAGTCTTCAGGCATTTCGAACGGCAGGATGATGGAGGCCTTGATAATGGCCACCTTGTCCGGGTCGCCGCCATGGGCCAGGATGGCCGCGCGGGTCTTTTCCTGCAGTTCCAGAGCGTGAATCACGGGTTTGAGCCCGCCGCCGCCTTCCACATAGATGTAATCTACGGCCGGACGATTCTCCGTGCTATGATAAGTATAGTTGTAGCAGTACTGGTAGAACTTGGTGTTGGCCGAAAGATAAGTGGCTTCGTCCACGAATTCTGTCTCGCCGGGGAGGAAAAGGAAAGTGGAGTCTTTTTGTACGCCGTCCCAGGTGCTGTGCACTGTGAGCGCCGCCAAGTTATTGTTGCGAGTGTAATAGCCGCTCTCCACAGTAAGGCAGGAGAAATCGAAGAGATTGATGCGTCCGCCCAGGCCGGAAGGGACATCGGTGCGGAGATGGACGCCGGGCAGCTCTTTTACGAAATCATCGTAACGGTCTACGCCGTCATCGCTCTGACGGTCTTTCAGGACCGGACCCAACTTCTTGACCACATCCACGTACTTCTGTGCAAACTCCTTGGTGAAATTAAAGGTAAGGGCGCCGGAAGTTCCGTTATACACGGGAATGCCGTCCGTGATACGGGCCGATCCGTGTTTAAGCGGCTTATTGGTGCTGGTGATAGAGGTGGGAACGGGTTCTTCCAGTTCCGTCACATAAATGCTCTGGATAATATGCCGCTGGGTTTCATCTGCCAGGGAGATGGTATCGGCCTCAAAGTAGATGCGGAAGCTTTTGGCCTCGGGATTGGTGCCCAGGTCCAGCGTGTCCAGCACGGGGATGAGCGTAAAGGCGGCCTCGCGCGCGGTGAGATCGAAGCAATCGTCGCGGATGGCGCCCAGGGTGAGGCGGCTGTCCGAGAAGGCCGACAGGTCACCGGCACGCTCCAGGGTAATTTCCTCCAGCGGAAATTCTACTGTATAGGTATCGAACAGGAGACTCTTGTCCACCAGTCCTTTCCCGAGACTGTTGTCTACTTTAACGCAAGCGGTCGTTAGAACGGCTGCGGCCAGACACAGGGTAAGGAGTTTTTTCATTGAAGCAAATTGTCGTAAAATGCGTTGTAACGGTCCATGTAGCTTCCGTCGGCGAAGCTTTGCGCTTCATAATCCAGCAGGGGCAGGCCGCTTTGACGGCAATGCTGCACCAGCGCGGGATCCACTTTTTCATCGGCCAGGATGATGCCGTCGGAGTACTGCACGGCAAGTTTTGCAAGTTCCATGCCGCCCGCCTTTTCCCCAAAACCGATATCTTCCGGCTTGATGGCGCCCAGCAGCAGGGAACTAGCGAAATCTTCCGGGAATTGGGCATCTACGGGAGTGTCGTCGAAGAGGGACAGCACCACCTTGGAATTGGAGAAG
Organism: Candidatus Cryptobacteroides sp.; assembly: GCA_045226315.1. GTDB lineage: Bacteria > Bacteroidota > Bacteroidia > Bacteroidales > UBA932 > Cryptobacteroides. The sequence continues at coordinate 11,138 of JBGVCF010000006.1, forward strand.
ATGGGATCGTCCTTATAGGCTTTTTTCAAGTACAGCGGCAGCACGTGGGTAATCCAGCCGGAGCAGTGGATCACGTCCGGCGCCCAGCGCAGTTTTTTCACCGTTTCCAGAACGCCGCGCGCAAAGAAGATGGCGCGTTCGCCGTTGTCGGCGAAGAATTTCCCGTTTTCATCCGCGTACAGCTGCTTCCGGCGGAAATAATCCTCGTTGTCAATGAAATATACCTGAATGCGGGCCGATGAGATGGAGGCCACCTTGATGACCAGCGGACGGTCCACGTCTGCGATAATAATGTTCATTCCGGAGAGGCGGATTACCTCATGGAGCTGATTTTTCCGTTCGTTGATACAGCCATAGCGCGGCATGAATGCCCGGATTTCCCTGTGGCGTTCCTGGATGCCCTGCGGCAATTCCCGGCAAACGCTGGAAATCCTGGTTTCCGGCAGAAACGGATACATCTCTGCGTTCACGAACAGAATCTTCTTAGCGGAATCTCCCATAATTCTCGTTGTTTAGCCTACAAATTTACGAATTTTTTTTGAGTTTATCGGTGCTTTGGCTAACTTTGGGGCGAAATAAGCCTAATTATGCACGCTCCCAAACGCAATACAGCCATGCGCAGGCGCCTTGTCAGCGCTTGGATTTCCACGGTGATCAGCCTGGCGCTGGTGCTGCTGCTGGTGGGTGTAGGCACCCTGCTGCTGGTGAATGCCCGGGCCGTGAGCGACTACTTCAAGGAAAACATGCAAGTGTCTGTGCTTCTGAAACAACACGTGAACGAAGAACAGGCTGTACAGTACGAAAACCAGGTAGCAGCCCTCCCCGGCGTCCGCTCCACCCATTTCGTCTCCAGAGAGCAAGGCGTGGAAGAGATGTCCCGCCTGCTGGGTCAGGACTTTTTGGATGTGTTTGAATCGGCCCCCGTGCCCATTTCCATTGACGTGAACCTGGAGGCCGAATATGTGTCTACAGACAGCCTGGAGGTGATGAAATCCATACTGGGCAAGTCGCCGCTGGTGGAGGAAGTGGTGTACCAGACCTCCCTGGTGGATGCCCTGAACCAGAACCTTTCCAAGATTTCCCTGGGACTGGCCATTCTGGTGGGCCTGCTGCTGTTTATTTCCTTCGTGCTCATTACCAACGTCATCCGGCTGGAACTCTTCTCCCGCCGTTTCAGCATCCATACCATGCATCTGGTGGGCGCCACCAAGAACTACATCCGGGCCCCGTTCGTGGGCCGGGCGGCCCTGCAGGGGCTGTTTGCCGCCCTACTGGCCATCCTCCTGCTGGTTGGCGGCCTGTTCATCCTCCGGGACGAATTCGCCCAGCTGTTCCAGATTTTCCAGCTGGAATCCCTGCTGTTCACCATGGGCGTCATGGTGGTGGCCGGCGTGGGCATCTGCGCCATCAGCACCTTCTTCGTAGTGGGCCGCCTGGTGGGATACAACCGAGACAAACTCTACGCAAACTAGTATGAACAACTCCGAAAAAATGGCCACCACCGCCAAAGGCCTCAAACTCATGATAGCCGGCCTGCTGGTGATGGCAGCGGGATTCCTGCTGCTCAGCGGCGGCGGCTCCGACGATCCTCAAGTGTTCAACTATGCCATGTTCGACATGCGCCGCCTGGTGGCTGCGCCCATCGTCATCGTGGCAGGCATCGTGGTGGAGGTAATTGCCATCATGGGTCATTTTAAAGAAAAGGAGTAGACTATGGACTGGTGGCAGGCTATCCTCCTGGGTATTGTCCAGGGGCTTACGGAATTTCTCCCGGTATCCAGTTCCGGGCATCTTCTCATTTTCAAGGAATTATTGGGGGCCGATGCAGAAGGCTTCCTGGATTTCACCGTCACCGTGCACTTCGCCACGGTACTGGCCACTCTGGTGGTGTTCTGGAGCGCCATCTGGAAGCTCCTCAAGGGCTTTTTCCAGTTTAAATACAACGACGAGACCGACTATATCTGCAAGATCCTGATATCGCTCATCCCGGTTGCCCTGGTGGGCTTCCTGCTCAAGGATCAGGTGGACGCCCTGTTCAGCGGCGCACTCTGGCAGGTAGGGGTGGGCCTGTGCATCACGGCCTGTCTGCTGCTTGTTTCGGACAGTGCCGGCAAACGCTTCCGCGTGCCGGTGGCCAAAGACACCCGGAACGGCATTTCCTATTGGCAGGCATTCGTGGTGGGTCTGGCCCAGGCCTTCGCCGTGATTCCTGGTGTTTCCCGTAGTGGCAGCACCATCGCCACTGGCCTTCTCACCGGCGTCAAACGGCAGGAAATGGCCCAGTTCTCCTTCCTCATGGTGCTTATCCCCATCATCGGCGAGCAAAGCCTGGACCTGCTCAAAGTAGCCACCGGGCATGAGACTTTTGGCAGCGGCGTGGGCTCCCTGGCCCTCTGCCTGGGCTTCGTGGCCGCCTTCATCAGCGGCCTGTTCGCCTGCAAGTGGATGATTTCCATTGTAAAGAAGGCCAAACTTTCCTGGTTCGCCCTCTACTGCCTGCTGGTGGCCATTCTGATTTTTATTTTATCCTAACCGGAGATCCTTCGCTACGCTCAGGATGACAATAATGCCCAAGCGTTTAACATACTTTGTCTCCGATGTCCATCTGGGTTTGCAGGTGGGAGATCCGGCGGGCCGCGAAGCCGCTTTCGTGCGCTTCCTCCGGGGAATTGATCCGCAGCAAACCGAAACGCTGTATCTGCTGGGCGATATCTGGGACTTCTGGTATGAATACCGCGACGTTGTGCCCAAAGGTTACGTTCGCGTGCTGGGCGCCCTTACGGACCTGATGGATGCCGGCGTCCGGGTCTGTTTCTTCCAAGGAAACCACGACATCTGGACCTACCGTTACTTCGAGGAACTGGGAATGCTGCGCAAGGTGCAGCCGCTGGTCACTACCATCGGCGACAAAAAATTCTGCCTGGGCCACGGCGACGGCCTGGGGCCCGGCCAGCACGGATACAAACTTATGCGCTGGGCCTTCCACAACCGCTTCCTGCAACGCTGCTTCAGCACCCTGCATCCCTGGCTGGCTTTCCGCATGGGCCAGGGCTGGAGCCGCCGTTCCCGCCTGGGCAAGAATCTAAGTTACAACTTCAAAGGGGCCGATGAACCCCTGTTCCGCTTCTGCGAAGCTTTTCCGGAGCAGGTGGACTTTTTTATCTTCGGCCATTACCACTCCCGGGCCGACATTCCCGTGGGCACCGCCCGCCTGGTCCTTCTCACCGACTGGATATCCGAACCCAACTGGCTGGTCTTCGACTCCTCTGCCGGAACCCTGCAGGCCGGACAATAAAAAATGCCCCCCAAACGGAGGGCATTTTGATTTGTTATGGAGAGGCTTACTCCTCTACACCGATTTTTTCGGCCACCTTCTTGATAGCGTCGCCAACCGTGGCGATACCGCTGGTTTCCTCATCCGGAATCTTGATATTGAATACTTTCTCAAATTCCATCAGGAGCTCTACGGTGTCCAGGGAATCGGCACCGAGGTCGTTGGTGAAACTGGCACTTTCGGTGACAGCGGTTTCCTCAACGCCAAGCTTGTCAACGATGATATCCTTGACTTGCTTTACGATTTCTTCCTTTGTCATAACTGTTAGGTTTTAAGTTTATATTACGTTTTTGTTCTTTCCTTTCGGGTGCAATAACGTGCAAATATAGTAAAAAATATTTAATTGGAAAATCATTGGGCCGATTTCTCCCCTGGACGACTCAATTTGAGCCAGATACGGAGCCCATTGAGAGAGTTGATGAAGTAGAAACTGTACTTCACCACGTAGATGAGGGCATAGGAAGAAGAAGGGTCGTGCCGCAGGGTGAGCACCCACATGGCCACGGAGGCCACATTCACTCCAATCCAGAAGTACCACTGTTCCATATAGGCGGTGGACAGCAGGTACTGGCCCACCAGGTTGCACATCATGGAGAAAGCATCCATGAGCACCAGCCACTTCACCACGTGGGCGGCCTCGGACTGATCCAGCGCCAGCAGCACGAAATACGCTATCAGCAGCCCCACGCCGAAAATGCCGCCATACAGCGCCCATTGGCGCCCTGTGAGCCGGCGTGCCTTCACCTCGTCGTGGGCATCGGCCCCGCGTTTCTTCCACTGGAAAAAGCCCACGAACTGCATGGGCAGGAAGTACAGCAGGTGCAGGGCGGCATTGCCGTAACGGGCGCCCAGCAGGCACATGGCCCCGTAAATGGTAACATCAATGAGGCCGAACAGGAACGTGAGGATACGTCCGTTGGCGCTGAGAACATTGGCCAGCACCCCCGTAAGGGAGCCTACGGCCGATATGATCAGCATCCACTGCCCGTTCTCCGCGTCCCGCAGCTTAAGCCCCGTCACCAACACGGTAACCACCGCCATGCCCACCAGCACGAAGGTGTTGAACCATTTGTTAAAAGTCTTCTCAGTCATTATTCAAATAATCGTGTATCCTTATGGCCAGGTCGGCGCCCACCAGGGCGGCCAGTTCTTCCAGGGGAGCGGCGCCTATGCGGGCCACGGAGCCGAAGTGCAACAGCAGACGCTGCTCCGTCTTCTCCCCCACGCCCTTGATTTCACGCAGGGCGCTCTGGATGGCCGCTTTGGAACGCAGGTTCCGGTGGAAGGTGATGCCGAAGCGATGCGCTTCGTCGCGGATGCGCTGGAGCACCTTCAATGCCTGGGAATTCCTGTCAATGAACAACGGATAAGGGTCCCCTACCCTGATTACCTCTTCCAGCCGCTTGGCCAGGCCGATCACCGTCACGCGGTCCAGGATGCCCAGTTCGGCCAGGGCCTGGTGGGCAAATTCCAACTGCCCTTTGCCGCCGTCGATGACGATGAGCTGCGGCAGGTCGTCGGGGTCTTCGGCCAGCATGCGGGCATAGCGGCGGTTTACCACCTCCTTCATGGAGGCATAGTCGTTGGCACCGATCACCGTCTTGATCTTGAAGCGGCGGTAGTCCTTTTTCGAGGGTTCTGCGTCGCGGAACACCACGCAGGAGGCCACCGGGTTGGTACCCTGGATGTTGGAGTTGTCGAAGCATTCCATGTGGCGCGGCAGCACCGGCATGTCCAGGGCCTTCTGCAACTCCTGCATCACGCTCATGCGGAAAGCGTCCGGGTCCGTGTGTTCCCGCTGTTTCAGGCTGTTGAAATGGAATTCCCGTGCATTCTTGGCGCTCAGCTCCAGGAGCGAGAGTTTGTCGCCCCGCTGGGGCACCTTGAATTCCACGCCGGGAATCTCCACGTCGGGCAGGAAAGGCACGATCACCTCCGGGGAAAGCTGCCCGAACTTATCCTCCATCTCGCCGATAAAGGCCGATAAGACGGCCGCCTGCTCCTCCTCGATCTGGCTCTTGAAGCCCAGGTTCAGGCTCTGGACGATGGCCCCGCCCCGGATGCGCAGGAAGTTGCCGAAGGCTTCGGCCCCGTCGAAGACCAGGGAGAAGACATCGGCGTCGGTATCGGCCGCCTGGGTGATGATGCTTTTGGCGTAATGACGCTCCAGGCTATGGAGTTTGTCCTTGTACACCTGCGCCTCTTCGAAAGCCAGCCGGTCGGCGGCATCGGCCATCAGGGCCTTGTAATGCCGGATCACTTCCCCGCCCCGGCCGCTCAGGATGCGCACGATCTCCTCGATATGATCGGCGTATTCCTTCTGCGACACCTTGCCCACGCAGGGCGCGCCGCATTTGCCGATATGGAATTTGAGGCAGGGACGGAACTTGCCGCGGAGGATGGCGTCGGAGGTGATTTTGAGCGTGCAGGTGCGCAGCTGATAGGTTTCGTCAAAGAAGCCGATGAGATTGCGCGCGTGCATCACGCTGCTGTAAGGGCCGAAATAACGGTTCCCCTTGCCTTTTTCTATGCGGCGTGTGATGAACACGCGGGGGAAGTCCTCGCCGGTGACGCAGATCCAGGGATAGGTCTTGGAGTCCTTCAGCAGGATGTTGTACTTGGGCTTGTACTGCTTGATGAGGTTGTTTTCCAGCAGCAGGGCATCGGCCTCGCTGTCCACCACCGAAAACTGGGCATCGGCTATCTTGGAAACCAGGATGCGGGTTTTGGTGTTCATCCGCTCCGCGGGCACGAAATATTGCGCCACCCGCTTGTGCAGATCCTTGGCCTTACCCACATAAATAACCTTTCCCTCGGCGTCATAGTACCTATAAACGCCGGGGGAATGGGGGAATAAGGCTATTTTTTCTTTAATTGTCAAGGGCTTCTGCTACGGCAGCGCGGATTTCGGCACCGCGGAGATTGCGCTTGAGAATGGTGCCGTCGGGGCCGAAGAGGATGATGTGCGGAATGCCGTCGATACCATAGATGTCCGTAGGAATATTCTGGGCGTCCATGATCTGGTTCCACACGATGTTCTCTTCCTTGGCGGCTTCGATGGTATCCTCCAGCTTGTCCCAGACAGCCACGGAGAGCATGTCGAATTTGTCGCCGTGGAATTCCTCATAAACGGCACGGAGGTTGGGCATTTCGCGGCGGCAGGGACCGCACCAGGAGGCCCAGAAATCTACCAGCACATATTTGCCCTTGCCGATGAAGTCGGAGAACTTCACGCCGTTTACCTCGAAATCGGTGAACATCTTGCCCGCAGCGGTACCTGACTTGGCCGACATGGCCTCCAACATAGTGTACACGAAGGTGGAATCCTCTCCATGTACATGCGGGGCCACCAGGTTCAGGCATGCAGACAGGTCCTCGTCGTTCATCAGGGCATAGGCGTTCTTGAGGGCGGCCACGCCCACGGCGTTATCGGCGTTCTTCTTGATGACTTTGAGGTTGTACTCCTTGTATTCCTCAATCTTGGCATCCGTATACGCCTCGATGGCTTCGCTATCCTCGGCGTGTTCGCTTACAAAGACCCGGTATTCCTCTGAGAAGTTCTCGTCCCAGGCATTGTATTCGGCCAGCTTTTCTGCTTCCGACTGGTTCTTGCAGCTCACTGCGCAGGCCAGCATCACACCGGCCATAAGCATCCATTTGTTCAGTTTCATTATGTTCGTAATTAATTCTATGGCGCAAAGATACGAAAAAGCGGCCATTTTCATGGTCGCTTTTTCAAAAAAACGATTTTAGCTTATCGACGCTCTCCGCGTTCGCCACGGCCACCTTCACGACGGCCACCACGGCCTCCGCGACGGTCTCCGCGACGGTCTCCGCGATCACCGCGGCCACCTTCACGGCGACCGGTGCCGGGAGCGGCAGCGTTGGCAGCGAAACCGGCGTTAGGGCTCAGGTCCTGCTTGCCATACTTCTCACCGTTGCAGATCCACACCTTGATACCCATGGTACCCATCTGGGTGTGTGCTACGGCAAGGGCGTAGTCGATATCGGCACGGAAGGTGTGCAGCGGGGTGCGGCCTTCCTTGAACATTTCGCTACGGGCGATTTCGGCGCCGCCTACACGACCGCTGATCTGCACCTTGATGCCTTCGGCACCCACGCGCATGGCGGTGGCGATGGCCATCTTGATGGCGCGACGATAGCTCACGCGGCCTTCAATCTGGCGGGCGATGGAATCGGCCACGATGGTGGCATCCACCTCAGGGCGCTTTACCTCGAAGATGTTGATCTGAACATCCTTCTTGGTCACCTTCTTGAGTTCTTCCTTCAGCTTGTCAACTTCCTGACCACCTTTGCCGATGATCACGCCCGGACGGGCGGCGTGGATGGTGACGGTGATGAGCTTCAGGGTGCGCTCAATGATGATGCGGGAGAGGCTGGCCTTGGCCAGACGGCTGCCCAGATATTTGCGGATCTCGTAGTCTTCGGCGATCTTTTCGGCGTAGTTACCGCCTACCCAGTTGGAGTCCCAACCACGGGTGATACCGATACGGTTGCTGATAGGATTTGTTTTCTGACCCATAGTTTATTCCTCCACTGCTTTTTTGGTGTCCAGGATAATGGTAACGTGGTTGGAACGCTTGCGGATGCGACCGGCACGGCCCTGAGGGCACGGGCGGATGCGCTTGAGGGTGCGACCCTCGTCCACCATGATGGTTTTCACAATCACATTGCCTTCTTCGAGAGCCTTGGCCTGCTCCGGGTTCTTGGCTTCCCAGTTGGCGATGGCGCTCTTCAGCAGTTTCTCCAGACGCACAGAAGCCTCGCGCTTCGAGTAGTGGAGAAGATCCAGGGCGTGGTTAACCTCAACGCCACGGATGGTGTCGCAAACCAGACGCATCTTCCGGGGGGAAGTGGGGACGTCGTTGAGTTTAGCGATAGCAGTCTGTTTCTTGGTCTCTTTCAGGCGCTCGGCCATCAGTCTTTTTCTCTTTCCCATAATGTCAATCCTTTACACATTATTTCTTATTGTTGCCTGCGTGGCCGCGGAAAGTGCGGGTGGGAGCAAATTCGCCCAGCTTGTGACCAACCATGTTTTCAGTAACATATACCGGAATGAACTTATTGCCGTTATGAACTGCGATGGTGTGGCCCACAAAGTCAGGGGAAATCATGCTGGCACGGGACCAAGTCTTGACAACCTCTTTCTTCTTGCTGCCGTCATTCATAGCAAGAATTCTGTTCTCCAGGGCTTCCTGGATATACGGTCCTTTTTTAAGTGAACGACTCATAATCTGTTAGTTTATTCCGTTATTTCTTACGTCTTTCAATGATGAACTTGTTGCTCGCGGCCTTCGGGTTGCGGGTCTTGTAGCCCTTGGCAGGGAGACCCTTGCGAGAACGAGGGTGTCCACCGGAGGCGCGGCCTTCACCACCACCCATCGGGTGATCGTGCGGGTTCATGACAACACCACGGTTGTGCGGGCGGCGACCCTGATGACGGGTGCGGCCGGCTTTACCGTCGGATTCCAGATTATGGTCCGGGTTGGATACGGTACCCACGGTGGCGCGGCAGGCTACGGGAACCATACGGGTCTCACCGGAAGGGAGACGGAGGATGGCGTAGTTGCCTTCGCGGGCGGCCAGCTGAGCATAGGTGCCGGCGGAACGTGCCATAGCGGCACCCTGACCGGGACGGAGCTCGATGGCGTGAACCAGCGTACCAACGGGGATATTGGCAAGCGGCAGGCAGTTACCCATATCCGGGCTGGCGGCGGGGCCACTCTCAAGCACCTGGCCGACCTTGAGGCCGTTGGGGGCGATGATGTAGCTCTTCAGGCCGTCTTCGTACTGGATGAGGGCGATGCGGGCGCTGCGGTTGGGATCGTATTCGATAGTGAGCACGGTGGCTTTGAATTCATCGCGGTTGCGGATGAAATCCACCAGACGGTACATTCTCTTGTGACCGCCGCCACGGTAACGCACGGTCATCTGACCGGTGTTGTTGCGTCCGCCCGTGGACTTAATGGGAGTCAGGAGCTTCTTGTAAGGCTTCTTCGCGGTGATCTCTTCGAAGGAGCTGATAGCCTTGTTGCGCTGGCCGGGAGTTACCGGCTTGTACTTCTTGATTGCCATAGTTTATTCTCCTTCTTAGATGTTAGCATAGAAATCAATCTTGTCTTCACCTGCAAGCGTGACATAAGCCTTCTTGAAGTGATTCATACGACCGCGGAGCAAACCGCTCTTGGTGTAGCGCTGCTTGCGCTTGCCATGGTAGTTGGCAGTGTTGACATCCTGAACGGACACACCGTACATCTGCTCCACGGCAGCCTTGATCTGCAGTTTGTTGGCCTTGCGGTCCACGATGAAACCGTAACGGTTGAGCTTTTCGCCCTCAGCCGTCATTTTCTCGGTTACGATTGGCTTAATTAAAATACCCATTTCTTTCTCTCCTTTACTTTACTCTTGCTGCGAGGATATCCTGCACGCCGTCTACCAGCACCAGAGAGTGGGCATTCATGATAGCGTAGGTATTGATCTCGTCAACGGTGATAACCTGCACGTTGGGCAGATTGCGGGATGACAGGAAAATATTGTTGGCATTGTCCGGGAGAACGAAGAGCACGCTGCGATCGCCGGCCTTGATGTTGGCCAGGATGGTCTTGAACTCCTTGGTCTTGGGGGCGTCCATGGCGAACGGCTCCACAATGACGATCTTGTTCTCGGCGGCCTTATAAGAGAGGGCGCTCACACGGGCGAGCTGCTTCACTTTCTTGTTCAGCTTGAAACGGTAGTCGCGCGGCTTGGGGCCGAACACATTACCACCACCTACGAAGATACCGGCCTTCAGGGAACCGTGACGGGCACCGCCGCCGCCCTTCTGGCGACCGAGCTTCTTGGTGGAATAGGCAACCTCGCTGCGGTCCTTGGTGCGGGCCGTGCCCTGACGCTGGGCGGCGAGATACTGGAGGACATCCAGGTAAATGACGTGGTCGTTGGGCTCTACACCGAACACTTTCTCATCGAGAACCACTTTTTTTCCGGACTGGGATCCGTCAATCTTCAAAACGTTCAATTCCATAATTAAGCCTCCAGAATTAAGTAAGAACCCTTGGCTCCGGGAACGGAACCCTTGACGATAAGCAGATTGTTCTCAGGGATGACTTTCAGGACCTCGAGGTTGAAAACCTTCACGCGCTCGTTGCCCATGTGGCCGGCCATACGCATTCCGGGGAATACGCGGGAAGGCCAAGACGATGCACCCATGGAACCAGGGTGACGCAGGCGGTTGTGCTGACCATGGGTCACACCACCTACACCGGCGAATCCATGACGCTTAACAACGCCCTGGAAACCCTTACCTTTAGAAGTACCCACCACATCCACGAACTTGACGTCCTCGGTGAAGACATCGGCCACGGTGATGGTGTCTCCCAGCTTGAGCTCTCCGGCGAAGTCTGCCTCGAATTCCACGAGTTTCTTCTTGGGAGTAGTTCCAGCCTTTTCGAAATGGCCCTTCAGGGCCGCGCTGGTGCGTTTCTCTTTCTTTTCGTCATAGGCAAGCTGCACGGCGGCATAACCATCGGTTTCCACGGTGCGTACCTGCGTGACAACACACGGACCAGCCTCAACGACGGTGCACGGGATATTCTTCCCGTCGGCACCGAAGACGGAAATCATTCCGACTTTCTTTCCAATTAAACCAGGCATTGGTGTTTGTTAATTAATTGTTACTTAATAATTTAGCCCGCACTGTAGGCCACTTGGGCGCAGTTGCGGACCGCAAAGATACGAATAAAACTTTGATTTACCAAAAGTTATGAACAGGTTTTTTCACAGGCCGCAACCAGTCCTAATAAATGAGGATGCCCTATACCAACATATGGTGATTACCGCAATTTTCTAAGCCCGTAACTTTGCAAAGTCTCTTGTTCCAGTATGAAAAAATCGGCCCTTATCTTCTTGCTGGCATTGTTTGCCCTCCCCGTCCTGGCCCAGAAAACGGGCTTCAGCGGCGTGGTGGCGGAAAAGAAGAGCGGGACGCCCGTGGAGTATGCCACCGTCCTGGTGGAAGCCACCGGACAATGGGCCGTTACCGATGCCCAGGGCCGATTCACCATCCAAGCCGTGTCTGCCCCAAAAAGTACCGTAAGCATTGCCAGCCTGGGCTATGTGACGCTGGAACAGGTGATCGATTTCGGCCAGTTAAAAGAGCCCTTGAACTTTCTTCTGGAAGAAGACAACCTTACCCTGAACGGGGCCGTGGTCACTGCCAGGGAAAACGAATCATCGGCCACTACTTCGCGCACTATTGACAAAACAGCGCTGGAACACGTGCAGCTGATGAATGTATCCGGCATCGCCAGCCTGCTGCCGGGCGGCGTCACCTTAGATAATAATCTGATAAGCAGCCGGGAGTTCAGCATCCGGACCGGGACATCGGCCGAAGAAGGGAATCCTTCCTTCGGCACGGCCGTGGAAGTGGACGGCGTTCGCCTGTCCAACAACGCCTCCTACGCCGATTTCCGGCAATATGGCGCCAAAGGCGTGTCCACCAACAGCATCGCTTCGGCCAATGTAGAATCGGTGGAAGTCCTTACCGGTGTCCCCTCCGTGGAGTACGGCGACATGACCTCCGGCGTGGTGAAAATCAACACCAAAAAGGGAAAGACGCCCTGGATTCTCACCCTTTCCGCCAGCCCCAAGACCAAGCAGGCCTCGCTGAGCAAAGGGTTCGGGCTGGGCAAAACAAAGCGGGGGACCTCCGCAGGAATTCTGAACACCAGTGCCGAATACACCCGATCCGTGAGCGATCCCATGTCGCCATATACATCCTACGACCGTAAACAACTGTCGATCACCTACAGCAACACGCTGGGGAACGTTCGGCCGCTGCGGTTTTCAGCCGGCGTCACCGGTAATCTGGGCGGGCTGGACAACCAGGCCGATCCCGACAAAATGGTGGGCACTTTCGTCACGGCACGCGACAACAGCATCCGTATGAACCTCAACGCCAACTGGCTGCTGAGCCTGCCCTGGATCACCAATCTGGAATTCAACGCCTCCGGCTCTTTCAGCGACAAAAGCTCGCGGGAGAACAAGCTCTACACCCGCGTAGTAAGCGATGTGGCCCTCCACGTGCAGAAAAAAGGATATTTCCTGTCGGCCCCATATACCCCAGAAGGGGCCAACGACGTAGTGCTCATTCCTCCCGGTACCGGCTACAATGTCCTGGCGGTGGACGACCGTCCCGTTACGGCTAAAGTATCGCTCAAGGCCAACTGGGCCACTCATATCGGCAAGGCCGGCAACAAAGTAAAACTGGGGACCGATTGGAACTTTGACCATAATCTGGGAGGCGGGCTCTATTCGGAGGATCTGGCTACAGCCCCCACGTATAGAGAATACCGCTACTGCGACAATCCGTCCATGCACAACCTGGGCCTGTTCCTGGAAGACCGGCTCACGCTCCCGTTGGGAAAGGGAAACCTCAGCCTGGTTGCCGGCATCCGCTCCGACCACACCTCCATTAAAGGATCGGCCTATGGGCTCACATCCAGTTTCAGTCCCCGTTTCAACGCCCGCTATTCCATGCCGGGACTGGCATTCCGCGCCAGCTGGGGCATAGCCGTGAAACTTCCGTCTTTCTCGGTCCTGTACCCCGCTCCCACCTATCAGGATGTGGAAATATTCACCTCTACCGCATCGGCCGACAACACCGTCTACCGGAGCTATTACGTGCTCCCGCGCACGCTGGACTACAATGCCCATCTGCGCTGGCAGCGGAACCAGCAGGCCGAAATAGGCGTGGAAGCTCTCCTGGCGGGTATCCGCATTTCCCTGGCAGCTTATTACAACCGCACCTTAAACAGCTACCGCCTGGACAACAACTACGAACCTTTCCACTACAATTACACCGGAACCGGCTCCGTGCAGGGGCTTGTCATTCCTTCCCAGAACAGGCTCTATTCCATAGATTCAGCTACGGGCATCGTGACGGTATCGGATAAAACCGGCGTTCTGCCCAGCCAGACCATCGCGGCCGAAGAGCGCAGTCAGCTCGTCGCCCGTACCTATGCCAACAATGCCCACTACCCCATCACGCGTTACGGCGTGGAATGGGTCATCGATTTCCCCCGCATCCGGGCTATCGGCACGTCCATCCGCATTGACGGCAATTACTATCATTATAAGACGCTGGACACGGACATGGTGGCCTACTCTCCGGTATCCACCATGGGGTCTAATGGCATGCCTTTCCGTTATATCGGCTATTATATAGGAGGTAACAGCGTCGCCAACGGGAGCATTTCCCGCACCCTGAACAACAACATCACCATCACCACGCACATCCCCAAGGTCCGGCTCATCCTGTCCGTCAAGCTGGAAAGCAGCCTGCTGCGCCATTCCCGGTCCCTTAGTGATTTCGCCGACGGCAGCGAGCGCGCCCACGTGCTGGCCGACCGGGGAAAACTGCTGGAATTCACGCCCGGCACCTCCATTTACCAGGGAAACAGTTTTGCCGCCGTATTCCCGGAATATTACGAAAGCCTGGACCAGCCCGGCGTACAGGTTCCCTATCTGGAAAAACTGCAGTGGGCATGGGAGAACGACCCCAACCTTTACAACGACCTGGCCAGACTGGCGGTTACTTCCAATTACCTGTACACCTTCAACGAAGATTACCTCTCACCTTATTTCAGCGCCAATTTCAGTGTTACCAAGGAGCTGGGCAACATAGCTTCCATCTCCTTCTATGCCAACAATTTTTTCAACAATATGGGGCAGGTATATTCCACCAAAACCGGTAATTACAGTTCGGTAAGCAACTACATCCCCTCTTTTTACTATGGACTTACCCTCAGACTCAAATTTTAAATCCTATACGTACATGAAAAAGCTTTTATTCCCCTTTTGCTTGCTGGCCGTGGCCTTTTTATCGGCCTGCAATAAAACCCCGAAGGACCCCGAACCCATAGCCATCGGATTGCAGCTGATTTGCGACGGGAACAATTTCACCGTGGCCGATCTCACCGTCGCCCTCCAAGACGCCGATGCCAGTTTTACCCTGGAAAGCAAAACCGATGCTTCCGGAAAGGCATCTTTCCTTGTGCAGCCCGGAGTCTACAGCGCCACATGCACCTATATTATCAGTGAAGACGGTCAGCGCCTGGCCTATTCAGGCAGTACCAACCCGTTCACCGTGGTGAAGGAAACGCCCTCCACCTACAACCTTCCTCTCCAAAAAGTGGCCTCCCGGCAGATCGTCATCAAGGAAGTATATAGCACCGGCTGCCCCAAAGAGCCCAGCGGGTCTTATTCCAACGATGCCTATATCATCCTGTACAACAATTCCGACATCGAGGCCGACGCCACCAACGTGGTCATCGGCATGCTCTTCCCCTACAATGCCCAGGGCAACAACAAGTTTTACGGCGAAGACGGTAAGCTCATCTATGAGAACGCCGACTGGGTACCTGCCGCCAGCGCCCTCTGGTCATTCACGTCGGAGGTAAAGATTCCGGCCTATTCGCAGATAGTAATAGCCCTGTACGGTGCTGTCAACCACACCGAAACCATTCCCGCATCCGTGGACCTGTCAAACGCCTCCTATTACTGGATGTCCAAGAACGAACAGTTCGTCAACGCCAAATATGTAGTGGCCGATGCCATCCCGCAAAGCCACTACCTGAGCAGTGTCCCCTTCAACATGGGCAACGCCTGGCTGTTCTCCAACACCGCCCCGGCCCTGTTTATCGGCAATATGGGCAAGGCCGAAGCCGAAGCACTGGCATTGAATACGGAAGCCTATGACTATACGCAGGGAACCGGCGCCTCCAACCAGGCCGTCAAATTCCCGCAGGCCAAGGTAATTGGCTGCGTGGATGTTTTCTCGGCGGCCAATGTCAGCACCAGCAAACTGCGCTTCCCCGCTTCCCTGAATACCGGCGCCGTCACCATCACCGGCAAATTGGGTTACACCGTTTACCGTAATGTGGACAAAGCCGCCACCGAAGCGTTGCCCGAGAACGAAGGCAAGCTGGTATACGACTACGCCATGGGCACCGTGGACGTGGGCGGCAGCACCGATCCCTCCGGCATAGACGCCGAAGCCTCCATCGCCAACGGGGCGCACATCATCTATCTCCAGACCAACAGCTCGGCCGGTGACTTCCACCAGAGAAAACAGTCTTCCCTGAAGAAATAATTTTCCATGACTTCCCGTCCCTTCCTTGTCGTCCTCTGCCTGCTGACCACCGCCCTCTCCGCGGCCGGTCAACAGGCCGGGAGCGTACGGGACTTCCGCTTCACAGTGGACACCCATCCCTTCCTCATGCTTTCCAATCCGGCCCTGCTGGACCGGTTCGACGGGCAGGTTTCCCTGGTGCAAAGCCACTTCCGTAAGGAAAACGGTGGCTGGCTGTCCCCTACCGAGTCGCCGGATAGCTGGGATGCAGGGGCATCGGCCCAATCGTACAGGCGCATCGGCCGGAAAATCACCTTCTTCGGCAGCCTGGGCTGGCAGCATTTCACCGGCAAGGACATGGGCGGACAAATCCTGCTGGATTACACCTACAACCCCGTCAACTTCCTGGAAAGCAGCGACGACACCAAGGGGACCAAAAAGCGGGAACGCTATGCGTTGGCCGGCGGCATGTCCTACCGGCTGAGCCGTCGCTGGGCTATCGGCGTACAGCTGAACTATACCAGTGCCGACCAGACCAAAACCAAGGACCCCCGCTTCTCCAACATTTGGATGGACCTGGATTTGAAAGCCGGAGCAAGTCTCAATGCTTCTGACCGTTGGGCACTGGGTGTCGCTTTCCTGTTCCGGAACACGCTGGAACAGGTGAAAGGCGGTATCTACGGTACTACGGACCAGCAATACTTCATCCAAACGGACAAAGGCTGTTATATGGGCACGGTATCCGAGCTGGCAGGCGACTACAACCCTATCTCGGTGGTCAATCCCCGGCCCATGATGAACTATTTCTGGGGTGCAAGTCTGCAGGCGGTTCTGGACAGCCGTTTTGCCAATGAGCTGGTTTTCCAAATACGCAACGGCTATTACGGACGCCGTAGTTCCACCACCGCCACATTCTTCGAATTTAATGGAATCCGTGCCGGTTACAAAGGGAAACTGCTCATCCCCTCCGGCAGGAACCTGCAGGTCATTTCCCTGGATGCCGGTCTGGAAACGCTCACCAACCTGGAAAACAAATTCCGCTATGTCACCCCTACCGGGCAGAACACAGTTGTGGAGTACACGGGCCAAAGCCGGATCCTGGATCGCCTCATGACCGCCGCAACGCTCTCCTACGCCTGGCATAAAGACGCCGATGAAGGTCGGCCCAGCCTTTCGTTTGGTGCCCGGATGGACGGCCGATTCCGGAATCAGACCGCCAGCCTGTATCCTTTCACCCGCCGGCAGCAGACGACGGTTTTGAGCGCCGATTTATACGGACAAAAGTGCTTTGCCGCAGGGCCTGTGTTTCTGGATATCACACTGCATGCTCTGATGGGCGGCGGATTCGGAATACCCCATGAAGACAGCAGCGCCGCCGAAACCGCCAGCACCTCCATCCAGCATTTTGACACGTCCCTGTTCCGGCAGTACGAATACGAGACCGCACTCCATGCAGGCGCAGAACTGAGTTTCGGCATCAGCCTTCCCCTTAAGGGAGCGTGGCGCCCCTATCTGCGCGTATCAGACCGCTTTGTGAGTCTCCTGTCCGCGCCCGTCTATTTGGACGGAGGACGGCGCAATGTGGTAATTGTATCGCTCGGCTGCTGTTTTTAACAAATAATCGATAATATGAAAAAATGGCTTCTGGCCCTCTTGCTGGGTCTGTGTACGCTTCCGGCCGCCCGGGCCGATGAAGGAATGTGGCTCATTCAGTGCCTGAACCGGGCGCTGGAAAAGAACATGAAGGCGCGCGGTCTCAAACTGGGCGCCCGGGAAATCTACAACGAAGAAGCAGGCGGACTGGCCGATGCCGTAGTGTCGCTGGGCTTTTACTGCAGCGGCAGCATGATTTCTGACGAGGGACTCCTCATTACCAACCATCACTGCGCCTTCAGCGACGTGACGGCGCTCTCCACACCGGAGCACAACTACTTGGAAGACGGCTTCTGGGCCCTTTCCCGCGCCCAGGAAATCCCAATTAAAGGCAAGGAGTTCTATTTTCTGAACAAGGTGCTGGATGTTACCGACGAAGTGAAAGCCCTGCAGGAAGAATTACAGCTGGAAGGAAAACCATTCGGCAGCCGCCGTATATCGGCCATCATGGAGAAGAAGTATGGCGAGGAATATGGCCTGGAGGCCGGTTTGCAGGGCATGTGGGCCGGCACCGCCTACTACCTTTGCCTGTACACCAAGTATACGGACGTGCGCCTTGTGGCAGTTCCGCCCGTAAGCGTTGCCTCCTTCGGCGGCGATGAAGACAACTGGGAATGGCCACAGCACAAGGCCGATTTTGCCATCTATCGCGTTTATGACAACGACGGTAGACCCTTGCGTCCCCGGCGCTATCTCACCATCAGCAGCAAGGGATACAAGGAGGGCGATTTCGCCATGGTTATCGGCTATCCCGGCCATACGGCCCGTTATTCCAGTTCTGCCGAAATGCGCCAGGCCATCGAAGTGGAAAGCCCCGTTTCCAACCGTCTCCGGGCTGCCCAGATGGAGATTATCCGGAAATGGATGGACGTCGACCCTTCCATCCGTAGGAAATACTCCGACAGCTTTTTCTCCCTGAGCAACGTGGCCGAAAACAAGGAAGGAGAAGCGGCATGTATGCGCCGCTTCGGGGTTATCGGAGAGCGTCGGGAATGGGAGGAAAAGGTCTTCCGGCCGATCTCAGGGAAGAATGCCGGACTACTGGACCAACTGGATGCCGAATATGCCGCTATCTCCTCGCTGGAACAGCAGAAAGTCTATTACCGGGAAACCCTGGTACGGGGTACGTTCATTTCCCGGACCTTCCTGAGGATGGGCGGTGCCAAAAACGACTTGTCCCGCCAACGAAAACTCCTGGCGCAGGGCTTGGCCGAAACAGACCCGCGCGTGGAAAAGGAACTGCTCGCCTATTCCCTGCAGGAATTCTTCACGCATATGGAGCCGCGTTTCTTCAAGACCATCCACCAGGAGTTGCAGGCCCAGTTCGGCAATGACTGGCAGGCCATGGCCCAATGGCTTTGGGACCAATCCTGCGTAGAGGATTTCCAGGGCGACATTACCCAAATCCCGCTATACCGCTATGTACATGAACTAAGCATTGCAGAACTGAACCAGAGCGAAGAACACGTAGCCTCCCTGCCGGAACTCCGGCGCCAGTATGTCCGTGCCCGATATGAATGTTTAGCCGCACAGGGAAAAGTTCAGTATCCCGATGCCAATTCCACCCTGCGTCTGAGTTATGGCAGGGTGCTGCCCCTCAACCCCTGGGACGGTGTGTACGCCCACTGGCAAAGCACAGCCCGCGGCCTCCGTGAAAAATACGACCCGGCACGGCACGATTACGCCTATCCCGAAGCTTTCCGGGAAGTGTTACCTCCACCGGATTTCCCGGTGAACTTCCTCACCGACAACGACATCACTGGCGGCAACTCCGGTTCGCCGGTGCTGAACGCCAAGGGGCAGCTCATCGGCCTGGCCTTCGACGGCAACAAGGAATCGCTGGCCAGCAACTACCAGGCTGTTCCGGGCTACAACATGTGTGTGTGCGTAGACATCCGCTACGTACTCTGGATCCTGGAACACTACATGCACCAGGACTATCTCATTAAAGAATTGAAAATCCTCTAATCTTGAGGAACTACAGCCGATCGATATCGGCCCAGCCGAAACGGGCAGGATAGAGCCAGGCGCGGGAGGTGCGCTCCATTACGCCGTAGTCCAAAGACACCTTGGGGCATTCGCTATAGGCGCGCTCCAGCCAGGTTTCATCGCCGATGTGGGTTTCCCAACCACGGAAAAGTTCCGTCACTTCCGGCAGATACTTTTCCATTTCGGCTATGATGGTGGCGGCTTTCCACACGAAGATACCGCTGTTCCAGAAGAATTCGCCGGTGCGGATGAAGACCTCGGCCAGCTCCAGCGGCGGCTTTTCCGTGAAGGTTTTCACCTGCAGCGGCCCGGCCATCAGATAAGCGTTATGCCCTTCCTTCACCTGGATATAGCCGAAGTTCACGTCCGGGTGCCGGGGAACGATGCCCAGAGTCATTAGTACATCGTTATCTTCCACGTACTGGAAGGCTTCCCGCACGGTGTGGGCAAACAGACCCACATCCCGGATCACGAGGTCCCAGGGCGAAGCCACCAGGACGGCTTCCGGATCCCGCGTGAGCAGCGTATAGGCTGCGTAGGCCATACAGGGGGCCGTTTTGCGGGCATGGGGTTCCACCAGCAGGTTTTCCTGAGGAAGCATGGGCAGCACGCGCCGGGCTTCATCGGCAAAACGCTGCGGGGTAACCACCAGGATGTGGCCTTCGGGGACCACTTCCTTGAAACGGTCGTAGGTGACACGGAGCTGACTGGACTCGCCGGAGCCATCGGCCATAATCACACAGTAACGATGGGACATACTCATACTATCAGACATACATGGGTATCCAGGCTTGCGGGAAATAACGCACTATTGTTTCCCTGCCGTCGAAGAGCACGGAAACAATATCGAAATACACTTCTTTCCCGTCCAGGTGATTCTTGTTAAGGTATTGCAGGGCAGCGGCCGATATGCGCTTCTGTTTGATGGTATTTACCTGATCTGTAACGGAGGTGGTTACCGGGGCTGTTCTGGCCTTCACTTCCACGAAGTGCAGACCGTCCGGTCCTTCGGACACGATGTCCAGTTCCAAGTGACCTGAGCGCCAGTTCCGGTCCAGGATCTGATGACCGCGCGTTTGCAGGAAATCGCAGGCCATCTGTTCCCCTGCCTCTCCAATCTTACTACGCTTCTGTACGTTCATATTTTGGTTATAGGTTTTAGTCAAATTTGACAACCGTCACGCCCGAACCGCCAAATTGTATGTGTTCGTCCGCGGCCGATTGCACGCCAGGCACCGTGCGTACGTACTTCTGGATTTCCTCCCGCAGGGCACCTGTTCCCTTCCCATGCAAAATTCGCACCGAAGGCACGCCTAACATGATGGCGTCGTCAATATATCGCATCACAATCTCCAGGGCGTCGTTCACCCGCTCGCCGCGAACGTCCAGTTCCAGCTGGAAATGGGCCTTGCGCTCACTGATGGCGGCGTCGTACACCTGGCGCGGCCGCTCCGACGGCGCCTTGGCCACCGCCTTGAACTCATTGGCCGTAATGCGCTCCACCCGGTCCAGGGGCAGCTTGGTGGTAACACTTCCCACTATCACGCTCACCGCCTTGGTGCTCACGGTGGCTACTTCGCCCACCATGCCGTTGTCTTTGATACGCACTTTCTCCCCTACTTTCAGCGGCGCAGTGCGGAAGGCGGCCAGCTTCTTGGCCTCGGCCTCCTCCTGCTCCATCTGCTGGAGGGTTTGTCCGTCCGAGCGCCGGCGCTTGCGCACTTTTTCGCGCTCCTTGCGCTCCTTCACCGTCTGGAGTTTCTTGTCTATGTAGGCGTCCCGGCGGCCGCGGCTGTCGGCCAGTGCCCCCAGGAAACCCTGCAGTTCGGCCCGGGCCTCCTGCGTCTCCTCCTTGCGCGCCTGCGATTCCTTAATAGTACGGATGGTGTTTTCCACCTGCTTGTTGGCATCGCGGACTATCTTTTCTGCCTCGGCGCGGGCTTCGTCCAGGATGCGGCGGCGCATCTCCTTGATCTCTTCCAGTTCCTTCTGGTAGCGGTCCGTGAGGCCTTCCAGCGTCTTGTCCGTGGCGCGGATCTTCGTGAGTTTTTCGTCCAGGGCGCGGCGGCTGCGCGCAATCTTGCGCAGGTTCCGCTCGATGCCCACGAACTGCTCGCCGGCGCGTTGTTCGGCGTCGTGCACCAGGGTCTCCGGCAGCCCCATCTTCCGGGCCAGCTCGAAGGCGAAGGACGAACCCGGCAGCCCCGTTTCCAGCTGGAACAGCGGAGCCACCGTGGCGGCGTCGAACTGCATGGCTCCGTTGATGACGCCGGTTTCGGCGGCCGATGCATATAATTTCAGGTTGGTATAGTGCGTGGTGATGACGCCGTAGGCGCCCCTAGCATCCAGTTCATGCAGGATAGCCTCGGCAATGGCGCCGCCGGCCGCCGGTTCCGTTCCGGAGCCGAATTCGTCGATGAGCACCAGCGTCTTTTCATCGGCCTGGGCCAGCATGGCCTTCATGTCGGCCAGGAAGGAGCTGTAGGTGGAAAGATCGTTTTCCAGGGATTGGTCGTCGCCGATGGAGACCATGATGCGGCGGAACACCGGAAGTTCCGAGGTTTCGGACGTGGGGATGAGCATGCCCCACTGGAACATGTACTGCAGCAGGCCCACGGTCTTGAGACACACGCTCTTGCCGCCGGCGTTGGGGCCGGAAATCAGTAAGATATGCTTCTGGGGCGTGAGGCTCACCGTGAGCGGCACGATGGCCTTTTTCTCCCGGCGCAGGCTCTTTTCCAGCAGCGGATGCCGCGCTTTGCGGAGGCTCAGCGAGCCGTCTTCCGACAACACCGGCATACCGGCGATATAGTCCAGCGCCACATGGGCCTTGGCCATCACGAAGTCCAGTTCGCCCACGAAGCGGGCGCCGTCCAGGAGTTCCGGCACCCAAGGGCGCAGGAATTCCGCAAATTCGTATAGGATGCGGGCAATTTCCCGCGTTTCGGCAAAGTGAAGTTCGGCTATCTCGTTCTGCAGGGCCACCATTTCGGCCGGTTCCATAAAGGTGGTTTTGCCGGTGGCGCTTTCGTCGTACACATAGCCCTGGAAGGCCTTTTTCCGGGCCGATGTCACCGGAATGAGCATCTTTCCGTCGCGGATGGCCACGGAAGCGTCCGGGTCCGTGAGCCCCTCCTGCTGCGCCTGCCGCAGGATAGCGTTCATGCGCCGGGAAACGTTCACTTCCTTGTCCTTGATGCTGCGGCGGATGCGGTACAGTTCGTCGGAGGCGGTGTCCTTCACTTCTCCGTGCCGGTCCAGGATGCCGTCGATGCGGTGCATTACCTCGGCCGGGGCGTTCACGCCGGAGGCCAGGTGCTGCAGGTTGGGGTAAATCCCCTCCTTCACCGTATGGAAAAAATGCAGGGTCTTGCGCAGCGTGTCCAGCAGCGTACGCAACTTGCCCAGGGAAAGCAGGTCGATGGAGGCGTTTTTGCCGATAGGCTCCAGAAAACCGATAGCGTCGATGTACCCAGCCGTGGGGAAGCCGTCTTCGAACAGCAGGATCAGGCGCATTTCATCGGCCAGAAGCAGGCGGCGGCGGATTTCCGCAGCGTTGGTGCTGAACTCTTCCTCCGCCACGCGTCCCGCCGCATATTCGGTGGAACAGCGCGCGCCGATGGCAGCCCGCACCTTGTCAAATCCCAGTTTCGCTTCCAGCCGCTGGTCCATTTACGAAATGTCCTCCTTTTTCATCACGGAAGCCAGAATCTTCCGCAGTTCAGGCATGTCCTGCACGGTGTGGATGGTGCCTCCGCGTACGAAACTCACATTGCCCGTCTCTTCCGACACCACAAGGATATCGGCGTCCGTATCTTCACTGAGGCCGATGGCAGCGCGGTGCCGCATGCCGTAATGGGCGGGAATGTCCGTGCGGTTGGTCATGGGCAGCTGGCAACGGGCGGCGGCAATGTGGTCGCCCACGATAATCATGGCACCGTCGTGCAGGGGTGAATTCTTGAAAAAGATATTCATGATGAGGCGACGATTGATATCGGCCTCGAATTGGTCGCCGGTTTCCATGTATTCGTTCAGGGAGGTCTTGTGCTGCAGCACGATGAGGGCGCCGGTCTTTTCGGCCGACATGGCACGCACAGCCTCTCCCAGTTCTTCTACGCTCTTACTGCCCATCTGCTCTTCCTTGATGCCCAGCAGGCGGTTGAACAGCTGGCCGCTGCGCCGCGCGATACCGCTCTGGACGGCAAAGCGGTTAAGCAGGTGCCGGATTTCGGGCTGGAACAGGATGATGATAGCCAGCACACCCACATCCAGGAGGGTGTCCAGCAGTACGGTCATCATGCGCATGTTCAGGGCGCTTACCACGGCCTGAAGAACCAGGATCACCACCAGTACCAACACGATGTTCAGCACGGTGGAATCCCCACGGATGCCCCTGATCAGGAAGAAGATGATGGTCCCCACCATGAGGATATCCAGCACGTCTTCCCAATCGAAACTCAAAAAACCGAATAAGTCCGTAGCCTGCAACAATAACATAGTTTGCAAAGATACGAAACATTTCTAAAATCCCGAAACAGTGGCCCCTTACTTCCCCTACCTCCTCCCGATTTCCCCCGGAGCTCTCTCCCTCCCCACCGGAGCTTGCGCCAGGCATTGGCACAATCCGTAAACGTAAGATTATCAGGTGGATACATCACTGGCAAAATCCCGCACCCTCGTTTTTGAAGGGGTGCGGGATTTCTTCGTTTTGCAAACGACTGATTGCCAATATGTTATAAAATTTGCGAAGCCCGTACCGTTCAGTACAGCACCCGGACCGGGCCCAGGAGGCCGCTTTCCCGCAGGGCGCTGCCTGCAGCCGGACCGGCGATGGTCCAGGTCTTGCGCTGAGCGTCCGGCAGATTGGCGTCATAGGCCAGGCGGTTGAACCAGGTGCCGGTGACGGCGATCCGGAGGGTATTCTTCCCCGCTTTTCCCTTGACCGTGAGCCGGTAAGGACTGGCCCAGAGCACGCCGGCGGGCTGGCCGTTCAGCTGGATATCGGCAATCATGTCCACGCGGCCCAGATCCAGAATCACCTCCCCGGCTTTGGGCAGGGTGAAGCTGGTTTCATAGACCACCGTACCGGAGAAAGCCTGTGCTTCCGGGCCTATAGGAAGGTCTTTCCAAGCCTGCAGCTGCTTGATCTTCAGCGGTTTTTGGGGCGCGCCCCAGCCCGCAGGGAAGCTCAGCGTCCAGTCTTTCAATTCCTTGGATTTCGCCAATGCAGGCTGCTGGACGGGCGTTTTTTCACTTTCCGGACGGAACACCACAAAGCAGTTTCCGGCACGTGCCAAATCCAATTGCACCTTGGCGTATTCGCCGTCACGCGCAACATCTAAACCGCTCACTTCCCCCGTTACGGCATCCCACAGCTCGGCCTTACCACAGGCCTTGAGCGTAACCGTTCCGTGGAAATCTTTACCCACAGGCGCCGTAATATAGTACCATTCGGCACCATCGGCCTGGCGATGCGCCCAAAGGAGGTCCTCCGAGGCCAGCAGATTGGGTTGCAGGCCATAGGATTGCAGGATATCGGCGGTTATGGTGGGGCCGAAGACCAGTTTGGCGCCGGCGGCAATCAGTTCCTGTAGTTTGGCGCGTGTTTCGGGACGCATGTTTTCCGTCTGCGTCACCCACATGAGACCATAGCTTTGGCCTTCCGGTGTTACCAGGCGGCCGTTTTGCACCGAGATGCGGTGCAGGAGGCCGTCCGGGTTGCAGTAGTCGTATTTGTAACCGGCCGGGAAGGGAATCTTCTGGTCCGGCTTCTGGTAGCCTACTTCGTCGCCGGTGAACCAGAGCACATCCACCACCGGCAGGCCGCGCTCCAGCAGGTAACTGGTGCGGGCCAGATACTGCGTGAAGTAAGGCATATACTTCCACCAGGTTTGACCGCGCAGGAATGGCGTGCCGATCTTATTGCCGAAACTAGTTCCCGGCGGCAGGAATCCTACCTGTGGATTGTGCGTATAAGTATGGAAGACATTGTGCGTAACGCCTTCCGTCATATTCAGGTTGGCCACTTCCTTGAACAATTCCCAATGTTCGTCCCAGTTGAGGTCGAAGCTGGTGAAGCTTTCGGCGGCCACACGGCGCTTGCCATAGAGATGGGCGGCCGATGCCGTGGGCTTGATGGGCTTGAAATTGAGGTCGCCCACATAGCCCTCGGAGAAGGGGTGCCAGAATTCGGCCATGGGGACATCGGCGTACTTGTAATACTCCATGTAGTCCATGGAAACAACATCGCCGCCGGCGGTCTCATACTGCACCTGGAGGCCTTTTTCGTGGGCCAGGCGTACCATCTCCCCGAAGAAGTTCTGGTTGTAGAGGTCCGTTTTTACACGGCGCCAATCGGCCAGGAAGGAGGCGGTGCATTCCGGGGTATCCAGCACGTAGCCGCTCAAAGCGGGCAGCCAGCACCGGAGTTCATAACCCATCCGGCCGCGGAATTCCGCCTCCATGGCGCCGGTCCAGTTCTGG
This sequence comes from Candidatus Cryptobacteroides sp., assembly GCA_045226315.1. Classification (GTDB taxonomy): domain Bacteria; phylum Bacteroidota; class Bacteroidia; order Bacteroidales; family UBA932; genus Cryptobacteroides. The sequence continues at coordinate 36,745 of JBGVCF010000006.1, forward strand.
TTGCGGCACTCCCAGCTGTCCATGAGCATGCCGTCGGCCTTGCCCTGGAGCGGCCCGTCCTGCAGGCGGCCCACATAATTGGAAAACTGCACCCGGGCGCCTCTGGGGTCCAGTTTGTTGCACTCCCAGCCGGTAGCTTCGGCCGGAGCAGGTCCGTTTTTATAGCCGATATTCACATGGCCGTAGCGCAGAATGGTCCAGTTCCCTTCGGGCGCGGTCCAGTCCAGCGTGCCGTCCGGAGCCAGCCGGTCCGAAAGGTCCAGGATAGATTCCGGGCACACATAGGAGCCCTTGCTTCGGCTAGCATTCTGCTGATAGATTTCCTTGCCGCGGAGCGTGCGACCGGCGGCGGCGCGCCAGTCATCGTGACGCGAGGCCGAATAGAAACGCAGATAGGCCAGATTCATGGGGTGCTCGTTGGTGAGCGTAAGCGTGTAGCTGCTGGCATCCGGGACTTCGTTCAGGGCCAGGGTGAAGGGCTCGTTGTCCTGCCAGCTGGCCATAGGAAGCTGCACGTCGGCCACCGTTTGGGGCCGACCTTCTTTGCAGGAAGCGGTGATTTGGATGCGTACCCCGGGCGTGTTGCAGAAAGCGTGACTCAGCTCCTGCACGGCGGGCATTTCCAGCGTGCGGAGCGGGGCATCGGCCGAAAAATGAACGGTGTGTACTCCGGGCTTGGTTTCCGCCACTCCCTTTTCTCCGGAAAGCAGTTTTACCCAATCCAGACTGCCGGAGGTAATGTATTTCAGCTCCAGCGGTGCTCCCGTATCACCTTCCGGGGTGGGGAAAGCCAGCACGCAGATGTCCTGGTAGTCCCGCCACTCTTCCTCCGACGGCTTGCCTTTGGGAAGCGCCATGCCCGAAGTGCCCGCCGATACATCCGTCCGGCTCCATACCAGATCCCGCATGGCATCTTCCGGCTGTATCCACGGCCCGCCGGCCATGGCCCAGCCCGGACAGGTCTGGATGGTGAGGCGCAGTTGCAGGCTGCGGGCCTTCTGTCCCAGGTAGGCCACCATATCGTCCCAGTCCTTGGAAAGCGGTACCACCGGGGTGTCTACACCCGGCCATCGGCCGCCAAACGCACCGTGGAACCATTGGATGCCGCCGATCTTGGCTCCGGCAATGGCTTCCAGGTCGGCGTCAATGCCTTCGCGGGACACATTGTCTCCGATGAAATGGAACCAGGTCTCCGGCCAGAAATCCTTGGGCGGCGCGGCAAAATTTTGTTCGTCCTGCTGGCCGAATGGTGCATCCAGCACGGCCTTATCGGCCTGAATATTGGCAATTTGGGCGTTTAACGTGACGGTGGCACACAGGCCGATAAGCAGAAAGAGGGTACGTTTCATGGGACAGGTCATTAGTTTGTACAAACTTACAAAAAATAATGTGAACCTGCACGAAAAAATACCCAAAGCGGCCTCCTCGGCCCGGTCAGGGTGCTGTACTGAACGGCACGGGACCGGCGCATTTCATAACATATTAGGAATCAGTCGTTTACAAAATGCGAAAATCCCGCACCCTCGTTTTTGAAGGGGTACGGGATTTCGCCAATAATGTAAATTACTGATAATCTAACACTTACTGATTGTGCCAATGCCTGGCGCAAGCTCCTGTGGGAAGGAGAGAGCTCCGGTGGGAAGGAATCCCGGAGGGAAGCCCTGGGAGAAGAGAGAGTGTACAGTATTAAGGATTAGCGGAGAATATCGTTCAGGATGCTGCTGGCGGCTTCGCGGGCGCCTTCGCCAGGGCCCTGAATCACCAGCGGATAGGGGTGGAAGGCACTGCGCACGATGATGGCGTTCTCCGTGCCGCGCAGGTGATAGGCGGGGTGGACCGGCGGCACGTTGCGGATGCCGATGCCGGCCTTGTACCCCTCGGCCGTCTTTTCCAGCGAAGCCACAAAGCGGCGGCGGAACCCCTGGATCTCGGCCGCACGGGCAATTTGGGATAACGTGCCCTCATACGCCTCCAACCCTTTGTAGAATTCCTCCACCGTGCCCTGGAACAGCTCCGCGGGCACAATGGGCGTGATTTCCACATCCTGCTCCTCCAGTTGCACGCCGGCTTCTCGGGAGAGGATGAGCAGCTTGCGCAGGGCGTCGCGACCGCCCAGGTCCAGACGCGGATCGGCCTCGGTGAGCCCCGCCCGCTGGGCCTTTCGTAACAGGGATGCAAAGCTTTCCCCGCCCGGCTGGTAGCCGCCCAGAATCTGGTTCAGCGTACAGGAAACCACGGCCTCGATGGACAGCAGTTCGTCGCAGCTGTTGGCACCACGGGAAATGGATTCCAACATGGGCAGGGCCGCGCCTACCGTGGTGCCGTAACGCAGGATCACGCCGTTTTCGCGGGCCGCCGCATGCATGGCGGCATAGGCCGGATAAGGTACGGCAAAGGATCGGCGGTTACTGGAAACGATGCCGATACCCGCTTCCAGCAACGCCGTATAGTGTTCGTAGAGAGTTTCGCTGTTGGTGGCATCGATGAAGAGGGAGCCCTTGGGGGCCTGCTGCAGGATGGCTTCGATATAGTCGCCCTCCTGTTCCAGCTTGGGCGCGCCGCCCAGGTCGATGCCAAAGTGCCGGCTATCGGCCCGACCTACTATGCGGAGACTCTTGCCGGTGCGCTCTTTCACGCTTTCGGCCGATTGTTCTATCATCTCCACCAGCGCCTTGGCCACGGCGCCGTTACCGGCGATGAACAGGTTCACTTCCCTGACAGGCAGTTCCTGGAAAAACGCCCGGTGAAGGGCTCGGAGGGCCGTGTCCAGCACGGCTTCCCTCACTGTGATGTCCAGGCTGGGGCCATCCGGGCGGATGCTCAAAGCCTGAATGCCCACCTCCTGCAACGCGTGCTTCGCCTCGGCCTTCCCGTCTTGCTCGGACAGATCCACACCCACCAGCCGGATGTGTCCCTTTTCAGAGGCGACGCCAATCCAACGGGACGGATCTTTTTCCGCGCCGATCACGGTGAACTTACCGTCCGGGGCGAAGGTGTTACGGATTTCAATGTCGATGCCGGCGTTCATGGCGGGCGCCACGGTGGGTGCATACAGCACCTTGGCGCCGTGGGAAGCCATGTCCAGTGCGCTCTGATACGACATCCTCGGAATGGTACGCGCCGCCGGAACCTGCTTGGGGTTGGCGGTCATGATGCCGGGAACATCGGTCCAGATCTGGAGGCTCTGGACCTGCAGCGCGGCGGCGTAAAGCGCAGCGCTGTAGTCGGAGCCGCCCCGGCCCAGGGTGCAGATGCGGCCTTCCTTATCCTGGCAGATGAAGCCGGGAGCAATGTATAAATCGGCCGGCGTGGCCTGGATGGCCTTTTGGATACGCCGATAAGTTTCGGGCTCGTCGTCGCGCACCACCAGTTCGCGAGAATCCAGCCAGGCGGTGCGGGTGCCTTCTTCGGCCAGCTTGGCGGCCAGGATGGTGGTGGAGAGGATTTCGCCGAAGGTCACTTTTTCCGCCTCCGGTGCCTGCCGCAGCTCTGTGAACAGCCCGTCGATACGCTCCTGCACCTGCTGCCGCTGGGCTCCCGTGAACAGCCGGCACACGATGTCGCGGTGCCGCCGCTCCATCTCCTTGATGCTGGCTTCATCGGCCTTGAGCAGGGCATCCGTACAGCCGCTGATGGCGCTGCTCACCAGCACCACCTTGCCCCGGACGGCCTCTTTTTCCACAATATCCAGCACGCGGGACATGTTGGTGGCCGATGCTACGGACGAGCCACCGAATTTCAGAACGCAGAAGTTCATAGCAGGTCTCCGAATTCGTGAACGCCTTGCAGACCCTCGGTCATGAGAGCTGCCACCACCGCACCCTGGGCAAAACCTTCGCGGGAGAAAGCCTCGTGGGTAAGCGTGAGTTTATCGGCCGCCGATGTGAGCGTAAGGGTATGGATGCCAGCTACTTCTCCTTCGCGGATGGAGGTGATTTCGGGCTTTTCTTCCAGACCTTTTTCTACCAGTTCGGCCAGGGACTTGGCCGTTCCGGAAGGGGCGTCCAGTTTGTGGATGTGATGGGTTTCCGTAATCTGCGGGGTATAGCCGGCGCCTTTGAGCATGGCGCTCACCTTCTCCACGGCCTTGAACAGGGCGTTCACGCCCAAGGAGAAATTGGAGGCATATATCATGGGTGTGCCGGCATCCAGGAAGGCATCCCTTACCTCGGTACGGATATCGTTCCAGCCGGTGGTTCCAATCACCGCGGCCTTGAAATACCGGGCAATGAAAGGATAGTTGGCCCTAAATGCCTCCGGAGTGGTGAAATCGATGCAAACACACTCCTTGGCCACCTCGGGGTCCGTGGCCGTGATATCCTCGCTGGCCGCCACCAGCTCTATACCGCGCTTTTCCAGCTCCTTTTCAATCATGTGGCCCATCTTCCCGTAGCCACTGATAATCACTTTTATCATCGTGTGGAATGAAGTTATTGATTCTCATTTACTTATGCAAAATCGATTATCCGTTTCGGCACAATCGATTTTGCGTATCTTGTTCACTGTCAGTTTTTTACCTCCACGCCCCATAAGGAATGGGCCATGCGGACATATTGTTCCACAGCAGTTTCCAGGTCTTGGACCGTGATGTGTTCTTCATCGCGGTGGGCTACCCGGATGGTTCCGGGACCGCAGATGATCTTATGGCCGAAATTGCTCAGGTGCGGGGCATCGCTGCCAAATGCCACCGGAGCGCTCTCGAAGCCCGGAAGCGTCACGTACCGCGCCGGGCTGTCTCCGCCCCGCGCCTGCACCGTGATATTCCCCGTTTGGGCAGCCATCCAATCCTGAACAGCCTGGTCGGAAACAAATGTGGTACGGAAATACAGGCGGCAATTGAGTTCCGGAGACAGAATATTCTGCGGGTTGCCACTATGCAGCAACCCAACATTCCAGGTGGTCTCCCCCAGTTCCGGATCCAGGCCGAAATCCTTTGCTTTCAGCTTGTTATAGAATTCATTAAAGTGGTCGATGGCACTCTCTCCAAACTGCGGATAACCGGAATGGAAAGCCTTTCCGCTGAACGTCAAGTCATAGGACTTGGTGCCCTTGGAAGCACTCACCATCTTGTTCTCCGTAGGTTCCCCCACTATCAGGAACGGAGCCTTGAAATCCGTTCTAGCAAACGCCTTCGCGCCCCAGGATCCGGTCTCCTCCCCTGACAACAACAGTAGTCCGAAGTCCGTACATCCCTCCTTTTCCAACTCCTTACAAGCCGTATACATGGCAAAAATCTGCCCCTTTGCATCACACGCTCCACGCCCGCTAATGACCGGAGATTCTTCGCTTCGCTCAGAATGACAAAAACCACTCTCTGATAGACACTTGTCCCCATTGCGGAGGGAATTACCGGTAATACCCTCCGGAAACGTCGGTGCAATATAGGGCGGGACGGTGTCCATGTGGGTGCAGAAAACCACGCTGGGAGTGCCCCAGGACAGCAGCAGGTTCAGGGTGCCGTCGCCCACCTCGAACGATTGTTTGGACGGGGCTTCCAGATGCTGCAACAGCCATTCGGCCACTCCCCTTTCCTTCCCGGTAGTGGAATCTATCTCCAAAATCTGCCTGAACAGTTCCCAGTCCATCATGTCCTATACAATTTTATTTTAACCAGCCGTTAGCCAATAGAACCTGAGCAATCTGCACGGCATTGGTGGCGGCGCCTTTGCGGATGTTGTCGGATACGCACCAGAGGTTCAGACCGTTCTCAACCGAAGGGTCGCGGCGGATGCGGCCTACAAACACCTCATCCTTACCCCAGGCATACAGAGGCATCGGATACACGTTGTTGGCGGGATCGTCCTGCACTACTACGCCGGACATATCGGCCATTAGCTTCCTGGCCTGCGCCAAGTCATAAGGCTGGCGGAATTCCACGTTTACGCTTTCCGAGTGGCCGCCTTTTACCGGCACACGCACGGTGGTGGCGCTCACGGCGATGGAAGGGTCGCGCAGAATCTTGCGGGTCTCGTTCACCATCTTCATCTCTTCCTTGGTGTAGCCATCCGGCAGGAAGGAATCGATGTGCGGAAGTATATTCAAATCAATGGGATGGGGGAATTTGCTGCCGCTGCCGCCAGCTCTTTCGGCCTCCAGCTGCTCAATGCCCCGCTGACCGGCACCGGTCACGCTCTGGTAGGTGCTCACCACGATGCGCTTGATGCCCCAGGCCTTGTGCAAAGGAGCCAGGGCCAACACCATCTGGATGGTGGAACAGTTGGGGTTGGCGATGATATAGTCTTTGGGAGTCAGGACATCGGCATTGATTTCCGGCACTACCAGCGGCACATTCGGGTCCATGCGCCAGAAGGAGGAATTGTCCACCACATAACAGCCGATAGCCGCAAAACGCGGTGCCAGTTCGCCCGACGTGGTTCCGCCGGCGCTGAACAGGGCCAGCGCGGGCTTCCGGGCGATGGCTTCATCGGCGCTGATCACCGTCCATTCACGGCCCTGGAATTTCACTTTCTTGCCCCACGAACGCGACGAGGCTACCGGCAACAGCTCCGTTACCGGGAAACGGCGTTCTTCCAACACCTCCAACATTTTGGTGCCCACCACACCGGTGGCACCCACAACTGCAACAATCATAATTCTTTATCTCTTTTTATATTCGTATCCAGCGGCCTCCCAGCGGGGCATTTCCACCGCCTTGATAATGGAGTAATAGCGATCGAAATCCTGGGCGAAAGCTTCATCCGTGGGCCAGTCCGGGCAGGAATTCCAGGCGCGTTCCCAGATGCCCAAAGCCTTGGGCAGCATCTGGAAAGTGGCTTCCTGGATGCTTCGGACGTTTTCTCCCCAAAGGAGGGCTTCGGCGCCCACAATCATGTCGGGCCGCAGAAGCGGAGTGCGTCCCTGGGCGGCGTTCTTCCAATCCACGGGCGTATCCACGCCACTCCAGCGCTCGGATTCGTAGATTTTCCAGGGCTGCAGGGCGAAGGATTTCCGTTCGTCCACATAGCCGCCCCAATGCAGGCCGATCTCAGTGGAATCATCGCTGTACGCCAAGTCTACATAGGCATTCTGCACATTGGAAAGTAGCACAGGGATGCCGTCGTTGGCCAGCTGATAGCTGAGTTCGATATCATCGCCGCGCGTGCTCCAGGCGTTCACGAAGAGCAGCTGCGGTTTCAGCTGTTCCAGGGTCTCGGGGGCGATACCCTGCACCATTTCCTGCCAGCCGGCCAGCTTGATATTGCGTTCCTGAGCCAGGGCAAGGATGCCACGCGTGAAGGTATCTTTCACCTGTTTGCGGTCGCGGCCGGACCAACTGCCGCCCGGCACTTCGTCGCCGCCGATATGGATGCCCGGCAGCGGCACATCGGCCTCCTTGTGCATGCGGATCACTTCGTCGAACACCACGCCGTAGAACTTATACACGCCCGGCAGGTCCGGATCCAGCACGTTGTCCGTGAAATCCTGGGCGCTCCAGTATTGGGATTGATCGGCCGGATCTTGCAGCCGATAACTGGCGTCTCCGGTCTTGCGCTCGTAGGATTGCATGGCCTTAATGGCGGCACGCGAATGGCCCGGGGCATCGAACTCCGGCACCACGGCAATGCCCCGTTCCCAGGCATAGCGCAGGATTTCCTTGTATTCGGCCTCCGTGTAGAAAGTGGTCTGGCCGATCTTTCCATCGTTGGCGGGCTTCAGGGCCTTGAGTTCCTGCAGGTCCCATTCCGGGAGCGCATGATGGCCGCTGAAGGCCGTAAGTTCCGGAAGCTTAGGGATTTCCACACACCAGGCTTCATCGTCGCCCAGGTGGAAATGTAACATGTTGAGCTTGTAGGAAGCCATGATGTCCAGCACCTGCAGCACTTCTTCCTTGCTGCGGAAGTTGCGGACCACATCCAGCATGAAGCCGCGCAGCCCCAGGTCCGGCCAATCTTCGATGACCATGTCCGGCAGTTCATCGGCCAGTTTGTCCAGGGTCTCCTGGGCGTAGATTTCGCCTTCTTGATCGATGGCAAACACGGCTACTTCTCCCCCGCTGATGACAATGCGGTACCAGCCCTTCGGGCGTTCCGACTTGGAGGCAGGCACCTCTGCGCCGTAGGTGATGACCTTCGGACGGGGAATCATATCCCCGGGCTGCATCTTATAGCGGGCGGCAAACCAGTTGGCGTCTATCGGCGTAGCGGAATGCTCCAGGAAGTTGTAGCTGACCGGAAGCGCTTTATCGGCCTTGCCCTTTTGCTGAAGCAAGAAGCTTTCCGGGGCCCAGGAATGGCGGGGCAGCGGACGGTCGGAATACACGATGCTCAGCGTTTTGGGAGCATCGGCCGGGATATCTATGTAACAGGATGTTCCCTGAAAATGCTGGATGGAGAGCCCTTCCGGCTGTACCACTTCGCAGTTGTCGTACAACACCTGGAACCAGATGCGTGAACCGCCCGGCACGTTTTTCAGCACCAGGCTGTGATGGGCACGGCCATCGGCCTGGACTTCTCCCTCGGACCATTCCACGGCGGGTCCGCTGCATCCCATCAGCAGCACCAGCGCCAGCAAACCAATTATTATCCGTTTCATAAGCTACCTTAATAAATCTTCCAAGTGGACGCTGCCGGCGGTTTTGGCGTCGCGGTACTTCACGATTACGGGGCAATAGAGGTGTACGCCGCTCTCCAGGGGTTTGCCGTCGCGGATGATGGGCTTGGAGCCGCTCACCACAACAGCGTTTTGGGGTACCACCACGCGTCCGTCGGCGTTGCGGCGGATGAATTCACCGGTGGTGGCGTCGAAGATGGCCGTGGAGGAGGTGATGATCACGCCCGAAGCAATCACGGCACCTTCTTGCACAATGGTGCCTTCATAAATGCCGCAGTTGCCGCCCACGAAAGCGCCGTCCTCGATGATAGTGGGCAAAGCGCCCGCCGGTTCCAGCACACCACCTATCTGCGTGGAGGCCGATATATGGATATTTCGGCCGACCTGGGCGCAGGAGCCGATGGTCACATGGCTGTCCACCATGGTGCCCTCGCCCACCCAGGCGCCCACATTGATGTAGGCCGGAGGCATCACGATGCTGCCGGGCGCGAGATAAGCGCCACGGCGGATGGAGGTGCCGCCGGGGACGATGCGTACGCCATCGGCCGCCTTAAATTCACGCACCGGGAAGGTATCTTTGTCGAAGAAGGAGAACTGTCCCTGGGACATGTCTTTCACCACGCCCAGTTTGAAACCGGCCAGGATGATTTCCTTCACTTTCCGGTTCACTTCCCAGACTCCGTTCACTTTCTGGGCTACGCGGAGCTCGCCCCGCTCCAGGGCGTCCAGCACCTGATTGAATTCTTGCAGCGTAATGTCCATTAGAAGAGGGCTTGAAGGGTTTGTTTGATAAGGGCTTCCGTAGCTTCCGTGGCGGGGACCAGCGGCAGACGGAGGCTGTTGTCCATGAGGCCCAGCTGGGCCATGGCGGCCTTGGCCGGAATGGGGCTGGGTTCCACGAAGAGGGCTTTGAACAGGGGCAGCAGACGATCATGCATCTTTTCGGCCTCCTGGAATTTGCCGTCCTGCAGCGCGCGCACAAAATCGACCATGGCCGAAGGGAACACGTTGGAGGCTACCGAAATGACGCCGTCGGCCCCCAGCTGCATGAGTTCGCAGGTTTGGTCGTCGTTGCCGCTGAACACGGAGAAGCCTTCCGGACGGCCGTCCAGGATAGCTTTGATCTGCGCCAAATTCCCGGACGCTTCCTTAATGCCGATGATATTGGGTACCTCGCGCGCCAGGGCCAGCACGGTGTCCGGCTCGATGTTGGAGCTGGTACGGCCCGGGACATTGTACAGCACGATGGGCTTGTCCGTGGCTTGTGCAATAGCTTTAAAATATTGGAACATACCTCTTTGCGGCGGCTTGTTGTAGAAAGGAACCACCACCAGGAAGGCATCGGCATCCTGCAGCAGACGCATATTGGCCAGGGTTCCGTGCAGGGAATTGCTGCCTACGCCGGCCAGTACAGGATGGCCGTCGGCGTGCTGAAGCGTCACCTCCAGCAGCTGGAGTTTCTCCGACTCCGAGAGGGTGGGGGTTTCAGCGGTGGTGCCCAGCGGTACCAGGAAATCCACGCCGGTGGTAACTTGCCAATCCACCGTGGCGGCATAAGACGTATAGTCCACCTCGCCGCCCCGGAAAGGAGTGAGCAGCGCCGTACCGCAGCCTTTTATGCGTAACTTATCCATAATCAATTACTTTTTCACAAAGATACTAAAAAAATTCTTTCCAGTTCGGCCGGTCCGGTGAGATAAACATCGGTGAACCGGCAGTCCGGCTGTGCCTGGAAATCCACCTGCAGCCAATCACCGCGCCGGCATTGCAGGCGATATTTTCCACTGGAGCCGTCCGCACCGGAAATACCGGCATGATAAGCTGCTAGGGCCGATGCAGTGAGGCCGGTTCCGCAGGCCAGGGTCTCCCCTTCCACGCCTTTTTCAAAGGTGCGGACGTGGAGCCCATCGGGCCGGGCCTCCACGAAGTTCACATTGGTGCCCTCCGGCTGGAAAGCCTCGTCCCAGCGTATCGGCTTGGCATCGGCCTCCATATCCAAAGCCTCCACACTGTCCACAAACTTTACGAAATGCCGGGTTCCAGTATTCAGAAAATACCCGCCCTTGACCGGCGTGATTCCCTTAACATCAATCATCTTCAGCCGAACTGTCCATGCGCGGAGGACACTGCCTCCAGAGGACTTGTGCACCCTCGCACTAGGGCAGGGGGAGGGGCCCGCTGGATACAAGTTCCCGGAGGGGACGCCGGAGACAGTGGGAGGGGCCGG
>JBGVCF010000007.1:0-29251 GCA_045226315.1 Candidatus Cryptobacteroides sp.
GCGGGATGACGGAACTTGTTCGACGACGTTCCGGGCCGATGTGCCCGGAAAAGGAGGAGTTGAGACGTCAAGCGACCGGGTGAGCCCTCTTTCCTCCTTCTGAGCGGAGGCACGTACCTACCCCTATCTGGGAAAGATATAATTGACATTTTTGTTTGGTGATAGCCCCGACAAGCGTTCCTCTCTTCGTGTTTGCGGAAGGTTGGTTTTTGCATGACCAACCTTCCGCATCTGGGAAACGGCCCTCCTCGCGGCGGCCGTCACCAACTGTTTTTTGCATCATTTCCTACCCTACCGGAGAAAACAAAAAACCGCCGCAGGAATGCGTCGGGTATATAGCGAGGGTCAGATGAGGCCTTCGTACTGGGCCTGGTCTGTATGTTGTGTTTTTGTAGCGGGAGTGGGTCACGATCCCACGACCTCCGGATTATGAATCCGACGCTCTAACCAGCTGAGCTACCCCGCCATCCTTATTTCAAAATAAAAATCAGCTTAAACGGCTGATTTTGTTGAGATAGAAGGACTATTTTTGAAATTTGCCCACTTTTCCCAAGTTTCAAAAAATCCATGTTCTGGCGGCTTACGCTTGTGTTTTTGTAGCGCGAAATAAAATCTTGTAAATCTTGCTAAAATAAAAAAAAGTGTGTATTTTTGTATCGGCCCTTGAAAGTTTACACTTTTGGAGCACGCACAAAAATAGTTTCATTTATGTACAAGCAAGCAAAATTTTACCTTTCCCCAAAAGCCTATGAAAGCGGGGAGCACGCTATCAAAGTGAGCGCGTCAGTGCACGGCACGCGCCTGCTCACTACGATAGGCCAGAGCACTAAGCCGGAGTTCTGGAACAATGACACAAAAACAGTTTCTTTCCCCCACGGCGTTACCAATGCCCAGGGCCTTACCGACAAGCAAGTAAACGCCTTTATGCTCAAAATTGGGGCAGAGTTTGCGCTATATGAGGCCAGGCTTGCCAAGACCTACAAACCCACGGTAGAGGAGTTACGGGATAAGCTGGTAGCGATTACCGGGACAAAGCGCAAAAAGGTGGCAAGCAAGCGGGAGAAGGCAGAGGCCGCAGCAAAGGCCCAGGAGGAGGAGAAGGCCAGAAAGGAGGCAGAGGAGGCGGCAAAGACCGTTGCGGACTATTACACGGAGTTTGTGGAGAAGGAGAAGGAGGCAAAGGAGTGGGCCCAGGGCACTACGGTAACAATGGAGGGATTTAGTAAAAAATTGGCCGGGTTTGATTCCCTGGAGTACCTAAATAGCGAAGCGGGCATAGTGGAGTTTATCAGTAAGTTAAAGGATCAGGGGCTCCGAAATCGCACGATTGAAAAAAAGTTCCGGCTCCTTCGTTGGTTCCTTACATGGTGCGAGCGCAAGGGGTATATTTCCGAAGTATGCAAATACGAGCCTACAATTAAACTTATTGACCGCCCGGTTATTTACCTTACCCCGGCAGAGTTAATGAAACTATACCGCTACCAGGTGCCCGCCAACGGCACGGAGGTAACGCTCCTCAACGCAGAGGGCAAGGAGTACAAAAAGACCGTTGAGGATGCGGCAGCACTTGCCAAGACGCGGGATTTGTTTGCTTTTTGCGCTTTCACTTCCTTGCGATATAGTGACATGGCTAAACTAAAGCGTTCAGATATTACCGATGACGCTATAAATGTGACAATGAAAAAAACCAGGGACACGGCCAAGATAGAACTAAATAAATATTCCCGCGAGATTCTGGAGAAGTACGCAGACTTGCAGCACCCCCAGGGCCTTGCGCTCCCGGTTATCAGTAACCAAAAAATGAATGATTACCTAAAAGACCTTTGCGAGCTTTGCGGTATCAATGAGCCTATAACTATGGACTATTTCAAGGCCGGGAAAAGAGTTTCCGAAGTGCAGCCAAAATACCAGCTTATAGGCACGCACGCGGGCCGCCGTACTTTCATAGTGTTTGCCCTTACTATGGGAATTGATCCGGCCATTGTTATGAAATGGACAGGCCACAATAACTACCAGAGCATGAAACCGTATGTAGACATAGTGGGCGCGGCAAAGGCAAAGGCTATGACAAAATTTAACAACATAGAGGAGGGCGCGCTATGAACTTGACGGAATACCAGAGAATTTGCGCGGGGCTTGATAACCTTTGTACCTATGCGTGGGGAGGAGCTCCAGACGGTGCGGAGCTCCTGGAGTGGGCCACGGCCCTGGAGGAGGAACTTACAGAGGAGCACAAGGCCCACGGGCGCAATTTGGCAGAGAGCTGCCGGGAGCTTGTGGCAGACTACGCCCGCAAGGGTATGAAAAGAAGCGGAGCCTTACGGGAGAGCGTGGCCGGGTATAGGCAACACTTTGCCAATTATCGCCAGCTTTCCCCCCTTGTGGATGATTTAGAGAGTGGAGAGATAGGGAATTATACGGAGGCGGTGCGGAAGTCTTTTATTTCGGCCCTAAATCGGCTTTATTCGATTTGTTGGGAGTTGTCCGGCGTTTGCTTTGAGGAGTTCGACAAATACGAAAATGAGCTTTTAGGATTCAAAAGGTATGAGCCCAGAAAAGAGCCGCAAAAGACCGGAGAAGGCAAGACCGTGCCGGAGTTGATAGAGAGCACGCCCGGGGCCCTTGCGATTGTTCGGGCGGTGGCCGGGTATCTTACCAATGACTACAAGCCAAAGGTGGAGCTTTCCACACTCGAAAGGGGCGTAATTGGTTGGGCACTCGGCCGGGCGTTGGGGTGGGGCTATATTGCCAAGGTTGGGGAATATTGGGGTGTACCCGGAAAGGATTTAAGCAGGGATAAAGGGGATGCGGATAAAAATTATACAAATTCAAAACTTACGGCACTTAAAGAGCTTTTGCGAGGGTGTGGCCTTGTAATATAACCGGATATTTTCGGCAGTTTAAGACGGGTTACGGCCCGTCTTTTTTGTGCTCTATCCGATATTTGCAAATATCGTATTTACCCCAATTGACAGCCTTTAAATTGTGCTTTACCTTTGCACCAGAAACCAGATAAAGCACGATAATATGCAGGATAAATTTTTGGCAACTTTGACAGTCCAGGAGTTCGCAAACGCTTTAGCAGATTGCGGATATATCATTACCAAAAGACCGGAGGAGCCCAAGCACCAGGAGGCCCCGGCGGAATTGGATTTTTCCGATAGTTCCCGCTATGGGTGCGGCCTTCGCGCAATAATGACGCGATACAATGTAAAAAGCACCCGCACGGCCCAGAAGCTCAAAGACGGAGTTTTGGCCCCGGCTATCTACCAGGCAGAGAGGCGCGGAAAATTCTGGATTGATTACCAGATAGCGGACGCAATTATGAAGGAGAGGAAGGCCAAGAAAGAAACCAACGCCCAGACCGTCACGGCGTAGGCGTTGGGGTGCGGAATGTTCCGCAAGTTTCATTTATGTACCGCAAATGTAAGTATAATTTGGGACAATTCCGCGCCAGGGGGTTAAACTTTCAAAGATTCAAAGACTATGGCAAAGAAAATCAACATACCAGAGCCGCCGGCAGAGTTTAGGGAGCAGTACGCACCGGGGTACGCTTGTTTTCCTTTGAAGTGGCGCGAGAGGATCGCAACACTACCAGACGCGGTGGCGGGGCGGTTGCTTGTGGCAGTTTTGGAGCACTGCGAGTGCGGACGTACCACACCGCCGGAGGGGTTGGACGCTTTTTCTTTCGGCTTTATCCTCGACGCAGTGGATGAGTACCAGGAGAGAGGGCTCCAAAGCGAGTGGAAAAAGAAGTATTTGGCGCAGCTTGCGGCCCGTGGCCGTTGGGATAGCAAGGAAGAAGGGCAAGGAGATGCGGACGGATGCCGACGCATGCAGACGGATGCGGACAAATGCCATAATAATACTATTACTTCTACTTCTACTTTTACTTTGAAAAATAACCCTACCAATACAAACGCGCAAGCGCGTGGAAAGATTGAAGGAAGGATAGATATTTCTTTATCGGATTATCTAACCGAGGAGGAGGAGGTAAGGCTCTGCGATGCCATGTTTTTCGCTGGGGGATTATTTGACGAGGTGCTGGAAAAGTGGGTGCTCTCCGATAGCTTCAACCGTGCCGATTCCCTGGAGGAAAAGGAGCGCAAGCTCATGCAGTTCAAGGGAGAGCTTGACGCGCAATTTAATGCCGAAATAGAGGCCGCAGAGAGAGAGCGCCAGGAGGCCGAGAGAGAGGCGCGGCTTACCAATTACTCCAAAATATCCGCCGCCACTTTGACGGCCCAAATACTTGCAGACTATTGCGAGGATATGGGGTATAACATAGATACCGAAAGCGTGTACCAAAGCATAAAGACAAAGGAGCTCCAAGGAGGCGTGAGGGACTGGCGGGCCTATGTGAAAACCTGCAATGATAATGCGGCCAAGGGAGAGGAGCCCCAGCAGTACCCGCTACCCACGAGAGCGGAGAGAGCAAAGGCCATGGGCTACCAATCACTCGAGTAGTGGCCCCGTTATACCTTTTCACCCCGAAAGTGTCTAAAATCGCCTAAAAATGCCCAAAGAATTAAAATTAAACCTTTACTTCAAATGGAGCCCGAATATCTTTCATTACCGACACTATTTCGACCCATCGGTGCGGTGCTTGTTCGCCAGGGCGTTAAGCTCGTAGTTGTACAGCGCCCGGCGGGTTTGGCGCTAAAAGATTGCTGCCGCGATTGCTTTTTTCAGGACGCGTGCAGCTGGTTCAATCGCTTGCAATGCTCAAAATTTGACCGCCGGGACGGGATTTCCGTCTGGTTCCAAAAAATTGATTAAACCAAAATCCAATACCATGCAACAAATTGATATTACCAACTGCCGGGAGTTCACGCGGGGTGTGGCTAGATTCTCCCATATCGCCACCGATGCCAAAAGCGGTGTGCAGGCGTGGCGGCGTAGCTATGCCCTGGAGCCATGGCGCGATAAGGTGGAACTTATACGCCCCCAGGGCGGCAAGTATTACCCAGAAGAAGCCCAGATAATGCGCCGGATTCCCGCCAATGATCCGAAGCTCCGGGAGAAGATAGATTATTACCTGGAACACGGCCTTTCCGGATTCTTTCCCGGCGATGAAAAGCAATCCATTTTTGAACCCGAAAACCAATAAAACCAAGAAATTATGAACGCAGCTTTTTTTGACGCAATGAAGGCCCCGGCCACTCTGGAAAAGCGGGAGAAAGGCCGGGAGGTGCTTGTTCGCACCCGGATGATACAGTACATAATGGAAACTTGCGACGCCATAGATGAGGGGCTGGCGCAAATTCCCGCGCTCCTCAAAAAGTACGGCCTTGCAGAGTATGACACAGAGCCCGTGCAGCGCGCTATCATTCAAGACGGATTCACAGCCGTGCAGGTTGCCGTAAGAGATAACACTTTGGCCCGCCTGGAAAAAGCGGGGCTTTTCCCAAAAGTTCGGCAGCGTTTAGCGTCTGAGAATATGGACGCGATACCGCAGGGGCTCCGGGAGGAATTGAGCACACTTGTAGGCGAGATTCACGCCTATAATAAAGACCTGGATACGCCCGTGGATTTTGAAACCCTTTGGTTCCGTTCCGGCAAGCTGAGGATCGCGCCAAAGTACCGCGAAGCCGTGGCCCCGCGCTTTACTCTGGAAGTAAGCCACAAAGACCGCGAAACCGTGGAAAAGATACGCCAGGCGGCGGCACTCCTTTCGGAGCTCAAAGAAAGAGGCGTGCGGATTGCTGACAGTATGCGCGTAAGCCCGGCAGACGGAAAAGCCTATCAATCGCCCGGCCTTCTTACTCGCATGGCTAGCGGCTCCGGCTATACGGATGCGGAACTTTTGGGGCTCCTTCATGGCCTGGAACTGACCCACTAACCGCGTGCCCGTGGGCTCCCTAAAAAGGCCGTGTAAGTTGTAAGCATGGCCTTTTTATTTTTAATCATTTTATCTTTATTTTTTGTAGAAAGTTTACACATTGAAAACCAATAACTTGCAGGCTTTGAAAAGTGTATATTTATGTGTTAAAAAAAGTCAAAATGTGTGCATTTTGTGTTCCGGCAGCGCGGGCGCGCGCGACCCTTTTCGTATACTTTTCACTTATGTAATATCTTTGTAACACTCTATGTATCAATATCTTGCAAGCGTCAACCCTGGCAAAAAGTCGCAAAAAAGACTTTTGAAATAAGGTATAAATATGTTACAACTCCAGTTGCACAAAGTTGCAAGTATTTGGAAATCAATTCGATAGACTTTAATTTCGCTATGCAAACACTTTAAAAAATTATCTTATTATGGAATTAACACCCAATTACGCGCAAGAATTGGCGCAGACCGCGAAAAGCGCAAGGCTCCTTATTACAAAGGCCGCTTCGGGCCAGAGCATTGCAGACTATGACCATGGGCTTATCTTTGGAGTACTTGCAGGGCTGGAGGATATACAAAGCTTTTTCGAAGAGAAGGTATATTAGCAAATACCAGATCATGGCAGATTTTACCCCAGCCTATGCCGAAACACTTGCCGCCCGTCTAAAGTCGGCAGAGTGGTTTATCCTGCAATGCTCCCAGATGGCAGAGCCCCAGGAGATTATAGCAGATTCCCGGCTCCTGGAGATACTGCACGCCCTTTGTGAAGTGCGGGAGCACCTGGAGGATATTGTAAGCGGAAAACCGCAAGGAAAGTAGAAATACTTTGCTTACCTTTGTGGCGTGTAATGTGGATTGTGGACTGTCAACAAGTACCCGTTCTTTCGTTAGCCCCCGGCAGTAGTCCCGGGGGCTTTCTTTTTGCCCCATGGGTTCCGAAAATTGAAAATTTTAAAAATTCAAAAATTTGGGTGCGGGGTGGGGCTGGCCGTTTGGGAGGATAGGAGGGGGGGGCGGCCCTGGTTTGTCCCGTCCCGCGCTGGTTCCGGCCCCGTATCGGTATGCCTGGAGGGGTCGCAGATAGGCGTAAGTTCTTGAAGGTTAGTGCCTTCCGTCATTCGCCCCTATATAGAGAATTTCGCCCCAGGGCACAAAAAAACCGCCGCAAGTATGCGCCGGGCGTGTATATGGTGGGTTTTGGTATTGTGTAGCGGGAGTGGGTCACGATCCCACGACCTCCGGATTATGAATCCGACGCTCTAACCAGCTGAGCTACCCCGCCAGATTGGGCCGCAAGTGTGTACTTTAATGCTCCCCAGGGCGGGAAAGTGTATATTTAAAGTGTGTACTTTTCGACCACGAAAAGGTAAGTATCTGAAAATCAATCTACTTTCCTTGTAAAGTGTTGAGATAGAAGGACTCGAACCCTCACTGACAGAGCCAGAATCTGTAGTGCTACCATTACACCATATCTCAATGAGTCCCGCAAAACGGGACTGCAAATGTACGACTTTTTTTGAAAACTGCAAGGAATAAAGTGAAAAAAGTGGCAGACTTGCAAAAGACGCTTTTTTACACTATATTTGTTGACTTAGATAAAGTACTTAATGTCGGAGAAACATTATCAGCTGGATGCCCATTGTCAGGCCATCCTGGACGAATACCGGGAGCATTTGCCCCTGTTTGAGCCCGCTGCAGAGAAAATCGTTGCCAAGCTCAAGAAGGTGTTCAACCAGGCGGGACTCATTGTGGCTTCCATCGAATCCCGGGTCAAGACGGAGAAGTCTCTTACCGGTAAGTTGGAACTCAAGGGCTCCAAGTATGCCAGCCTGGACGACATAACGGACATCGTGGGCGTTCGCGTGATTACGTTCTACATGGACGACGTAGACAAAGTGGCATCGGCCGTGGACCGTCTCTTCCAGATTGACTGGGAGAATTCCGTGGACAAGCGCAAGGCGCACGGGATCGACAGCTTCGGCTACATGTCGCTGCACTATATCTGCCGCATGAAGGGCTTCCCTTACCGTTTCGAGGTCCAGATGCGCACCGTGCTGCAGCACGCCTGGGCCAACATGAACCACGACACTGGCTATAAATCAGGCGTGGAAGTGCCTTGGGAATACCTTCGCAATCTGAACCGCCTGGCCGGCATGCTGGAACTGGCCGATGAACAGTTCTCCCGCATCCGCAACGAACTCACAGACTACCGCCGCCGCGTGCAGGCCCTGGTGGCCTCCGGCAACCTGGCCGAAGTCCCGCTGGATGTAGATACTTTCCGCAGTTACCTTTCCCTGGATCCTTTCGGCAACCTGAACAGGCGCATCGCCGCCGTGAACCAGGCCGAAATCCAGGAAGTAAACCTCTTGAACTACCTTTCCGTGTTCCGTTTCCTGGGTTGCCAGACCCTGGGCGATATAGACCAGCTGATCAAAGACAACAACGATGCAGCCTACCAGATAGCCTGCTATCAGATCGGTCTCACGGACCTGGATATCATTTCTTCCTCCCTGGGCCCTCAGGATCTCTGCATCGCCCATATGCTGCGCTCGGGCAAAGGCAAGGAGGGACTGAAAAAGTTGCTGGACGAAATCAACGGAGAATCGGGGTACAACGAAACCCTGGCCGAACTCCTGATGGAAGAAGTCCAGGATTTACCTTTCATCAAAATGTCTGAAAACAATGGCTAATGCTCCCCTTAATACAGAACTGCTGGATCGCGCCATCCTTTTCGCGGTAAAGGCCCATGCGGGCACTGAACGCCGTGGGAAGGGTTTCCCCTATGTTGTTCATCCTCTGGAGGCCGTAGGAATCGTGGCCACCATCACCCCCGACCAGGAACTGCTGGCCGCCGCCGCCCTGCACGACGTAGTGGAGGACACGGACATTACGGCCGATGATATCCGCGCCGAATTCGGCGACAGGATCGCCGACCTTGTAGTGGCCGAAAGCGATGTTTTCATTGAAGGCGTGAGTGAGGAAGACAGCTGGCACGCCCGTAAGCAGGCTGCCATCGACCGCCTGGCCGCCGCCTCGCACGACGCCAAGATCGTGGCCATGGGGGACAAGCTGTCCAACATGCGCGCCATTGCCAGGGATTATACTGAGATTGGCGATAAGCTCTGGAATATTTTCCATGTCAAGGATCCCAAGGAGCATGAGTGGCACTACCGGGGCCTGGCTGCTTCCCTGAGTGAGCTCAGCGATACTTTCGCCTACCAGGAATTCATGTTTTTGATCAACCGGATTTTTGCCCATTGACACCTATGGATGCCATTAGAATCAATCTGGACGATTACGTTCTTTCCGGAGGAGGCGCCAACGGGGAGAGCTACAACCATCGCACGGATCCCGATGTGATGATGAAGCTCTACAATCCGGGAAAAATCCAGCAGCCCCTGGACGAAATGCTCATGGCCCGCAAGGTCTATGCGCAGGGCATCCCTTCGCCGGAGCCGGGAGAATATGTGACGGACGGCGTGCGTTATGGCATCCGCTTCAAGCGCGTCCATGGCAAAAAGTCCTACTCCAGGGCCACGGCCGACGAGCCGGAGAAAGTGGCCTATTATGCAAGCCGATTTGCCAAAATTTGCCTGGACCTTCATCAGATCCACGTGGATACCACGCAGTTCGAGAACGTGAAGGACCGTTATTATCGGCTTCTGGAGCAGAATCCCTTCTTTACATCGGCCCAAAAGGATGCTATCGGCCGCTTTATCGCAGATGCCCCGGATAGCGACACTGCCATTCATGGAGATTTGCAGTATTCCAACGCCATCTTTGTGGATGACAAGGACTACTTCATAGACCTGGGCGACTTCTGCTACGGCTATCATCTCTTCGATGTGGGCATGGTGTACCTTTGCTGCTGTGTGAGCGACGAAGCTTTTATCCAGGAAGTGTTCCACATGCCCAAGAGCCTTGCTATCAAGTTTTGGCAGTGTTTTGCGCCGGCCTATTTTGGCACGGACCGGTCGCTGAGGGACATTGAAGAGGAAGTGATGCCCTATGCCGGGCTCAAAACTATCATCGTAGAGCGCGACACCAAACGCCCCATGCCGGAAATGCGCGCCTGCCTTAAAGGAATCATCTGATGGCCAAGAAAAGAGACATAGATCATTTTACAGGTGCTGCTGCCAAGCGGGGCCTGCTCATTATTATTGTGGCTGTCCTAACGTTGGAAACCACATCCCTTCTGCAGTATTTTTCCTCGGAGAAGATTCTTCGGGATGAAGCCGGCAGGAGGGCCGAGGGCCAGCTGGAAGCCACGGAGCTCCATATCCTGAACGTTATGAGTCAGGTGGAGACGGCCGTAAACAATAGCGTCTGGAGCGTAGAGCAGCAGCTGACCCGCCCCGACAGTCTGGCGGCCGTGACCGTGCGCCTGGTCCAGAATAATCCGGTCATCTGCGGCTCCACCGTTGCGTTGGTGAACCAACAGATAGCGCCTTATTCCTACGATGCAGGCGGCGAAATACTCACTTCCACCCTGGCCACGGCCGAATATGACTACCCGCATCAGGAGTGGTTCTTTAAACCGCTGGAACTGGACGGCCCTTATTGGTCGGAGCCCTACTTCGACGAAGGCGGCGGCAACATGCTTATGACCACCTACTCCATTCCCGTGAGGGACAAGAAAGGCCGGGTGGCCGCCGTTTTCACGGCCGATGTCTCCCTGGAATGGCTCACGGAACTGGTGGGTAGCGTGAAAGTGTATCCCACGGCCTTCAGTATGCTTGTCAGCCGCACGGGCCAGATCATGGTGTGCCCGGTGGAGACCCTGGTGATGAAGAAAACCATCCAGGAACTGGCGGCCAGCATGGACGATTCCACCACCTTCCAGTCCATGAACCGTTCGCTGCTTTCCGGCGAGTCAGGGAGCACCACCTTCCGTTACGAAGGAAAGGTACACTATATGTTCTTCGATTCCGTGGAGCGCACCGGCTGGGCCATGACCATCTCCATTCCGGAAGATGAAATCTTCGGCAACATCAAGCGGCTGGGATTCCTTATCGTGATCCTGCAGATTATCGGTCTCGCCATGATTATCTTCATCCTGTATTACACCATCAAACAGGAGAAGGATTTGCGCCTGAGCGAACAAGGCAAGCACCGTATCGAAGGGGAACTCCAGGTGGCCCGCGGCATCCAGATGTCCATGATTCCCAAGATCTTCCCGCCTTATCCGGAACGCGGCGACGTAGATATGTTCGCCAGCGTGCTTCCCGCAAAGGAAGTGGGCGGCGATCTCTACGACTTCTATATCCGTGAGGAAAAACTCTTCTTCTGCATCGGCGACGTCAGCGGCAAGGGCGTGCCCGCCTCTCTGGTGATGGCGGTGACGCGCAGCCTCTTCCGCACTGTATCGGCCCATGAAAAGAGCCCGCAGCGCATTGTGTCCACCATTAATGCCAGTATGTCGGACATGAACGAGACCAATATGTTCGTGACGCTCTTCTGCGGTGTGCTGGATCTTGAAAACGGCCACTTGCGCTACTGCAACGCCGGTCACAATGCTCCGGTGCTGGTGATGGAAGGAGGCAACCGGGAACTGCCGGTGGTACCCAACCTGCCGCTGGGCGTACTGGCCGATATGTCCTTCACCGAACAGGAGACCGACCTTTCCTGCGGTACCGGTCTGTTCCTTTACACGGACGGCCTGAACGAGGCAGAGAACGCCTTCCATCAGCTCTTTGGCGAAGAGCGCATGATGGCCGCCCTGCAGCCGGGCCTGGAATCCAGAAAACAGATAGCCGCCATGACGGATGCCGTCCACGCTTTCGTGGCCGGCGCCGAGCAGAGCGACGACCTTACCATGTTATACATTCGTTTTATGAACAGTCAGATTACGGAAGAAACTGAGCGGCACCTGATCCTGCACAACGACATCCAGCAGATTCCTCAGCTGGCAGAGTTTGTGGAGGCAGTGGCCGATGTCGCCAACCTGGATGTAGGCCTGGCGATGAGCCTGAACCTGGCACTGGAAGAAGCCGTTTCCAACGTCATCATGTACGCCTATCCGCCGGGCTCCGACGGATTGGTGGATGTGGAAGCCGTTATCCGCAAGGACGAATTAAGATTCATCCTCTCAGACAGCGGAGTGGCCTTCGATCCTACGGCGGCTCCGGAGGCCGATATTACTCTGGACGTGAGCGAAAGGCCCATCGGCGGCCTGGGCATATTCCTTGTTAGGAATATCATGGACGAGGTGTCCTATACACGCTCCGATGATGGAAAGAACATACTTACGATGATAAAAAAACTAGCATAAACCATGGAAGTAAAAATCACTGAAAAAGACAATGTGATGACCGCTCAGCTGATCGGTCGTCTGGACACGGCTGTTTCCCAGGAAGTGGCCACCGCCTTGCAACCCGTTATCGAGCAGGCCAACAAGACCATCGTTCTGGACTGCAAGGAGCTCTCTTACATCAGCAGCTCCGGCCTCCGTATTTTCCTCACCATCCGGAAAGCGGCCGCCGGCAAGGGCGGCAAGGTGATTGTCCGTGACATCAACAACGAAATCCGCCAGGTGTTCATGATGACAGGTTTCCTGAACCTGTTTGAAATTCAGGAAAGCTAAGTCATGGAGGAGAAAAAGCCTGTTTCGCTCCCGGAGAATGCTCACCGGGAGCTGGCGGCGGGCGAACAGTATCAACCTCTCCTGCCTCCTTCAGGAAAGTATGCCGAGGCCACGCCGTATTCGGTGGGCGTCGGCATCTTGATGGTTATCCTGTTCAGTGCCGCTGCGGCGTATCTGGGCCTCAAGGTGGGCCAGGTGTTCGAAGCTGCCATCCCCATCGCCATTATCGCTGTGGGTCTTACGGGCGCCCTGGGTCTCAAACAGGGCCTTCCGCAGAATGTGATCATCCAGAGTATCGGCGGCTGTAGCGGTGCAGTGGTGGCAGGTGCCATCTTCACCTTGCCGGCCATCTATATCCTGGGTGTAGAGGTCCAGTTCTGGCAAATGGTCCTGAGCTCCCTGCTGGGCGGCGTGCTGGGTATCCTCTTCCTGATACCGTTCCGCAAGTACTTCGTGAAGGAAATGCACGGGAAGTATCCGTTCCCGGAGGCCACTGCCACCACGCAGGTGCTCATCAGCGGCGAGGGCGGCGGTTCCAGTGCCAAGACGCTCATCGGCGCCGGCCTCATAGGCGGTCTGTACGACTTCGCAGTAGCCACCTTCGGCACCTGGGCCGAAACCATCTCCACCACGGTGATGGGCTGGGGCGCTGTCGTGGCCGACAAAGCCAAGCTGGTGCTCAAGATGAACACCGGCGCGGCTGTGCTGGGTCTGGGCTATATCATCGGCCTTAAGTATTCCTTCATCATCTGCTGCGGTTCGCTGCTGGTATGGCTGGTGATCATCCCCCTGATGAACCTTATCTGGGGGGCCGATGTCATCGACCTTATGGGCACCGGCGTTACCCAGACCATCGGCCAGATGGCGCCGGAACAGATTTTCAAGGACTATGCGCGTCATATCGGTATCGGCGGTATCGCTACGGCCGGTATCATTGGCATCGTGAAGAGCTTCGGCGTGATCAAAGGCGCGGCTTCGCTGGCCGTCTCCGAGTTCAAGCGCCGGCCGGGTGCCCAGGCGCAGAAAGCCCTGCGCACGGAGGAAGACCTGCCCATGAAGACCATCGTCTTCGGTGTGGTCATTGCCTTACTGTGCATCTTTGCCTTCTTCGCTTTCGGCGGCGTGGTGAACAATGTGTGGCAGGCACTCATCGGCCTGCTGGTGGTGGCTATCGTGAGCTTCCTCTTCACCACCGTGGCGGCCAATGCTATCGCTATCGTGGGTTCCAACCCGGTGAGCGGCATGACACTGATGACCCTCATCATCGCCTCCCTCATCCTGGTGGCGGTGGGCCTGAAGGGCAATGCCGGTATGGCGGCAGCCCTGGTCATCGGCGGCGTGGTGTGTACGGCCCTTTCCGTGGCCGGCAGCTTCATCACGGACCTGAAAATCGGCTACTGGATTGGCTCTACGCCCAAAGTGCAGGAAGGTTGGAAATTCCTGGGTGTGGCGGTATCGGCCGTCACTGTATGCGGCGTGATGCTGGTACTGAACAAGACTTACGGCTTCACCGGCGACAATGCCCTGGTGGCCCCGCAGGCCAATGCCATGGCGGCGGTGATCCAGCCCATGTTCTCCGGCGGTGGCGCTCCCTGGCTGCTGTACGGTATCGGTGCGGCCATCGCCCTGGTGCTGAACTTCTGCAAGGTTCCGGCCCTGCCGTTCGCTCTGGGCATGTTCATCCCCATCGACCTGAACCTCCCGCTGCTGGTGGGTGGCGCCATCTCCTGGTACGTGTCCACGCGCTCTAAGGATGCCGCCGTGAATACCGCCCGTATGGAGAAAGGCACCCTCATCGCTTCCGGCTTCATCGCCGGCGGCGCTCTCATGGGCGTAGTGAGTGCCATCCTCAAATTCGCCAACGTAGACCTGTATTTGACCAACTGGGCTGCCAACTACGGCGAAGCCATTGCCATCGTGCCCTTCCTGTGCATCATCGCCTACATGGTGTACGCCTCCATGAAGGCCGATAAAAAATAGACGTTTAGCTTGTGCCGGGCATTGGCGCAAGCTGTAACCATCTGGTTTTCAATCACATACCAGAAAACAATAATCCCGCACCCGTGTTTTTTCAGGGGTGCGGGATTTTGCGGTTTTGTAACTAATTATAAATCAGTCGATTATTAAAAACGTGATGCCCGTGCCTATTCGGTTGCGAAGAGGGTGATCAGATTCAGCACCACCTGGGAGGCTTTCTCCATGCTTTCCAGGGGCAGGAATTCCATTTTGCCGTGGAAGTTGAGGCCGCCGGCGAAAATGTTGGGGCAGGGCAGGCCTTTGAAGGAGAGGTTGGCGCCGTCGGTGCCGCCACGGATGGGCTGGATCTTGGCTTTCACGCCGGCCATCTCCATGGCTTTCACCGCTTTGTCAATGATGTGGTAGTGCGGCTCCACCTGCTCGCGCATGTTGTAGTACTGGTCTTTGATTACCGCCGTGGCCGTGCCTTCTCCGTACTGGGCGTTGATGTAGTCCGTGGCTTTCTGCATCATTTCCTTGCGGGCCTCGAACTTGGCGCGGTCGTGGTCGCGGATGATGTAGGCGAAATCGGCCTCTTCTACGGTGCCCTTGAAAGAGATGAGGTGGAAGAATCCTTCATAGCCTTCCGTGTGCTCCGGACGGGCCAGTGCCGGTAAGAGGGCATTCAGCTCCTGACCGATCAGGATGGCGTTCTTCATCTTGCCTTTGGCATAGCCGGGGTGCACGTTGCGGCCCTGGATGTGGATTTTGGCGCTGGCGGCGTTGAAGTTTTCGAACTCCAGTTCGCCCACTTCGCCGCCGTCCATGGTGTAGGCGAAATCGGCCCCGAAACGCGGAACGTCGAATTTCACTACACCGCGGCCGATTTCTTCGTCGGGCGTGAAACCAATCTTCACCGGTCCGTGCTTGAATTCCGGATGCTCTACCATATACTGTACGGCGTTCATGATTTCGGCCACGCCGGCCTTGTCATCGGCGCCCAGGAGGGTGGTGCCGTCGGTGGTGATGAGCGTCTGCCCCACGTAGTGCAGCATTTCGGGGAACTCTGAAGGTTTCAGTTGCAAACCCGGAACGCCTTTGAGGTCGATGGCGCCGCCATCGTAGTTAGAGATGATTTGCGGCTTCACATCCTTGCCGCTGGCATCCGGAGCCGTATCCACATGTGCGATGAAACCCACGGCAGGCACCTCTTTGTCCAAGTTGGAGGGGATGGAGCCCATAACGTAGCCGTATTCGTCCAGGGTGGTTTCCACGCCCAGGGCTTTCAGTTCGGCCTCCAGCATTTTAAGCAGGTCCCACTCCTTGGCGGCAGAGGGCTGGGTTTCACTTTCTTCGTTGCTTTGGGTATCTACGCTCACGTAGCGCAGGAATCGGTCTAAGATTTTTTCCATAATAAGTGTGTCTTGCTCTGCGAAGATACGATTATTTTCCCATAAATTGCCCTAACAGGGCCTGGAAACGTTCACGGATTTCCGGAAGGCACAGGTTGCCGATAGAACCCTCATGCGTATGATGGAGTTCTCCGGAGAAATGGAAGGTGCCGTTCTGCACGGCCTGACCCACCTGACGGTAGGCATCCCGGAAGGGAACCCCTTCGGCCACCAGCCGGTTCACTTCCTCTACGCAGAAGGCCTGCTGGTACAGAGGCTGCTGCATCAGGTCCGGATTGATTTCCATCCCCGGCAGGGCCAGGAGCAGGATATCCAGGCAGCTGTCCATCCGGTCGAAGAGCGGCAGGTACAACTCTTTAAGCACCTGCATGTCACGGAAATAGCCACACGGCAGGTTGGTGAGAATCTGGCGGATATCGGCCGGAATGCCCTGCAGGCGGTTGCAGTTGGCGCGCACCAGTTCGAACACATCCGGATTCTTCTTCTGCGGCATAATGCTGGAGCCGGTAGTGAAGGCATCCGGCAAGTGCACGAAGCCGAAGTTCTGGCTGGAGAAGAGGCAGCAGTCGGTGGCCAGCCGGCCCAGCGTGGCGGCCAGCGAGGCGTACGCGTTGGCCACGGCCAGTTCCGTGCGTCCCCGTCCCATCTGGGCGTAGATGGAGTTCCAGGCCAGGCTGGGGAAATCCAGCAGCTCCGTGGTGCGCTTGCGGTTCAGGGGGGCCGATGAGCCATATCCCGCCGCCGATCCCAGAGGATTGCGGCCGTTGATGTCCCAGGCGGCTTTCAACTGCACCAGGTCGTCGCACAGGCATTCGGCATAGGCGCCCAGCCACAGGCCGAAAGAAGAGGGCATGGCCACCTGCAGGTGCGTGTAGCCGGGCATCAGGACGTCCTTGAGGTTATCGGCCCGCTGCAGCAGCACATCGAACAGCTGCTGCACCTTTTCCACCGTGGTGCAGATGCGGGCGCGGGTGAAGAGCTTCAGGTCCAGGGCCACCTGATCGTTGCGCGAGCGGCCGGTATGGACCTTCTTTCCCAACGGTCCCAAGCGGGCTTCCACCTCCGAATGTACGTCTTCGCCGTGGATTTCGAATTTGCCTTCCAGGGCCTCCTGGCGCAGTTTTTCCAGGGCGGGGAGCAGCTGGGCCAGGTCTTCGGGCGGCAGCAGGCCCACTTCGGAGAGCATGGTGATATGGGCCATGGTTCCCTCAATGTCGTAAGGGGCCAGCAGCAGGTCCAGCTCCCGGTCTTTGCCCACGGTGAAAGCGTCTATGCGCGGGTCGTTGTCAAATCCTTTATCCCAGATTTTCATACTCTTAGTCCATCCAATAAATTAAAATACAGGTCTGAGGCTTTGGCCAGATCGGCCACTTCTACGTATTCGTCGGCGGTATGGGAACGGTTGGAGTTGCCCGGGCCGATTTTCACGGAAGGGAAGCGGCAGAGCGCCTGGTTGGAAAGCGTGGGGGAGCCCACGGCGGGAAGACCCAATTGCCGCCCGCGCGCCACCAGCGGATGATCTTCGGCGATGGAAGACCCGCAAAGCCGGGTGGAACGAGCCACCGCCTGGCAAGGGGCTTCGGCCTGAATAAGACCCAGCAATTCCTCGTTGGTGTACAGCCCGTTGGAGCGCACGTCCACCACAAAGGTGCAAAGGTCTGGAATCACATTGTGCTGCGTGCCGGCCTGGATTTGCGTCACGGTCATCTTCACGGGTCCCAGCAGGGGAGAAACCTTCTCAAAGTGCTTTTCCCGGAACCAGTTGATGGCCGGAAGCGCCTGATAGATAGCGTTAACCCCATTATCCCGCGCCGCATGGCCCGCTACACCGGACACCGTGCAGTCCAGTACCATGAGCCCCTTTTCGGCCACCACCATCTCCAGGGAAGTGGGTTCCCCGAACACCCCGAAAGCGATGGGCCCGCAAGCCGCCTCAATATCCGGCAGGGAAATCTCCAGCCCATCCCGTCCGCTGGTTTCTTCTTCGGCCGATAAGGACAGCACCAGCGTATAGGGCTGGGGTTTGGCGGTGAGACGCCGGAAAGCGTCTATAAGCGCCACCACCGAAGCTCCGTCGTCGTTGCTGCCCAGGCCGTACAGCCGGCCGTCCTCTATACCGGGCGCAAACGGGTCCCGCGTCCATCCGGCCACCGGTTTCACCGTGTCGATGTGCGCATCCATCAGCACCACCGGCCCCTGACCGGCACTGCACCAGAGGTTGTTCCCGCAGCGGTGAGGCGCCAGACCGGCCTCCGTGAGCCAGGTCTCCAGGAAATCGGCCACGGCTCCTTCGTCCCGGCTGAGCGAAGGGATAGCAATGAGTTGTTGAAGGAGGGAAATCATAGGGCCTCTTCCTCGTGCCGGTTATAGTACACCCGGAGAGGGGTGGACAGCACCTTGATGAAGCCTTTCGCATCCTCTGCGGTCCAGCCCTTCTGCATTTCGCCGTATTCGCCGAACTTGGTTTTCACCAGGTCGTTGGCGCTTTCCACGCCCACGGTCTCGAACTGCTTGGGGCCGTAATTCACAATCACGGTACCGGTTACGTTGCGCTGGCTGCTTTCCAGCATGGCTTCAATGTCGCGCATCACGGGCTCCAGGTACTGGCTTTCGTGCAGGAACATGCCATACCAGGTGCCCACCTGGTCTTTCCAATATTGCTGCCACTTGGACAGGGTGTATTTTTCCAGATATTTGTGGGCGGCGATGATGAGCATGGGCGCGGCGGCTTCGAAGCCCACGCGGCCCTTGATGCCGATAATGGTGTCGCCCACATGGATGTCACGTCCCAGGCCGTAACCTTCCACCGAAGCCTCCAGGGCCTGGATGGCCGCCACGGGGGAGTCAAAGGTCTGGCCGTCCACCGATACGATCTGGCCCTTTTCAAAACCGATCTTCACAGTCTTGTTGCCGGACTTGGTGACCGGTTTCAGATAGGCCGATTCCGGCAGTCCCTGGGCCGAATCCAGGAGTTCGCCGCCGCAGATGGACGTGCCCCAGAGCCCCACGTTGTAGGAATACTTGAGCTTGGCAAAATCGGCCGGGAAACCATGGGCGTTGAGGTAATCCACCTCTTCCTGCCGCGTGAGGGCCTTGTCGCGCGTGAGAGTGATGATTTCCATTTCCGGGCACAGCACCTGGAAGGTCATGTCGAAGCGCACTTGGTCGTTGCCGGCGCCGGTGGAACCGTGGGCAATGGCGTTGGCGCCGATCTCCTTGGCATAACGGGCGATGGCGATGGCCTGGAAAATACGCTCCGAGGAAACCGAAATGGGATAGGTTCCACCGCGGAGGACATTGCCGAAGACCATGTATTTCAGGCTGCGCTCATAGTACTCCTGCTTCACGTCCAAGGTGATATAGGCCTTGGCGCCCAGTTTATAGGCGTTCTGCTCGTTTTTCTCCAGCTGGGCGGGGGAGAAGCCGCCGGTATCGGCACAGGCGGCGTATACTTCGTGACCCTGATTGGCCAGATACATGACGGTATAGGAGGTGTCCAGGCCTCCGCTATAGGCGACAACAATTTTCATAGGACAAGACGATTTTGAATTTCAGGGAAAAGGGGAATGAGGGCTTCCATCACTTCGGAAGCGGAGCGGCCCACGGGAAGGATCATCAGGAGGGTGTCGTCCCCGGCAATGGTGCCGATGACAGGAACCTGCTCCTGGTGGTCGATGAAACTGGCAATGGCGTTGGCCAGGCCGGGGAGGGTTTTGATCACCCCCAGCTGCCCGGAGAACTGGACCCGGACGATGGCGGAAGACAGGTTGGTGGCCACAGTGGAATGGGTGTGCATGCGGGATACATATCCCTCCCCGGGCACCTTGGAAATCTTCAGGGCCTTCAGGTCCCGGGAGAGCGTGGCCTGGGTGGTGACTATGCCGGCTTCCTTCAGGAGAAGGGCCAGTTCTTCCTGGCTGAAAACAGGCTGCGCCTGCAGGATATCCAGGATGGCTTGCTGCCGGTTTTTAGTGTTTATTTGCATATTATTCGGATAAATATTCGATTTTCGGCAAATATACGCATTTTTGTGAAAAAAGTTGCATAATAAATATTTTTTTAATTACTTTTGCACCCGAGAACAAAAACGCCTTATGGAATTCCAAGTGATGGTGGCGCAAGAGTGCCACACTGCTTTAGCAGAAGAGATCTGCCAGGAAATCTACATTTCCTCCCTGGAACGCAAGACCGGTATCGCCAACCGGCCGCCGGAATACATTATAAATAAAATGCGCGCGGGAAAGGCTGTCATCGCCCTGTCCGAAACCGGTGAATTTGCCGGCTTCTCCTACATCGAGTCTTGGGGCGGCAAGAGTTTCGTAGCCAACTCCGGCCTCATTGTGGCCCACAAGTTCCGCGGCATGGGTCTGGCCAAGAAAATCAAGGAACAGACCTTCATCCTTTCCAGGAAACTCTTCCCGGATGCCAAGATTTTCTCCATCACCACCGGTGCTGCGGTGATGAAGATGAACTATGAGTTCGGCTTCCGGCCGGTTCCTTTCTCGGAACTGACCGACGACCCCGAATTCTGGAAAGGCTGCGAAGGCTGCCGTCATTTCGGTATCCTGAAGGACCGCGAGTACAAGATGTGCCTGTGCACAGGCCTCCTGTACGACCCTAAGGAGCATTTGGTAATCCATCATCCCGGAGAGTAATGGTTCGCGCAGGGATTATCGGAGGCGCCGGCTACACCGCCGGCGAACTGGTCCGCCTTCTGGTGAATCATCCGGAGGTGGAGATAGCCTGGATCCATTCGGAAAGCCAGGCGGGTAAGGCCGTGGCGGAGCACCATCCCGGCCTGGTAGGGGATACGGACCTGGTATTTACGGACGTCATCGGCCTGGAAGGCATCGACGTCCTTTTCCTCTGTTCGGCCCATGGAAAAAGCCGCGCTTTCTGGGAGGAGCATCCCTGCCCGGCCGGCCTCAAGGTGGTTGACTTGGCGCAGGATTTCCGCGATGAGTCCGAAGGCTATGTATACGGTCTTCCGGAGCTGAACCGAAGCCGGATCCAGGGTGCCACCAAGGTGGCCAATCCCGGCTGCTTTGCAACGGCCATCCAGTTGGCGCTTCTGCCGCTGGCCAAAGCCGGCCTGCTGCAAGGGGACATCCATGTGCAGGCGGTAACGGGTTCCACCGGCGCCGGCGTGAAGCCCGCTCCCACCACCCATTTCAGCTGGCGCAGCGACAATCTTTCCATCTATAAGGTCCTAACGCACCAGCACCTCCTGGAAATCCGTCGGAACCTCCAGGTGGGTGACAATCTTCATTTTATTCCCGTTCGCGGCGACTTCGCACGCGGCATTTTCGCCGTGGCCGAACTGGCCTGCGACAAACCCTTGGAGGAACTGACTGCCCTGTATCAGGATTTTTATGCCGATGCCCCCTTCACCTGGCTGATGTCCGGTCCCGTGGACCTCAAGCAGGTGGTGAATACCAACAAGTGCCTGCTCTCGCTGGAGCAGCACGATGGGCGGCTGGTGGTCACTTCCGTCATCGACAATCTCCTGAAAGGCGCCTCCGGCCAGGCCGTGGAGAATATGAACCTCTTATTCGGCCTGCCCCAAACCGCCGGCCTCCGGCTAAAAGCCTCAGCATTTTGATATGGACTTATTCAATGTATATAAAAGGTGGAACATCGAGCCGGTAAAAGGCTCTGGCTCCACGCTATGGGATGCGGAAGGCCGGGAATACCTGGACCTTTATGGCGGCCATGCGGTCATCAGTATCGGCCATTGTCATCCTCATTATGTGGCGGCAGTTACGGAGCAGCTGAACAAGCTGGGCTTCTATTCCAATGCCGTGCAAAACGGCCTGCAGGATGCCCTGGCTAAGAAATTGGGCCAGGTGAGCGGCTATCCCGACTATCATCTTTTCCTGTGCAACAGCGGCGCCGAAGCCAATGAAAACGCCCTGAAACTGGCCTCCTTCCATACCGGCCGATCCAAAGTGCTGGCTTTTAGCGGAGCCTTCCACGGCCGCACTTCCGGCGCCGTGAGCGTGACGGACAACCCCAAAATCCGTGCGCCGTTCAATGCTACGGAGAATGTAACCTTTGTCCCGCTGAACAATCTGGAAGCTACTGAAAAAGAGCTTTCCACCAAGGCCTACGCCGCCGTTATCATCGAAGGCATCCAGGGCGTGGCAGGCATACAGCTGCCCACAGACCAGTTCCTGCAGGAGCTCCGTGCCCTGTGCGACCGCACCGGAACGCTGCTCATCCTGGACGAAATCCAGTCCGGCTGCGGCCGCACCGGTCGTTTCTTCGCCCACCAGTGGGCGGGTATCCAGGCCGATCTGGTCACCATGGCCAAAGGTCTGGCGGGCGGCATCCCCATCGGCGCCGTCCTCATCAGCCCCACTGTGCAGGCTTCCTTCGGGATGCTGGGCACTACTTTCGGCGGCAACCACATTGCCTGCGCAGCGGCCATCGCCGTGCTGGAGGTGATTGAAGGCGAAGGCCTGGTGGTCCGGGCCGAAAAACTGGGCGCCTGGTTCCAGGAGCAGCTGCAAGGCGACCCGGCCCTGGCGGATTATCGCGGAAGGGGCCTGATGATCGGCCTGGAAATCAAGCCGGAATATACCGGTTTGCGGGACAGGCTCCTGTATGAGAAACATATTTTCACCGGTGCCTCCGGAGCCAACGTAATCCGTCTGCTTCCAGCCTTGACCCTTCCCGAGGCTGGAGCACGGCAATTTGTGGAAGCTTGGAAAGAACTTACCAAATGAAGCATTTTACCAGCATAAAACAGTTGGGGGACCTCAAAGAGGCCCTCGCCGAAGCCGCCTACGTGAAGGCGAATCCTTTCGCCGACCAAGCCCTGGGACACAACAAGACCGTTCTCCTGGTGTTTTTCAATAACAGCCTGCGTACGCGTCTGAGTACCCAGAAAGCCGCTCTGAACCTGGGAATGAATCCCATCGTCCTGGATATCAACCAGGGTGCCTGGAAGCTGGAAACCGGTCGCGGCGTGGTGATGGACGGCGATAAAAGTGAGCACATCCTGGAGGCCATTCCCGTAATGGGCTCCATGTGCGACATGATCGGCGTGCGTTCCTTCGCCCGTTTCGAATCCCGCGACGACGATTACAACGAGGTAATCCTGAACCAGTTCATCCAGTATTCGGGCAAGCCGGTATTCAGCATGGAGGCCGCCACGCGCCATCCGCTCCAGACCTTTGCCGATATCATCACCATCGAGGAGCACAAGACCAAAGCCCGGCCCAAAGTGGTGATGACTTGGGCCCCGCATCCGAAGGCCCTGCCCCAGGCGGTCCCGAACTCCTTCATCGAGGGCATGTCCATGACGGACTACGATTTTGTGATCGCCAACCCCGAAGGCTACGACCTGGCGCCCGAATTTGTGGGCAACGCCAAGGTGACGCACAATCAGGACGAAGCCCTGGCCGGGGCCGATTTCGTGTATGCGAAAAACTGGGCGCCCTACCGCGAAGACATCTACGGCAAGGTGGTGAACTACGATATGGGATGGACGGTGACGGCGCAGAAGATGGCTCTCACCAACGACGCCTTCTTCCTGCACTGCCTGCCGGTCCGGCGCAATATGATTGTATCGGACGAGGTCATCGAAGGTCCCCGTTCGCTGGTGATTCCCGAGGCTGCTAACCGGGTAGTGTCGGCCCAGACAGTGCTCAAACGCTTGCTGCAGGCCCTATGATCCACGTGGTAAAATGTGGCGGGCGGGTGCTGGACGATCCCGAACTCCTGCAGGTTTTCTGCCGGGACTTTGCCGCCCTGGAAGGGCCGAAGGTCCTGGTTCATGGCGGAGGTGCCCTGGCCGGCCGCTTTCAAAAGGCACTGGGCATCGAACCCGTGCAATGGGAAGGCCGCAGGGTTACGGATACCGAAACGTTGCAGGTGGTGACCATGGTCTATGCCGGCTGGTGCAACAAACAGGTGGTCGCCCTGCTGCAGGCAGAAGGCTGTAATGCCATAGGGCTTTCGGGCTGCGACGGCGGCGTAATCACCGCTTCCCGTCGGCCGCCTAAAACCCTGTCCGACGGCCGTGTGGTAGACTTCGGCTGGGTAGGGGACGTAAAACCGTCTAATGTAAAGGCCGATTTCCTGCGGATGCTGCTGGACAACGGTTGCACGCCGGTGCTTTGTGCCATCAACCACGACGGAAAAGGACAGCTGCTAAACACCAATGCCGATACAGTGGCCGCTTCCGTGGCTGCCGCCCTGGGCGCGGCGCTCATTACCTGCTTCGAGCAGCCGGGCGTACTCTTGGACCGCCAGGATCCTTCCAGCGTGATTCCCAGCCTGGACAAGGCCGCTTATGCCTCCTTGAAAGCGAAAGGCGCTGTGGCCGACGGGATGATTCCCAAACTGGACCAGGCCTTCGACGCTCTGGAGCGCGGTGCGGTGGAAGTAAGGATTTGTCATAGCAGCGCCCTGCTCACGGGAGCGGGTACCCTTATTAAATAATAATAGGACATGGAACGGAAAAAGGCGGTGCTGCAGCTGGGCAATGGCTGCAGGATGGAAGGATGGAGCTTCGGATACGATGGTCCGGCCTCGGGCGAGGTGGTGTTCTCCACCTCCATGGTGGGCTATCCCGAAAGCCTTACCGATCCTTCCTTCGAAGGGCAGATCCTTTGCGTAAGCTACCCGCTGGTGGGCAATTACGGCATCCCCAGCATGGTCACCGGCCCCGACGGACTGGTAGAACAAGCCGAATCGGAGCGGATCCATGTCCAGGGACTGGTCATCGCCGATTACAGCGAAAACTACAGCCACTGGGACGCCGTGAAAAGCCTGGGCGACTGGCTGCGGGAGCAGAAAGTGCCCGGGATTTCGGGCATCGATACCCGTGCCCTTACCCGCATGATCCGCGAAGAAGGCGTGATGCCCGGCCGCATAGTGGTGGAAGGAGATTCTTCGACTTCGCTCAGAATGACAAAAGAGGCCGAAGGCCGACGTGAGAATCTTTTAGTCCCCCGCGTCAGCTGCAAGGAAGTCCTCCGTTACGGCACCGGCTGCAAACGGGTGATGCTGGTAGACTGCGGCGTGAAGCACAACATCCTCCGCTGCCTGGTAGGACGGGGCATGGAAGTGGTCCGGGTTCCCTGGGACTACGACTTTACAGGCTTGGACTACGACGGCCTCTTCATCTCCAACGGCCCGGGCGATCCTGCCGTGTGCACGGCAACCATCGGCCATCTTAAAAAAGCGTTGGAGGGGGATCGGCCCATTTTTGGCGTATGTCTGGGCAGCCAGCTCATGGCCTTGGCGGCAGGCGCCCGCACTTTTAAACTCCCTTACGGCCATCGCAGCCACAACCAGCCGGTGCGTATGGTGGGCACCGACCGCTGCTTCATCACTTCCCAGAACCATGGCTATGCCGTGGATCCCGCCACACTCCCGGCGGGCTGGGAACCCTTCTTTGTGAATCTGAACGACGGAACCAACGAGGGTATCCGGCATTTGGACAAGCCTTTCTTTGCCACCCAGTTCCATCCGGAAGCTTCCGGCGGCCCCGTGGATACGGAGTTTTTGTTTGACGAATTCATCTCCAAGCTATGATGCGGAAAGTACTCATCCTGGGCTCCGGAGCCCTGAAAATCGGCGAGGCCGGTGAATTTGACTATAGCGGCTCGCAGGCCCTCAAGGCCTTGCGGGAGGAGGGGATCGAGACCGTTCTGGTGAACCCCAATATCGCCACGGTGCAAACCTCCGAGGGCGTGGCCGACCATATCTATTTCCTGCCCGTGACGCCGTCTTTCGTGGAGAAGGTCATTCAAAAGGAACGTCCGGATGGCATCCTGCTGTCTTTCGGCGGACAGACTGCGCTGAACTGCGGCGTCCAGCTGTATCGCGAAGGCATCCTGGAGCGCTATGGCGTGCAGGTGCTGGGAACGCCCGTGGAAACCATCATCGATACGGAGGACCGGGAGCGCTTTGTAGCCCGCCTGGAAGAAATCAACGTCAAGACCATCCGTTCACACGCAGCCACCAGCCTGGAAGAGGCCCGGGATGCGGCCGATGCAGTGGGCTATCCGGTCATTATCCGGGCGGCGTATGCGCTGGGCGGCCTGGGCTCCGGCTTCTGCGAGAACCGGGAGCAATTGGACAGTGTGGTGAGCAAAGCTTTCACTTTCTCACCGCAGGTGCTGGTGGAAAAATCGCTCCGCGGATGGAAAGAGATAGAATATGAGGTGGTGCGCGACCGTTTTGACAACTGCATCACGGTCTGTAACATGGAGAACGTGGACCCGCTGGGTATCCACACGGGAGAAAGCATAGTGGTAGCCCCGTCTCAGACGCTCACCAACGATGAGTACCATTTCCTGCGCAAGACTTCGCTGGACATCGTCCGCCACCTGGGCGTGGTGGGCGAGTGCAACGTCCAGTATGCATTCAGCCCGGACGGGGAGGATTACCGCGTCATCGAGGTGAATGCCCGTTTAAGCCGATCATCGGCCCTGGCCTCCAAGGCCACCGGCTATCCGCTGGCGGCGGTGGCGGCCAAACTGGGCCTGGGTTACGGGCTGCACGAACTGAAAAACGCCGTTACGCGTACCACGCCAGCCTTTTTTGAACCGGCGCTGGACTATGTAGTGGTCAAGATTCCCCGTTGGGACCTGGCCAAGTTCAAGGGCGTTTCGCGGGGTATCGGCCCCAGCATGAAGAGCGTGGGCGAGGTAATGGCTATCGGCCGCACCTTTGAAGAGGCCATCCAGAAGGGCCTGCGGATGATCGGCCAGGGCGCCAACGGTTTTGTGTGCAACAAGCCCTATCAGGTGGAGGATTTGGACGATGCCCTGTCGCATCCCACCGACACCCGCATCTTCGCCATTGCGGCGGCTTTCGAATCGGGGTATAACGTGGAGCGGATTCATGCCCTCACGCGCATCGACCCTTGGTTCCTGAACAAGCTGGCCCATATAGAGGCCACCTACCGCAGCCTGGAGGCTTGCTCTAAGCTGGAAGAAGTGCCGATGGATTTGCTGCGGCGCGCCAAGGCCGAAGGCTTCTCCGACATCCAGATTGCGCGGGTGTTCGGCCTGGACGAATCCGTGGTCCGTACCTGGCGTACATCTTGTGGCATTCACCCTTGCATCAAGCAGATCGATACCCTGGCGGCCGAATTCCCCGCACAGACCAGCTACCTGTACCTTACTTATCAGGGCCAGACGGACGATGTGGCGCCGGAAGATCCCGGCAAAAGCGTTGTGGTGCTGGGTTCGGGAGCATACCGGATTGGCAGTAGCGTAGAGTTTGACTGGTGCGCGGTGAATACGGTCCGCACCCTGCGCGAAAACGGCCGGCGGGCCATCATGATCAATTACAATCCGGAAACCGTCTCAACGGACTACGATACCTGCGACCGGCTCTACTTCGACGAACTGAGTCTGGAAACCGTGTGGGAAATCTGTCGGCGGGAACAACCGGAAGGCGTGGTGGTGAGTGTGGGCGGCCAGATTCCCAACAACCTGGCCCTGCCTCTGGCGGCCTGCGGCATCCGCATCCTGGGGACATCAGCCGTGGATATCGACCGGGCCGAGGACCGGCGCAAATTCTCGGAAGTGGTGGACCGCCTGGGCATTGACCAGCCCCGCTGGAAGGAGATGACCACCCTTTCCGACATTCACCGCTTCATTGGCGATGTGGGCTTCCCCGTGCTGGTGCGCCCGTCCTACGTGTTGTCGGGGGCGGCCATGCAGGTGTGCTACAGCGCCGACGATCTGGCCTCCTGCCTGGAACGGGCGGCCGAAGTGTCCGAAGCGCATCCGGTGGTGGTAAGCGCCTTCATGCAGCGCTGCAAAGAGTTGGAGTGCGATGCCGTGGCCGATCATGGCAAGGTCCTGGCCTGCGCCATTTCCGAGCACATCGAGTTTGCCGGCGTGCATTCCGGCGACGCCACCATCCAGTTCCCCGGACAGCGCATTTACGGCTCGGTGCTTTCGCGCATCCGCCGCACCGCCGCCGCCATTGCGTCTGAACTGCACATTACCGGACCCTTCAATATCCAGTTCCTCTCATCCGACCTGGACCTGAAAGTGATAGAATGTAACCTGCGGGCCTCCCGGAGCTTCCCCTTCGTGTCCAAGGTGTGGCGGGTGAACCTCATCGACCTGGCCACCCAGTGCATGCTGGGCCAGCACCCGGCTCCGGTTCAGGGAAATCCCTTCGACCTGGGCTATGTCGGGGTCAAGTGCTCCCAGTTCTCCTTCGCGCGTCTGCACCAGGCCGATCCAGTGTCGGGCGTGGACATGGCATCCACCGGCGAGGTGGGCTGCCTGGGCCGCACGGCCGATGAAGCCTTGCTGAAAGCCATGCTTTCGGTGGGCCATCACGTGCCCGCGGGACCGGTACTCCTTTCCACCGGCGATCCTTTCCAGAAGGCCGATATGCTGCCCGCCTGCCGCCTGCTGGCCCAAAAAGGCTATACCTTATATGCTACGGGAGGCACGTGCCGATATCTGCAGGCGAATGGCGTGCCGGCCCTTCCGGTCCGCTGGCCCGATCAGCCGGATGACGGCACCCCGTCGGCCGAGGATCTGATCCGGGAGCACAAGGTGGACCTGGTGGTGAACAATCCCAAGAATTTCTCGCACAAGGAGCTGGGGAACGGGTATCATCTGCGCCGGGCGGCGGTAGATTTCAATGTGCCGCTCATCACGGATGCCCGCCTGGCGGCGGCCTATATCAGGGCCTTCTGCACCATTCCGGAAGACAGTTTGGGAATTTTTTAAAAAAACTCAAAAAAAATTTGTCAGGTCAAAAAAAGTTGCTACCTTTGCAGTCCCGTTTGAAACGAGCACACGAAAATGTGGTTTCAAAAAGGGATTTTGATCATTGACAAGATTGAGAGAATAGATTAGAGGTAAAGCAAAAGATAGAGTTAGTCTGATAAAGAAGTTATCAAAAACGGAATTTTCGGACTACAATTTCAATAGGCAAGAGCAAAACACAGAAATGTGTGATTCACAGTGCGGATGCGCCGGAAGGCGCGGAAGCACAGCAAGAGAAAGAAGTTAAGAGCGAACGGAGGATGCCTAGGCTATCCGGAGGCGATGAAAGACGTGGTAAGCTGCGAAAAGGCTCGGGGATCTGCAAACAGGACTTGATCCGAGCATGTCTGAATGGGGCAACCCACATGGTTGAAGACCATGTACCACCGTGAGGTGGGGCGAACCCGGGGAACTGAAACATCTTAGTACCCGGAGGAAAAGAAAGAAAAGTCGATACCCTGAGTAGTGGCGAGCGAAAGGGGCGGAGCCTAAACCGGTGTGTTTACGGACACGCCGGGGTTGTAGGACCATCAACAAAGATACTTTAGGAAACCAGAACGCTGTGGAAACAGCGACCGTAGAGGGTGACAGTCCCGTACGGGTAACCTTGAAGGATCGAAGATGGCACCTGAGTAGGGCGGGGCACGTGGAATCCTGTCCGAATCTGCGGGGACCATCCCGCAAGGCTAAACACTCCCGGAAGACCGATAGT
>JBGVCF010000008.1:0-15837 GCA_045226315.1 Candidatus Cryptobacteroides sp.
TCCAGGCCACTTTTCATGAGGAAGGTTGGCCGATCAAAAACCAGCCTTCCGCAAACGGAGCACCAACCTTCCGCACCGGTACTACCAGCCTTCCTCAGTCACGGAATGAAACACACGGAATGAACAAAAAAACCGGAACCTTGGGGGTTCCGGCTATTTGAAAAGTGTAAAAAGCTTACTGCTCTTCCTTAAGACGAAGCTGCTGAACATAGATGGCCTTCATACGAGCCATACGCTTGAGTACGGAAGGCTTCTCAAAGTTCTTGCGGGCGCGCATCTCGCGGACGGCACCGGTCTTTTCGAACTTACGCTTGAATTTCTTCAGGGCTCTTTCGATATTTTCGCCTTCTTTGACGGGAACGATGATCATTGCTTTTACACCTCCTTTTTCTAAATGGACTGCAAAGGTAGAAAAAAAATGTAAATGCACAAAAATAATTTCCTATATTTGTAGTAACAAGAATGTTATCGCCAAACCAAAACACAAAGCCATATGAAAAAACAAGCCGAAACCTCTCCCTGGAAGTTCGCTTCCGTGGGTGGAACCGTCCGTGTAAAGCTGGAAAGCGGTAAAGACATCTGCAATCTGGCCAATCTGGACCGCAAAATGTGGACAGTCCTGAGCTGTCCGGTGCAGGGGCTGGAATTCGATGCCAAAACCCTCCAGCTCATTGATGTCAACGCGGATGGAAAAATCCGTGTGGACGATGTAATCGCAACCGCCCAGTGGCTCACCCGCGTGGTAAAGGACCCCGATGAACTGCTCAAGGAAAGCGACAGCCTGCCCTTCGACAGCTTCAACACCGAAGACCCGGATGGCGCCCGCCTGCAGTCATCGGCCCGGCAGATTCTGAAGAACCTGAAGCTGGAGAAGGAGGAGATCGGCCTGGAAGACACCGCCGATAACGTGAAGATCTTTGCCGAAACCCGCTTCAACGGCGACGGCATCATCACCCCTGCCAGCGCCGCCGACGAAGCTACTGCCAAGCTCATCGATACCATCGCCGGCGTTGCATCGGCTATGGACCGCAGTGGCGTGCCCGGCATCACGGCCGATCACGTGGAGGCTTTCTACACCGCCTGCGCCGACTATGCCGCCTGGCAGGAAGCCTGCACCGAGGAGGTACTTCCGTTCGGCGACACCACCCCCGCCGCCCTGG
The DNA here is from genome assembly GCA_045226315.1 of Candidatus Cryptobacteroides sp. Taxonomy (GTDB): domain Bacteria; phylum Bacteroidota; class Bacteroidia; order Bacteroidales; family UBA932; genus Cryptobacteroides. The sequence goes on from JBGVCF010000008.1 coordinate 1,161, forward strand.
AAGCCGTTAAGGCCGTCATGGGCAAAATGGCCGACTACTTCATGCGCTGCAAACTCATCGGCTTTGACATTGCCACCGCGCCCGCCGTGGATGTGAGCGTGGACAAGATTGCCGCCATCGAGGGGAACCTGGCCGAAGCTGCCGCCGAGATTGCCCTGCAGCCCCTGGCCAAGCCCACCGCCGATGGAAAACTGGCCCTGAAGGCCGTGAACCCCGCCTGGAAGGCCGCCATTGACAACATGGTAAGCCTCTGCGAGCTCAAGGGTGCCACCATAGACGAGGCCGAATGGAACGCCCTCCTGGCCAAATTCGCCCCGTACATCGCCTGGCTGGACGCCAAGAAGGGCGCTCAGGTAGAAGCCCTGGGCCTGGACTGCGTGAAAACCATCCTGAAAGAAGACAAAAAGGCCGTTCTGCTGGACCTGCTGGCCCAGGACAAGGCCGAGGAAGCCAATGCCCTCTCCATCGAGGAAGTGGACAAACTCCTGCGCCTGAACAAGCACTTCTACCGCTTCCTGAACAACTATGTTGTCCTGGCCGATTTCTACGATCCCAACCGCCTGGCTATCTTCCAGGCCGGCCGCCTGTACATTGACCAGCGCAGCACCGACCTCTGCGTGAAAGTGGCCGGTCCCGCTCCGGAAATCTCCTCCCTCAGCGGCATGTACATCCTCTATTGCGCCTGCACCAGTGAAAAACTGGGCAAGAGCTTCAACATTGCCGCCGTCCTCACCGACGGCGACGTAGACGGCCTGCGCGAAGGGAAGAATGCCGTCTTCTATGATAGGGAAGGCAACGACTACACCGCCAAGGTAACGGCCATCGTAGACAACCCCATCTCCGTACGCCAGGCCTTCTGGGCACCGTATAAGAAAGTGGCCCGGATGGTGAACGACCGCATCGACAAGAAGGCGGCCGAAAAGAATGAGAAATCCATGGCCGGCCTAACCGATGCCACCAACACCGCAACGGAAGGAAAAGCCCCCGCCGCCCCGTTCGACATCGGCAAGTATGCAGGCATTTTCGCTGCCGTGGGCATGGCTGTTGGCCTGATAGGCGCCGCCCTGGCCGGCGTAGTAGCCGCCCTGAAGGGCATCACCTTCTGGCAGTTCCTCCTGATTGTGGCCGTGGTGATGCTGCTCATATCCGGCCCGTCCATGTTCATCGCCTGGCGCAAACTCCGCAAGCGCGACCTTGGACCCCTGCTCAATGCCAACGGCTGGGCCATCAATGCCGCCTCTCTTGTGAACGTGAAGTTCGGCAAGACGCTCACCACGCTGGTGAAATATCCCAAGCTCACCGCCGTGGATCCCGCCGCCCACAAGAAAGCGGCCTGGCGTCGCTTCTGGTGCTGGCTGTGCGTGGTGCTGGTAATTGCCTGCGTAGCGCTGTGGCTTTGCAACATGTTTGCCTGTTGTGGCCTTAAGAGCCCGCTCTTCTAATGGAAACGCCCTTCCCATACTCCCAGTATGTAAGCGGCAAGCAGTTCATTGGCAGGAAGGCCGATATCACCCTCCTGGGAAACCTGCTTTCCCAGGGGGAACATGTGGCCCTCTACGAACCACCCAAAGCCGGGAAGACCTCGCTGGTGCAGCAGACATTATTTACGCTGCGTCTGGGCGGGAAATCCTTCTACGTGGGGCAGTTCTCGGCCTTGAACGTGCGCACGCCGGAGGCCTTCCTCCTGCGCCTGGGCACCACCGTGATGCGCATGGTAGCCAATTCGGCCGATGAATACATCGCCCTGGTGAAACGCTACCTGCAGGGGACGCACTTCGTCTTTGACCCCCGTGCTTTCTCGGAGAGCGGCCAGGTACTGTCCCTGAGCTGGGATCTGGACCGGGAAGATGTCCTGGCCCTGCTGCGCCTGCCATTCCGCCTGGCCGCCGACCGCGGCGACCGCATGATCCTGGTAGTGGACGAATTCCAGTGCCTGGGCTTGCTGGAAGACCCCGACGTGATCCTGCGGCCCCTGGATGCCGTTTTGCGGGAGCAGCGGGACCGTCGGCTTTTCGTGTTCGTGTTCTGCGGCTCCGGGGTGAACGCCATGAAGTCCCTCTTTACTTCCGGGCTGCTCTTCCACCGGGTGGTGGAGCGCGTGCCGCTTACCCCTATCACAGAACGGGAGATCTGCGAGCACATCCAGCGGGGCTTCCTGTCCAGCGGCAAGGTGGTGAACCAGGAACTCATCCTGGGGGCTTGCCGCCTGTTCAAGGGGAATCTGTGGTATCTGAACAACTTCGCTTCCATCTGCGATGCCAAAAGTCGCGGCTACATCATGGAACCGGTGTTTGTGGAGGCCCTGGAAGACCTCATTTCCCTCCACACGCCCCGTTTCCGGGAAATGGTGAATGGCCTCACCACGCATCAGGTGAACCTGCTCAAGGCCACCCTGGACGGCGTGGTGCGTTTCAGTTCGGCCGATGTCATCCGCAAGTACGGACTCAATTCATCGGCCAATGTGAAGCGCGTGAAGGACGCCCTCATGAAGAAAGAGGTGCTCACCTTTGATCAGAACGACGCGCCATTGTTTCAGGACCCGCTGTTCGAGTATTGGTTGCGCAAGTACTTTTTTGAGATCAAGGAGTAAAGATGGACAACAAAGGCATTAACTGGAAACAGTTCCTGGTCACCCTGCTGGGTACCGCCATCGGCGTGGCGCTCACCTTCACCCTTAACGGGATACGGGAAAGCAACAAAAAGGGACGGGCACAGCGGCTTACGGCCATCATGATTATCCACGATATTGACAATACCGTGGAGGCTTTGAAAACGATCAAGAAGCAGGAGGAGGTGCAAGGCTCCAGGTCCCGGCTTTGGCGGGAACAGCCGGACAGCCTGGAGACGGCCCCGTACGATTCCATTTATCCGGTGTTGGAATGGTTGTTCAACGACGGAGGGGAATACCATTTTGACGATTCCAAGGAACGGATTTTCCACAGCAGCCAGGATTCCTGGCAGAACCTGGGCAGCGTGAAGTTCATCGACAACGTGCAGTCTTTCTATTATTCCCGCCGTGGACTGGAGGATCTGCTTAATACGGATGACAAGTTTATTTATCCTGTTCCCCAGAAGGAGTACCGGGAGTATATCTACGATGCCGATTATCAAACGGGGGAAGATTATGAGAATCTGGTCCGGAAGTATCTGAAGCGGAAGTTCTCCGAAAAGGGTGTCCGTTATTTCCTGGACAACGCCCCCATCCGGGCACGCCTGATCAGTCAGTATATCGACAACTGGTCCCGGATGAATGACGAAAACAAATTCATGATGGGAATCACAGACCAGGAGATGGACGACTACATCAACAGCATCACCCAGACGGGCGTGGCCGTTACAGCCAGGAAGTTGTTGGGAACCTGGAAGATTGAGCATGCCCAGGGCAATGCCCAGAACTATTACGAGTTCCGGAAAGACAGTCTTTTCTCCTTTGTCGCATACACCCAGCAGCCCTGGATTACGGCTGATTGGTCGGGTACCCTGAAAACGAGATTGGAGTGGGGTGGCAAGTGGCGTTTGCAGGGGGACTCCCTCATCACGGTCAATGATCCGAAGTCAGTTGTCGTGAATCTGGATATCTCGGAAATGGTGGCCGTGGAAGGGAAGAAGGACAGCCTGGATGCCAGGGTTAAGGAGTACCGGGAGGAATGGGAGCGGGATTATACCCGGGCATTTGAGGGAATCTCCCGAAATGCTAGAAAGGTGAGGATGGACGCCTCCCGTGACAAGATAGAATGGACTTCCCAGGACGGAACAGTTTTTTACAGCACGCGCATGAAATGAAAAAGCATTTAGTAATCTTAACCGGGGCCGGGGTTTCGGCCGAAAGCGGATTCGCCACCTTCCGCGACACAGGTGGTCTGTGGGAACAGTATAACGTGAACGACGTGGCCTCCATTGAAGGCTGGTACCGCAACCGGAAGCTGGTGCTGGAGTTTTACAATCAGCGCCGGGCCCAGTTGAAGGAGGCCAAGCCCAACGCTGCCCACGTGGCCATGGCCGATTTGGAGAAGGACTATCGGGTGGATGTCATCACCCAGAACGTGGACAACCTGCACGAGCGTGCCGGCTCCACCCGCGTGCTGCATCTGCACGGGGAACTCACCAAGGTGCGTCCGGAAAACGGCATCTACGACCGCACGGAATCGGAGGCCGAGGTCATCGACGTGGGTTATCGGCCTGTCATTTTGGGCGATTTAGCCCCTAATGGCAGCCAGCTGCGGCCCCATATCGTGTTTTTCGGTGAAGCGGTGCCCAATATCGGCAAAGCCATCGATCTGGTGGAGCAGGCCGATATCCTCCTTATCGTGGGTTCCTCCCTGCAGGTGTATCCTGCCGCCGGACTCTACCGTTATGCCCGCAACGACTGTCCCATCTACGTGATTGACCCCAAGCCCGTACCCATCTCCGACCCCCGCGTCACCTTTATCCAGGACGTAGCCACCAAAGGCATGGCGCGGTTCGTGGAGCTCGTGGAGGTAAACGACTGACAGACAGAGCATAACGAAAAATCGATTACTCCGTTTGGGGTAATCGATTTTTTATAACTTGCAGTGCCAGAGGCGTTTGCCTCCACGCGCAAAGCTTAGTCGATGCGGTCGAAACCTGTGTAGGGTCTGAGGACCTCGGGGATTTCGATGTATCCGTCTTTCTGGTTGTCTTCCAGCAGGGCGGCTACTACGCGGGGCAGGGCCAGGGAACTGCCGTTGAGGGTGTGGACCAGCTGGGTCTTGCCGTTTTCGTCCTTGTAGCGGCATTTCAGGCGGTTGGCCTGGAAGCTCTCGAAGTTGGAAACGGAGGAAATCTCCAGCCAACGGCCCTGGGCAGCGCTCCAGAGTTCGAAATCGTAGGTGATGGCCGATGTGAAACTCATGTCGCCGCCGCACAGGCGCAGGATGCGATACTTGAGCCCCAGGGCATTCACCAGGCCTTCCACGTGGGCGATCATCTCGTCCAGGGCGGAGTAGCTGTTCTCCGGCTTCTCGATGCGCACGATTTCCACTTTGTCGAACTGGTGCAGGCGGTTGAGGCCGCGCACGTCCTTGCCGTAGGAACCGGCTTCCCGGCGGAAGCAGGGCGTATAGGCCGTAAGCTTCTGGGGGAACTGGTCATCGGACAGGATCACATCCCGGAAAATGTTGGTCACGGGAACTTCGGCGGTGGGGACCAGGTAAAACTTGTCCTCGTTGCAGAAGTACATCTGGCCTTCCTTGTCCGGCAGCTGACCGGTACCGAAACCGGAAGCGGGGTTCACCAGCACGGGCGGTTCCACTTCCTTGTAGCCGGCCGCGGTGTTGCGGTCCAGGAAGAAGTTGATGAGGGCGCGCTGCAGGCGGGCACCTTTTCCTTTATACACAGGGAAACCGGCGCCGGTGATCTTAACACCAAGGTCGAAGTCGATGATGTCGTACTTCTTGGCCAGGTCCCAGTGGGGGAGGGCGCCTTCCGGAAGCTGCGGCTCCGGACCGCCCATTTTCACCACCACGTTGTCCTCTGCGCCTTTTCCTTCAGGAACCTGATCGCAGGGGATGTTGGGCAGCAGGGCCAGGAGTTCGTTCAGCTTCTCGTTGTTTTCATCGGCCATCTTCAGCAGTTCGCTGGAGCGGGCTTTCATCTTGGCCACTTCGTCCTTGGCTGCTTCGGCCTCTTCTTTCTTGCCTTCCTTCATGAGCTGGCCGATGGCGGCAGCAAATTTCTTCTGCTGCGCCAGATAGCTGTCGCTGCGGGTTTGGAGGGCTTTTCTGTGATCGTCCAGGACAATGATTTTGTTTACAATGTCCTTGGCGTCAAAGTTTTTAACAGCAAGTCTCCGGATTACAAAATCCGGAGACTCGCGCAAAAGTTTCAGGGTTAACATGTCTTAGTTCTCCAGAGGAAGTACGGAAACATAAGATTTGTTCTCACGCTTGCGGGTGAACTTAACCGTGCCGTCGATGAGAGCGTACAGGGTGTGGTCCTTACCCATACCCACGTTCAGACCCGGGTTGTGGGCGGTACCGCGCTGACGCACGATGATGTTGCCGGCCTTTACGACTTCTTCGCCGAACTTCTTGATGCCGAGACGCTTGGAATGCGACTCACGACCGTTCTTGGAACTGGATTGACCTTTCTTGTGTGCCATAATCTTTCAGTCTTTTAAAGTTAAGCGATAGCGTCGATGTGGATTTTGGTGAGCTTCTGGCGATGGCCATTGAGCGTCTGGAAACCCTTGCGACGGATTTTCTTGAAAACAAGCACTTTCTTGGCTTTGGCGTCGTCGTCCAGGACGGTGGCCTTTACCACAGCACCCTCTACATAGGGAGTACCTACTTTCACGGCACCCTCATTGTCCAGGAGGAGCACCTTGTTGAATTCTACGGATTCTCCGTTCTTGGCCTGGAGGCGGTTCACGAAGATGTCCATGCCAGCTTCTACCTTAAACTGCTGGCTTGCAATGTCTACGATAGCGTACATTGTACAAAAACTTACTAAAGTTTTGGGCCGTAAGCGCCTGCCATTGCCGGCAGGTCTTGCCTGAGCTTAGCGGTCATCTCAAAAAATGGACTGCAAAGATACAAATAATAATCAGATTAACAAATTTTTGCCCAAAAATTCCTATCTTTGCGAACCTTATGCAGAAGGAGCGGATTATATTAGGCATAGACCCTGGCACGCAGTTGCTGGGTTTCGGCATCATCCGGGTAGAAGGCAAGAAACCTTATTATGTAGATATGGGTGTGCTGGACTTAAGGAAAGACCCGGACGCCTACACCAAACTGCAATCCATCTACGAATGCATCGGCGATGTTTGCCGCAGCTACCATCCCACGGAACTGGCCATTGAAAGTCCTTTTTACGGGAAGAATGCTCAGGTGGTCCTGAAACTGGGCCGGGCGCAGGGCGCCGCCATCCTGGCTGCCAAGGAATATGGTGTGGAGCAGGTATCCGAATATGCCCCCAGAAAGGCCAAGGAGGCCATTGTGGGCAACGGCGCCGCCTCCAAGGAGCAGGTGCAGCTGATGCTGGAAAAAACACTGGGTGTCAAGCTGGAAAGCCGTCACCTGGACGCCACGGATGCCCTGGCCATCGCCCTGTGCCACCACTATGAAACTGCCCGTCCGCTGGGTCCCTCCAAGGTAAAAGGCGGCTGGGAACAGTTTCTGAAAGAAAATCCGGACAGAATTTCAAAATAGCATTAAACTTTGCCCTCGTGAGAGTGTCAAAGTACTGATTGGTTAGAAATACGTATGATTAGAAGAATCCTCATGGCCTTCGCAGGCCTCTTTACCGCCCTCACGCTCAGCGCGCAGTCCCACAAGGTATCGCTGCAGCTGCAGGACTCCACCAACGGAGAGCCCGTGGGCTTTGCCACCGTTTCCATTTCCACAGAAAAAGGCCAGCCCAAATTCACCCTTACAGACGGGGAAGGCAAGGCCGTGCTGGAGAAAGTACGCGTTGGCAAATATACCCTCAAGGCCGAAATCATGGGCTACAAGCCCCATCAGCAAAGCCTGGAAGTGAAGGCCGATATGAACCTGGGCGTGATCAAGATGGATCCGGACACGCAGGTGCTGGATGCCGCCGCCGTCACGGCAGTGGGCAACCCCATCATCATCAAGAAGGATACGGTGGAATATAACGCATCGTCCTTTAAGATCAGCGACGACAACATGCTGGTGGACCTTCTGAAGAAGCTCCCCGGCATTGAAGTGTCCGAAGACGGCACCATCACCTCCAACGGCGAAACCATCTCCAAGATCACCATCGCCGGCAAAACCTTCTTCCTGGACGACCCTCAGCTGGCCTCCCAGAACATTCCCGCCAAGCTGGTGGAGAAAGTGAAGGTGGTGAAGAAAAAGAGTGAGCAGGCCGAATTCACCGGCATCGACGACGGCGATGAGGAAACGGTGATCGACCTCACCGTCCAGCGCGGCATGATGAACGGCGTGTTCGGCAATGCCATGGCCGGCGGCGGTCACGACATTCCCGCCAATGCAGCTCAGGCCAACGATTGGCGCTGGCAAGGCGCCTTCATGGGCGGCCGATTCTCGGAGAATAGCCAGATCAGCGTAATCTTGAACGGTAACAACACCAACAACCGTGGTTTCAACGACCTCTCCGGTTCCATGATGGGTAACATGATGGGCGGCGGAGGCGGCATGGGCATGATGGGTGGCGGCGGCTGGGGCCGCGCCAACGGCATCACCACCTCCTGGATGGGCGGCGTCAACGCCAACTTCGACCTTCTGGGCGACAAAATGGACCTGGGCGGCAACTACCTGTACAACGGTTCCATCGTGGACGTAACGCAGGATTCCTACAAGGAAACCTACATGACCGACAAGAGCACCCTGTACTCCGACACCGATGGTATGAGCCACCGCTTCACGGACGGTCACCGCTTCGGCGTCCGCTTCGAGCACAAGTTCAGCGAGAACACCTCCATCCTGTTCCAGCCGCAGATCAACTTCGGCCGGGGCAGCTATCTGCAGCAGAGTGTGTTTGACACCTGGAAAGACACCCAGACCAACCGCACCAACAACGGTTTCACCAGCAACACCGGCGACAACAAGAACATGCAAACCCGTGGTTTCCTGCTGTTCCGCCAGCGTCTGGGCATCCCGGGCCGTACCCTGTCCGTGAACCTTACCTGGAATATCTCCAACAACTTCATGGACGGCCTGAACCAGTCGCTCACCAATACTAAGTTCCTCGCCGACGGTTCCGTAGATCCCACCGCCGATCCCACCCTGGTGAACCAGCGCATAGACCAAAGCTCCAAGACCCGCGGTGTGGGCGGCCGTCTGGTGTACACGGAACCCCTGGGCAACAACTTCTATCTGGAAGGCAGCTACAACATCAACTGGTCCCGCAGCGAAACCATAAAGGATGTATATAACAGCGGTCTGCCGTTTGCCTATTCTGTGGATATCCCCACCCTGGAGTCCATCTACATGACTTATGTGGCAACTGGGGAAACCTACGACGAAGCCTACAGTAACAAGATTATCAACCGCAACCTGAACCAGAACATCGGTGCCGCGTTCATGTACCAGAACGATAAACTGCGCGGCCAGTTGGGTGCATCGGCCATTCCTACCAATACCTATAATTATACTAATGGCAAGGAATATTCCGACAAACGCTGGAACTTCGCGCCCCGTGCCATGCTGTTCTACGACTTCACGGATAATTCCAATATCCGCCTGTTCTACTTCGGACGCAGCACCCAGCCTTCCACCAGCCAGTTGAATCCTGTACTGGACAATTCCAACCCGCTGGCTATGGCTCTGGGTAACCCTTACCTTACGCCGTATTTCAATCACAGCCTTCGCTCAGACATCGAATTCTCCAACAAGGAGACCTTCTTCACGGCCCGCCTGCATTTGGAAGGCGGCATGGTGCAGAATCCCATCACCAGCGCTATTTGGTACGATGAAAACAGCCGGCAGTACTCCTTCCCGGTGAACGGCAAGAACAGCTACAATGCCAATGCCCGGCTCATGATCAATGCTCCCATCGCCAAGAGCAACTTCTCCATCTCCAACATGACCAATGTGAGTTTCTCCAAGAGCGGCAGCTTCCTGGGTGCCGCCAAACTGGACATGACCGATTATTGGGATGGAGAACAGTTCAACTACGAGAAATTCCACCAGTATTATTTCGAGGATCATAAAGATCAGTGGACCAATGACTTCCTGGCCAACGACACCCGTTCCCTCAGCTTCACGGAGCGCCTGCGCGCCACTTACCGCAGCGATAACATCGAGGTCATCGTAAGCGGTCGTACCCGCTTCAACAAGCCCTGGTACACTGTGCAGGAAGCCGTGGACCCCACCTGGAACAACCAGGTGAGCGGTTCCTTCAAGTGGACCATCGGCAATAGCGGCATCGAACTGTCTACGGATGCCAACTACAACTGGTACAACGGTTATACATCGGCCCCTCCGGCACAGTTTGTATGGAATGCCAGCTTTTCCATGCCGGTGTTCAAGCGTCAGGGCACCATCTCCCTCAAGGCCTACGACCTTCTGGGACAGGCCCAGAACCTCACGGTGAGCGACACCGCCAACTATCATCAGGAGGTGCTCAACAATACCTTAGGCCGATATATCATGCTGTCGTTCACCTGGCGCTTCGGCAACTTCGGCAAGGCCCGCGATCAAATGCGCGCCCGTATGGGCGGCGGTCCCGGCGGTTTCCGCGGTGGCCCGCCCATGGGTGGCCGTCCGTTCTAGCCCACGTAATTCCGCCACTTCTCAATGAGGGCGGACATGTCTTCCGGGAGAGGGACTTCGAAATGGAGTCTCTCTCCTGTTTTTGGATGGGTGAAGCCCAGGGTGCGGGCGTGGAGAGCCTGGCGGGGGCAGAGGGCGAAACAGTTTTGAATGAACTGCTTATACTTGGCATAGATGGTGCCCTGACGGATTTCGGCCCCGCCATATCGTTCGTCGTTGAAAAGGGGATGGCCGATAGATGCCATGTGCACGCGGATCTGGTGCGTTCGGCCGGTTTCCAGGCGGCATTCCACCACGGTGATGAAGCCCATGCGTTCCAGCACGCGCCAGTGCGTCACGGCCCATTTTCCTTTTTCAGGGTCGTCGTACACGCGGAAACGCAGGCGGTCGTTGGGGTCCCGGCCGATAGTTCCCTCAATGGTACCTTCATCTTCGGCCAGATTGCCCCACACCACGGCGGTGTAGATGCGGTCGATGGAATGGACGAAGAACTGATCGGCCAGATTTAACTGCGCAGCAGGGTTTTTGGCCACCACCAGCAAGCCGCTGGTGTCTTTGTCTATGCGGTGCACCAGCACGCCCATCCTTTCGTCTTCCACGTCCGGCTCCAGGTGCAGGTAATAGGCCAGGGCGTTTACCAGCGTGCCGTTGTAATTGCCGTGTCCGGGGTGCACCACCATGCCGGCGGGTTTGTTCACCACCAGCACGTCGTCGTCTTCGTGCACAATGTCCAGAGGGATGTTTTCGGGCAGGATTTCCGTTCCGCGCCGCTCATAGGGCATCACGAACTTCACTACATCGCAGGGCCGAACCAAATAATTGGCTTTCACCGCTTTGTCGTTCACAAGTACATAGCCCAGCTTAATGGCCTGCTGCACCCGGTGCCGCGAAGTATCTTCCTGATGCGTGGCAATGAATTTATCTACGCGCAGCGGCTCCTGGCCTTTGTCCACCAGAATCCGAAAGTGCTCGAACATCTCGTCCGTGCTCTGACTCTCTTCTATTATGCTGCGTTCCTCTATTGTCATTCTGAGCGAAGCGAAGAATCTCCTATTGCACGGGCACTTTTGCAAGATCCAGGGTCAGATACAGATTGATGGAGGAGCCGTAAGGCATTTCTTCGCCCAGGGCGTCCTGCTTGTATACCACTGCGTTCAGAGAATCGGTGTAAGTCTTGACCTCTTTGTCGAAGCGTACGCGGCCGGCATTCAGGAAATGGTCGTGCAGGACATCTACGGAGGGGACATACTTCATGCCGATGAGGCGGGGGACTACGGTAACATTGTCTTCCCCGCTAACGCCCACTTTAAGGTCAATAGTGGAGCCGTTCACTACCAGATCGCCGGTTTTCACCTCTTTTCCTTCGCAGTACTGGCCCAGCACCGTGTTGGTAGCGATATCCTTCACATATGTGAGTTTTCCCAGGTTCAGGCCGCGGTTTTGCAGTTCGGCGCGGGCTTCGGTTACCGAATAGCCGAAAAGATTGGGCATCACCACCTTGCGAGGTACGATAGAGTTGATGGTGAGGAACACGCTACGGCCTTTTTTCACAGTGGAACCGGCCTTGGGCTGTTGCCGATAAACCACGCCGCCGGGGAGGCGCCGTACGAACACGGAGTCTACCACTTTCACCTTCACATGGCCTTCCAGGGCCGCTTCCTCGGCCTGTTTTACGCTCAGATTGGTGAAATCCGGTGTGATGACGGTTTTCCCGTGCCTGGTGATGAGGCTGAGCCCCACCGAGGCCAGTACCACCAGCGCCACCATAAAGATAACGGCGCCTACTAGATTTTTCACTATCCAGGAAGACTTCTTTTTTGTTTCGGCCTTCTGTTCCTCTTTTTTCTGTGCCATGTCTGCAAAAACTATTGACTTGCGAAGTTACGAAAAAATGCGGAATCTTTATCCCTTTACAATCTGCACTTGCATCCCCATTGCCGAAATCATACGAAAGAAAGATGCAACCGATGGAACGATTTGTCCGTTCTCAATCCGGGAGATATAGCTCTTGTTTACACCTATCTCCTTCGCCAATTCCATTTGAGTCATCCCGGCTTCTTTTCGCACGTCACGAATCATTTGTCCGGAGTAAAAAGCTTCGGCTTCGGCTTCAAACTGAGCTCTTTCGGGTGTTCCGGGAGCACCGTACTTCTGGTCCAATACCCTGCTATAGCTCCTTATCTGTCCGTCGTTCTTGTGATTCATAATACGTCAGTATATCTCTCATCGTTATGCAAAAATAATCAAAGTTTACATATAATACAACTATGGTGCGGAAGGTTGGCGGCACAGTTGCGGAGGGTCAGTTTTTAGTGCGCCAACCTTCCGCATGGAAAGTGCCCTGGAGTGGTCTCTACCCCAGAATTACTGCGGAAGATTAGCAACCTAAAATCGGACCTTCCGCGGTAACATGACCAACCTTCCGCACCGGAATACTGAACGATTAGCGGTCAGAATACATACATAGAGGTGGGCCGATAAAAAAGCCGGGGTCCCATGAGGGGGCCCCGGAGGGGTACAATTCCAGATGCTGGTCCTTATATGACCCTGACACTTACTCGTCGGCCTAAACCGCGAAACAGTTTAACTAAAGTTGATAATTGAATATCGGCACGTCCCCTCTCCACTCTCGAAATAAAGCTTTTTTTTGTACCAATCCTATCGGCTAACTGTTCCTGGGTGAGACCGGCTTTAAGACGCTCTCCCTTTATTCGCTCGCCAATGATAAAGGCATCACACTCGATGTCAAATTGTTCCCGTTCGGGAGAACCCATCGCCCCAAAGTCCTCTGTTATGAGGTCCTCGATAGATGTCAGGTGCATCTTCTTAAGAACTTCGTTATCCATTACTTTGCTCATTTTTCTGGTCAAAATACTTCTTCATTAAGGTCTCGGCTCTGTCTAACTGCTCCACGGGCGTTTTTTGCGTCTTCTTTTGAAAGCCATTGAAAAGAATAATCAAATTCCCTTCATCAAAGCAACAAAAAATCCGGATACACGTGTTCCCCTGTTCTATCCGAATCTCAAAGAGTCCTTTCCTTCCTTTTATCGCTTTCAGAAACTTTGAAGGGATACTCTCCACACTCATAATCAAGGTAAGCACCTGATACAATTTCTTCAGTGTCTCCCTGTCCAGCGTTTTTCTAAACTCCTTGAAGTGATCCTCAAATACGACCACCTGTCTCACAAACTCTTTTTTCACTTGCAAAGTTAACTAATTAGTGAATTATATCAAAATAAAATCATAGAAAGCACTACCACAAACATACGGTATGGAATCCGGAAAACCTAGAATCGTAAAAAAGATAGTGTTGTTTCAGGTGATTGTTGTGGGTTTCTTATGATTGGGAGGGTGGTGGGCCGATAAAAAAGCCGGGGTCGTTAAATAGAAATGCTTTTTTAGCATTTATAGAGACTCTTCGCATGGCCCGGCTGGAGTTTAACAACGACATTTTGATAAAACAACATATTCACCTCATTTTATATCGGCTGGCAACCGTATATATAATTAAGAGGTATAGTACCTTGGGCCTATTTAACCCACAACACTAAACATTGAAGACTTATGAATTACGGTTACATTCGCGTAAGCACGGACAAACAGACCGTGGAAAACCAACGGCACGAAATCAACTGTTTCTGCCAGCAGCAAGGTCTCACCATCGACGGATGGATTGAAGAAACCATCTCCGGAACCAGAAGCGTTGACGAACGCAAGTTGGGCCGACTTCTTCGCAGGGTGAAAGCCGGGGACCTGATTATCTGCGCCGAACTGTCCCGCCTGGGCCGAAACCTTTTCATGATTATGCAGATCCTGAGCATCTGCATGGGAAAGGAGTGCCGGGTATGGACGGTGAAGGACGGTTATCGGCTGGGCGACGACATCCAGTCAAAGGTACTGGCCTTCGCTTTTGCCCTATCGGCCGAAATTGAGAGAAACCTCATCAGCGCACGAACCCGCCAGGCGCTGGCCCGAATGAAGGACGAGGGCGTGGTCTTGGGCCGACCGGTGGGGGCCCTGAATAAAAGATATCGTCTGGATCTGCAGGAGAAGAAGATTTATCGGATGCTCGAACAGGGAATCGGGAAGCGGGAGATTGCCCGCAGGTGCAAGGTGAGCCCGAAAACACTCTATAGATGGCTCAGAACAAAGAGTGTGATGTAAAAAAAGCAGAAAAAAATGCACGAAGTTTGAAACGAAAATCACTTTTTTTGCATCATTAAAGAGAAAATTGGTAAGAGATTGTTTACCCGCAAGAGAAAAGTATACCCGGAATCCTTATACAAATGGTTACATATATGGGGAACGTTGTAAACTTTTTTCACAATTATGTTTGTTATTTCAAAAAAAATAACCATCTTTGCGAGTAACTATAACGACCCTTAAAAGTAAACACCAAGAGTTGTATGTGTGTTTTTTACAGTGGGAGAACCCGGAAGGGCGCCTGTTAGAAAACCTCA
>JBGVCF010000009.1:0-116727 GCA_045226315.1 Candidatus Cryptobacteroides sp.
TTGCGAGACTCTTGCCGGCCCCACGCAGCGGCTGCCTGCCGCTGCCCTTGCCATCGCACACCCGAAGCCGGCAAGAGACTCGCCCTGGAATCCCCCCTGGCCCCCCAAGGGGAAGACAATCGCCCGGGCTCCGTCGTGCCCCGCTCCACCGAAAGTGCTGATAATCCGTGAGTTAACATAATCTTATCGAGATTGTGTAACTCCTCGCATCAAGGGAGTACCACCGCAGGGAGGGTATCAATCTTCGAGGGTCAGAAGCCCGCCTCGACCGTCCTGCCCGCTGCGGGTATACACAATCTAGATTATGTTAACTAACTCCCTTTGTACCACGCAGTTAGGTCGGTGCCTATATCCGCCCGTGCGAGGCGGCGTCGGACAAGCAGCCCCCCTCAAGGACCTCCGGCCTCCAGGCCCGTCGGGGGGCTGCGCACTTTGCGCTCCTTCGTATCAGCGGTGTCAAGATTCCGGCCCCGCTCCGGCAGTCGTCTCTTCGCGAGGGCGCTTGAGACCACTGCCTCCGCTCCTTTCTCTGATAGAGTGTCAGTGGTATGCGTGGGCGCAAAGTGCCGTCCCGAATACCGTCAGTGCTATGCGACCGCCATCACTCGCTGGGAGCCTCAGTGCAGTGCGAGCAGTCCGCCGCCTTACGCAGCTCCGCTGCTGGGTCGTTCCGTGTCTTTGCTCCTCTTCCTCCGCAGGCTCCGTCAGAAGAGCAAAGCCCCTCCACTCCTCGGTAAGCCTACGGCTTGTTATACCTGGCCGCTATTCCTCCACACCTCCGCCGGGGTGAACCCCGCCGGAAGTGTTCCGGGCGTCCAGGATGCGGCCGTCCCGGCCGCTGGCGCAGACATTGTCAGTTTGGTCCACAGCTTCGCCGTTCCCCAAACTGCCAAAGACTGCGCGGTTCCGCACGCATCAGCGATGTGGCCTTATACCTTTATTCGAAGGTCTGTGCCTGTTCGCGTATACCCTGGTACCCCGCTCCAACGTCGGTGCGCCGCTCACAAGGTGGGCCGTCCCGGCCCAGGCCGGGGAGGCCGTCTTCCCACCCACGTTGTCGGTCTTGGTCGGCGTCTGGGAGCCTAAGGTCTCCCAGCCGTTGGCCCGCCCAAGCCCGCCAACCCTCACACGCAAGACCGCCTCCCCGGCCACGCTCCACTTCGTTCCGCGCCCTATGGCACTGGAAGACTTGCAGGCGGCTCCCGCATCGAGGTCAGAGGGAACGCCGGCGACATCTCCCGCCCTGACGCCTCCGCCTGCAAGACTTCCAGCACCATAGGCCAACCAGGGACACACGCCCGAGCCTCGGTGCGACATCGACCGGCATCACCCGCCCGAAGGCCGGAAAAAGGGTATAAATATATACTCAGGGAGGCAGCGGCTGACGCCGCTGCAGGTGTGATTATGCTTGCTTAAGTCGCTGATTTTTACTATATTTGTGTTGGCTTCCAGCTTACTATGAGCCCTTTGGATGCCCAAGAGTTATAAACGCGATATGCCCCTGTACCGTCCAAATATCCTCTTCAGTGATGGCTTCGGATCTGCCGGAGACACCACCTGGTATCACAGGCACGGGAGGTGCTATACCAGAAAGCGCTGCAAGCCGGTCTTCCCGGGTACGGCTGGCCAGCAGGCGCATATGAGCGTGCATCAGAGGGCCATGGCCGCCTGGCGGACCATCCCGGGCCAGACGCAGCTGCTCTGGAATGACCTGGCAGAGGAGGTGGAGCCCCACCGGCCACCGTTTGACCACAAAGCGTACATATCAGGGAACAATCTGTTCGTGTCGGCTTACCACGGCTTTGTCACCCTTGGCAACGAGCACGTGCCGGAGCCCCAGGCCTTCGTCAAGTTCCCTCCGTATGCACTGGAGTTCGTCGCAGCTGCCGTGGATGGAGAGGATCTGCGTCTTACCTTCCGATGCTTCGTCTGTGGGGTGGACCATCCGGAACGCTACCGGGTACTGAACCGGCTGCACCTCACTTCGCCTGGCGGATGCATCAACCCGGGGAAGATGAGAAACTTTCTGGCCCTGCAGGACTGCCCGGCTCCCGGCGGCGTGATAGATTTCGTCATCCCGGACTATAAGAATTTCTCCCACCTGGATCTGCCCAGGTATCAGATCAACTGCCGGCACCGGCTGCTGGACAATGTGACAGGATACAGAAACCAGCTCATCCAAGAATCTTTCCAGTTCGACCTCCTCTAGACGGGAGGTTTTCTTTTACACTCTTGCGTCTTTCTTGCTAAAGTTGCACTTGAAATAAAATAGTGTAAATAATTGTGTTTGAACAATAACTATAATTTGCTAACTTTGTTCTCAGAAGAATGGACCTGAATACTTAAACCTAAACTTAAACTTCATGATAGCGCTTCCTTCCATTGCTTTCGGGGGATTTTCCGGGTCGGCAAAGGGCGTTACGGCTCGCCAGGTTGGCGGACGTAGCGTCCTTTCCTTGAAATGTTTCCCGACCGGAGCAGCGACGGGTGCCCAGCTTGCCCGCCGTGCTTCCCTCAAGAAGATTTCGAAGAGCTGGAAGGCCCTCTCCTCTGAACAGATGCGCGAATGGGACCGCCTGGCAGAACACGCCAGCGGTGCTTCTTCGCTCGGACAGAAGGCGGAGATCTCCGGCCTTAACCTGTATATCCGTCTGAACTCCTACCGCGTAATGGCCGGGGAGAGCATGATGGCGGATGCTCCTGCAGCCGAAGTGGCCGTTCCCAACGTGTCCTACTCTCAGGTTGTTGTCACCCCCGAGCTGGTTGTGTTCGGCGGGATTAAGCACGAGTCTGCACCGCTCAAGTTCGTGGTGAAGATGTCCGTTTCCCAGAGTGCCGGTGTCTCCAATGGCTGGAGCAAGACCGTCATCATTACTCCCGGTATGGAGGATGACTGGGGCGAGGCGGATGTCACCAGGCTCTACCTCAAGACCATCGGCGTAGAACCCGTGCCCGGTGAAAAGGTTTTCATTGAGACTTACTGGCTGGATACTGCCACCGGCTTCACCGGTCTGGAATGCCGTGATACCGTCGTCGTTACCGGCGAATCTCCTTACCAGCGCCGTGTCAAGGCTACGATGGACAATCTCGATCCCACCGAGGAAAGCCACGTGTCCTCCCTGGACGTGGACTTCTCTACCGGCGCTCCGGTAGCGCAGTTCAATGCCCAGTGCCTTGGCCACAGCAACGTTGCTTCGTCCGAGGTTTATCTGGATCAGGCGTTGCCGGCAGGGGTTGTCGGTACTGGAATGGCGATTGGTCGCTCCAACGACGATGACGGCCATATCAATGCCCAATCCTACCTGGTGTATATGTACAACCGCAACGGCAAGTCCCAACTGACTTTTGCCCATCGTGGCGGGCCTTACTACACCAAGACGGAAGTCTTCGGAACCGGAATCATTTACTAAAAGCAGGAGGCCACAGTTATGTTCAATAGTATAAGCAATAATTTCGGCGCGGGCCAGATCCAGTTCAAGGACTATCAGGCCCCGAATTACGTGGTTCTCAATGCGAAAGTCACGTTCGACCCCGCCAATCCGGCATACCAGGCCTGTGACCAGTTGGAGATTACCGTTCCTGATTTGACCATTGATCGCAGTACCATCGGCGGCGTGTTCGTACGCTTCATCGAGACTCAGTCCTATAGTTGGGGTGACGCCATCTATGACGGTGGGACCGTGCTCAAATCCTGGATCAAGGATAAGAATACCATCGTTGTGGAAAAGCAGCCCTGGTTCGACCAGAACGGCCCTCTGACGCTCTACTTTGTCACGATGTACGCACAGCTCAATCAAGGAGCCAACGCCATCAAAGGAACCAAGCAGCGCCTCACAGTCACGACTGAGGGCAACTACCTGCGTTTTAGCAGCGATTCCTTCGTCGTGGTGTTCGACCACTGGGTGTTTATGCACCTCCAGTTCTCCAGCTGTTCTTACGCCCAGAGGGATCTCCCGTGGGAAGCAACGTTTGAACAGATGCCGGCAAACGTCACTGCGGATGTTCCGGTCCCCGGCGGCGGCAACCAGTTCCACCAAGACTGCTTCGGTATGGGCGAATGCCACATCGAGAACAAGATCTTCACGATGGACCGTCGTGTCATGGGCTTCTGGGATACCGGCCGTGAACCGTTTGCCTTCGCCTTCCTCGTGAGGGAGGGAGAGGAGCCTGCACCCGAACCCGTTGAAGAATAGCAAGATTTGACGCCATGTCTCAGAGGAAGAAAATAGAACTCACGCGCCTTCAGGGCATCATCGCCGTGGCCAGTTTCAGCAGCGGCGTCCTGATCGCCTCCGTGTGCCTGTTCTTCATCCCGCCGCTGGGTGAGATAGCGAATTCCGCCATCTCGATTGTGAGCGAGCTGCTCGTCCTCTGCGGGGCCATCCTGGGCGTCAAGGCTTCCTACGATGTCAAGTTCCGGAAGTTCGAGGCTGAACTCCGCGACGTTATCGAGAACGAACGTAAGACCAACGAATAAACCTACCTATGAAATACTACCTGCCACTCCTTCTTCTGCTCACCGCTTCTGCCTGCAGTACTGTCCGCCAGCTTCCATCGACAGACAGTACCAAGGTGGAAGTCCGCACCGTGGTGGAGAAAGTCACAGACACCGCCTATGTGGAGTTGCCGGTGATTGTGGAGAAGGTGGCCACGCTGGACACGGCCTCCGTACTTGAGAACGAATTTGCCAAGTCGGAAGCCGTTGTCTCCGCCGGAATCCTGCACCACTCGCTGGAGACGAAGCCCGTTCGCCGGCCGGTGGCTGTAGAGAAAGAGATTGTCTACCGGGACTCCTTGGTCTTCAGGGACAAGGTCCAGACGGTGACGGTCGAGGTGGAGAAGAAGCCGACCTGGTGGCAGTCCTTCAAAATGAAACTCGGGGTTGTTGCCCTCGTGTTGCTCGTGATAGTAGTAATCTACTCTATATTCCTTATTATCAACCACTTCAAATCCTAAACCACTATGAAGTACATTCCTTCCATCGCCTTCGAGGAGATGAGCGGCAGCGCCAAGGGCGTGACCGCAGCCAAAGTGAAGAACCGCAAGTACATCCGCAACCGCGGATACGGCGGCAGTGTCCGTACCAGCGACCAGGCAAACGTCAAGGGCATTTTCAAGCGCCTCACCACCATGTGGAAGACGCTGTCCAACGACAAGATCCTGGCGTGGAACAAGCTCGCCCTCAGCCAGGAGGCCCGCAGCGTCCTGGGCACCAAGGGCAAGATCTCGGGTGCCAACCTCTTCACCCGTCTCAACTACTGGATCGTCGCTTGCGGCGGCCAGCCCGAGACCACTCCGCCTACGCTGCTCGGCGTAGAGAACCCGTCAAGCGCCACCATCGTGTGCCAGGGCGACACCTTCACCTTCAAGCTGGACCAGGCCCTCGCCGACAACGGCGGTATCTTCCTGGTCATTGAGGCCACCGAAGGTCAGTCCAACGGCGTGAGCCGCGCTCATGCCAAGGCCTCTGCCATCAAGATGGTCGAGGAACCCACCGCAGCCGCCATCGACATCCGTGCCGACTATGTGGCCAAGAACGGTGCCCCCAGCGCCGCAGCGCCGAAGATTTTCTTCCGCTACTACTACGTCAACTCCAGCACCGGTGAGAAGTCCGGCACCATGCTGGCCGAGACCTCGTGGACCGCTGGGGCCTAAGCCTCTCGCGTCTCGGAAGACGGAACCTAAACCGAACGCCCGCTGGAGTCGAGAGATTCCGGCGGGTTTTTCTTGGGTAGGGGTTTGCTTTTTTGCACAACAATTCCCATATTTGCACAACGGAATTACACCCGTCAGACCTCGCACGAATGCCAGAATTCGATGCGAGGTTTTCTGTTGTGCAAACGTTGTGCAAATGAACTTTTGATTTTTGGCCGCATATTGATAATCAATCGGTTAAGCGGTCTTTAATTTAATCCTTATGGCAATTGTTATTTTTTTCTCTCACGCAGGTGATAATTACAGCGTGGGTAACATCGAGGTGGGCAACACCAAAATCGTGGCCGACTACATCACGGAAATCATCGGCGCCGACCAATTCGAAATCGTCACGCACAAATACGACGGGATGGCCTATAATCCGCTGATCAAACTGGCGAAAGAGGAAGCGCAGAACGGCGAACTGCCGCCATACGAGGGCACTGTTCCTGACCTTTCCAAGTACGATACCGTCTTCATCGGCGGACCCGTATGGTGGGGTACTTATCCCCAGGTGATGTTCACGCTGTTCAAGGACATCAACCTTGACGGCAAGACCGTTATACCTTTTACTACGCACGAAGGCAGCGGCCTCGCGAATTGCGTTGAGGATGTAAAAGAGGCATTCCCCGGAGCAAACGTTACCAAGGGTTTCGCCATCTACGGCCACGAGGTGCGTACCGGCAGGGCCAAGGTTGAGAAATGGCTGAACAGCATCGTGAAATGAAAGAGGTCTCCGTCCTTGTAGGCTGCCAGCTATTGGTACGGGGATTTACAGTATCTTAAGGCAACACATTAATATACGAATATGGAAACTATCAAATTATATAACGGCGTGGAGATGCCGCTCCTGGGATACGGCGTGTTCCGGGTTGATCCGAAGGAGCGTGAGCGCTGCGTCTCGGATGCGCTCAGCGTCGGCTACAGGCTGATTGATACAGCCCAGGCCTACGGAAACGAGGAAGGCGTAGGCAGTGCCATCGCAAAGAGCGGCATCGACCGCAAGGACCTTTTCATCACGACCAAAGTGTGGATATCCAATTCCGGTGAGGAGAAGGCCGCAAAGAGTATTGACGAGAGCCTGCGGAAGTTGCAGACAAACTATATCGACCTGCTCCTGATCCATCAGGCCTACGGTGACGTGTTCGGCACCTGGCGGGCAATGGAGAAGGCCTACCGTGCCGGCAAGGTGCGCGCCATTGGCGTTTCCAACTTCCAGGCGGCCCGGTTCTTCGACTTCGCGCATTATGTGGAGCTGAAGCCGATGGTGAACCAGCTGCAGTGCAACGTGATGATTCAGCAGACGGTTATTGAGCCCGTTCTGACTGAGACGGATACCAGGATGATGGCCTGGGGCCCGCTTGGCGGACAGGGCGTCGATGGCATCGTTAAGAGCGAGATGCTTTCTCTCATCGGCGCGAAGTATGGCAAGACAGCCGCACAGGTGGCCCTTCGCTGGCTCACCCAGCGCGGCATCGTGGCCATCCCGAAGAGTTCCCACAGGGAACGGATGGAGCAGAATTTCGACATCTTCGATTTCAGCCTGACTCCTGAAGAAATGGCCCGGATTGCATCGATGAACCAGTACGACACGGGTACCGTCAATTTCGCCGACCCGCAGTTTGTGAAATACCTGATTGAGACTTACGGATAATAGGACATCAAAGAAATCCTGGTGGCCAGCCTGTAAGGCGTGAATCTCTTATTCTGAAAATCATGAAGAAAGCAATAGCATTTTTTATTGCGTTATTGACTATGGCAACCACTTTCGCACAGACGCTTACGGAGCGTCAGAAAGGATTGGCAGCGTGTGCTTGCCTGATGGCACAGGGGCGTATGGAACGCCTGGAGCCCGCCGTGCGTTCAGCGCTCGATAATGGCGTAACTGTCAACGAACTAAAAGAGGCTTTTTCGCAGCTCTATGCCTACACGGGATTCCCGCGTTCGCTGAATGCGCTGGGGGTGCTGGGTAAGGTGCTGCAGGATAGCCCAAATCCAGCCTGGCAGGAGGGCAAGCCCTGGACACGCCCGGCAGAATGGGACGATGCCAAAGCCGCATACGAACTGGGCAAAAAGAACCAGACGCAGCTTTCCGGCCGAACTTTCGACTATGCCTTCTGTCCGCAGGACGACTATTACCTGAAGGCTCACCTCTTCGGTGATATCTTCGCTGGGGACCAGTTCTCGAAAGCCGACCGCGAAATCGTTACAGTTGCCGCTCTGAGCGGCCTGGAAGGTGTGGCGCCGCAGCTGGCTGCCCACAAAGCCGGTGCAGTGAACATGGGCAACAGCCAGGAACTTGTCGA
This sequence comes from Candidatus Cryptobacteroides sp., assembly GCA_045226315.1. Classification (GTDB taxonomy): domain Bacteria; phylum Bacteroidota; class Bacteroidia; order Bacteroidales; family UBA932; genus Cryptobacteroides. The sequence goes on from JBGVCF010000009.1 coordinate 8,001, forward strand.
TGGACTCTGCGCCTGGCTGGACAGCGAGGGTTACACCCTCCGGAGCAAATGGCCCAAGGGGGAACCGAATACGGCCTATGCCCAGTATTTCATCGGCAACAGTTATCTGGCCGATGTAGGCGGTGGCATCCACAATGTCACCTTCGAGCCCGGCTGCCGCAACAACTGGCATATCCACCACAAGCAGGTCCAGGTACTGGTTTGCGTGGCCGGCCGCGGCTGGTATCAGGAATGGGGCAAAGAGGCCGTGGAATTGAAACCGGGTGTTGTAATTGCCATCCCCGAAGGGGTGAAGCACTGGCACGGAGCCGCCGCCGATAGCTGGATGCAGCATCTGACCTATCACAAGGACGTGCAGGAAGGTGCTTCCAACGAGTGGCTGGAGGCGGTGAATGATGAACAATATCAAGGATTAACCGTGCGATAAATTCCAATTTATCGGTCAAACCTTATCTATGAAGGTTGGCTTTTGTTTTCGTCGGAATAAATGGTATATTTGTGTCGGAATAAATGTCGGGATAACTGACGGAATTAAAGACAGGATAAGCCATGTACAAACCACCTTTTACGGTATCGCCCAAAGCCATCAATCTGATTGCCAGCATTTCCAGCCAGATTGAAAGGTATGCTATCAAGATGGAACAGGGTGATACGCTTCGGATGAGAAGGGCCAATCGAATCAAAACCATTCATTCTTCCCTGGCCATTGAAGGCAATACGCTGTCTGAAGGTGAGGTGCAGGCCGTTCTCGAAGGCAAGACTGTCGTTGCCCCGCTCAAGGAAATCCAGGAAGTCCGAAACGCCATCAAGACCTACGAACTTTTTCCCAACCTGGACCCGTTCTCCATTCAGGACCTTCTTCTGGCACACGGGACCATGATGGCCGGCCTTGTGGATGAAGCCGGGATGTTCAGGAAAGGAGGAGTTGGTGTTTTCGACGGGGATAAACCCGTCCATATCGCTCCCCAGGCAGACAGGGTCAGGGACTTAATGAATGACCTCTTCGCATGGTTGGGAAATGCCGATGACCACCTCCTGATCCGAAGTTGCGTTTTCCATTATGAGTTCGAATTCATCCATCCCTTTGCCGATGGAAACGGCCGGATCGGACGTCTCTGGCAATCTCTCATCCTCGGCCGTCTGAATCCGATCTTCGAGCATCTCCCGGTCGAGAATATGGTTTACGCCAACCAGCAGGCATACTACAACGCCATCAACAAGAGTTCATATCTGGCCGATAGCGGCCCGTTCATCGACTTCATGCTGGAGGAGATTCTGAACGCCCTTATCGACCATCAGGGAAAGTCCAATACCGAAATCGCCGAAGAGAAAGGACTCAACTACCAACAGGAGCGCGTCCTTGGATATCTACGGGCAGATAAACACATAACCGCTGCCAAGATTGCCAAAGACCTGGATATGAGCGCCCGGCAGATCGAAAGGATGCTTGCCGATCTGAAAGCAAAAGGCATCATCCGCCGGGAAGGAGCCAACCGCAACGGCTATTGGATTATTGTGGACTAATATTCAATTCATCCTCAACTTTTCCTACAAACTTGTCCAGCTTCAGAAGAGCCTCAAAAAAGTTCGAGATTTGACGTTTGTGCATATGCTCCAATATCTACAATCTGAATTCTCCGGTGCCGTCCTGTGCGCCTACCGTCCCTAAAAGTGGGACAGTAGAAGCGAAAACGCCCCTAAATGCGGCTACCGTCCCAGATTTTGGGACAGTGGGAGCGTTAACCTCAAAATTCCAATTAAAATATATAACTTTGTTTTATGAAAAAGATCTTGCTCTCCATAATTACCTTGCTGGTATTGGCCTCCTGCGAAAAGGATCCGTTTGATGAATTCTTGAAGCAGGACAGTTATGGCCCGAAACCGGGGATGATTTGGGATATGAGCCCCATCGAATTCATGTTGGAGGTCACCGACGCACAAGGTCATAACATGTTTGACAAGGCAACGCCGAATAATTGGTTATCTGAACCTTTCTCGGCCACTTTTGACGGAGCATCGTTCCAATGGCCGACCACGCAAACAAAAGCATATCTCGCTTTACTCAAGGGCTTCTATATTTATCCCTCAAGTTACACAGGGTCTGACGTAGTATATCTTCGCTTTGGTGAACTGGACGGGACCAAGAAATGGGATAGCGATTTGTGCATTTCCTGGCCAGATGGCAGTAAAGACAAGATCCGAGTCCAACATGCTATGCGATGGACACGAGACGGTAATCCGGAGTACTACACTGCATTCAAAGTGAACGGAGTTCCCGTAGAAGGTTATCTCATCCACTTAACGAAGTAACCAAACAATCCATTAATTGCCCGTACTTGGGCTAAAAATTCAGATACACGCAGTTGACACCGCTGGAATAACGATAATTGACATCCCGGCAAAAGCCCGCCACAATGCGGAGACTTAGCGATTCCGGGCTGTTTTCCCCATATGCGTGAAGAGGGTTGAAAGCCTTGCCTGCCGATTTTACAAGAATAGTGAAACGATTGTCCCCGTCCACGATTCCCACATCAAAACTTCCCTTAAGCCCACAGGAAAGGCCCATTTCCAATTGGTGAAGCATCATTTCCTCTACGCAGTGAGTGACGGCTATAAGTTCCGGACGGGGAAGTTGCAAAGTCTCCAGCCTGTCGCTTAGAAGACGGTACTGCTTTGCCACGCTCTCGTGGGAGTAAGCCACGCTCACGGTGAGGGAACGAAGCTTGCCACCCATAGGTGTCAGCCACAAAGGATGCAGTTTTTCCCCCTCTTTATGAGAGAGAAAGGCCGATGCCACCAGTCCCCCCAACATAGGAAGGAACATCCCAAGCGGCAGGGCCACCCACAGATTCCAGCGGGCAAAAGCCAGCGCGAGCGGCAAGGTACAAACGACGATGCCTGCCTGCAATAAGGCAGCCAGGCGACCCCGCTTGACCAGCAGAAAAGCATTTGCCTGCGTCATCAATACTGTGGCAGGAAGAAAGACTCCGCTGAAAATACGGAGCGGCCCGGCCGACAGTTGAGCAAGATGGGCATCGGCCCCGAAGAGCGAAGCTACCCCGGTAGGAAAAGCAAGAAGCAAAACCGTCGCACAGAAAGCCAGCCCCAGTGAGAGTTTCAAAATGAGCGAAATGAGCCGATTCACTCCGTCCCAATCTTCCTCACCGGACAGGATGCCGCCCAAGCCCGTTATGGTAACGCCCGTTGCAGTGAGCACCAGCATACAGATCATCAGCAGTTGCATGCAGATGCTCAGAGTAAACATCCCATCGGCCCCCAATGTACGCAGTACCAGGGTATTGAGTCCCAAATTCAGGATAATCATAGATACGCCTGTCATGGCGGCAGGAGTGCCCCGTGACAAGATTTCCTTGAAATGGAAGCGGAAGCTGGACCAGCCGGTACGACACAAACGATAAGGACGCGGTTCCTTCAGCAAGTATGGAACCATGACCAGAAAGCCCAGAAGCGCAGCCGCGGAGGTGCCCGCCGCTGCCCCTCGAATGCCCATGTCCATTACCCTAACAAAGAGAATATCCAGCGCCAGGTTCAACACCCCGAAAATCCCCACGAACCAGGTTACCAGACGCGGCTGACCGCTAATCTGGACAAACTGGCTGCCTGCGCAGGCAAAAAGGCCGAAAAAGCTTCCAATAAAAGCAAAAGGCAGATACTCCTGCAGCATAGGTTGCAGACGCACATCCTGGGTGATGAAGAGAGAAACCGGCCCGGAAAATACAGCCAGCAAAGCTGTAAAGATTCCACTGACGGCAAAGGCCGAAAACAGTCCTACCGTGAGCAGTCGGTTCACCCTCCCGTAGTCCTGATTTCCGAAAGCCGGCGCTATCAGGAGCGTTGTTCCCATCAGGAGGATAGTGCCGGGAAGCATTAGGATATTCACCAGTGGAAGGGCCAAAATGATGACCGAAACAGCATCCGCCCCGATAAACTGGCCCGCCACCATACTGTCAATGGTGCTGTTCAGTTGGATGATAATGCCGGCAAAAATGGCCGCCGCCAGGTAATGTCGCAGCGTATGACGAATGATATGCGAATTACGGACAGCTTGCATTATATACCAGATACGAAGTGTTTAGAGTCTCCCCAGCGGCCGTAGCCGATGGGAATTCCTTTACCGGCAAGATCCTCCACGTCACTGGCATTCAGGGTCTTGCGTTCGTATAAATTATATTTGAGCATCTGCTCCCGAGGCGTGATGTTGGGCATGATGACATTGGCACCGGAAAGAACACCTTTTTCGCGGCCGCGGGGGTCCAGGATCTCCAGGGCCGTGGCAGCAGCGATGTTGATATCCGGCATCAGCAGGCGCAGCAGGGCAATCATTTTGAGCCCCAGGGCGAAGCGCCTCTGGGCGGAGGGATATGGAGCGCCGGATAGCGTCAGGGGCGTCTCCGGATGAGGGTTGTACGGCCCCATACCCACCATAGGAGCATCGAACTCCTTGTAAAACAGAAGGTCATCGGCCATATCTTCCGCCGTCTGGAAAGGCAGGCCGATCATAGCGCCCGTACCGGCCTGATAGCCAATCGCTTTCAGGTCATAAAGCGCCTGAAGCCGACGGTCGTAAGCATGCAAAGGATCGTCGGGATGAATCCGGCGGAAAAGGTCCGGGTTGCTGGATTCTATGCGCAGCAGATAGCGGTGCGCGCCTGCATCGAACCATTCCTCATAAACTTCGTGGGGCTGTTCTCCCAGGGAAAGGGTAATCCCCAGAGGAGGATCGGACCCGGTATCAATAGATTTTATTGCCTTTAACAGGCGGGTGATTTTGCGGACAAAAGCTGCGTCGGTGCGCTCCCCTCCCTGTATTACGACAGACCCGAAATGGCGGTCGGCTGCCATCTGCGCAGTGGTAAGCACTTCTTCCTCAGAGAGTTCGTAGCGCTGACAGCGGATATCCCGGCGAATACCGCAGTAAAGGCAATTCTTAACGCAAACGTTGGAAATCTCGATGAGCCCACGCAAATAGACCTCCGGGCCCACTGTCGCCACTTTGACTTGATAAGCCCTCTCGCGAAGCGCCGCCTCAAAAGCGGCATCTTCGCAGGCAATGGAGGCAGCCAGCCCCTCCCGGTCTAATGTTAGCTCTGAAAGATTCAATGCTTTTTTACATCTGCTTGATGAGCCAGTTCTGCAGGCCGATCTTTTCGATCAGCTCCAGCTGAGCTTCGCTCCAGTACATATCTTCTTCCTCATCCAGGGCATAAGCGCGGAGAATGTCGTAGGTCTTGAAGTCGTCCTGCAGGGAAATCACAACCTGCTGAAGGATAGGAACCTGCTCATGGGAAATAGCCAGGTCGGCCTTAATATAGGCGACGGGATCGGGGGTGACGGGCATAGCCGGCGCGGCTTCCACCTGCGGAGTACCACCCAGATCCAGGATGCGGCCGATGAACTGGTCTACCCAGGCCATTTCCTCTGCTGCATGTTCGGCATATTTCTCGGCCAGCTTGGTGAGACCCTGGTTGGCGAAGATCTGTCCTTCTACTTTGTGATTAAGAGACTGGGCGGCAAGGCCGGTAGCATAGGCCTGGAGCGTTGCGATAGATTTCTGTTTGTCCATGGTAATTATGTTTTATTGTTTATTTATATCGTTCACGATGCAAATATACGACTTTATTTTTATATCGCAAGCGATATTTTTCAAAAAACACAATTTTTCCTAAAAAATTTGGAGAATATAGATGGAAAAACTGAGCGGATCCGCCGCTACATCCACCTTGGAACCCTCCCCTTGGAATGCCATTTTCTGAGGGACGATAAGGTTTGGTTCATCCAGAGTATTCTCCTGATACAGTTGATCGGACGCAAAAAGAACGGAAGTATCGGCCCTGACATTTTTCCCGCCGAAACTCAGAACCAGGTTCTGCTGCTTTTCGGAAGTGTTCACCACTTTCACATAAACCTTGTCCCCATCCCGTACGGCCGAGGCAAAAAGGCCATCGGCTCCGGTCACCGGCTTTCCATTCAGGGTTAATGGAATGACCTGTTCACCTTTATATTGTGAATAGAGTTGCTGCACATGCCAGCTGGCTGTCCTCACAGTGCGCAGATTGTCGAACCAGATCAGGTCCGGACGCCATTGCCAGCCTTCCACATGGGCAAACAAAGGAGCGTAGGTGGCCATCTGAACCAGATCGGCGTTCCGCTCCAGGCCCGTCATAAAAGCGGCCTCCATCAGGGACGCATAATAGTGGTTATATTTCTTCCCATCGGCGTGGCAGGCATATTCTCCGGCAAATACCTTGGGGCCGCTTCGTCCATACTGATCGTATCGGCCGGCCTGGGAGAGGAACCATTCATAAGGCCGATAATAATGTTCGTCCACCAGATCGGCCCCCAGAAGCTGCATTTCCGACCAAAGCTTTTCGAATTCCTCCCCCTCCGGGAAAGGTCCGGCGGAACCCACAATCTTGATTTCCGGATGGGCGGCGCGGATGGCCTTGACAAAAGGTGCCAGGCGCTCCGGATATTCTCTCCCCCACTGCTCATTGCCGATGCCGATATACTTAAGGTTGAAGGGCGCGGGATGTCCCATATCGGCCCTGAGCTTTCCCCAGGTTGAATTTACAGGTCCGTTGGCAAACTCTATCAGGTCCAGGGCGTCCTGGATATATGGATCCAGCTGATCCACGGGTACGTGCGCGTCCATACTATCGTTCTGGAACTGGCAGGCCAGGCCACAGCTGAGGATGGGAAGCGGCTCGCTCCCCAATTCCTCGCTCAGTTGGAAGAATTCATAAAAACCCAGGCCGTAACTCTGGTAATAATCCGGGAAAAAGCGGGAATCGAAGCAATACTGCCAACGATTTACGTTTAGGGGCCGATTCTCTACGGGGCCGACAGTGTTTTTCCAATTATATCGGGTATCCAGATCGGTTCCTTCCACAATGCAGCCGCCCGGGAAACGGAAGATGCCGGGGTGAAGGTCGTACAGCGCCTGCGCCAGGTCTTTGCGCATTCCGTTGCGATGCCCCTTCCATGTATCTACTGGGAACAGGGAAATGTGCTCCAAGTCTACGGTGGCACGATTCCCGGAAAGGAAAATCCGCAATGCCGCCTTGTCCAGGGTGCAAGGAGAAGTGAGCAGCAACTCATATCGCGTCCACTCCGTCCCCTTGACTTCCAGCTTATTCTCACATAGGATCTGGGATTCATTCATAGAGGCAGGATGGACCAGCGCTATACGGAGTTCGGAAGATCCCCCTTCCGGTACACGGGCCCAGACGGAGAAACGGTACTGCTCCCCTTCCTTAATGCCGATGCCGAAGTACCCCTCATTTTCCAGTCCGGTAATTTTGTGCGGATGGCCTGGTTCCAGCAGGCGGACATAGTGGGGACAGCGGTCGAAAGGGCCGTCCTCCCTCACCTGCACCTTTCCGAAGGCCTTCCAGCCCTGAAGCGGGTTGTTCAGATATTCGAAAGAGCGGTTTTTGACCAGTTCGGCATACAATCCGCCATCTGCTGCAAAATTGATATCCTCGAAGAAAATGCCATACATGGTGGACTGAATGGCGGCACCGGGTTTATCCAGATGGATGTCAAGCGTTTGAGCCGATGCAAAGAGAGGAAGAATTACTGCAGAAAGTAGGGATAAGGTTAATCGTTTCATGGTTAGATTATGTGGTTTCCAATACGAAATAAATGCCGCAAAGCTCATGCCGAACAAGCTCCCCAAGCCCACAATCTTCATTTGGTAGTTTAACGGAATGTTAGTATCTTCACACCGATAAACGAAATGACTGCATGAAGACCCTATTTGCCTTTTCCTTAATCCTCCCGCTCATAGGTGGCGTGCTCTATACAAAGTCCAGTGGAAAGAACCACAAACCGGAAGGTGGTGCGGTGTATTATGAGTATCGTTACAGCGGAACCATGGCCTATCCCTTCACCTTTTACCAGGTAATGAAGGACGCTTCAGGGCAAGTAAGGATAGCCTGGATCAAAGACCAGGGCCCGGATGTAGTGGTGATCAAAGCTTCTCAAGATGTGCTGGAGCACATCGGCACTTTGGCTTATGAGCAGAAATTGTATCGCATCAAAGAATCCTACTGGCCCAGCGTGCAGGTGCTGGACGGCACCAGCTGGCACATGTACATGCGCTTCGATAAAGGGTCCATTTCTTCCGGTGGGAACAATGCCACCGCTCCTGCCAAAAGGATGCAGGCCATCTACAGCATCAACAGTTATCTCCAATCCCTGATCGACGCCTCCACCGAGGCCGATATCATCCTGCAGGAGAATTACAGGGAGTACATCAATAAATAATTATATGTGTTTGCGGACGAAGCCAGGGGGCCTTCTCGCTCTGATTGTCACAATCGGAGCGTTAGCGGCCGCCTGTTCGCCCCAAACCGACCTTTCAGGTACCTGGTCATTCTGCCTGGATCCGGAAGGGACTGTGACACCCGCCACCTCCTTCGACGATACTATTGTTTTACCGGGCACCACCGACCTTGCCGGGAAGGGCTCCCAGCCGGATAGCACCGTAGAAACGGCCCGGCTCACAAGGCGAAACGCCTATGTGGGCAAAGCCTGGTACCGGAAAACCGTCTCCATTCCCCGTGCATGGAGGGAACAGGACTTGGAACTGTTTCTGGAACGTACTAAGGTCACCACCCTTTATCTGGACGGGGCCCTGGTTGGATCCTGCAACGACGTTTCCACTCCGCAAACCTATCGGCTTGGTCGGCTCAAGCCGGGAAAACACGTGCTCACCCTGTGCGTGGACAACGGCGGAGGCGTGCCGCAGGGCGTCATCCGCAGTTCACACCTGTATTCGGAAGATACGCAGACCAACTGGAACGGAATCATCGGCCGGATGGAACTCAGACCCGTATCGGCCCGGGAAACAGTAATTAGCGCCCCTCTCCCCCGCTTGGAGGTTATTGATGGTCAGTTCTTTGCGGGCGGACATCCAGTATTCCTGCGGGGCAAACACGACGCCTGTGTCTTCCCCCTGACGGGGCATACGCCCATGGATAAGGAGTCCTGGCTCCGATATTTCGGCATTTGCCAGGAATATGGTATCAACCACGTCCGTTTCCACTCCTGGTGCCCGCCGGAAGCCGCCTTTGCCGCGGCCGACGAACTGGGCATCTACCTGCAGCCCGAACTCCCCTTCTGGGGCCGGCTGGAAGGAGACGAGCTCATTAAATTCCTTAGAAAAGAGGGACTCAATATTGTCCGCACCTACGGCCACCATCCTTCTTTCGCGCTCTTCTCACTGGGCAATGAGTTATCCGGAGAGATCCCGGTAATGCAGGAACTGGTGGAAACCTTCAGAAAAGAAGCACCGCAGATCCTCTATACCAACGGTACCAATGCTTTCCTGGGCTATCAAGGCTATGTCCAGGGAACGGACTTCCTGGCCACCTGCCGTACAGGCGGAGAGGCCTACGGCCAGTTCAACACCCATGTGCGCAGCTCCTTTGCCTTCTGCGACGCCTTAGAGGGCGGTATCCTGAACCACTTCCACCCTGGAACACGGATGAATTTCGCCGAAGCGGTGAAGGCCTCCCCCGTCCCGGTCATCAGCCATGAGACCGGACAGTTCCAGGCCTATCCGGACTATGCCGAAATAGACAAATACACTGGGCCACTGGTGCCGCGTAACCTGATGGAGTTCCGCCAGCGCCTGGAAACGGCGGGAATGGCCGGCCAGGCCGGAGATTTCCACCGCGCATCGGCCGCCTGGGCCGCGCAGTTATATAAGGCCGATATTGAAATGTGCCTCCGAACGCCGGGATTGGGCGGGTTCCAGTTACTAGACCTGCAGGACTATCCTGGTCAGGGATCGGCCTATGTGGGTATTCTTGACGCCTTCATGGATAGCAAGGGGGCGGTGGAACCCGCCGACTGGCACGGCTGGTGCAGCGACATCGTTCCCCTGGCGGAATTCGACAAGTATTGCTGGAGCGCGGACGAAACGTTCCAAGCCGATATAAAACTGTCAAAATACAGCCAGGAAATAGTTTCCGGCATCGCATGGTCACTCACTTCGGGCCAGCAGGAAATCCAAACCGGACGGGCCGAATGCCCCGAAGGGGAAGGTCTGCTGACCATCGGCACCATTGCCATCGGCCTGTCTAACATTCACGCACCTGCGCGCTTGGAATTGACGGTACAGGCCCAAACGGAAAACGGCGTCCGGCAGAATCACTGGCCCATCTGGGTCTATCCGGCCGATAACACTCCCGACAAAAGCGGCATCCTCATAGTCCGGACACTGGACAACGCTACTTTGCAGGCCCTCCGGGACGGCGCTTCCGTACTGCTGATGCCGTCCGACACTTCCAACACGGTGGGCGGGCTTTTCCAAACCGATTACTGGAACTTCCGCATGTTCCGGGACATCTGCGAAAGCATGGGTAAACCGGTCTCTCCCGGCACGCTGGGCCTGCTCATGAACCCGTCGCACCCGCTGTTCCGCTCGTTCCCTACGGAAGAGCAAACCTCCTGGCAGTGGTTCCCGATGGTCAAGGCATCGCACCCCATCATCCTGGATGAAATGGACGGATATCGGCCCATTGTCCAGGTCATCGACAATGTGGAACGGAACCATCGCCTGGGCCTGGTCTTCGAATTCAAGCTGGGGGAAGGCCGCCTGTTGGTCTGTGCCGCCAATTTGGAGCAAGTGACGGCCTGGCCCGAGGGACGCCAGTTTTACAGCGCCCTGCTGGACTACATGCGCTCGCCGGACTTTGCGCCCACCACAGAATTACCCCGAAATATATTTAACTAACCCCATAACTATGAACAAAAACATTGAGCTGAACCCCAACGAGGTAGTAGCTTTCCTGGAAAAATCCCCGGAAGAATTCACCCGGGAAGACATCCTGAACTTTATCTGCGAGAAAGGCATCCGCATGATTGATTTCATGTATCCCGCCGAAGACGGACGAGTAAAGACCCTTAATTTCACCGTAAATAACCTCGCCTACGCCGAAACCATCCTCACGGAAGGCGAACGAGTAGACGGCTCCAGCCTCTTCCCTTCCTTCATCGAAGCCGGCAACAGCGACCTCTACGTGATTCCCCGTTACCGCACCGCCTTCGTGGATCCGTTCAACGAGATTCCCACCATTTGCTTCCTCTGCAGCTTCTTCAATAAGGATGGACAGCCCTTCGACTGCGCGCCCCACGCCACGCTCATGCGGGCCGAAAAAGCCTTTGAGGAAAGTACCGGCCTGCAATTCGAGGCCATGGGAGAATTGGAATACTATGTGATTTGCGAAGAGGATTCCCTTTTCCCTGCCACGGACCAGAAGGGCTACCACGAAAGCGAGCCCTTTGCCAAACTGAACGACTTCCGCCGCGCCTGCATGGACCACGTGGCCAAGACCGGCGGCCAGATCAAGTACGGCCACAGCGAAGTGGGCAACTTCACCCTGGACGGCAAGGTGTACGAGCAGAACGAGATAGAATTCCTGCCCAACCCGGTGGAAACCGCAGCCGACCAGCTCCTGCTGGCCAAATGGGTGATCCGCAACCTGGCCTACCGTAACGGTCTGGATGTCTCCTTCGCCCCCAAGATTACCACCGGCAAGGCCGGAAGCGGCATGCACATCCACATGCGTCTCATGAAGGACGGTCACAACGTCACATTGGGGGCCGATGGAAAGCTCTCCGAAGAAGCCCGCGCAGCCATCGCCGGCCTGATGACCCTGGCTCCGTCCATCACGGCTTTCGGCAACAAGAACCCCACTTCCTACTTCCGTCTGGTCCCCCACCAGGAAGCGCCCACCAACGTATGTTGGGGCGACTGCAACCGTAGCGCCCTGGTCCGCGTTCCCCTTGGTTGGAGCAGCGGAACCGACATGTGCTCTGCCGCCAACCCCCTGGAACAGCAGGCCGACCACGACACCACCGGCAAGCAAACCTTTGAGATGCGCAGCCCGGACTGCAGCGCCGACATTTACCAGCTCATGGCCGGTTTGTGCGTTGCAGCCCGCAAGGGATTGGAGATGCCGCGCGAGCAAGCCCTGAAATTGGCCGCCGAGACCTACGTGGATATGGACATCCATAAAAAGGAGAACGCTGCCCGTCTTGCCACCCTGGCTCAGCTGCCCACGTGTTGCACGGAATCTGCTAAATGCCTGGAAAACGACCGTACCATATATGAGGAGGCCGATGTCTTCCGTCCCAGGATGATAGATGGCATCCTGAAAGCCCTGAGGGCACACAATGACGCAGACCTTCGCTACGAAGCCCGCAATGACACCAAGCTTATGCGCCGTCTAGTGGCTCAGTATTTCTATTGCGGTTAGGACTAATTATCCCTTCTCATACTGCTTAAAAATTCACCGGCCTCTCACATCACTGCGGGAGGCCGGTTACTTAACCTAAACTTAAACTATGAAAAACTTCGCTACAAATATAGTCCAAAGAATTCTATAATACAACTATTTGTGACGAATTTTTGCAAATTTTAAAAGCAATAATTTTTCGCCATACTTTTCGAAGAGAATTTTTGCCTTTAAATCTGGAACCCTTCCGCTGATTTCAAGGACTTTTCCTGCCCCAAAACGATTGTGTTCAATCTGGTCTCCAACACGGAAGCTGGACATGGGATCCGGCACGAAATTCGGGTCGATGATCGGAGGCCTGTCTTCCACCACAGGTCGGGAGACCGTTGCTGGAGTATCGGCCTGCTTTTTTGTGTAGGCAGGCATGTCCCGTCCTCCTATCTGAGATCGTACTGCCTGAGGCCTGCCCCACCGGAAGCCGCCAAAGTCCAAGTCATTATCAGCAGCCCTTTCCAAATCGGCCTTCAGAATGGGCTTGTCCAAGTATTGAGGCGCCAGTTCCCGCAGGAAACGACTGGGCGAATTGGATTCGTGCTTGCCGTTGCGCATGCGGGTCTCGGCATAAGAGAGCGACACCGCCCGTTTGGCCCGGGTAAGGGCCACATAGAATAACCGGCGTTCCTCCTCCAACTCTTGCGGAGTCTCCATCCAGCCACCGGAGGGAAACAGGTTCTCCTCCATGCCGGCCACAAATACATAGGGGAACTCCAGGCCTTTGGCCGTATGGACCGTCATCAGGGCCACTTTATTGGAGGTCTCGTCCTCTGCCACATCTACATTGGCCAGCAACGAAACATTTTCCAGATAATCGGCCAGGGTTACCTGCGGTTTTTCGTCGATGGCATCGGCCTCCACTTCCTCCATGTAGGCTTTCACACTGTTCAGCAGTTCTTCTACGTTGGCGAAGCGGGACTGTCCCTCTACCGAAGTATCGGCCTTGTAGAACAGATATATGCCGCTTTCGCGTGCCAGGGACATGGCAACGTCGTAGGCATCGCCGTGAGCAGCTTCTGCAGCCGCATTTTCCATCAGCGTGCAGAAAGCGCGGATTTTCTGGACCGCGGCGTTCCGGAGACCAAAGCGCTCCAGGTCCGGCAGGGACGCAGCCTCATAGAGTGAGACGCGGGACGCGAGCGCCGCCTGCGAGAGCGCCTGGATGGAAGTGTCGCCAATGCCACGGGCAGGTTTGTTCACCACCCGCTTGAAAGATTCATCGTCCTTGAGGTTCACGGCCAGTTTGAAATAGGCCATCACATCCTTTACCTCGGCCCGTTCAAAGAAGGAGTTGCCGGAGTAAATCATATAAGGGATATTCCGTCGGCGCAGCTGCTCTTCCAGGGCTCGGGATTGGGCGTTGGTGCGGTACAGGATGGCGAAATCCTCGTATTCTGCCTGTTCCAAGCGCATACGCGTTAGGATGGCCGATGCAATTTGCAAGGCTTCTTCCTGTTCCGTGTAGGAGCGGACCAGGTGGATCACCTCCCCTTTTTCGCCCATGGAGACGCACTGTTTGGGGATGCGGCCTTCGTTATGGGCGATGAGAGAATTGGCCGCGTTCACGATGGTCTGGGTGCTTCGGTAGTTCCTTTCCAGCCGGAACAGCCGTGTGCCCGGGAAGTCTTTCTGGAAGTTCAAGATATTCTGGATCTGAGCACCCCGGAAGCCATAGATGGACTGGGAATCGTCCCCTACTACGCAAATGTTCTGATGACCGCCAGCCAGCTTCTTCAGAATCACATACTGAGCCAGGTTGGTATCCTGATACTCGTCTACCAGGATGTAGCTGAAACGGCCGGAAATATCGGCCAGTGCTTCCGGGCTCTGACGCAGTAAGATATTCAGATACAGGAGGATATCGTCGAAGTCCATCACCCCCGACTGCCGGCACAACTCGCAATAGCGGGCATAGATACGGTAAATCTCCGGCTTCTTCTTGCGGGCATCGCTTTCGCGGAAACCGCCGGCCCCGTTCATATAAGGCGTTGGAGTTACTAAGTCGTTCTTGGCTTTGGAAATCTGGGAGAGTACCTCCTTGGGCTTATACAGTTTGTCGTCCAGCTCCAATTGCTTGATAACCGTCTTGACGGCGCTCACTGAATCGGCCGTGTCGTAGATGGTGAAGGTGGCAGGAAAGCCGATGAGGGAAGCATAATCCCGGAGGAAGCGGATGAAAATGGAGTGGAACGTACCCATCCAGAGCCGGCGTGCCTGCCGCTCCCCTACCATCAAGGCAATCCTTTCCTTCATTTCACCGGCCGCTTTTTTGGTAAAAGTAAGGGCCAGGATCCGCTCCGGAGGGACCCCTTTTTCAATCAGATATGCAATTCTGGAGGTTAAAACGCGGGTCTTTCCCGACCCTGCTCCCGCCACGATGAGTACAGGGCCTTCCGTACAGGTAACAGCCCTTTGCTGCTCTTCATTCAGCTCGCTCAAAATCTCACTCATGTCCACCCATATTTATAACGCGAAATTAGTAAAAATTTCGTAACTTCGCGAAGTATTTTTGCAAATACACAAAACCATATCAATAATGTCAAACAATCTCGATTTGAAAAAGGGCCTCAACATCCCCGTGAAGGGTGCTGCAGCCCCGGAAGTCATCCAAACCGTGAGTCCTGACATCGTTGCCGTCAAACCCACCGACTTCAAGGGCCTGGTGCCCCGCTTGCTGGTGAAGGAAGGCGACATCGTTAAGGCAGGTTCCCCCGTGATGGCCGACAAACAACGTCCGGAGATTCTTCTGACCTCGCCCGTCAGCGGCACGGTTCAGCAGGTCGTCCGCGGCGAAAAGAGAAAATTGCTGGCAGTTGTCGTGAAGGCCGATGCCAAGCAGGAGTACGTGGACTTCGGTACCAAGGCTCCCGCATCGGCGGCTGAGACCAAAGACCTCCTCCTGAAGAGCGGCCTCTGGGGCGCTCTCATCCAGCGTCCTTATGGCGTGATGGCAGGTCCCCAAGACACGCCCAAGGCAATTTTCGTCTCCTCCTTCTGCACGGCGCCTCTGGCCGCAGACTTCGAATTCGCCCTGGGAGATTCCCTCAAGGATATCCAGGCTGGTATCGATGCCCTGGCCAAGATCGCTCCGGTCCATGTATCCGTGAAAAAGGGTGCCAACACCTTTGCCCAGCTGAAAAACGCCACGCTGCACACTGTCAGCGGTCCTCATCCGGCCGGAAATGTCGGCGTTCAGATCAGCCACATCGCCCCTATCATGAAAGGCGATTTGGTGTGGACCCTGTCCCTGCTGCACCTGGCTGCTATCGGCCATGTGATCAACACCGGCAAACTGGAACTCACGCGCAAGGTGGCCGTTACCGGCCCCGCCGCTCCCAAGACCGGCTATGTGCAGTGCCTCCCCGGCACTCCCGTGAAAGCCATCACGGCTGCCGATAAGGATGTACGCATCATCGGCGGTAACGTCCTCACCGGTGAAACCCTGGGCGCCGAAGGTTATCTGGGCTTCTTCCAGAACCAGCTCACCCTCCTCCGCGAAGGTTATGATCGCGAATGGTTCGGTTGGGCCAAGCCCCTCCGTCCCAAGGTGTTCAGCAGCTCCTGGTGCTACTTCTCCTGGCTCACCCCCAAGAAGCAGTACGACATGGACACCAACCTGCACGGCGGTCCCCGCGCCTTCGTGGAAACCAAATGCTTCGAGGATGTCACCCCTATGGACATCTTCCCCATCTACCTCATCAAGGCCTGCCTGGCCGGTGACATCGAAAAGATGGAGAAATTCGGCATTTACGAAGTCCTTCCCGAAGACCTCGCCCTGTGCGACTTTGTAGACCCTTCCAAGAACGAGATCCAGGCCATTATCCAAAAGGGTATCGACCTCATGATCAAAGAAATGGCATAAGCTATGGCAGACGAAAAGAAACCTGGCCTTTTTGAGAAAGGCGGCAAGCTGTACTGGCTTCACTCTTCTATTGACGCTTTCGACACCTTCCTGCGTGTTCCCGGCACCGTTTCCACAAAGGGTGCCCACGTACGCGACGGCATCGACCTGAAGCGTGTGATGATCATGGTTGTGATCGCACTGGTTCCCGCGGCCCTCTTCGGCATGTACAACGTGGGTTACCAGACTTCTACCCTGTACGGACTGAACTGGGGTTTCTGGAACATGTTCTTGTATGGACTGCTCCGGATGCTCCCGCTGTTCGTGGTTGCTTATGCAGTGGGCCTTGCCATTGAATTCGGCAGCGCCCAGATCCGCGGCGAAGAAGTGAACGAGGGATACCTCGTCACGGGCTTCCTGATTCCGCTCATCGTCCCGGTGGATGTTCCGCTGTGGATGCTGGCCCTGGCCGTTGCCTTCAGCGTCATCTTCGTGAAAGAGGTCTTCGGCGGCACCGGCATGAATATCTGGAATCCTGCCCTGGTGGCCCGCGCCTTCCTGTTCTTCTCTTATCCTTCCAGCATGTCCGGCTCCAGCGTTTGGGTTTCCAAGACCTGGGTCCCTGCCCTTAAGGACGTGGATGCCATCAGCGCCGCCACGCCGCTGGCCATCGCCCACGACGGTGCCTTCGACGCCGCTACGGGTGCCGTGGGCCAGTATTCCTTCATGGACATGGTCTGGGGCTTCATCCCCGGCAGCACCGGTGAAACCAGCGTGATCGCCATCCTCATCGGCGCCTGCATCCTGGTCTGGACCGGCGTAGCCTCCTGGAAGATCATGGTAAGCTCCATCGCCGGCGGCCTCCTCGTGGGCTGGCTGGGCCAACTGGCCGGTGCTACGGCAGTGCCCTGCTATTATCAGCTGGTCATGGGCGGCTTCCTCTTCGGCTCCGTCTTCATGGCCACCGACCCTGTTACCGCCGCTCAGACGGAAACAGGCAAGTGGATTTACGGCTTCCTGGTAGGTGCCCTGGCCGTGGTGGTGCGTCTGTGGAACCCCGGTTACATGGAAGGCATGATGCTGGCCATCCTGCTCATGAACACCATGGCTCCGCTCATCGACCACTGCGTAGTAAGCACACACACCAGCCGCCGTGCCAAAAAAGCTTTAACCGCCTAAAGGAACTGCGCTATGAATACCAATAACAACGTATATACCGTTATCTACACCACTGTTATCGTGGTGCTGGTAGCTGCACTCCTTGCCTTCGTATCCCAGAGCCTCAAGGCCAAGCAGGATGCCAACGAAAAGGCGGAAACCATCTCCCAGATGCTCACCAGCGCCCAGTACGGCACCAAGGCCGAACTTGACAAACTGGGCAACGCCGCCAAACTGGACAAATATGCCCAGGAAATCGAGAAGGCGTTCGTAATCAATCTGAACGGAGAGGTAGTGAGAGAGCTGGAAGGCATTGAAGTCTACAGCCCCAAACAGCTCAAACGCGAGAACTACAACATCAAGGGCGGCCCCAACAAGACGGCCGAACCCGAACTTCCCGTGTTCATCTTCAAGAACGGCCGCACGGTGGTACCCATCTACGGCGCCGGCCTGTGGGGTCCCATCTGGGGATACATTTCCTTCGAAAACGGCACAGCCACCATCACCGGCGCATACTTCGACCACGAATCCGAGACCGCCGGCCTGGGTGCCAAGATTAAGGACGATCCTTCCTTCCAAGCCGAATTCGTGGGCGAGGTAGCCGATTTCGGCCAACCCAACGTCATTGACATCGTGAAGGGCGGAGCCCCCAAGGACGCCGAAGGCAAGTCTGTGGTGGACAATAAGGTAGACGCCATCACCGGTGCCACCATGACTTCCCAGGGCCTTGATGCCGCTATCGACACCTGGCTTGCCGCCTATGCCAAGTACTTCGAAGCCCAGGAGAAATCCTGCAAGAAGTCCTGCTGCGAAGGCGAAAAAGCCCATGATTGCGAAGAACACAAATGTGAGGAGGAATAAGCCATGGATGCAAAACTGAAAGAAACCATTCTGAACCCCATTTTCAAGGGGAATCCCATTACCGTCCTGGTGCTGGGTATCTGCTCTTCGCTGGCGGTTACCGTCACCTTGAAGGGTGCCTTGGTGATGACGCTTTCCGTGATTGTGGTCTGCGGCATTTCCAGCCTCATCCTCTCGCTCCTGAGAAACACCATTCCCGGCCGCGTACGTATCATCGTCCAGCTGGTTGTGGTGGCCATGATGGTAATCCTGGTGGACCAGGTCCTCAAGAGTTTCGAAGCCACCTACGCCATTGATAAACAGCTGTCCGTCTATATCGGCCTTATCATTACCAACTGTATCGTGATGGGCCGCATCGAGGCTTTCGCCCTGGGCAATAAGCCCTGGCCCAGCTTCCTGGACGGTGTGGCCAACGGCGCCGGCTACGGCCTCATCCTCCTCATCGTTGCCTTCTTCCGCGAGCTTCTTGGCAGCGGAACCCTGTTCGGCATCGACATCCTGAACCGCTTTGGTTATGTTCCCAACAACCTGGTGATCCTGCCGCCCTTCGCCCTCATCCTCCTGGGATGCATCGTGTGGGTGCAGCGCTCTGTCCAGAAAGACTTGCAAGAAAAATAACCCCGACGCCTTATGGAATATCTTAGCTTATTCGTCAAGTCCATCTTTGTGGACAACATGATCTTCGCTTACTTCCTGGGAATGTGCTCATTCCTGGCAGTATCGAAGAATGTGAAGACAGCTGCTGGCCTGGGTGTCGCGGTCATCTTCGTGTTGCTGGTCACTCTCCCCATCAACTACCTGCTCAACACCTATGTGCTGGCACCCGACGCCCTGATCGAAGGAGTGGATCTGAGCTTCCTCAGCTTCATCGTCTTCATCGCCGTCATCGCCGCCATCGTGCAGATCGTAGAAATGGTGGTGGAGAAATTCTCTCCCGAACTCTATTCCGCGCTGGGTATCTTCCTGCCGCTCATCGCCGTGAACTGCGCCATCCTGGGCGGTTCCCTGTTCATGCAGCAGAAAGACTTCCTGAACATCGGCGAGGCAACCGTATATGCCTTGGGTTCCGGTATCGGCTGGTTCCTGGCTATCGTGGCCCTGGCCGCCATCCGCGAGAAGATGAGCTACTCCAACGTCCCGGCCGCACTGAAAGGCCTGGGTATCACCTTTATCACCGTGGGTCTGATGGGCCTTGCCTTCATGACCTTCATGGGCATTGCACTGTAAGGAGGACGAAACTATGGGTAATACAATTCTTTTCTCCATCATCGTCATTACAGTAGTGACCCTGATTCTGGTGGCCCTCCTGCTGGTCATCAAGGCCGCCGTCACCCCGTCCGGCACCGTCAAGATCAACATCAACAACGGTACCAAGGAACTGGAAGTGACTCCCGGCAGCGACGTTATGCACACCCTGGCCGATCACGGCATCTTCCTCCCCTCCGCCTGCGGCGGTAAGGCCAACTGCGGCCAGTGCAAACTGCAGGTGCTGGAAGGCGGCGGAACCATCCTTCCCACTGAAACGGGCTTCTTCTCCCGCAAGCAGATCAAGGAAGGCTGGCGCCTGGGCTGCCAGGTAAAGGTGAAGGACAACATCCAGATTGCCGTTCCGGAGAGCGCCCTCAGCGTGAAGAAGCTGGAGTGCGAGGTTATCTCCAACGAGAATGTGGCCACCTTCATCAAGGAATTCACCGTGAAACTTCCGGAAGGCGAGCACATCGACTTCAAGTCCGGCGAGTACATCCAGATCGACATTCCCGAATATGAGGCCGACTTCTCCGACATGGGCGTGGCCGATATCTACAAGGGCGACTGGGACAAGTACGGCATCACCGGCCTGAAGTTCAAGAACACCGTGCCCACCATCCGCGCTTATTCCATGGCTTCGTATCCGGCCGAGAAAGACCTCATCAAGCTGAACGTGCGTATCGCAACCCCTCCGTTCGACCGTACCCAGCCTAAGGGCGTCTTCAAGTTCGTGCCGGGCGTGCCTCCGGGCATTGCTTCCACCTATGTGTTCTCCCGTAAGCCGGGCGACAAAGTGTGGATCAGCGGCCCTTACGGTGAGTTCCTCCTGCCCAAGGACGATCCCGACAGCCAGGAATATGTGTTCGTGGGCGGCGGCGCCGGTATGGCTCCCCTCCGCAGCCACATCATGCACCTGTTCAAGACCCTCAAGACCAAGAAGGAAGTGCACTTCTTCTATGGCGCCCGCGCCCTGGTGGAAGCCTTCTATCTGGAGGATTTCGCCGAAATCGAGAAAGATTTCCCGAACTTCCACTTCCATCTGGCCCTGGACCGGCCGGACCCGGCCGCCGATGCCGCCGGTGTGAAGTACACCCCCGGTTTCGTGCACAACGTGATGAACGAGACCTACCTCAAGGACCACGAGGCCCCCGAGGATATCAAGTACTTCATGTGCGGTCCGCCCATGATGACCAAGTGCGTCTGCGACCTTCTGGACAGCCTGGGCGTTGCCCCTGAGAGCATCCTCTTCGACAACTTCGGCGGTTAGTCCAAGGCCACAAAACATCGTAAGAAAGTGTATTTTTTCTTACGATTCCCATTCAGAAAAAGTGTTGTTTCACGGAGAATCACCTGAAACAACACTTTCTTTTTTACGATGCTTGGAGAAGTGGTGACGCCTGTTTTAGCTTTGCCTGCAGACAAAGCATAATAGCCATGACACGAAGCAAAAAAACAGGCCGGTTCATAACTATATCACGACACCATTTCTACGGGCGTTTCGCTCGCTGCGCCTCTGCGGCATCATTGGCTGCTTTCCTGCAGTCGCCGGCCTTTTTTACTTCGTGTACGCACGAAATATTGCCGCCCGCCTCAAAGGCCGTCCTCATCTCCCTGGACACCAAGAGTCCGGTTCCGGAGGCCGTAGACCTGTTCTTCTTCGATACCGTGGGCGTGCAGTTGCTGGATTCCTACCAGCAGGTCACCGACCTGCAGCAAACCCTTTACGGGCTTTCGGGTACAGGCGCCAAACGCCTCGTCGCCCTGTCCGGTAAAGCGGGTGAAGTGGAAGACTGGGGACGGATCCGCACCTATGGCGACCTTTGCAAACACAGCTTTTCCCTGGAACGGGATTCGGCCCGTTCTCCCCTATTATATGGTATGCTCCTGCTGCCCGACGGCGCATCCCGCCAGGCCGTGATGGAGCTGCATACCATGCTCAGCGCTATCCGGATCCGTTCCGTCTCCTGTGATTTCCTTGGAACACCCTACGTAGGAGGTACCTTTTTAAATCAACAGCTCTTTCTTACCTATGCGGGGTCAGAATGCCTTCCGCTGGAAGCAGGAGACGGAGGTCCGGTTTCCTGGATGAATCCCGGATACCTGGACAGCGTGGCTGTCCGGCAGCTGCCGGAGCCGGAAATGCTGTGGCAGGACGGATGTGGGGAAATCGGCCTTCAGCGCATCTACCCGGAGAAAACCTTTTACTGCTACCCCGGTACTCGAACGCACCTGGTGCTGGCGGGAACTATCGGCCCCATTACCTGTTACTATCCCATTCCTTTAGGGGAACTGAAACCGGACACCTGTTTAGAACTGGACATATCACTGCGCCGGATGGGATCTCCCAGTCCCGACATCCCCACGGTGAGCGGTGCCTTTGTCCTGGAAACCCAAACGCTCCCCTGGGAAGAGCGGGAGCCTTATACGGTTACGTACTAAAACATGAAGAGAACCTGTATCCTACTGTTGTTCCTGGTCGCGTGCACGCGGATGACAACGCCCGACAAGCGCATCAATTCAACCATTTGTTTAACCACCGGTGCTGCCATCACGCGTGCCGTTGACCCGGACGAAACCCTGATTACAGACTACAACCTTCTCATTTTCAATTCCTTCGGAATATTGGAAGAAAAAGTGTTCTTAACCCGCAGGCAATTGGTCATGGAAGACGGGAAGGTCTATCACCGCACACGTCTGCTGCAGGATGTCCCCTACACCATCCTGGCCGCCGCCAACCTGGGTTACGAACTCCCCTGCCGTTCGCTGGAAGAAGCACTCTCTTACCGCTATCCCATGGCCTATCCCGACGAATTCACCCCGGGCATGCCCATGGCCGCCCACCTGGACAACGTGGTATTGGGCACGAAAGGAATGGTGGAACTCCCCCTGGAGCGGCTCATGGCACGGATTGAACTGCGCATAGACCGGCGTGCCCTGAGCCAGGAGGTCCAGTTCACCGTGCGGGAGGTCCGGGTAGGTGGCTGTCCCAACTCCGTGCTGCTGTTCGGAACCAGCAAGGCCGAAAGTGCGGCGCAGGTTTTCAGCAGCGGCTATACGAAAAACTGGTCGCAGGTGGCGGCCCTGAACCAGGACGAAACCGTGGGAATGAGCGGCCCCGTTAGCGTTTATTTGCTGGAAAACGCCCAGGGAGACCTTCTGGAACACGTTACCACCGACAGCGGGAAAGTATTCACCGACAGCCGATATCAGGAAGTTTGCTCTTATATAGAACTCAAGGCCGAATACCATTCTCCCTCGTTCCATTCCCGGGCAGGAGAATACCTCATCTACCGTTTCTATCTGGGTGAGAACCTGAACAACTTCGACGTTTTCAGGAATGTCCGATACAGGATTACCGTCCGGCCGGAAGGCGACGGGCTGAAAGAAGACAGTTGGCGCGTAGATAAGGGCGGCCTGGAGGGACAAACCCGCTTCAACCTTCATCCGGCCGCCTACAACGAATGCCGTTCCGGTGAGGATTTCCACCTCTGGTGCGAAGTGGAACCGCCAGGAACTCCCATGTACATAGAGCCTCTGGCCCACGACGACGACCCAAGGGTAGCCGAGCTATACAGCTATACAGTGGACCCGGACGGGAACGGACTCACCATCCACACGTGGAAGGGCGGATCGGCCGTGGTGTACTTCCAGGCCGGTCCTCCGGTGAACCGGGATACGCTGGCAATGTTGGTTATTGATCCTTGAGGTGCGCCACACAGAGGCGGAGAGAATCCAGCCAATAAGGGATTTGCAGGCCGAAGCCGGCTTTCACCAGGCTTTTGTCCAAGACGGAATAGGCCGGCCGATGCACCTTGGACGGGAATTCGTTGCTGTGGCAGGGCTGGATGTCGCAGGCCGTATGACCGGCACAGGCCGCTATGGCTTTGGCAAAGTCGTACCAGGAGCAGACGCCCTCATTGGTAAAATGGTAAATATGAGATTCTTCGCTTCGCTCAGAATGACAAGAAGGCCCGGAATGCAAGATGGACACGATAGCTTCCGCGAGGTCGCCGGCGTAGGTGGGCGTACCCACTTGGTCGAACACCACTTTCAGACTGGGTTTTTCGGCGGTAAGGCGCAGCATGGTCTTTACGAAATTCTTTCCGTATTCGCTGTACAACCACGCTGTACGCAGAATGATGTAACGGACACCGCTGCGAAGGATGGCCTCCTCCCCTTGTAACTTGGTACGGC
This sequence comes from Candidatus Cryptobacteroides sp., assembly GCA_045226315.1. Lineage (GTDB taxonomy): Bacteria > Bacteroidota > Bacteroidia > Bacteroidales > UBA932 > Cryptobacteroides. The sequence goes on from JBGVCF010000009.1 coordinate 31,626, forward strand.
CGTATACGCCCAGCGGCGCCGGGCACTGCGACTCAGAAATAGGAGTATTAAGCACCTCTGCACCAAATACATAGTCGGTTGAGATATGCAGCAGTAAGCCATTCACTTCCCGCATGGCCACAGCCAGATTCTCCACGGCCTTGGCATTCAGGAGCTCCGCCAGTTCAGGATTGTCTTCGGCTCCATCCACGTTAGTATATGCAGCGCAGTTCACGATGCAATCCACCTGCTCCCGGGCCACCATTTTTCTAACAGAAGCCAGATCCGTGATATCCAGTTCCTCTACGTCAGTGTAAACCACCTGGAGATTCTTCACTTCGTTCAGAATGACAGTTTTGTCATCCTGAGCCTTGGCGAAGGATCTCCTAAGGCTCATGCCTAACTGGCCGTTGGCGCCGGTTACCAGGATCTTCATAGGGCGTAATAATCTATGTTATAGTCAAATAAGCCATCGGCCTCGTTTAACGGGAGGTGATGCTTGTCTTTCTCCGACAAGAGGATATCGGCCTTGGGGAGTCCCCAGTCGATGCCAAGGGTAGGATCGTCCCAGGCGATGGCCCCTTCCGCCGAAGGTTCATAGAGATTGTCGCACTTGTACTGGAATACGGCTTCTTCGCTCAGGACGGAAAAGCCATGCGCGAAGCCTCGAGGAATAAAGAAGAGCCGATGATTCTGGTCCGACAGTTCGCAGGCCACATACTTGCCGAAAGTGGGAGATCCCACGCGGATATCTACGGCTATGTCCAACACGCGGCCGCTGACCACACGCACCAGCTTGCTCTGGGTATATTTCCCCTTCTGGAAATGCAGCCCCCGGAGCACCCCATAACGGCTTTTGCTCTCGTTGTCCTGCACAAATCGGATAGGACGCACGGCGGCATCGAAGTCCCGCTGGGACCAGGATTCCATGAAATAGCCCCGCGCATCTCCGAACACTTTAGGTTCGATGATGAAGACACCCGGGATAAATGTTTCAACGACGTTAATCATAATTGGCAGGACCGTTTTTCTCTGCTTCTTCGGCTACTTTAAGCAGGTATTGTCCGTACTGGTTCTTGGCCATGGGAGCGGCCACGGCACGCACCTGAGCCGGTGTGACCCATCCTTTTTGCAGGCCGATAGCTTCCAGACAGGCCACCTTCAGGCCTTGCCGCTTCTCAATGGTCTCAATGTAGATGGAGGCTTCGGCCAGGGAATCGTGCGTTCCAGTATCCAGCCAGGCAAAACCGCGACCCAGCGTCTGGACCTTGAGTTCCCCAGCCTGCAGGAAGACCTGGTTTACCGTGGTGATTTCCAGTTCTCCCCGGGCCGACGGCTTAATGTGACGGGCCACATCCACCACCTTGTTGGGATAGAAATACAAACCCACCACAGCATAATTGCTCTTGGGATGGACCGGCTTTTCTTCGATGGAAAGGCAATTGCCATCCTTGTCGAATTCGGCCACGCCATATCTCTCGGGGTCACTCACCCAATAGCCGAACACGGTGGCCTTGGATTCTTCTTCGGCCGTACGGACGGCTTCGCGCAGCAAGCCGCTGAATCCCGCACCATGGAAGATATTGTCGCCCAGTACCAGGCAGGCGCTGTCGTTGCCGATAAAATCGGCCCCTATGATGAAAGCCTGCGCCAGACCGTCCGGAGAGGGTTGTTCGGCATAGGATAAATGGATGCCGAAGTCTGATCCGTCGCCCAACAGGCGTTGGAAACCGGGTAAATCCTGCGGTGTAGAAATAATGAGGATATCCCTGATTCCTGCCAGCATGAGCACGCTCACGGGATAATATACCATGGGCTTGTCATAGATGGGAAGCAACTGCTTTGAAACCCCTTTGGTGATGGGGTACAGACGGGTGCCGGAACCACCGGCGAGTACTATTCCTTTCATTGTAACGCAAAAGTACTGATAAATTTTAGAAAAACCGCCTTTTTTTTTACCTTTGCGCCTCATGAGGACCCTTGTTTTCGACTGTGAACAGTTGCGGAAGCCCTTTACCGGCTTCCACAGTTACTGTAGCAACCTGGCCCGCGCCCTGGTGAAACAGGCGCCCTCGGATGGCCCCCGGCTATCCCTCTATGTTCCAGAGACTTTCGAAGGCAGTTTCGGTCCGTCGGTGGACTATCTGCCCTGGCAATCCTCCCACAAGTTCTATCTGCCGGTCCCGGATAATACCGCTCTATGGCACTGTTCCAGTCAGCAGTCCAAGTATTGGCCCAGTTCCCGCCGTATTCCGGTACTCGTCACCATCCACGACGTGAACTTCATGCACATGCAGGAGCCGGCCCTCAGGCGGGCCCATCACAGGATGCTATACCAGCAGGCTATCCGCCGCGCCACGCGCATCGTCACCATCTCGGAATCGGCCAAGAGGGATATCCTGGCCCACTTCGATACCCACGGGAAACCCGTGGATGTGGTATACAACGGAACCGAGGCTTGCCCCGCCAACGTACAGGCGCCCGCCGTAATTCCTGACCGGCCTTTTCTTCTGAATATCAACCGTATCTGCCGCAACAAAAACGTGCATGTGCTCCCGGCCCTGCTGGTCGGCAACGATCTTGATCTTCTCATCGCCGGCCCTGTGGAAGACAAGGCCTATGCAGAAGAGATTCTCCGGGAAGCGCGCCGCTGGAAGGTGGAAGAGCGCGTCAAGTTCATCGGCCCGGTGCATACCGCCGAAAAACACTGGTACATGCAACACTGCGAGGCATTTCTCTTCCCTTCCCTGGCCGAAGGTTTCGGCCTGCCGGTGCTGGAGGCCCTGCAGTATTACAAGCCTGTCTTTTGCTCGGACCGCACTTCACTGCCCGAAGTAGGCGGTGATTGCGTTTTTTATTTCGACCACCTATTCCAGCCCGACGCCATGCAGGCCCTTTTGGAACAAGGTTTGCAGGCAAATCTGTCCCGGACGGCCATTGATGCCCATTTATCCCGCTTTACCTGGGACAAGGCCGCCAGCGCATATTGGAAGATTTATCAAGAAATGATTTAGCATGAAGCCCTCCGATTTCAACCGGCTGTTCGACAGCGTCATCGCCGATTATCATACCACCGACAACATCGACACGCCCTGCCCCAATCCTTATGAGAAAGGCTCCCTGGCATTCCTGCTCTATCAGAAATGCTGGATTGACACCGTTCAGTGGCACCTGGAAGACATCATCCGGGATCCGGACATCCAGCCGGTGGAAGCCCTGGCCATCAAGCGCCGTATCGACAAGTCCAACCAGGACCGCACCGACATGGTGGAATACATCGACTCTTATTATCTGCAGTTGTTCCAGGATGTTACACCCAAGGCCGATGCCCGCGTGAACACGGAAACCCCCGCCTGGGCCATTGACCGTCTCTCCATCCTGGCGCTGAAAATCTACCACATGCAGGCCGAGGCCACGCGTCCCGATGCATCGGCCGAACACCGCGCCCGTTGCGCAGCGAAACTGCAGGTGTTGCTTACCCAGCGGGAAGACCTTACGCAGTCCATCACCGAACTGCTGGAAGACCTCTCCGCCGGCACCAAGCGCATGAAGGTGTACAAACAGATGAAGATGTATAACGACACCGACACCAATCCGGTGCTATACGCCAAGAAGTAATGGCCCGCATGCTCATTCTCCGGAGCGCCGGAATCGGCGACGTAGCCATGCTGGTCCATGCAGTACGGGCTTTGCGCCAAACCTATCCGGATCTGGAAATCGTCATTGCCACCAAGCCGCGCATGCCGGCCTTCTTCACCGGCATTAAAGGGCTGCAATTCATTGAAATCAAAGGCTTTCGCCAGCTATTGAAGGATATCCGCGCTGCGCAGCCAGACTGCGTGGCCGACCTGCGCAACGAGTTTCGCGGCAAGCTGGTGCGCCTGGTCATGGGCCTCAGGGGCGTCCCCTGCGCCAAATATCGGCAACGCTACGCCCAGCGCCGTCCCCTGCTGCGTCCCCGCAACAAACAACTTGTCTGGCTGGAGAATAACGTGCTGCGCTTCTGCGATGTTTTCGCCGAATTGGGTTATCCCGTAGAACCGCCGGCACTCGCCCGCTGGGAAGCACCCCTGCCCGCCGTTTTCGGCGAAAAGACAGGCCGATGGGCCGGCTACGCGCCCTTCGCCGCCTCGGAGCTAAAGATCTATCCGGAGCCCCAGCGTACAGAACTGGTGAAAGCACTGGCCGCCCGCTTTGACAAGGTGTTCCTTTTCTCAGGCGGCGGTGAAGAATTGGCCTTCTGCCAGCGCATGGCATCGGCCTGCCCCAACGTGGTTCCCGTCTTCAAGAAAACCGACCTGGCCGGCGAAGTGTCCCTAATGGCCCGGCTGGACGTGATTATCACCATGGATTCCTCGGCCATGCACATGGCGTCGCTGGCCGGAGCACCCTTGCTGGCTATTTGGGGTTCCACGCATCCCGCCGTGGGCTATTCGGCCTGGGGAGCCGATCCCACCCGCAATTACCTCCAGTTGGACCTCCCCTGCCGCCCTTGCAGCGTGTACGGCGAAGGAAAATGCCGCCTGGGAGGCTGTCCCTGTCTGAGGGACATCTCCGTAGAAAGTATTCTGGCTAAGGTGGAAAGCCTTATAGCAGATGCTGGAAACGGTCCGGAATCCGGACAATGATTTTCAAGCCCAACATACCCGGTTTATTCCAGGCATACGGCGGACGTAATATGCCCTGACAATGTCGGGCCCAACGCGTCCAGCGTTTGAAGTTCCTGGCTCTCAAGTGGGTAACCAGCCGGATGGTGCGGGAACGTTTCTTCAAATGACGCTCCCAGCCCAAAGCCAGGCGGTCCTGATCCTGGAAACGCGCCTCAATGCGTCCCATGTCAAAATACCCTAGATGGAATAGGTATAAATCCTTAACAATATGGAAGTTGCGCCCGCGTACGCGGTGGAAGCCGCTCCCCCATTCCAGGGGTTCCGCCAGGATACAGGCCTTGGTATAGCGCGTGCCCAGCTGGGCATAATGCCTTTGGCACAGGAAAGGCTCCGTCTCATGGATGTCATCCTCCTCCCCCAGTTTCTGTCCCACATCCAGGCCCAGCGCTGAAGCACAGACCCGGATGTCCAGGCCGGACAGGAAGGCCGGCAGGTTTTTCCCCAGTTCCGGATCCGGGACCAGGAATTCATCGGCATCCGTGCCAATCACCAGTTCATACCCGGCGGCGAACAATTCGGCCGCCTTGGCGCTTAAAACCGCCACCCGGCCTTTGTCGTTGGAGACCACATCCGTACCCACTTTGGGTAGGCAGACGCTGTGGGTTCCTTCACAGAAAGGAGGATTGGACTGGTCCAGGCCGTCGAAAAAAATATACAGGTTCTCTTTTCCCAACTGTCCACCATAATATTCCACCCACTTGCGCAGGTAGAAGTCGTCGTTGCGGACCATGGTAAGGGCAGCTATCCGCTTCATACGCGCAGATATTGGGCTGTGAACGTATCTCCCTCGGCCATCAGGCGTTCCGGCGTTCCGGCAAACACCACTTCCCCGCCCTTGTCGCCGGCGTCCGGTCCCAGGTCGATCACCCAGTCGGCGCTGCGGATTACATCCAGGTTGTGTTCCACCACAATCACCGTGTGTCCCTTGCCGATGAGCACGTCAAATGCCCGCAGGAGTTTTTCTACATCGTAGAAATGCAGGCCGGTGGTGGGTTCGTCGAAGATGAACAGGATACGCTCCCTGCCTCCTTCGGCCAGCGAGAGGAAATAGGCCAGCTTGATTCGCTGGCTTTCGCCGCCGGAAAGCGTGCTGGAAGGCTGCCCCAGCTTGATATAACCCAGGCCCACATCCACCAGGGGCTGGAGTTTGTCGGCAATGGTCTGGGCGGCTGATTCCTTCTGCGCCCGGAAGAAAGCAATGGCCTGGTCCACGCTCATATTCAGGATATCGTCCACGTTCAGGCCCTGGTAACGCACTTCCAGGATTTCAGGCTTGAAGCGCTTGCCGCCGCAGCTTTCGCACACCATGGTGACATCGGCCATGAATTGCATGCCGATTTTCACAAAGCCGTCGCCCTGGCATTCCGGGCAGCGTCCGCCGTCCTGGTTGAAGGAGAAGTAACTGGGTGTAAAGCCGTTAATCCGGGCATATTGTTGGTCGCTCAGGAGCTTGCGGATATCGTCGTATACTTTTAAATAGGTAACGGCGTTGGAGCGGGAACTCCGGCCGATGGGATTCTGGTCCACATATTCCACCCGGGAGATGCGGTTCAGGTTGCCGGCCAGTCCCTTGAAGGTACCGGGAAGGTCGCCTGTCTCGTTCAGGAGCCGATGCATGGCCGGATACAGGATGTCGCCTACCAGGGAGCTCTTTCCGCTACCGGAAACGCCGGTAACCACCGTAAAGGCATTCAGCGGGAACTGTACATCAATGTCCTTGAGGTTGTTCTGCATGGCCCCCTGCACGGTGATGGAATACTGCCAGGGGTTCTTCTCCCGCACATATTGCTTGCGGATACCCGCCAGATATTGCAGCGTCAGAGAACGTTCGGTCGCCCCGGACACCTTCGAAGGATCTCCCTGGAACACTACCTCGCCGCCGTTCACGCCGGCCTTAGGTCCCAGGTCTATCAGGCAGTCCGCCGCCCGGATAATCTCCGCATCGTGCTCCACTACCACCACAGTATTGCCAATGTCGCGCAGGCGTTTGAGCACGGCAATGAGCCGGTCCGTATCCCTGGGATGCAGGCCGATGGAAGGTTCGTCCAGAATGTATAGGGAACCCACCAGGGAGCTGCCCAGGGCCGTTACCAGGTTCACCCGCTGGCTTTCACCGCCGGAAAGTGTATTCATGGTACGGCTCAGCGTAAGATAACCCAGGCCGACGTCCTGGATACACTGCAGGCGGTACTGGATTTCCTCGATGGCCTTCCCCGCAATCTCTCCTTCATAAGCCGTTAATTCACAATGCTGGAACCACACCAGCAGTTCATCCACTGTCATGGACAGAAGATCGTGGATGGTCTTGCCGGAAATTCTCACATACAGGGCTTCCGGGCGCAGACGGCTGCCGCCGCAGGCATGGCAGGTGGTGCGGCCGGAATATCGGCTTAGCATGTATTTGTACTGCACCTTGTAGCGGTTGCTCTCCACCCATTCGAAAAACTCGTTGATGCCCACGATGGTGGATTCATCACCCTGAACGGAACGGGCTTCCCAAAGGATGTGTTTCTGCTCCGGCGTAAGCTTACAATAAGGTTCAAAGATGGGGATGCCGTATTTCTCCGAGTTTCTCACCACCTGGTCCTTGAACCAGCCCATTTTGTCGCCGCGCCAGCAGGCAATGGCGCCATCGTAGATGTTCTTGGTCTTGTCCGGCACCACCAGGTCTTCGCTCACGCCCACAATCTTACCCAGGCCACCGCATACGGGGCACGCGCCCAGCGGACTGTTGAAGGAGAACAAATATTCGTCCGGCTGCCGGAACGTCATTCCGTCCCGCTCAAATCTAGAGCAGAAGTGCACCAGTCCGGAAGGGCAGTAAAGCGCCATGTCGCCGCCGCCTTTGTCGAAGGCGGCCTGGATGGAACTGTGCAGACGGGTGCGCAGGTCTTCGTCCAACGGACCGGTGGTCTTCACGCGGTCCACCAGCAGCATCAATCCGGCGGGATAGTGGCCGTCCAACCGCATGACTTCCTCAATGGGGTAAATCTTGCTTTCGGCCGGAGAAAAAAGGCGGCCGTACCCTTCTTCTTTTAGGGCCAGCATCAGCTCCACCTTGTCCTCGCGCGTGTCCCAATGTAAATCGGCCAGGATATAATAGGCGCCCGGAGCCGACAAGGCTTCCAGGACGTCCTGCACCGTATGGGCCCTCACCTCTTCCCCGCTCACGGGCGAATATGTGCGGCCGATACGGGCGAAGAGGATGCGCAGATAGTCGTAGATTTCCGTAGTGGTGGCCACTGTGGAACGGGGATTCCGGATGTTCACGCGCTGCTCGATGGCGATAGCCGGCGGAATGCCCTCGATATTTTCCACGTCCGGTTTCACCATGCGGCCCAGGAACTGGCGGGCATAGGACGAAAGGCTCTCCGCGAAGCGGCGCTGCCCTTCGGCAAAGAGCGTGTCAAATGCCAGGGAGCTCTTCCCGCTGCCGGAAACGCCGGTAATTACAACCAGCCGGTTACGGGGAATCTCCACCGTAATGTCCTTCAGGTTGTTTACACGGGCCTTTTTGACCAGGATATTTCCTTCTGCGGGCATAGCGCTATGAAACGATTTCCAATTGTTCCGGCGGAATATAGGACGTGGCCACGGCTATGACGCCTTCGATGCACACCAGCAGCCGACGGTCGCGGCGGATGCGCTTGATGTAGCCTTCGGCGCCTTTCATCGGCCCGGAAGTCACCCGCACGCGCGATCCTTCTTTATAACGCGTGATATCGTCATCGGCAAAGAATTCCAAACCTCCGGCGCCGGATTCCACCACCAGACGGAACTGTTCCATCTGTTTTGCAGGGATGGTGGCGAAGGTTGAGAAATCGGGCGTCTTGTACACGAAACCTCCCTTGATATGGTTCAGGAGGCCGGGTTCCCGGAGCTGGGTGTCGATTTCCTTGATCTGGGTTTCGGTGGCCTGTACAAAGACAAGCGAGGTTACCAGCGGTTTTCGCGCATAAATGATGGCGCCCTCCACAATATAGCGATGGTCTTTGGGGGCCGATACATCGGCCAGCTTCCTACGCGCTGCCAGGTGGGCCGCCCCTTTCAGGCGAACAGGTTGAACTGCCAGATAGGTTTCCATGCCCCGCTGCTGCAACAGGCTTTCCATTTCGAAAACCTTGTTGTAGAACACTTTCAGCGCATACCAGTGCTGGAGCGGAGCCTCTTCCATGGATAAACAGATTAGTGAATAGCAAAAGTACGATTAATTTTCTGATTTTTGGCATTCTTTCGGCCAATTTGGCAAGCGAACCTGCCAGGTTGTCCGTTTTTTTCGCGTTTTTGGCCCTTGGTCCCGGATTTGTCTTATCCAACAGCGGAAAGTTAAACGTTAAAAAAAGAATAGGAGGTTTTAATTATGTTACCTGTAAGACACAATCAGAATTGGATGCCCGACATCTTCAACGATTTCTTTGACAATACCTGGATGGAACGCCCGAAAGCCACGGCCCCGGCCATCAACGTCCTGGAAACCCCTGAGGCCTATCAGCTGGAGCTCGCCGCTCCCGGCATGACCAAGGCCGATTTCGATATCCATCTGGACGAAGAAGGCGATCTGGTGATCAAGATGGAAAAGAAAGGCTGCGAGAACGAACAGAAGAAAGGCCACTATGTGCGCCGCGAATTCTCCTACACCAAGTTCCAGCAGACCATGCTCCTTCCCGACGATACCAATCGCGAAGCCATCAGCGCCAAGGTAGAGGACGGCGTACTCACCGTGAACCTGCCCAAGGTGAAGAAGGTGGAAGTGGAAAAAGCCAAAAAACAGATTACTATTGAGTAATTTTTTGAAAAAGTTTCAGGAACCCCTTGCAGATTCAAAAATAGTTTGTACCTTTGTAATCCCGAAAGGGAAGTTCACTGAAAACTTGGTGCGGTAGTTCAGTCGGTTTAGAATACCGGCCTGTCACGCCGGGGGTCGCGAGTTCGAGCCTCGTCCGCACCGCAAGAATGGAGTTTGACCATCTGGTCAGACTCCATTCTTTGTTTTGTGGCAGAAGGCCAATTATGATATAATAGATATTTATTCGTGAATCTGGAAAATAGCGATGGCGAGGAGGGCTGCGGGCGCTACAAACCGGATAAGGAAGAGGATGGTCTTGAGCAGCCAGGCGGGAACGGGATGAGTTCCGCCGTTGGTGAGCTCATCAAACACCACCGCCTTACCCAGCTTCCACCCTGCAAAGATAACAATCAGCAGTCCGCCAATGAGCATTAGGAAGTCGGCCGAGATGAAATCGAATAAGTCGAAGATGGTTTTGCCCAGAATCTTCCAGTTGCTAAGCGGACCCATAGACAGGGAGCAGAGGCAGCCCAGGATCCAGATAAAGACGAAGGACACAATCACGGCCGCCTTGCGCTTCATCTTGAACTCCTCAATGCAGAAGGCCACAACCACTTCCAGCATGGAAATGGATGAGGTGAGGGCGGCCAGCAGCAGCGCTACAAAGAAGAAGATGGCAATCACGCCACCCAGCGGCATCTGGCTGAAAATGTGCGGGAGCGTGACAAACACCAGGTCGGGACCTTCGCCGGGGCTGATGCCGAAGGCGAACACGGCCGGCATGATGGCGCAGCCGGCAATGATGGCGAAGAGCGTATCGGCCACGGCCGTCTGTGAACTCAGCGAGATGATGTTGGCGTCTTTCTTCACGTAGGACCCGTAGGTGACCACCATGCAGGACCCCAGCGACAGCGAGAAGAAAGCCTGTCCCAGGGCTGCCAGGAAGGTTTGAGACGTCACTTTGGACCAATCCGGCTGGAACAGGAACTTGAGTCCGGGGCCGCTGCCGGGAAGGGTCATGGAACGGACGGCAATGCCGATGATGATGAGAAACAGCAGCGGCATCATCACCTTGGAGAACTTTTCAATGCCATTCTGCACGCCGGCCACGACAACTCCGGCCGTCAGGGCCAGGAAGATGGTGTGGCAGAGGATAGGCAGCCAGACAGAGGAGGAGAAAGAAGAGAACATGGTCTTCAAGCTCTCCGGATCTCCTTCAGTAAAGTCGAAGCAGGCAGACTTGAAAAGGTATTCCGTGCACCAGCCACCCACCACCGAGTAAAACGAGAGGATGAAGACGCAGCAGATGACGCCCAGGACACCCACAATGCCCCAGTGGGTGCCAGGGGCCAGTTTTTGGAAAGCTTCGCGGGCGCTGGCCTGTCCCCTTCGGCCGATGATGAATTCGGCCAGCATCACCGGCAGGCCGGCCAGGATGACAAATCCCAGGTAGATGAGGATGAAGGCGGCACCGCCGTTTTCACCTACCAGGTAAGGGAAACGCCAGAGGTTCCCCAGTCCAACGGCCGATCCGGCCATAGCGACCAGTACACCGAATGAACTGGCGAACGAATCGCGCTTTGCGGGTTGATGGATTGCGTTTTTCATAGGTACTATAGTATTTTAGCTGTTGCAGAGAAAACTCTCAGAAATCAATCTGACGGAGAAGGTCTCCGGGGCAACATAGTTCTCTTTCATTTTTTCGTTTTACAAATTCTGACGATATTCTGCGGGGAAGCGCGAATGGCCAGTTATTTTAACATTTTCTTGGCAAGCAGCCCCAGGAAGAACCGCTCCGAGACGGAAAGTGTCTGCACCATTCCCAGGAAGATGATGTCCAGGGCAGCGTATTTACGGCAGTCCTTGAGGAATGCATCCATATTGTCAGGGCCGTTGTATTCTTTGGCGAACGCATTCCAGAACTGAACCAGTTGTTTGTCGCTCATATGGGCGATTGCCTGCACGCGATCCTTTTTACCGAAAATGTTGCAGAACAGGAAAAAGTGCCCCAGGTCGAATTGCGGGATGCCGTGGGAGGCGCGGCCCAGGTCTATCCAATAAGGCTTTTCATCGGCCAGGATGAGGTTTCCCATCTGGAGGTCTCCGTGCAGAAGATGGTCGCTTTCGGGAATGGACTTCACGAACTCGATGAGCCGATCCTTTGCCTTCCCACTGATCAAAGTGGTGTTCACTGCCGCTTTCAGCATCACCTCTTTTTGGGACGGAATCCACTGGCTGTCATTTACCTTCACGGAATGGAAAGATTTGAGGAGCTGCGCCATCTGGATGGCGTGGGCATCGATGGAGGAAGGATCGTCGGCGCAAAGACGGGAGAAAGATTTCTTGCCGATGATGTTCTGGCACTTAATACCGTAATTCTCCCCTACTTTCACAATTTCGTACATCTCGGGACAAGGGACGCCGGCATCAAAGACGGCCTTCGCTGTATAATACTCCTCTTGGATGGTTTTTTCAGTTGTGTCAAGGGTGTTGACTTTCAGCAGAACACCAGGTTCGGCATCATTTACATAAGCGGCGCCATTACCGCCCTCGCCCACCTGTTTCCAGGCGGAAAGGTCAATTTGGGGATAAGTTTTCATTTTAAAAATATATATTCTTTGTTAAGCGTTTACGGGTTTCAGATGCTTTTTCCTCACGTGGATGTAGATGAGTCCCTGAATCAGGATGCAGAGGGAGTAGACGCCATCGGCCGTCCAGCAGAGGGCCATATCGGATTTAAGGATGCCGATGATGATGGTGCAATAAACGGCATAGATGGCCAGGGCCACCACGTCGAAGCGAAGGCATACCTTGGTGTCTCCCGTTCCGGCCACTGACTGCAGATATACATTCCACGGCAGCGTTACGAGGGTTGCCGCGCACATCACCCAGAGCGTAGGAACGGAACCCTGAATCAGGGAAGGGATATCAGTGAACAGGCCGATGATCATGTGCGGGCAAAGGGCGAAGAAAGCCAGCAGCGGCAGCATGGTCAAAGAGCAGAGCAGAATCACCCGGCGCATGACGGGAACCACGCCCTCCGGGTGGCCTTCTCCTATGATATTGCTCACCAGTGAGGCCGATGTAGAGGCAAACGCCGCCGAGAAAACAAACGGCACTTCGGAAATGCTCCGGACGATGTTGGCAATGGCCAGTTGCTCTTCACCCAGGTGCTCGATAAAGAGGAAGAAAAGCAGCCACACGGAGACATTCAGCACATACTCGACCATCACCCACGAGGCAGTGGCGAACGTATGCTTGAGTTCCTTCCAAACGGGTTTGACAGGCTTCTGCAGGGCATATTTCTTATCGGCCGTGATGGCGGTCCAAATCACGAAGAATAAAAATGAAATGCCCTCCGAGATAGTGGAGGCCAAGGCTGCGCCCTTGATGCCCATGGCCGGCAGGCCTGCATGGCCGAAGATGAGGATCCAGTCCAGCAGGATATTGCTGGCTACCAACACTATGGAATTCCAGGTGAGGCAGGCTGTATTCCAGGTCCCTACGTAGAAAGCACGGTACAGCGCTGTCATGAAGGCAAAGAACAGCCCCGGGACACGCCAGTCCACATAGACGATGGCCGCTTCATATATGTTCTCCGATTTCAGCAGTGACTGAAGAATAGGCGGAGACAGGAAGTATGACAGAACCATGGTCACCAGCGATAGCGCCGCCAGAAACCAGACTCCCTGCCAGAAGACACGTCCGATGGAATCAAAACCTTTCCCGTTCTTTTCGTAAGCCTCTCCGTTGCGCCGGCCGATGATGATCTGAACACCGATGGAGAAACCGAAGCCCAGCATGTACAGGATGTTGAAGTATACGCCTGCAACAGCAGAGGCACCCAGTTCAACCTCCCCCACACGGCCCAGGAAGGCTGTATCGGTCATCCCCAGCAGCTCTTCCATTACAAGAGCCACCAGGATGGGGAAAGTGATCCTCCAGATAGACTTGTAAGAATAACGTTTCGGAAGTCTATATGACAATTCTGACATGTATTGATTCCATTTAGGCTATAGCAAATATATGAATTATTTTGTAACTTCTTTTCCCATTTTTTCTTAATTTTGTGTTTTAATAAACACTAAACACTTACTAAGTGAACAACAGATCGTTTTCAAGCAGGTTGAGTTGGAGGATCATCCGTACTGTTTCGGCCATTTTCCTCGCTTCTTTCATCATTATTGGGCTTGTTTTCCAATATGTCATCACCAATGAAAACCGAAGTTCGGCCTCGCTGATACTAATCCTGAGCCTACTGCTTGTGGGCATCGTAGGTTTGGTTATCGTGTTTTTCGTCTGCCGCCGCGAGATTCGCCGGATGACGCGTCCTATCACGGAACTTTCGGTATCGGCCCTGAATATGGCCAAGGGTAACTTCAAGGCCAAATTGCCGGAAATCAGCAGCAAGGATGAGATGCTGCGCCTGAGAGACAGCTTCATTTTCCTCCAGAACTCCATCTCTGATTATATCGGCCAGCTCAAGACCACCAAGAGCGACAACGAACGCATGGAGTCGGAACTCAACGTGGCCCGCACTATCCAGATGGGCATGCTCAGCACCAACTTCCCGCCGCAGCTCCATGCCATGCTGAAACCCGCCAAGGAAGTGGGCGGAGACCTTTACGACTTTATCCGCAAGGGCGACGTGCTTCATTTCGCCGTGGGCGATGTCAGCGGCAAGGGTGTTCCTGCTTCGCTGGTGATGTCCATCACCCGTGCCATGCTACATTTCGTAGCCACCCTGGACCTGCCGCTCAATGAATCTGTCAGCCGTATTAACAATAGCGTGGCCGATTCCAACAGTAACGACATGTTTGTCACCCTCTTCATCGGCCGCATCAATCTGAAGACGCTCCAGATGGACTACTGCAATGCCGGTCACAATCCGCCGGTCCTCATTCTGCCCGATGGGAAGCCTCAATTCCTCCCGGTCAAAAGCAATCTGGCAGCAGGCTTCCTGGAGCAGTTCCCCTACGAGGACGAACACATCGACCTTGTGCCGGGCACCCGTCTTGTGGCCTACACCGACGGCGTCACCGAAGCAGAGAATAGCCGCCTGGAACTTTACGGAGAAGACAGGCTCATGGAGGACATCGCGCAACTTAAGGCCGATATGGATGAGAAAACCGTTGTGGATCACATCTATCACTCTGTGAAAGCCTTCACTGGCAATCACCCGCAAAGCGATGACATCACGATAATGAGCATTAAGGTATGAAATACATCTATATCATCAATGGACGGGCCGACAAAGCTCCCCAATACCAGGAGTTCTTCGAGCAACTGAAGGAAATCTCTCACCCGCACGAGGTTTACACCACCCTGGGTGAAGGAGATGCCACGCGCTATGTCCGCCTCTACTGCGACCTTCATCCGGAGGAAGAGGTTTGCTTTGTGGCCTGCGGTGGCAACGGTATTATCAACGGCGTCGCTTCCGGTCTGGTAGGCTACATGTATTCCGATGATCCGCTAGCCAGGGAATGCGATAACAAAACCATCGCCATCCTTTATTTCGCCGGAGCAACGGAGGATTTCATCATCAACTTCCCCGGTCGCAACTTCCGCAGCGTAAAGGAAATGCTGGCGGGTACCGTAACCCCCACGGACGTTATCCAGGTCAATGACAGCTACTGCCTCAACGTCTGTAACATCGGCTTTAATTCCAAGGTGGCATCCCGTGCCAACGAGCTTGTCGCCAAGGGAAAATCGGCCCACGAAGCCTACACGCGGGGTGTGATCAATGCCATCCTTACCAGCCGTTTCAACCGCATTAAGATTACGGCCGACGGCGAACGCATAGCCCGCGGCCCCATGGTACTCTGCACTGTGGCCAACGGACAGCGCGTGGGTGGCGAATTCAACTGCGCACCTAACGCGAAGGTGGACGACGGCCTTATGGATGTGTGTTACTTCCGCGCCATGAGCCTCCTCCGGCTCCTGTTGCTGATTCCCCTCTACCGCAGTGGTCAGCACATCGGCAGCCGCCCCGGCAAGAACAAAGTTCTGTACCGTCAGGCCCGCGAGGTGGTTATCAGCAGCAAGGATCTCATTGACATCTATCTGGATGGCGAACAGCTCCCCGGCTCCCAATTCCATCTCAAGATACTGCCGGGAGCGCTGCCCCTCCGCCTGCCCAAAGCGGAATCAGTTTAAACCCTGGACGCCCTATTACTCCATGATCAACGGTCTGATTACCGAAATTGGCTCTTCCCTGTCACACGGAGCGGTGGTGGCGCGCGAATATGGTCTCCCCACCATCGTCAATGTAAAAGGAGCCACCCAACTGTTGAAAAATGGGGACCACATTGTGATGAATGCCACAAAAGGTACCATTATCAAAAAAGCCCGGCCAATATAGCCGGGCTCTAATGAAATAGCAATAGCTTAGTAAGTTACAACGGGTTCCAGTTCCTTGGCAAGGTCGATGTACTTCTGGATTTCTTTCTCCACGGGAGTACGCTTGCAAAGGTGCTTGGCCTCGTTTACCTCCAGCATCTTGGCGGCCAGGTTGGCGGCGTTGCGGTTGCGGAGTTCCTTCACGGTGTCCACACCGGCGGCTTCCAGCAGTTCGGAGAACTGAGGGCCTACACCCTTGATGCGGAAAAGATCGGCGTGATTGACCCAGGTGAGGATGAGATCGCCGCGAATACCGGTTTTCTCTTCCAGAGCCTTGCGGCCCTTAGGGCAAGCGCCGGCCTCCAGGAGCTGAGGAACGGTTTCGATGCCAACAGCAATCAGTTTTTCGGCGTAAACAGGGCCGATACCTTGGATGTCGATGATTTTATAAGCCATAGTATTTATTAATTAAAGGGTTATTTGTCGCTTTTCATCTTCAAAGATAAAAAAAATCGAGGAAAAAAGAAAATATTTTCATATATTTGTCCCGAGCGCGCAAAAAATTATGGAATACCTGCCGTTGGACAGCGAAAAGATTTATTTCTCTTCCGACTTATTAACACTGGACTGTGAAGATGGCCCGGTCACGCTCAGTTTAACGGAATGGCTCCATAAAGACCCGGTTCGCATCCACCGGATGATCGTCAAGGAAAAAGTCCTTCAGGTGGACCAGATGGAAGTGTTTGCTCCGCTGGTCTCCAAGCTCAGGAGAGCGGACTATGAGTACTACAAACGGATTACCGGTCTCAAGATGATCATCGACTTCCCCGGCTACAGTTCGGAAATCGAGGCCCGTATTCCCTACGACACCGATCCCATCGCTTTCTATAAATGGTGGCGCAAAGGCAAGAACGAACACCGCGTGTACCTCTCGCCCGCCTACCAATTCAAACTTTTCCAGAAAGTGTCCAAGATGGAACCCAAGGTCATGCTCAAAAAGGACATCGACTACGTAAAAAATTTCTAATCCCATGAAAATAGCAGTCCCCCGTGACGGCGCCCTTCTTGCGTCCCTATTCGAACTGCTACCCCAACAATCCCGCACCAGCGTCAAGAACATGCTCTCCAAGGGGCAGGTGGTGGTGAACGGGAAAAGTGTTACCGCGTTCGATTATCCGCTGAAAAAAGGCGACACCCTGGAAATCCTGCCCAAAGGCATCTCCATTGCCCGCGCCACCCGCACGGACGCCCGTGAGCAGGTGGAAAAGGCCGGCGTGAAAATTCTGTTCGAGGATGAGCATTATCTGGTAGTGGATAAACCATCCGGTATGCTCAGCGTATCTACGGCCCGAGGCAGTTCGGCCAAAAGCGGTCACAAGGAAACCACCTTGTACGCCATCCTGAACGCCTATGTGAAGGTGAACAAGCGGATGGAGCGCAAGGAGGACCTCCTGAGCGGACGTGAACCGGACCGCAGCACGGCCAAGATATGGATTGTGCATCGTCTGGACAAGGGTACCTCCGGCGCCGTGATTTTCGCCAAGGACGAGCGAGCCAAAGACCTCCTGCAAAGCAAATGGAAGGAACTGGTGGCCGAACGGACCTATATCGCCTGGCTGGAAGGCAACGTGGAAAAAGACAGCGGAGCCGTGCAAAGCTGGCTGGTGGAGAGCCCCAAATCGCTCAAGATGTACTCCAGTCCCATCGAGGTAAAAGACGGCCAACTGGCCATTACGCATTATAAAGTCCTGCAACGCACCCGTCATTACACCCAGGCCGCTTTCTCCCTGGAGACGGGACGGAAGAACCAGATCCGCGTCCACGCGGCCGATCTGGGCCATCCCGTAGCCGGCGACGAAAAATACGGCGCACAAACCGACCCCATCCATCGGCTGGCCCTTCACGCCGCCACACTGGTGTTCCGCAACCCCTATAGCCAGAAAATGGTACGCTGCAACTCTCCCCTCCCCGAATCCTTTGAACGATTTGTAAGATGAACACCCCCACTGTCATAGCCCCCGAAAACCCTAAAGCCGCCGTGGTCCTGGTCCATGGCATGGCCGAGCATCAAAAACGCTACTTCCCTTTCATGACCTGGCTTTCGGAGCAAGGTTTCGCCTGTGTCATCAACGATTTACGTGGACATGGTGCCGACTGCCCCAAAGAAGACCTGGGTTTCTTCGGCAAGAAAGGTGACAAACAACTGGTGGAAGACACGCGGGAACTGGTGCTATGGACGCGCGGGCAGTATCCTGGCTGCAAGGTTTTCCTCTTCGGCCATAGCATGGGCTCGCTCATCGTGCGCTGCTTTATCAAAAAGTATGATGCCGATATCGATGGCCTGGTGGTATGCGGCAGTCCCTCCAAGAATGCGGCCGCCGGTGTCGGCAAGCTGCTGGCGGGCTGTATCGGCCTGTTCAAAGGGGAGCATTACCGGCCGGAAATGATGGAGAAAATCTCCACCGGTGCCTATAACAAGAAATTCGCCGAAGAAGGGCTGGAAAACGCCTGGCTTTCCACCAACAAGGCCAATGTCATGGCCTACAACAACGACCCTCTCTGCGGTTTCCGCTTCACGGCCAACGGCTACAAGGGGCTTATGGGCCTGATGGAAGAGTGCTACGACCCCGATGACTGGACCGTGGCCCAGCCTGCCCTTCCCATACACTTTATCGCCGGCGGCGATGACCCTTGCATTGCCTCAGTGAAAAAATTCTCGGAGGCGGTCAGTTTCCTGCGCAAACGTGGCTATCAGACAGTTACCAGCCAGGTCTATCCCGGCCTGCGCCACGAAATCCTGAATGAACTGGGCAAGGAAGCCATCTGGCGCGACGTATTCTCCATCCTCCAATCCTGGGTATGAGTGCCTTTGCCCGCACGGAACGCCTGCTGGGGGCCGATGGTCTCCAAAAGCTGTCTGACGCCCGTGTCATCCTCTTGGGCGTAGGCGGCGTAGGCGGTTGGTGCGCAGAGGCTCTGGTACGCAGCGGTCTGGGACATCTTACCCTGGTGGATCCAGACCTGGTGGATGTGACCAACATCAACCGGCAGCTCCCCGCCACCACCCGTACGGTGGGCCAGCCAAAAGTAGAAGTATTGAAGGAAAGATTATTGGAAATCAATCCTTTATGCGATATAACGGCCTTACAAGCGCGCTATGAAAAAGGGGCCGATTTCGATCTGGCATCCTACGATTGTATCATCGACGCCATTGATTCCCTCACCGATAAAGCCAACCTGATCCTGGAGGCATCGGCCTGTCCCGGAGCCTTTTTCTCCTCCATGGGCGCCGCCTGCAAGATGGATCCCACCAAGGTGCGCGTGGCCGAATTCTTCCAGGTGCGCGGCTGTCCGCTGGGTGCAGCGCTCCGCAAACGGTTAAGAAAAAACGGCACGCTGCCCGCGAAGCCGTTCCTGTGTGTCTATGACGAAGAAGTGCTGCCCAATCTGGGACCTGAACAGGACCCCGGCCCGGGGAAAGCCATAGCCAACGGAACCCTGGCGCCCGTCACGGGCATCTTCGGCTTCACGCTGGCCGGACTGGTCATTCAGCACATCGTGGGCAAATCCCCTTAAGCAGATAACTGGATTCCTCTACCTGATACCCTTCCGGTGCCTGCACCGGAGGGATTGGCGTACCCTCCAGGCAATAGGTGTTGTGGCATTTGACACAATAAAAGTGGACGTGAAGGTCGTCGTCGTGGTCGGCGTGCATGCTGTGGCAGAGCTCATAGCGCACAGGATCACCCTCCAGCATGTGAACCAGATGGGCCGACCGGAAAGCCGTGAGCGCACGGAACACACCGCTCTTGTCGATGGTGTCCAGCCGCTCTTCCAGCTCCATCAGGGACAAGGGACGGCCGGCCTCTTCCAAGGCACGGGCGATGCGAAGACGATTGGCCGTAATCTTCACGCCATGCTGTTCCAGCAACTGCTCCAGATTCATAGGAGTTCCTCCAAAACGGCCTTCCAGTGCCCTGGAAGGATGATATGGTGGTTGCCGATAGGACAGGTCAGGAAATACCGGGCATCTTCCGGCTTGAGCTGCAGCATCACCTGCGTACGGCACAGATTGTCTTCGTACTGGTTATACAGCAGTTCCCCTTCGGCCACAAAGTGACGGTCCAGTTTGCCGGACAGTTTAAACACTGTCACCGGACCTTCCGGCAGTTCGCCGTGGATACCCACGCCAATGCCGGACTCGAAATGAGTATCGTACTGCCATTTCCCCACCATGTTGAACGGAACGGTGCAATGGGCGAAAAGCATCTGGCCCGTTTCTATGTCAATCCGGGCGGGATTGGCCTGGAAGCCCGAAAAACCGGTCACAGCCTGAGCCACCATCATGGATAGAAGCGCCGGGACATCGCCTTCGCAGGATACTGGTAGGCCATCCGCGTTGAAGGAAGCCAGTGCCAGGCAGCCGGTATTGCCCACCGCCGTTAGCAAATCGAAGCAGCGAAGCGTAAAGGCCGATAATCCATGCCGCTCCACCAGCTTTTCCAGCGCATGGTAAATCTGGGTAGCGCCGGGATAGGCCTTGCGGACGGCCGGAGCCATGGGTTCATCGGCCGGAGCCTCGTTTTGCTGTGCCCGGGGGATTTCCAGCAGCAACTCTTCCATGGGGATTTCTACCAGAGAAGCCCCCAACTTGTCCTTGATGGCCATGGGATCGGCCTGGCTGGCGATGAGCCAGTCCGAGGGCTGCCCCACCACGCCGATACGGGCACCCTGCAGTTTAGCACGGGCCTGGGATACCAGTTCCAACGTTTGGATTCGTTCCTGCAGATAGGCGGGGCTGCCGTGCAACACCTCGCCCTTAAGTCCCTGCTGCTGCAGATAGGAAAGGATCTCCAGCGAAGCCGCCAGGGAGTTGCTCTTTCCAGAAGTGAGCAGATAGAAACGGCCGATTCCGCGCGCCCGCATTTCGGGAAGCAGGCCCTTGAAAATGCCTTCTGCGCCACCGGTGCGCACATAAATCAGGTCCAGCGTATGGGTGCCGAAGTCTGAGAAATCGGCCCCTTTATACAAAAAACCTCCCTCGGGGAAAACCCCCTTCAGGAAGGTATCGCTGAGCCGGGAAACGGATTGCTCATCGTGCAAGCCGGAGGTGATGGTATAAATTGCAATCATGAAAAAGATTTCTTACCTTTGTGCCCGGGAAAGTCTTACACGACCAGCTCCCTCTGAACTCCCCCAGGACAGGAATGTAGCAAGGGTAGGAGGTCGTAGCGGTGCGATGTAAGGGGCTTTCCCTTTTTTTATTCCATTTTGAGGCTGTCGAAGATGAAGGGCAGGATGTCGTCTACGCTGTAGAACTTACGGATACGTTTACTCCCCACCCAAATGGTCTTTAGCGGCCTTCCATGACGTTTCTGGGTTTCCGCCATTACCTGACGGCAGGCACCGCAAGGCGAAGCCGGGCTTTCGCAAAGCACGCCCTTGTCGCTTCCGGCAATGGCCAGGGTATCGGCCGCCAAATCCGGATAATTGGCACCGGCATAGAACAGAACCGTACGCTCCGCGCACAGTCCCGAAGGATAGGCGGCATTTTCCTGATTGGCACCCTTGATGATGGTACCGTCTTCCAGGCGCAAAGCTGCACCCACCTGAAAATGGGAATACGGGGAATAGGAGCCCTTCTGCGCCTCCAGGGCCAGGGTCACCAACTGCTGGTCTTCCGCGCTCATTTCCTGGACGGAAGCAAATTCCTCATAGTCGATGGAAAATCTCTTTTTACTCATGAACGCAATATAGTCAAATATTTCCTAATCTCCAAGCGTGGCCACCATCACGGCCTTGATGGTGTGCAGGCGGTTTTCGGCCTCGTCAAAGACAATGCTCTGCGGGCCTTCGAACACTTCTTCCGTCACCTCCAGGCCATCCAGGCCGAATTTCTGATACAGTTCCTCCCCTACCTTGGTTTCGCGGTTGTGGTAGGCCGGCAGGCAATGCATGAACTTGCAGGCAGGATTTCCGGTACGGGCCATCAGGGAGGCATTCACCTGATAAGGCATCAGCAGGCCGATGCGTTCTTTCCAAACATTCTCAGGCTCTCCCATGGACACCCAGATATCCGTGTACACAAAGTCGCAGTCCTTCACACCTTCATCCACGTTGTCCGTGACGGTGATGCGGGCACCGGTCTGCGCCGCTATCTTTTGGCATTCCTCCTGGAGCCAGGCCGACGGCTGAAGTTCCTTGGGCGCCACCATGCGCACATCCATCCCCATTTTGGCGCCGCCCACCAGCAGCGAGTTACCCATGTTGAAACGGGCATCGCCCAGATAGGCGTAGCGGATCTGTTCCAGAGGTTTGGTACTATGCTCGGTCATGGTGAGGAAATCGGCCAGAATCTGTGTGGGATGGGCTTCATCGGTGAGGCCGTTCCAGACAGGGACCCCAGCAAAACGAGACAACTCCTCCACCGTTGTCTGGGCGAATCCACGATACTCGATGCCGTCGAACATGCGTCCCAGCACACGCGCAGTGTCCTTCATGGACTCCTTGATGCCGATCTGGGAACCCGTGGGGCCCAGGTAGGTCACATGGGCGCCCTGGTCGTGGGCTGCAGTCTCAAAGGCGCAACGGGTGCGCGTGGAAGTCTTTTCGAAAATAAGGGCGATGTTCCGCCCCCGGAGATGTTGTACTTCCGTACCTGTTTTCTTAGCGTGCTTAAGGTCCCGTGCAAGGTCCAACAGATAACGGAGCTCCTCCGGACTAAAATCCAGCAGCTTCAGGAAACTGCGGTTTTTCAATGCGTTTTCCATGATTAATCTCTTATTAAAGGAAGCGTAGAGCAGCGTAGAAGGCCGCCCATCTTGGATATTTCCCTATATGGAACGGTCTCCACCGTCATACCCCATTTGTCACGCAGATGGTGGATGAGACGGGAGAAATGTTCCTCCACAACCACTATGTCCTCACTGATGGAAAAGATGTTGGAGTACATGGCATACATTTCTTCCGTAGTGAGTTCGAAGACATTTTCTGCCCCGAAAATATCTATAAGGTGACCGGCGTCACGCGGATTCATGAATCCCCGCCGGTAAATGATGGCCTTGTCCCGTCCCACGGGCATAAAAGTACAGTCCAGGTGCAGGATGCCCTCGTAAGGATCCGTATCGCTTTTTAACAGATTCAGCGGCAGAATGGTCCGTTCCGGAAAAATCATGCGAAGATAATCTACGGCCAGCCGGTTGGTACGCGCCGTCTTCACCTGTGCATAATCCGGAAAATTATACTGCCCCAGAAAGATATACTGCTTGTACAGAATCACATCACCGCCTTCCACGTGGACAGACTCCGGCAGATTATAGATTTGTTTATAATGGATTTGCCGATAGATATCTTCGTAGGCGTCGATTTCTTCCTGGCGTTCCGGAATGATGTTGGAGACGATGATCTTGTCATCGATTACGAATCCCACGTCCCGGGAAAAAACCTGATTACAGTTCTTCACCAGCCGGGGACGATACACATCCACATCGTACTTCTTAAGGATAGATTCGAAAGCACACATCTCACGAACCATATCCTCTTCAAGCGGATAGACACCATGCAAAACCGATTCATAGGACTTACTGTCGAAGGTCTGATCCAGTGAAGGGGTGGCTCCCGACGAAATGGGAAGTCCCAGGACAACCGCCCTTAAACGTCCCGTTTCAGATGTGATGTGCAAATTCATAAAGTATTCACATCCAGCACTTCATACACGGAGTTGTTGCTCTTGTACTCGGGAACTATCTGCTTCATCTTACGCACCGTCTCCATATTGTCGAAGCGCTTGGAAATGTCTACCAGTTCGTCGATTGCGCGGCTTACGTCTTCGTAATCATATTCGCGCACCTGAGCGATGCGGATTTTTTCGTGGAAGGTGGGCTTGGTATTTTCCAGCTCATTCAATACTTCCTCGTAGAGTTTCTCCCCTTCCCGCAAGCCGGTATATTCAATTTTCACGTCCTTGGCACCGGAGAGGGCAATCATGCGTTTGGCAAGGTCGGCGATCTTTACCGGCTGCCCCATGTCAAAGACGAAAATCTCACCACCATTGCCTTTGGTGCCGGCTTCCAGTACCAGTTTGCAGGCTTCCGGAATGAGCATGAAGAAACGGACGATATTCTCGTCGGTTACCGTAACAGGACCGCCGTTTTTAATCTGCTCCTTGAACAGCGGAATCACACTGCCGTTACTGCCCAGCACATTACCGAAGCGGGTGGTAACAAACTGGGTATAGTCGACCGACTTGCCTTTGGAGGCTTCCAGCGCTTCCATCTTCAGTTTGCGGTCCAGACTCTGTACGTAAATCTCGCATATGCGCTTGCTGCAGCCCATCACATTGGTAGGATTCACGGCTTTGTCGGTGGAGATCATCACGAACTTCTTCACACCATACTTGACGCTCATGTCGGCGATGACCTTGGTGCCATAAATGTTGTTAAGCACAGCCTCGCTGGGGTTGTCCTCCATCATGGGCACATGTTTGTAGGCGGCCGCATGGAATACATAATCCGGACGGAAATCCTGGAAAATAAACTCCATACGCGTGCGGCGGCTGATACTGGTGACCACTACCTCGCAGGGAACCTGGGGGAAATCCCGTGCCATCATCAGGCGGACGTCGTGTTGGGGTGTTTCGGCCTGGTCCAACAGCATCATCTTCTCCGGGCCGAACCGTGCCACCTGCCGTACGATTTCCATGCCGATGGAACCGGCCGAACCCGTAATAAGGACCCGTTTACCAGCTAATTGCTGTCCCACGGAGTTCATATCTACCCGGATCTCCGAACGCGGCAGCAAATCCTCCACGCTCACCTCCTGTAAGGGTATTTTTTCTACCTGAAGTTCTCCGTCCTTCACGCTGGCCTCCGTGGCCTCATGTGCCATGTACATCTTGACGCCATTGGCAATCATGATATCCTGCACTTTCTGGTTGCCCCGGAATTCATTCACACGGAACGGACTTACCAGCAGGGCTTGGATGCGCAGCTTCTTGATAACTGCCTCCAGGTCGTCGTCCAGCGTATACACGGGAACGCCCAGTAACTTCATGTTCTTGATACGGTGTTCATGTGAGATGAAACCTCTGATGTCAAACTCCGGAGACCGCTGGGTTCGGATATTCTTGGCCAGGCCCACACCGCCGGTAAGTGCACCGTAAATCAGGGCCCGTTTGGCCTGGGAATCGGTGTTAGTGGCGTCGAAAAGGAATTTCACCGAAACCCTCAGGCCCCACATCAGCAGCGTGGACAACAAGAAAACAACCAAGGTAAGAAGAGGTTCCAACGCCACCAACATGCTCACATCCAACTTTCTGAGCACAAGGGAAACCAGCAGCACAATAACCAGGGATAGTCCATTGGCGTAGGTAAGTTTCATCAGGTCTACGAAACTGGAGTAACGCAGCACCCCTGAATAAGTCCTGAAAACGCGAGCTCCAATCCAACTGATGGCAGCATACATAAGAGCAGTGTAAAATACTGCCTCCCAGTGCGCCAAAAAGCTTTGCGTCTTATATGTTATCCAAAAAGTAAATACACAGCAGAGGAATACAATAAAGGAATCCGCTAAAAGGATAGCCCAATATGGCAGGACCCGTTTACTGAAATACCAGGCCGAGAAACGGCGGATGATATCTTTGTTCTGACTCATAGGTTAAGGCTTAGGATACAAAGATAATCATTCTTTTTGAGTGGAGCAACACCCCCCGGGTATCTTATACCCGCGGACCAAAAATATCGGTGCCGATGCGCACCATCGTGGCCCCGTGACGGACAGCCAGAGGCCAGTCCCCGGACATGCCGATGGACAACTCCGTAAAATCGGGGAAACCCATAGCCTGAATCTTCCGGAACAGCGCCTCAATCCGCTCGAAATCCCTTTCCACCACGCTCATATCCTCCGTATTAGTGGCCATTCCCATAAGTCCCCTGATTCGTACTGCCGGAGATGACTCTCCGGCCATAATGTCTAGGATTTCGGCCTCTGTGAAACCCTGTTTGGTCTGCTCGGCGCCTAAGTGGAGTTCCAGAAGGACGTCTACAGTTCGGTTGTAGGCCAGGGCCCAGGACTTGATGGCCTCCAACAGATGAAGGGAATCAACCGACTGAACCAGAGAAACATAAGGAAGAACCAGTTTCAGCTTGTTGGTTTGCAGATGGCCGATAAAATGCCATTGAACATCGGCCGGCATTTGGGGAACTTTGGCTGCCAGTTCCTGCGGGCGGCTTTCGGCAAAAACCCGCTGTCCGGCGGCATAAGCCTCCATAATTTGTTCAACAGGGTGGAATTTGGAAACTGCCACCAGTTGAACACCTGATGGCAGTTTCTTTAGAATAGACTGTAAATTACTGGCAATCATTAGCGTTTCTTGCCTCTTTGCTTCTCCATTTCTCGCTGCATCTTCTGGGCTTCTTCCAGACGCTGCTGCCACTTGCTCTTGGGCGCGGGCTTGTTCTCTTTTTCGGCGGCCTCCACCTTGGCAATCACGTCCTTGGGATCCACAATCCACTTGCGGATGACCCAGGTTTCCACCATGGTAATGAGGTTGCTGAGCAGATAATAATAGCTAAGACCCGAAGACAGGTTGTTACAGATGAAGAACATCATGATGGGCATCATGTACAGGCTCATGGCCTGCATCATCTTGGCGTTGGGGTCGTTTCCGGCTGTTGTCTGCTGCTGCATGATCTTGGAGTAGAAGAACATGGAAACGGCCATCAGGAGCGCGAAGAGCGAGATATGGTCCATGCCCAGGATGCTGGTGTTCCAATGGATGATATCGTCGTAGGCGCTCAGGTCCTCGGCCCAGAGGAAAGGCTGCTGACGCAGTTCAATGGAAGCCGGGAAGAAGCGGAACATAGCCCAGAGGATAGGCATCTGCAGCAGCATGGGCAGACAACCGCCCATGGGCGAAACGCCGGCCTTCTTGTACAGGGCCATAGTCTCCTGCTGCTTCTTCATGGCGTCCTCCTGCTTGGGATACTTGGCGTTGATCTTCTCCATATAAGGCTTCAGCGCCTGCATCTTGGCCGACGAAGAGTAGCTCTTGTAGGCGAAAGGCAGCACGACGATCTTGATGAAGATGGTCATGAGCAGGATGATGATGCCGAAATTGGAGATGGCGCGGTGCAGCCAGTCGAACAGCGGGATAATCACGTATTTGGTGAAGACGCCGATGACCTTACCACCCAGAGGAATCACCTTCTCATAGGCATGTCCGTAGGCTTTCAGGCCACGGTAGCTGTTGGGGCCGAAATAGAACTCGAAGGGCACCTGGATGTTCTCGCCGGGGGTAATATCGGCCCGCATGGCGGCCTTGCAATGCATGAGGTCTTTGTCGCCCTTGGGCAGGAAGTCGATGGAGAACTCTCCGTAACTGAAGTTCTTGGGAGCACGCATGATGGCGCTGAAGAACTGCTGCTGGAAAGCGAACCATTCGATGTTGTTGTTGAAACGCTTCTCTCCCCTGCGGCCGTTGCCAATGCTGGCGGGCTTGTTGTCGTCCGGGAAATAGTAGTTCAGGCGGGAGTACTGGGTTTCGTTCTTGTATCCCTTCTCCATGCGGGGAATCACAGCGTCGAAGTCTACGTCCATGCTGCCCACGTTGCGGGGAATCAAATTCCCCATTCCCACCAGCGAAACGGTTTCGTTCACCGAATAGGAATCCTGGACCAAGGTGTACTTCTGCTCAATGTAACCGCCATTGGCGAAAGGCAGGCGCATTACCACGGTGCTGTCCGTGGAGGCCTCGGCCACATACTGGAAGGTGAATTTCCTAGTGTCGATGGCCGTGGGCGCATACACCACGAATCCCAGTTGTGACTGATCAGCCTGCAAAAGATACAACGGTTCCTTGCCATAAGTAAGGTAATCCTTCACCCTCACCGAGTACGGCTGGCCGCCCCGGGTGGTGAAGACTACTTCCAGTTTGCTGTTTTCCAGCGTAACCAATTGGGCATCGGCCCGGGCTGCGCTGTTCAGGAGGGAATCCGAATACACGGGTGCCACCGGTGCCGTAGCGGCAGGTGAGGCCGTGCTGACTGCAACGGCTGCATCTGCAGCGGCAGCAGCTTCCGGATGTTCCGCACGCCAGATGCTGTCCTGCTGCCACTGGGCATAGGCCTCCGCGGCGGCGATGGAATCCAGCTGTGCCTGATACTCCTGTTGTTTCTTAACCTGACGGCTCTGATACCCGAAGAACCCCATCATGATGAGGAAGATCAGGACAAAGCCGATGATCGAATTCTTATCCATAGGCCGTTATTCCTGCACCTCCTCTGCTTCCTTCGCACGGATCTGGGCTTTCAGCTCTTCCAGCTTGGCCTTGGCGGAGTCGATGCGCTGCTGCATCTGGGCCTTGAGCAATTCGGCGCCCTTGGACAGGCCGAAGAAGCCGATATTGTTCTCATAGGTCTGGATTTCCTGCTGGAGCTGATTGAACTGCTCCTTCAGGCGGTCTACCTCACTGACGGGACGGCGCTGGCCCCCTTCACGACGGCCTGCATCGCGGCGGCCACGGCCACCGAAGCCCGGGAATTTCTCTTCCATGGCCTCCTTATAAGCAGCCTGGACGGCATCCTTCTCCTTGAACGGAACAAAGCCGATGGCATTCCAGCGTTCGGCGAAGTCTTTGCGGGCCTGCTCATCCTTTTCGGCATCCGGGACATAGGCATGGATTTCGGCGATGAGGGCCTTCTTGGCAGCCAGGTTGGCCGACAGGTTGCCGGGACCCGGACGGTTGTCGCGGGCGGTGAAGAAGGCGTCGCAGGCAGCGCGGAAACGCTTCCAGATTTGCTCGCTCTTCTTGCGCGGGACGGCACCGATTTCCTTCCACTGCTTCTGGAGTTCGATCAGGCGGTCACCGGTGGCCTTCCAATCCGTGCTGTCCTTCAGGGATTCGGCTTCCTCGATGATGGCCATCTTCTTGGCCAGGTTCTCGTTCATGCTGTCCTTGAACTCCGTGAAGGAGGCACGCTTGCGCTCGAAGAATTGGTCGCAGGCGGCGCGGAAACGCTCATAGATCTTCTGGTTATCCTTGCGGGTGGCAAAGCCGATAGTGCGCCACTTGGCCTGGATTTCTTCAATCTCCTTGCTGAGGGCGTTCCACTGCGTGGAAGAAGTAACCTCCTTGGCGGCGATTTCCTCTACCTGTTCGCACAGGGCGGTTTTGGCAGCCAGATTCTCCACCTGCTGAGCTTTCAGGCCCTCGAAGTGGGACTGGTAGCGTTTATTGATGACGGAAGTGGCAGCGCGGAAACGCTCCCAGATGGCGTCGCGGTATTCCTTGGCCACGGGGCCCAGGTCTTTCCACTGTTCGTGCAGTTTCTGGAGCTCCTTGAAGGCTTCCACCACATCCTCGTCCTGGGCCAGGGCCTCTGCCGTTTCGCAGAAAACGGTCTTGGCTTCCAGATTCTTCTTGAAATCGAGGTCGCGCAGTTCGCGGTTGATGTCTACAAGATCGTAGAACTTAGTCACATACAACTGATAGGTATCGTTGACATCGCGGAAGCTCTGCTGGGGAACAGGGCCGATTTCGCGCCACTGGTTCTGGATTTCGCGGAACTTGGGGAAGGCGTCCTTCATATCGCCGGGTTCCTCCACCAGGGCCTTCAACTGTTCGATGATGGCCTGCTTCTTGGCCAGGTTCTCTTCCCGCTGAGCATCCTGCTCGCGGTTGAAGGCGGCGCGCTCCTTCTTATATTCCAGGTACAGCTCCTTGAAGCCGGCCTCGATGGCGGCGAAGGGGCTCACGGGGCCGCTCTGCATGGGAACGGTGGCCTCATCTACGCTGGTATTCTCGTCCGGCTCTTCCACGGTAGCGTCTTCGCCGGCTTCGGCCTTCTCCTTGGAAAGCCTTTTATAGAAAGCGGATTTAATGGACTCCGCCTCCTTGGACCGCTTCATGCGGTCTTCACCTTCTTTCAATTCCTGGAACAGCTGGGATAACTCTGCTAGGGTTTTCTCCGAAAAGTTCACCACGGCTTCCTTCACTTCCTCCACCACTTCTTCCACTTTATCGGCCACGGTTTCCACTGTTTCTTCCACTACGGGGGCTTTCTGTTCCTCTTGGGCTACATCTGCGGGTTCTACATTTACCACAGGCTTCATTTCTTCACTCATAAGTTTGTACTATAAGGTTTAACAATAACCCACAAATATAAGAATATTCCACGAAAAAACGCTATTTTTGCAACACAATTATATCGTCATGCTCAGAATAGACATCATCAGCGTAGTCCCTGAACTGCTGGAAAGTCCGCTCAGTTATTCCATTCCCGGCCGCGCCGTCAAAAAAGGCCTGGCCGAAATCCACGTGCACGACCTTCGCCAATACGGCCTGGGCAGCCGCCAGACAGTGGACGACTATTCCTACGGCGGCGACGCCGGCATGGTGATGATGGTGGAACCCGTATTCAACTGCATCCGGGACCTCCAGGCCCAGCGCACCTACGACGAAGTGATCTACATGGCCCCGGACGGGGAAATCCTTACCCAAAGCATCGCCAACGAGCTCTCCCTCAAAGGCAACATCATCATCCTCTGCGGCCATTACAAGGGCATCGACGAGCGCATCCGCGAGCACCTGATCACCCGCGAGATTTCCGTGGGCGACTTCGTGGTGAGCGGCGGAGAGATTCCTGCCGCCCTCCTGGCCGACAGCATCATCCGCCTCCTGCCTGGCGTGCTCACCGACGAAACATCGGCCCTGAGCGACTCCTTCCAGGACGGACTGGTCTCCCCGCCCGTGTACACGCGCCCGGCTTCTTTCAATGGTTGGGATGTCCCGGAGGTACTGCTTTCCGGCAACCCCAAACTCATCCGCGCCTGGCAGGACGAACAAGCCATCCAGCGCACCCGGCAACGCCGGCCCGAACTTTTGAAATAACTATCCCTCATGCGTTCTCTCCAAGAGCTATACAAGATTGGGAAAGGTCCGTCCTCTTCCCACACCATGGGCCCCAACAAGGCTGCTACCATTTTCGCCGAACGCCACGGCACGGACACCGCCCGTTTTGAAGTCACCCTCTATGGTTCCCTGGCCGCCACCGGCAAGGGCCACATGACCGACGTGGCTATCCTGGAAGTGCTGGAACCGCTGGCCCCCACCACCATTTTATGGGAGCCCACCGTCTTTCCCGACTACCATCCCAACGGCATGCTCTTCAAGGCCTTCCGGGCCGATGGATCCCTGGCCGAATCCTGGACCGTCTATTCCATTGGCGGCGGCGCCCTTTCCGAAGGGCCCGGCAAGGAGATGAGCCAGTCCGGCGAGGTATACGACATGAATACCCTCACCGAGATTATTCAGTGGTGTGAGAGGAACGGCCGCAGCTTCTGGGAATACGTGGAAATGAGCGAAGGCTCCGCCATCTGGGACTATCTCATGGAAGTCTGGGAAGCCATGAAAGCCTCCGTGGAGCGCGGTTTGGAAACCGAAGGCCGCCTGCCCGGCCCCCTGAACCTGTCCCGCAAAGCCGGCGTGTATCACGTAAAAGCGCAGGGTTACCAGCCCAACCTCCGTTCCAGAGGCCTGGTATTCGCCTATGCCTTGGCCGTAAGTGAGGAGAACGCCTCCGGCGGTACCATCGTCACAGCACCCACCTGCGGCTCCAGCGGCGTCATCCCCGGCGTGCTGTATCACCTGTCCCACGGCCATGCCTTCAGCGACCGCAAAGTACTGCATGCCCTGGCCACGGCCGGCATCGTGGGCAACGTAGTCAAGCAGAACGCCTCCATCTCCGGGGCCGATGTAGGCTGCCAAGGCGAAGTGGGCGTGGCCTGTGCCATGGCATCGGCCGCCGCCTGCCAGCTGTTCGGCGGCAGCCCTTTCCAGATTGAATATGCGGCCGAAATGGGCCTGGAGCACCACCTGGGCATGACCTGCGACCCCATCTGCGGCCTGGTGCAGATTCCCTGCATCGAGCGCAACGCCTTTGCCGCCACCCGCGCCCTGGACGCCAATATCTATTCCACCTTCTCCGACGGACGTCACCGCATCTCCTTCGACCATGTGGTGGAAGTGATGAAGCAAACCGGAAAAGACCTTCCTTCCCTTTATAAGGAAACTTCGGCCGGCGGTCTGGCCCTTCACTACGAACTCAAACAGGAGTAAAAATAAAGAGCTCGCATCCCTGCGAGCTCTTTACTTGGTTAGTTAGTAGTGTATTCTTACCTTAAAAGAAGAAGGTTAATTAGTTGGTTAGAAGATACGTTTTTCTGAGACAAAGATAAACAAAGTTTTTAAACCTGCAAAATTTTTTAAACTTTTCATTATTAAATAAATTATTTTAAAAACTAAGGGAGAGCTTTATCATAAAATTACATGGAGCCTGAGGGTACACCCCGATTCCCGTAACAATTTGCCCAGTAGACGCATCGTAGCTTTCCCAACGCCAGCCGGATGCATAATAGAGCCGGTTGAATAAATTGTTCACATAAGCGGTAATACCCACCTGCTTCCCGCCCCACGCAAAAGTATGCCCAAGAGCAAGATTGGCCACCCAATAGGCCGGAATGGCCATTTCGGCCCGCATGGAGTTGTCCAGGAATTGCTTTCCCACGTACTTCGCATCCAATGTCACCTGACCGCCCTTCCAAGGGAGCACTGTCAGACGCGCCATGCCGATGAGTGACGGCGACATAAGCATGGTGGTCTTTCCGTAATGGACGGCATGCGTGCCGGAGTAATCAGAATAAGGTATATAGGAAGTATAATCGGCGATCTGGTTCAGTGAAAGGGTGGCATTGCCGTCCAGCCGCAACCAGCGCAGGGGTTCCCAGCCCAAACACAGTTCCACGCCACGGCGCCAGGCCCGGGGCACATTCTCCTTGATGGCATAACCGCTGGAAGACAAGCGTCCGGTCTCCAACAGCATGTCCCAGTATTCCATCAGATACAGATTGGCCGATGCAGAAAAACGCCCGGAGGTAAACGCGTAGCCCGCCTCCACGTCCAGCATCCGCTCCGGTGAAATAGGTGATGCCTCCCCTTTCACGTTGTCCTTGATATCCCCACGCCCTGGTTCGCGGTGTCCCAGCGCCACCGAAGCATACAGCTTATGCCGCTCCCATGCCGCGGTAATTCCGGCCCGGGGATTGAAGAAATTCCAGTCCCGTTTATAGGAAAGTTTGTCGGCCTCGACCCCGCCATACTCCAGCCAGTCGTCGTCCGTCCCTTCCAGTTTGTAGTCCAGACCGCGGTATTGCAAATCGGCATAGGCAGTGAGCCAGTCCAAAGGCTTGTATTCGGCCCGCGCAAAAACCGAGAAATCCAGTTTCAAGGCCGAATTGTCGTACCATTTCAGTTGGTCATAGGGATA
This sequence comes from Candidatus Cryptobacteroides sp., assembly GCA_045226315.1. GTDB lineage: Bacteria > Bacteroidota > Bacteroidia > Bacteroidales > UBA932 > Cryptobacteroides. The sequence continues at coordinate 64,721 of JBGVCF010000009.1, forward strand.
ATCGGCCCCCAACTGCTTGGCCCAAAGCACCTTCCCGTTGTGGAAGCCCAGATAGCCGCTTTCGCTCATGCCAGCCGATGCATTCCACTTTCCACGCGTATATTTCACCTGCGCCTGGCCCACCAGCAGATTATTTTCCATGCGCTTCTGGTAGGTGAGGTCGCTTCGGCCCAACTCTTTAGGAAAGCCGTAGTTCACCAGCTTCTTATTCACCTTATAGTATTCGTCGTAGCCGTTCCCATAGGTATAGTTGGCCGTGACCGTCAGATACAGTCCTTGGGTAAATGCGTGGGTATAATTGGCTTGCAGATGATGCTGGACATAATTGTCCGTCTGGTTGTCGTAATAATAAACATTGCCTTTCTCATCGTAATACTCCCCCGCTCCATTGTACCGACGGTCTTTGTAATACTGCTCCAATTCGATGCCGTCCCATGTAATGCCGCTGCGCTGCTTGCCCATGAGCCAGGTGAGCCGTACGGAATTGCGCCGGCCCAGCCACCCCAGCGTCACGAAGGCCGAATGGGAGCGCACGAACGCATTGCGGATATAGCCGTCGGTGCTGCCGTAGGAATAGGCCGCTGTCCCGTACCAGCCCTTCTTGCTACGGCCCGTAGAGCCACTCACCGTGGTGATGAAGGTATTGTAAGAGCCCGCGCTGATATCGGCCGATACCCAAGGTTCCGGACTCACGAAGGCGGTATTCATGTTGATGCTGGCTCCGAACGCGCCGGCCCCGTTGGCGCTGGTACCCAATCCGCGCTGCACCTGTACGCTGGAAATCAGGCTGCTTAGGGAAGGGATGTTCACCCAGAACACCTCCTGGCTTTCCGCATCGTTGAGTGTGATGCCGTTCAGGGTCACGTTGATCTGGGAGCCCTTGCTGCCCCGGATGGTCATGGCCGAATTCCCCAGTCCGGTACCGCCCTCATTGTAAGTGACCACGGAAGGCAGCAGGTTCAAAGCCATGGGCAGCGAATGCATGGGATTCGCCTTCCGAAGGGCCTCTTTGCCCACATTTTCATAACTGACCGGGGTGTTGCTGCCGGCACGTGAGGCCGATACAACCACGGAGTCCAGACGCTCCGTTTTCTCCTGTGCTGCGGCACAGAGTGACAGTGCACACAGCACTGCCGATAAGACAATCTTTTTCATTTCCTTACGACGGTATCAACCGTATCAAGTTCAAAGGGTATAATCTCAGAATCTTCAATAACGAAAGATTCACCCCTAATTATTATTCTTTTTATTGCATAAGGGTATATGCCCTCATTTCTTTATAAGTTCTATTTGGTACAGGCGGGGCCAGTTTTTGCCGGTCAGGTAAATGTGGCCTTCGGCGTCAAGGGCAATGCCGTTGAGCACATCTGTATCGGGTTTCCGATGTTTGGCGGGCAGTAGACCTTTGCAATCGATGAGGCCTTCTACTTTGCCGTTATCCGGATTGATAATCACTATGGAATCCGTGGTGTACAGGTTGGCCCAGATTTTTCCGTCTATCCATTCCAGTTCGTTCAGGTTCCTCACGGGCCGACCGTTCAGGGTAACCGGCTGGCGGCGCTGAACTTTCATATCCTTGTCCAAGAAATACAGCGTAGCGCTTCCGTCGCTGGCAATGAGCTGCTTACCGTCGGTGGTGAGGCCCCAGCCTTCGCGGGGATAGGACACCGTGGACTGGTAGGTTAGCGTGGTGGGATCGTAGCGAAAGGCCACCTTGTTGGTCCAGGTGAGCACGTATAAAGTGCCGTCCAGGATTACGGATCCCTCGCCGAAATACTTCTTATTCAGCCTTTTTTCGGCCTTGGGCTCCCCTGTGGCAAGGTCTACGGTGCGGATGCAGCTTTCGCCGTACTGGCCGGTGGTCTCGTACAGGGTGCCGTCATGGAAAAATAGCCCCTGGGTATAGGCATCGGTGCGGTGCGGGTATTCCCGTACCACCTTCACCGTATACTCCTTAACCTGCGCATTTGTGCAGGCGCAAAGAAGCAGGCCTAACAGCAAGAGCGGCAGTTTCCTCATACTTTCTTGATCTTACGGACGGGATCGCAGGTGAGGCCGATTCCCAGTTTCTTGAACGTTTTGCGGTCCACCTCGCTGAGCATCACGGTGGAATGCACCTGGGCGCCGTCCAGTTTGGGCAGTTGCTCAAGGGCCAAACGGCAGTTTTCATCCAGCCGGCCCATCATGGAAATGGCCACCAGTACCTCGTCCGTATGAAGACGCGGATTGTGGCCGTGCAGATATTCCACCTTCAGTTTCTGGATGGGCTGTATCATGGTTTGCGGAATGAGCTTCACATTGTGGGCAATGCCCGCCAAATGCTTCAAGGCATTCAAAAGCAGTGCCGCGCTGGGACCCAGCAGCGGGCTGGTCTCACCGGTAAGGATGGTGCCATCGGCCAATTCGATGGCGGCGGTGGCCTTCTGGGCCTTTTCCAGCCGCTCGCGGGCAGCCACCACGCACTTGCGGTCCTGGACAGTGAGCTTGGCCCGCTTCAGCAGCAGGGCCAGTTTGTTCACCTCGCTTTCCGTGGCCTTGCCATCGGCAAAATTGCAGAGGGAGGTAAAATAGCGACGGATGATTTCCTGGAGGGAGGCCTGGCGGCATACTTCGTCGTCGCTGATGCAATAGCCGATCATGTTCACACCCATGTCGGTGGGCGATTTGTACGGGGCCTCTCCGTAGATATTCTCGAAGATGGCGTTCATCACCGGGAAAATCTCTATGTCGCGGTTGTAGTTCACGGCCGTTTCCCCGTAGGCGTCCAGGTGGAAGGGGTCGATCATGTTCACGTCTTCCAAATCGGCCGTAGCTGCTTCGTAGGCGATGTTCACAGGGTGTGTAAGAGGCATGTTCCACACCGGGAAGGTCTCGAATTTGGCATAGCCGGCCTTCACGCCGCGTCGGTTCTCCTGATAGAGTTGGCTCAAGCACACGGCCATTTTACCGCTGCCGGGGCCGGGGGCCGTGACCACGATGAGGGATTTGGTGGTTTCCACAAAGTCGTTCTTGCCGAAACCTTCGTCCGAATCGATTAGTGCCACGTTGTTGGGATAGCCCTCGATGGTGTAATGGTAATAGACGCGGATACCCATCTTTTCCAGGCGTTTGCGATAGGCCACGGCGCTGGCCTGGCCGTTGAAATGGGTAATCACCACACTGTTCACGCAAAGATCCCGTTCCAGGAATTCGTCCCGCAGGCGCAACACGTCCATATCGTAGGTGATGCCTAGATCGGCCCGCATTTTATTCTTCTCGATGTCCACGGCGCTGATGACGATGATAATCTCCATGTCGTCCTTCAACTGCATGAGCATCTGGAGCTTACTGTCGGGTTCGAAGCCCGGGAGCACACGGCTGGCGTGGTAGTCGTCGAACAGTTTGCCGCCGAATTCCATATACAATTTGTCACCAAAGGCGGCGATGCGCTCCTTGATGTGCTCCGACTGGATTTTGAGGTATTTTGCGTTGTCGAACCCGTATTTCATATGCGCGAATGTGTTGTGGTAAATACGGGATACAAAAGTAGGCATTTTTTCTCAGAATTGCAGAAAAAAATGCCGATATTTGTGCAAATTGACTTCGCTATGAGTGGCTCTCTCCTCCTATCGCTTCTGCTTCAGGTTTTTCTTCCCAAAATGGTGGAGATTCCAGCCGGGTCTTTTACCATGGGAACGGCCCAGCCGCCCATGGAAGATTGGGACGAAGCCCCCGCCCGCTGCGTTTCGGTCCAGGCTTTCCGGATTAGCGCCACGGAAATCACCAATGCCCAGTACGAAGCCTTCGATCCTTCTCACCGCAGTTTGCGGGGGTACCAAGGTTTTTCCAAGGCCGATGACGAGGCCGTGGTGATGGTCTCCTGGGAAGAGGCCACGGCCTACTGTCAATGGCTCTCCCAGCGCACCGGGCAGCTTTTCCGCCTGCCCACCGAGGCCGAATGGGAGTATGCTTGCCGGGCCGGCACGGAATCGGACTACAATACAGGTGACACCTTCCCGGAAAGCCAGTGGAAAGTACAGAAGAATACCCGCTACAAAGAGCCTGTTTCCTTGCAAGTAGCTCAGTTTGAGCCCAATGCGTGGGGCCTGTACGACATGCACGGCAACGTGGAGGAATGGTGTCTGGATGCCGTTTCCTCCTCCCCGGCCTCAACCGGGGATCTCCGAGCCGTCCGCGGCGGCAGCCACAACACCCCGGTCCGGTACCTTCGCAGCGCCAACCGCAGCGCCTCCGTTCCGGCCGACCGCTCCGTCCTCTTGGGCTTCCGTGTGGTGGAAGGACCCACAAGCACCGAATCGGCCCCCTCCGTGCCTGTAGCGCCGCTGTTCGAAGAGCCGCTACCCTATGTATTGCAACCGGAGGATGGCGTGACGCCCTTTTATGCGCATAACCACCAGCCGGCCGTCACCTGGACACCGGACGGTGACCTCCTGGCCATCTGGTTCTCCACGGATGCAGAGGCCGGCCGCGAGATGGTCGTACTCCAGTCCCGTTTCCATGAAGGCCGATGGTCCCCCGCCTCGCTCTTCTACAAGGTTCCGGACCGGAACATGACCGGCAGTGCCCTGCTCACCATGGATGGAAGAATCCTTCATTTCCAGGGAATCGGCGATGCCGGGGAATGGAAAGACCTGGCACTGGGCATGCGCGAAAGCCAGGACGGTGGCTGCACCTGGACAGCAACCCGCCTCATTGAGCCGGAACATGAGGTGCGGCATCAGGTGATTGCCGGTCCCATCGTTACAAAAGACGGACGTATCCTCCTGTGCTGCGATGCCGGACCGGGCGGACAAGACGGCACTTCCCTGCATGTTTCGCGGGATGGCGGCCTTACTTGGGAAGATACCGGCAGCACCATCGCAGGTATCCATGCGGGCATCGTGGAGCGGAAAGACGGCTCGCTCATGGCTTTCGGCCGGGGCAATGCCATCGCCGGCCAGATGCCCTGCAGCATCTCCCGGGACGGCGGTTATACCTGGGACTTTTCCGCCACGGATTTCCCTCCTATCGGCAGTGGCCAGCGTCTGGTACTCAAGCGTTTGCAGGAAGGTCCGCTGATGCTTTGCTCCTTCGGCCCGGACGGTCTGTATGTAGCGTTGAGCTACGATGAAGGCGTTAACTGGCCTGTGAAAAAGCTCCTCACCGACGGGAAGACACGCGTGCTGGACGGCGGTGCCTGGACCGGCACCTTCACCCTGGACGCCACCCATGCCGAACCCAAAGGCTATCTGGCCTGCACCCAGAGCCCGGACGGTGTGATCCACCTCCTTAGTTCCCGCGTCCATTACCGCTTTAACTTGGCCTGGATTCAGCAGTAGGAATATCGGCAACTATTTCGTACATTTGCAGGATTGAAAATATCTAACACACAATATCTATGGTAAAAATTGACGTGAAAGGCTGCGAATCCTTCGTGGACAGCGCCCTGTACAATGAGTATGTAAACAAAGCCCTGAACGCTTTCGATGTACTGGAAAGCGAAAAAGGCGCCGGCAACGACTTCCTGGGTTGGAAGCACATCGCCTCCACCATGCCGGAAAGCACCCTGGCCGACATCGAAGCCATCAAGGCCGCATGGGAGAAGAAAGGCGTGGACCTGGTCATCGCCATCGGCATCGGCGGCAGCTATCTGGGCGCCAAGTGCGTGATCGAAGCCCTGAGCCACAATTTTGCCAAGCAGCTCAAGAAGAAGGAAGCCGCCGAAGTAGTGTTCGCCGGCAACAACCTCTCCGAGGAATACCTGGCCGAACTCATGGATCTGGCGGCCGAACGCAACGTGGCCTGCATCGTCATCTCCAAGAGCGGCACCACCACCGAACCCGCCGTGGTCTTCCGCGTGGTGAAGCAGTTCATCGAAAGCCATTACGGCAAGAAGGAAGCCTCCGATAGGATCGTGGCCATCACCGACGCCAAGAAGGGCGCCCTCAAGACCCTGGCCACGCAGGAAGGCTACAAGACCTTCGTGGTTCCGGACAACGTAGGCGGCCGATTCAGCGTCTTCACTCCGGTGGGCCTGCTGCCCATCGCCGTGGCCGGCATGGACATCCGCGCCCTCATCGACGGCGTCAAAAAGGCCGAAAAAGCCCTGGCCGTGAAGAGCGCCGAGAATCCTGCAGTAGTGTATGCCGCCATGCGCAACCTCCTGTTCAAGGAATACGGTAAAAGCGTCGAAATCCTGGTAAACTACAATCCCAAGCTCACTTATGTGGCCGAATGGTGGAAGCAGCTCTACGGAGAATCCGAGGGTAAAGACGGCACCGGCATCTACCCCGCCAGCGTGAACAACACGGCCGATCTTCACTCCATGGGCCAGTTCATCCAGGAAGGCACCCGCATCATGTTCGAGACCGTCCTGCACGTGGATAACGCCCGCCGCAGCGTGGTGATTGAAAGCGACAGCCAGAACCTGGACCAACTGAACTATCTGGCCGGCAAGCACGTGGAGCATTGCAACCACATGGCCGAACTGGGCACCCGCATCGCCCACATCGACGGTGGCGTACCCCAGATCCAGATCGGCATCGAAACCCTGGACGTCAAGCGTCTGGGCGAAGTCCTGTACTTCTTTGAATTCGCCTGCGGCATCAGCGCCTACACCCTGGGAGTGAATCCTTTCAACCAGCCCGGCGTGGAAGCCTACAAGAAGAACATGTTCGCCCTCCTGGAGAAGCCCGGCTACGAAGAAGCCACCAAGGCCATCAAGGAGCGCCTGTAAATCCAAGTTCTTAAAAATGAAAGACATCGGCCTTCAAAGGTCGATGTCTTTTTTGTGGTGGGGCAGTAAGCCGCTTTCTGTTTTTAAACCTGTCATTTATCTTCGCAACCTACCCCCCGGCATCGGACGGGCCGCCCTCATCTGCCGGTATATTTGGTCTTGCAGGCCCGTCGGCGTACCCGCGGCATGTCGCCATGCAACGTCGTGGGCTCTTACCCCGCGTTTTCACCCTTACCGGAAAAATCCGGCGGTTATTCTCTGTTACGCCGATTGAAGATTACTCCCCACTGTGCTTTCCACAGACGGGTGCCCTTTCCTGTGCGGACTTTCCTCAGCTGCACTTCCTGATAACGGGGGCCCGGCAGTGCAGCCGCGACAAGTCGTCCCACCATACCTATTTTAGGACTGCAAAGGTAAGAATTATTTCTTAAACCATGCAAGACTCTGCTGGCAGAGGGCTGAGATGGAGGCCCAGTTGCCGGAGGCGATCACGTCCTTGGGGAAGAGCTTGGAGCCCATGCCCACGGCGGTGACGCCGCTTTTGGCCCAGGCAGTAAGGTTCTCCTCGGTGGGTTCCACGGCGCCGGTGCACATGATCATTGCCCAGGGCAGCGGGCCCAGGATGTTCTTCACGAAGGAAGGACCGCCCACATTGCCAGCCGGGAACACCTTCACCAGGTCGCAGCCCAGTTCCTGTGCCTTCACAATTTCCGTCACGGTGCCGCAGCCGGGGCTGTAGGGCACGCCACGCCGGTTGGCCAGTTTCACCACTTCCTCCACCATACAGGGAGATACCAGGAAATCGGCCCCCATCTGCAGGTAGATGGCGGCGGTGGGCGCATCCAGGATGGTGCCGGCACCCAGGGCCATCTCCGGGCATTCGGCCCGTACGAAAGCCATCACTTCCTTGAACACTTCGTTGGCGCCGTCGCCGCGGTTGGTGAACTCGAACGCACGGATACCGCCATCGTAGCAGGCCTTCACCACCTTCTTGGTAATGTCTGCATCCTTGTTGTAGAATACCGGCACGATTCCGGTCTTCCGAATGATACTGATGGTATCGATTTTATTGAACTTTGCCATATTCTTATCTGCTTACACGGCCGGAACCGCCGCCTTTGATGAGACCTTCTACTTCGGCAACCGTTACGCGGTTGTAATCGCCCAGGATGGTGTGCTTGAGGCAGGATGCCGCCGCAGCGAACTCGATGGCTTCCTGGTCGGTTTCATAGGCCAGCAGGCCGTACAGGAGGCCGCCCATGAAGGAATCGCCGCCACCTACGCGGTCCACGATATGGGTGATGTCGTAGCGCTTGCTCTGCCAAAGGGTCTTGCCGTCGTACAGCACGCCGCCCCAGGTATTGTGGTTGGCGTTGATGGAACCACGCAGGGTCACGGCCACCTTCTTGCAACGCGGGAACTTGGCCATAAGCTGTTCTCCCACGCTGATGAAGATACGCTGGTCAATCTCACCGCCGGTCTTTTCGGCGTCGAAGCCTTCGGGCTTGATGCCGAACTCTTTCTCGGCGTCTTCCTCGTTGCCAAGGATCAGGTCACAGCCTTCCACCAGGGCGGGCATCACTTCGGCCGCCGTCTTGCCGTATTTCCACAGCTTCTTGCGGTAATTGAGGTCGCAGGACACCTTCACGCCCATCTCGTTGGCCACCTTGATGGCTTCCAGGCAGGCATCGGCCGCACCCTGGCTCAAAGCGGGCGTAATGCCGGTCCAGTGGAACCAATCGGCCCCCTGCAGCACCTTGCGCCAGTCTACCATGCCGGGCAGGATTTCGGAGATGGCCGAATGGGCGCGGTCGTACACCACCTTGGAGCCGCGCGCCACGGCGCCGGTTTCCAGGTAATAGATGCCCACGCGGTCGCCGCCATAGACCACGCCGTCCAGGTTCACGCCCAGGCCTTTCAGCTCGGCGGTACACATGTCGGCGATGTCGTTCTTGGGAAGACGGGTAACAAAATGAGCGTCAATGCCATAGTTAGCAAGCGAGACAGCCACGTTGGCCTCGCCGCCACCGAAAGTGGCATCGAACTGATGGGCCTGCGAAAAACGCTGATAGCCCGGGGTGGAAAGGCGAAGCATCACTTCGCCGAAGGTTACTACTTTTGCCATAGTGTCAAATATTTGAAATTATCTCATTTCAGTGTAAGGAATCTTGTCCATGTCACCATAGTCCAGGTTCTCACCGGCCATGCCCCAGATGAACATATAGTTGGAGGTACCTGCAGCGGCGTGGATGCTCCATTCGGGGCTCATGATGGCCTGCTCGTTGGCCAGCCAGACGACGCGCTCCTGCTGGGGTTCACCCATGAGGTGGCAGATCATGTTGCCTTCTGTAACGTTGAAGTAGAAGTAGGCCTCGATGCGGCGGGCATGGGTGTGGGCCGGCATGGTGTTCCAGACGGAACCGGGTTTGAGCTCGGTAAGGCCCATCTGCAACTGGCAGGGTCCCTCTTCCAGTACATTGTTCACAATGAGCTGGTTAATCACGCGGTCATTGGAGTCTTCCATCTTGCCGGCGGCGAAAGAATTGGCCTTCAATGAGCCCTTACGGCCATCGATGGTAATGAGCTGCGTCTTGTAGGCCTTGTGAGCGGTAGCGCTGTTCAGATAGAACTTGGCGGGATGGGCCGCGTCCTTGCTGCGGAAGGTCACTTTCTCGTTGCCACGGCCCACGTACAGGGCCTCCTTGAATTTCAGGATATACTCCTTCCCGTTTACCGTCACAATGCCGGGGCCGCCGATGTTGATCACACCCAGTTCACGGCTGAACAGGAAATAAGGGGCCTTCAGCGGATCGATGGTTTCCAGCGTCAATTCCTTGGTGGCAGGGAAAGCGCCGCCGAAGATAAAGCGGTCATAGAGGGAATAAGTGAGGCGGATTTCATCGGCCACCATCACCTCCGGCATCATGAAACGGGAGCGGAGGGTTTCGGTATCGTAGCCTTTCACATCGGCAGGATGGCAGGCCGTCTGAATGGAATACTTGGTTTGTGCGCTCATAGCGATGGTGCAAAATACAATAGCTAAGCTAATTAACTTTTTCATAGGATGCTTTGATAATTCTTCTGCGGTTAAAGATGGCCAGAACAGTGGTGCCCGCCACAAGGATGGCACTGCCCACCAGTTTGAAGTCGTGAACCAGGTGGAAGATGACCCAGGAGAAGAGGCTGGAAGCGAAGTCCAGCGCTCCGCCCTGGAAACCCTCCGGGATGGCTACGGCGGCATCACCGGTACGGGCATACACGTCCTGCGCCGCCTGGGTGAAGTACGGTGCAAGGTCGGTCACGAAGTACAGGCCCACGGTAAGGGCTACCAGGCCGACGAGGAAGGTCTTCACCACATTCCCTTTGGTAACGGGCAAAACGGCCGGGAATACATAGAACATACCGGCCAGCGAAGCCAGCGGCAGGAATTCATTGCCGGGCAGCACCACCGCCAGCACCAGCGTCACCGGAATGAGCAGCAGCGAAACCACCAGGGTGGTGGGATGGCCGATGACCAGTGCCGGGCTCATGCCGATATTGATACCGGCCGAGTTCTTGAACTTTCTGGAAACCAGTTCCTTGGTAGCTTCTGCAATGGGCTTGAGGCCTTCGATGAACAGGCCGGTGATGCGCGGGATAAGCTCCATCACGGCACCCATCTTGATGCCCAGACCCAAGATGGCGGGGATGTGGTCCACAATCTCAGACCATGAAGGATAACTGAGACAGCCGATACCTATGCCCACGATGACACCCAGGAAGAGAGGCTCTCCCAGCAGGCCGAATTTCTTCTTCAGTCCCTCCGCATCGATGTCCAGTTTGTTGAAACCGGGAATCTTGTCCAGGCACCAGTTGATGCCTTCGGCAAAGGGGACGAATCCCTGGACAAAAGGCTGCGGAATAGAGATGCTGTCCATGTCCTTGTAGTAGGCCTGGAACTTTTTGGTGGTGAGGTCGGCCATCACCAGGGTGATGATAAAGCAGATGATAGCGGCAAAGAAGCCGTACCAGATGCTGTCTGTGGCAAAATAAACCACCGCACCGATAAAAGCATAGTGCCAGTAGTTCCACAGGTCTATGTTGATGGTATTGGTGGCCTTCACCAGCAGGAGGACAATATTGATGGCCAGACAGACGGGGATGATAAAGGCCCCCACCGTGGTATTATAGGCCACGGAAGCAGCTGCAGGCCATCCCATATCGAAGATGCCCAGCTGGAGATTGTATATCTCCGTTACCGACTTGAGCGGACCGCCCAGCGACGAGGTAAGCAGGGCCGTCACCACGCTCAGGCCCACGAAACCCACGCCCACCAGCAAGCCGCTCTTAAGTGCCTTCCCCGGCTTGATGCCGATACAGATACCCAGGATAAAGAACAAAATGGGCATCATTACAGCGGCACCCAGGCCGATGATATAACTGAAAACCTGTTCCATTATTTAGGCTGTTTACCAATATAGGCCAGAATACCGCCATCTACATAGAGGATGTGGCCGTTCACGGCGTCAGAAGCCTTGGAGGCCAGGAAAACGGCCGGTCCGGCGAGTTCGTCGGGATCCAGCCAACGGCCTGCGGGCGTCTTGGCACAGATGAAACTGTCGAAGGGATGGCGGCTGCCATCGGCCTGCTTCTCCCGCAGCGGAGCGGTTTGGGGCGTAGCAATATAACCGGGGCCAATGGCGTTGCACTGGATATTGTATTCGCCGTACTCGGAGCAAATGTTGCGTGTGAGCATCTTGAGACCACCCTTGGCGGCGGCATAGGCACTCACGGTCTCGCGGCCCAGTTCGCTCATCATGGAGCAGATATTGATGATCTTGCCTTCCCGGCGCTCCATCATCTCGGGGACCACGGCGGCAGCGCAGATATACGGGCCCACCAGGTCTACGTCAATCACCTGCTGGAATTCGGCCCGGGTCATCTCATGCATCGGGATGCGCTTGATGATACCGGCGTTGTTCACCAGGATATCGATCTGGCCGATCTCCCGGTGAATCCTGTCCACCAATTCCTTTACAGCCACCTCATCCGTGACATTGCACACATAGCCGTGCACATTGGTGATTCCGGCGGCTTTGTAAGCCTCCAGGCCCTTTTCCATGGATGCCTGGTTGGACGTATTGAAGATAATGTTCTCCACGCCGGCCTCCACGAAAGCCTTGGCAATGGCGAAGCCGATACCATAAGCCGCACCGGTAACCCATGCATTCTTACCTTTTAAAGAGAAAATATCCATATGCTGATACTTAATTAATAGTCAAATCCTGTATTTCCAGCCATCCTGCATCGTTCTTACGGGCAGGACGATTGCAATAAAATCCAAATTTAGCACCGATCCATAACTCAGGACGGGCCATGAAACTTTGCGGAACGCGCATCCATTTTTTGCCGCCGTCCACACTGTAACTGAACTGACACTGCGGCTGCGGAACATTTCCAGCACGCTCAAGCGGTTTCACCTCCAGACGCACACGCACCGTGGCGCGTCTGTAAGAAGGATACTTGACCAAGGGCACATTCTGTGATTCATGCCGATGGTCGATCTCTACGGCCTCCCACGGAACGGCGCACAGAGGAAGAATCGCTTCTGACGCGCCCTCGGAGGCTTTTTCACAAAGAACATATTGCAGTTGGACACCTTCAGGAGTATCCTGTAACTGCAAGGCAGCATAGCTGTTGCCGGTAACTGCAAAGCCGGCCGTTTCTCCATGCTGTTCCAGTTGCGGATTGGGCATGAAAGTCAGGATAGCCTCTACGGTGAATGCTTCGGCCGGGAACTTCTGTGAGAGCAGATTAGGGCAGTTCCAAAGTCCGCTGGCCCCATGCTCCACACTATATAGCCTGAATCCTCCGTCCGGCAAAGCCTGATGCCAATAGGGACTGGGAACAGCCGGATACTGCCAGGCCAAATCCAAACCATAAGGGCCGATCCCCTGCCCCGTTTCGGGGCCTTTTTTCGTAGTCACTGGCGCACGCCAAGCAGCCACAGGCAGCCCTATGCCATCGCCGTCGGGGTCTTCGCCGATTATCGGCCAGCCATCGGCCTGCCAAACCATGGGCTGCAGATGGACAATCCGGCCATAGGCGCCTTTGTCCTGGAAATGCAGGAACCAGTCCTCCCCGTGGGGGGTCGAAACCCATGCACCCTGATGCGGCCCGTTGATGGTCCCGGACGCCCAGGCCATTACCACGCGTTCCTCATAGGGCCCGGCCAGGGATTTGCCCCTTAAAACACTTTGCCAGCCGGTTGCTACGCCACCAGCCGGAGCAAAAATATAGTACCACTCCCCTCTCTTGTACACCTTGGGCCCCTCGATGGTGGGCTGGGTCAGGTGTCCGTCATAAATAATCTGCGAAGGACCTGTCACGGCCGATGCATCGGCATTGAGCGGGGCCAGGAAGAGAACGCTCTTGAGTCCGGCCCTGGAGCCTGCGCAGCCATGGATCAGCCACACGCTTCCATCCTGGTCCCAGAAAGGACAGGGGTCGATGAAGCCTTTTGCCTCAACCACCCAGACGGGTGCCGTCCACGGTCCACGGGGATCCTGGCTGCGTACCATAAAGATTCCCCTGTCGGGGTCTCCGCAAAAAATGTAAAACCAGCCGTCGTGATAGCGGATGGAAGGGGCCCAAACCCCTTTCCCGTGCGCCACCGGCTGATCAAAGGCAGGATAATCCTGCAAAGCATAGGCGATCAAGGTCCAGTGGACCAGATCTGTAGAATGCAGGATGGGCAGACCCGGCATACAGTTGAAGGAGGAGGCCGTCATATAATAATCCTCCCCTACCCGGCATACATCCGGGTCGCTGTAGTCGGAATGAAGCACCGGATTGGTATAGCGCTGCCCTGCTGCCGCCCACGAAAGGCAGCAGAGCAGGACAACGCTCAAACCTATCCGAATGCGGTTCATACTAGACCTCTACGGGTTTATACTTGGGAACCAGGGCCTTCATGATGGTCCAACCGATCAGGTAGGCCAGGCCGCAGAAGCAGAACATGATGAAGTAACCGGCCGGCTTGCCTTCGAAACCCATGAAGTGGAAGGCGGCACCCTGCCCTTGGGCATAGGTGAAGAGGTTACCGGCCACTTTCTGGATAATCATGGAGCCGATACCGCCCGCCATGGCACCGATGCCCGTGACGGAAGCGATGGTGCTCTTGGGGAACATGTCACCCACGGTAGAGAAGATATTGGCGCTCCAGGCCTGGTGTCCCGCACCGGCGATACCGATGAGGATGGCCGGCCACCAGGGGCTGTAGGCACCCAGAGGCTGGGCGGCCAGGGCCACCAGCGGGAAGAAGGCGAAGATGAGCATGGCCAGCATACGGCCGCTGTAAGGGTTCATTCCCTTCTTCTCCACGAAGAGCTTGGGCAGATAACCGCCGAACAGGGAAATCACCGTCACAATGGCGTAGAGGGTGAAAATGAGGCCCTGACCCAGCGGGGAGCTGGCCGGCGCATTGAACTGGTCCTGGAAATAGGCCGGAGCCCAGAACAGGAAGAACCACCACACACCGTCGGTAAGGAATTTACCCACGATGAAGCTCCAGGTCTGTTTGAACTTGAAGCACTGCATGAACGGAATGGATTTCTCCTCTTCAGCTGCTTTCGCAGCGGCGGCAGCTTCTTCTTCGGCATCGTCCTGGTGAATGTATTCCAGTTCGGCCTGGTTCACGTGCTTGCTCTTTTCAGGCTTATCGTACATGTACTGCCAGAAGAACATCCACAGGAAGCCCAGGGCACCAATGATGATGAAAGCCATCTCCCAGCCGTAATGCTTGGCAAGCGGCGGGATCAGAAGCGGAGCGGCCAGGGCGCCCACGGAGGCACCGGCATTGAAGATGGACGTAGCAAAAGCGCGGTCCTTTTTGGGGAAATATTCGGCCGTGGTCTTGATGGCGGCCGGGAAGTTGCCGCTCTCACCCAGCGCCAGGATACCCCGGCACAACAGGAAGAGGTAAACACTGATCGTTGAAATGGTCAGCGCCAGTTCAGAACCAGCTTCCACAGCCCGCAGGGCCTCCATAGACTCAAGTTCGTCAATGAACCAGGTGGAGGCAATGCCGCATGCGGCATGCATCACGGCACCCCCAGACCATACGCCGATGGCGATCAGGTAACCCTTCTTGGTGCCCATCCAGTCCACGAACTTGCCGGCGAACAGACAGGCAATGGCGTAGAAGATGGAGAACAGGGACGTGATGGTACCGTAGTGGGCATCGGTCCAGTGGAATTCGGGAGCGATGAACTCCTTATAGGTAAGGGACAGTACCTGGCGGTCCAGGTAGTTCACAGTGGTGGCCACAAACAGCAGGGTGCAAATCCACCACCGCCAGTTGGTCATTAATTTCTTCTGAGTGGACATAAGTCTTAGATAATGGATTTAACAGCTTCGCGCATGCCTTTTTCCTGAATCAGGGCCAGGTCCTTGATGAGGAGGTCGGTGAGACCGGGAATGGCATTGAGGTCTTCGCCCCAGATGAAGTTATCGGCCAGGACGCCCTTGGCAACAGCGGTTACGTCGCCGGTGGCCCAAAGGTCCTTCAGAAGTTGCATGATCTTCGGGTCGTCGTTGGGAACGATTTCGTCGTCGCCGCGCTTGCCGCCCTTATAGTAGGTGCAGATACCGGCCAGGCCCAGGACAAGGCCCTGCGGGAGTTCGCCCTTACGCTCCAGATAGGTCTTGAGGCCGGGCAGGTCGCGGGTCTTGAACTTGGGGAAGGAGTTGAGCATGATGCTGGTGACGAAGTGCTTCACAAACGGGTTGCGGAAGCGCTCCAGCACATCGCCGGCAAACTGCAGGAGTTCCTCCTTGGGCAGGTTCAGGGTGGGCAGGAGCTCATCGTACATGACCTTCTTCACAAACTGGCCGATTTCAGGGTCTTCGCAGCATTCCTTAACGGTATTCAGGCCGGAAAGATAACCCACGGGGCTCAGGACGGTGTGGGGGCCATTCAGGAGCGTTACTTTACGCTCGTGGTAAGGAGCCTCGGACGGGACGAAGAGCACGTGCAGACCGGCTTGGTCGGCCGGGAATTCGGCGGCCACTTCCTTCGGGGCTTCAATTACCCACAGGTGGAAGATTTCGGCCTTGTCCAGCAGATGGTCGTCGTAGCCGGCGCGCTCGCACAGCTGGGCGGCGGTATCGCGCGGATAACCGGGCACAATGCGGTCCACCAGCGTGCTGTATACGCCGCAGGCGGTCTCGAACCACTCGCTGAATTCTGCGCCCAGGTTCCACAGCTGGATATACTTGCGGATGCATTCCTTCAGGTGTTTGCCGTTTTCAAAGATGAGCTCGCAGGGGAAGATAATCAGGCCCTTGGTCTTGTCGCCCTTGAAATACTGCCAACGGTGATAAAGCAGTTGGGTGAGCTTGCCGGGATAGGAGCTGGCAGGCTGGTCTTCCAGCTTGCAGGCAGGATCGAAGGCAATGCCGGCCTCGGTGGTGTTGGAGATTACGAAGCGGATTTCCGGCTGCTCGGCCAGCTTGAGGTACTGGTCAAACTGCGTGTAGGGATTCAGGCCGCGGGAAATCACATCGATCAGGTCCACGCTGTCCACGGGTTCGCCGTTCAGCAGGCCCTGGAGGTTCAGGTGATACAGGCCATCCTGTTCGTTCAGCCATTCCACCATGCCTTTTTCGATGGGCTGGACCACCACCACGGAACCATTGAAATCGGTCTTCTGGTTGGTCTTCCAGATAATCCACTCGATGAATGCACGAAGGAAGTTGCCTTCGCCAAACTGGATCACTTTTTCAGTGTACTGTTTTGCCTGCGGGGCAGATTTTCGGTTGAGTCTTTCCATAATTTTGTTATTGATTATTAATTATTTACAATGTTACTCCAGATTTAAAGATGGCAATTTCCCGGATACCGTGCCGTTCGCTGTTCACGGGCTCACCGCTGGCTACGGAAAGTACGAAGTCCGTAAAGCGGGCGGCCACGCTGTCCATGGGTTCTCCCTGGGCCAGCACACCGGCGTTGAAGTCAATCCAGTTGGGTTTTCCTTCGGCCAGCGGCGTATTGGTGCTGATCTTGGCAGTAGGGACGAACGAGCCGAAAGGAGTGCCGCGGCCAGTGGTAAAGAGCACCACCTGGCAACCGGCAGCCGCCAGCGCCGTGGAGGCCACAAGGTCGTTGCCCGGGGCCGATAAGAGATTGAGGCCCTTCACGCTCAGGCGTTCACCGTATTTGAGCACGCCCCGGACGATGCTGGAGCCGCATTTCTGCGTGCAGCCCAGGCTCTTTTCCTCCAGGGTGGAAATACCGCCGGCCTTGTTGCCGGGAGAGGGATTCTCGTACACAGGCATTCCCTGCTTCATGAAATACTCCTTGAAATCGTTGATGAGCGAAACCGTCTTATCGAAGGTAGCCACATCCTGGCAGCGGTTCATCAGGATGGTTTCGGCGCCGAACATCTCCGGCACCTCGGTGAGCACCGTAGTGCCCCCCTGCTCCACAATCCAGTCGGAGAATACACCCAGCAGCGGATTGGCCGTGATGCCGCTCAGGCCGTCCGATCCGCCACACTTCAGGCCCACCCGGAGTTCACTCACGGGGACCTCCGTGCGCACGTCCTTGGACGCCACGGCATAGATTTCCTTCAGGCGTTCCACGCCATAGGCTACCTCATCCTTCACCTTCTGGCACACGAACATCTTCACGCGGGATTCATCCACCGGGCCCACCAGCTCGCGGAAAGCATCCAGCTGGTTGTTCTCGCAGCCCAGGCTCACCACCAGCACGCCACCGGCGTTGGGGTGATGAATCATATCGGAGAGCACTATACGCGTATTCTCATGATCCTGTCCCAGCTGAGAGCAACCGTAATTGTGCGGGAAACAAACCACCGCATCCACGCCCTCCAGGATGGGATGATCGGCCTTGAAACGCGCGACAATCTGTTCGCAGATGCCGTTCACGCAGCCCACCGTGGGAATCACCCAAATCTGGTTCCGGATACCCACCTGTCCATCGGCCCGACGATAACCCTTAAAGGTTCGCGGAGATTCTTCGCTTCGCTCAGAATGACAAAGATTGCCATCGGCCGACAAAACTTTTTCGCTCCCTTTATGGGTAGAAAAAGTTTTCGTCGGCGATGTGCTCACAAAGGACGGTTCATACTTGTACTCCAGTAGGCCTTCCAGGTTGGTTTTGATGCAGCTGTGGTCCACCATAGTGCCTGCTGCGGCATCGCGGGTCACATGGCCGATGGGAAAACCATACTTGATCACGTTATCCCCCGCTTGCAGGTCTTGCAGCACTATCTTATGCCCCCGGGGCACATCCACCGACAGCTTGACGCCTTCCACTACCTCGCCGGCAGCAAGGTCCTGCAGCGCCACAGCCACATTATCGGCCGGATTGATCTTAATGTACTTCATCTAGAAATTGAAATAATTCTTGGCGTTGTTGTAGCTGATATCCTCGATCATCTGGCCGATGAACTCGATTTCGGAGACGGGCAGTTTGCCCTGTTCTACATCCTTGCCGAAGAGGTCGCAGAGGATGCGGCGGAAATACTCGTGGCGGGGATAGGAAATGAAACTGCGGCTGTCCGTGAGCATACCCACGAAGCGGGAGATGAGGCCCAGGTTACTCAGGGATTCCATCTGACGGCGCATACCCACTTCCTGATCCAGGAACCACCAGCCGCTGCCGAACTGCATTTTGCCAGGGAAGGTGCCATCGTTGTAAGTATAGGCCATGGTGAGCATCACAGGATTGTCCTTAGGATTCAGGCAGTAGAGGATGGTCTTGGCCAGTTTGCCCTCCTGGGTGAGCCGGTCGAAGAAACGGTGACCCGCAGAAGCTATGTCAAGGTCGTGGATGGCATCGTAGCCGGTATCGGCACCCACCTCGGCGAACATCTTGGTGTTGTTGTTGCGGATGGCACCGATGTGGAACTGCTGCGCCCAGCCGGCCTCGGCGTCCATGACAGCCTGGTCGTGCAGGAAAGCGCTGCGGAATTTGTCCACCTCTTCGGCCGAAGGAGCGATGCCCAGAAGTGCTTTCTGGAAGATGAACTCAATCTCCACATCCTTGTACTTGGCCGAATAGAAGTTCTCCAGACCGTGGTCACTGAGTTTGCAGCCGTTGGCGGCAAAGTAATCGTGACGCTTCTGCAGGGCATCCTGGAGGCCTTTGTAGGATTTGATTTCCATGCCGGCGGCCTCGCCCAGCTGCTGCAGGTATTCCTTGTAAGTGGGACTCTCGATGGCCATGGCACGGTCCGGACGCCAGGCGGGAATCACCTTTACGCCGAAAGGATGCTCGGCGATCATTTTGTGCCAGCGAAGGTCATCGGCAGGGTCGTCGGTGGTGCAAACCACCTCCACATTGAACTTCTTGATAAGGGCCTGGCCGCGGAATTCGGGTGTGGCCAGTTTGGCGTTACATTCGTCGAAGATTTCACGCGCCGTTGCAGGGCACAGGAGTTTGTCGATGCCAAAGACACGGCTCAACTCCAGGTGCGTCCAGTGATACAGAGGATTACGCATGGTGTAAGGGACGGTCTCGGCCCATTTTTCAAAGGTTTCCCAGGCCGATTTGGTACCGCCGGTGAGGTATTCCTCACTCACGCCGTTGGCACGCATCGCACGCCATTTATAATGGTCGCCGTAGTGCTTGTCAACCAGCCAGAGCTGAGTGATGTCGCGGAACTGGATGTTCTCGGCGATCCACTGCGGCACCAGGTGGCAATGGTAGTCAATGATGGGCATCTTCTCTGCGTGCTGGTGGTAGAGCATTTTCGCAGTCTCCGTCTGGAGCATGAAATCGGGATTGATGAAGGTCATATGTTTTTGTGTTTTAAAAATCTTGGAAGAGAGTCGGGGTATCACCCCCGGCTCCCTTGATAAATACACTACTTCCTACCCTTGTAAGAAGGAGAAGAGGAGTTCCAGCGAGGATCGCCCACGTCGGCCTTCTTGAGGTCGGCGTTGACGAGCTTCAGGTTGAACTCGGCCGATCCGGCGCAAGGATCCTCGGTGAGGACACCGCCGTTGTTTCCGGTGGCCACTTCCTGGCTGATAGCGCCGCCGAAGAAGCCTTCGGCCACGTTGAAGAACCAGTTGTCGTTCATCGTCGGCACGGTGGCACCGCTCTTGGCCAGGATGGTCTTTTCACCCGTCAGGTTCAGGAACAGGTTCTTGGCCACCACGTACTTGGACGGATCATCGGCCAGGGAACGGATCCACAGCAGACCGTTGCCGGCATCGATGGAGCAGGCAGCGAAGGTGTTGTTCACAATGGCGATGCTGCCGGCGATTTCCTTGTCGATACGGACGAAGTCACGGCCGCCGTCGTAGAAGGAATTCTTGGAGATATCCACGGTGCCATAAACACCCTTGCGGATGTCAAGCATGCCCTGACCGGTACCGAAACCATGCACCAGGTTGTTCTCGAAGGAGAACAGACTCACCTTGGAGTCGGCGCCGTTTCCGTAGAACAGGCTCTTGTTGTAATCCATGAACTCGCAGGACTGGATGGTGAGCCGATCCAGTTCGGTTGCCTCGGCAATTTCCAGAGCGTTGCCCATGGTCTTTTCGGCACCGTTGAAGATGATACCGGTAGCCGAGAAGGCAAAAGTACCGATACCCAGCTTGAAGCCGCCGATGATCTCTACCCTGCCTTTACCAACCAGGTGCGCCGAATTGATGAGCGTGAGGACACCGCCTTCGCTGGCTTCGCGCAGGTCGTAGGTACCGGCCTTGAGTTCGATACCCGTCTTGCCGGCATCCAGTGCATTCACCAGTTCCGGCACACTGCTCACCGTAACATCCATGAGCACCAGACCAGCATTCGGATTCCACTCGTATGCACCCA
This sequence comes from Candidatus Cryptobacteroides sp., assembly GCA_045226315.1. Classification (GTDB taxonomy): domain Bacteria; phylum Bacteroidota; class Bacteroidia; order Bacteroidales; family UBA932; genus Cryptobacteroides. Next base: position 85,270 of record JBGVCF010000009.1, read on the forward strand.
CATTGGAAGCCATGCAGAGGCCGTCTACCAGGGTGTAGTCACCGTTTTCGGCATCCCGTACCGGGTTGTTGGCCAGGATGACGCCACCGTTTGCAAGGGCCACATCCTGGTTGATGACACCGGTCCACCACTTCTCAGAGGTACAGTTGTAGAAGAAGTTGCCGGCCACCTGATCCGGAACGGTGACACCGCTGGCCTTGGACAGCAGGTTGTTCTCACCGTTCTCGTTCAGGAACAGGTTGTTCTTGAGCACATAGGTTTCCGGAGTGGAACGGACGTAGAGCACGCCGTTTCCATTGTTCAGGGTGACTCCGTCGAAGGTATTGTTCACAATCTTCACGGCACCGGTCACCCTACCGGCATCGGCACGGATGAAGTCGCGGCCGCCTGTGACGGTGCAGCCCTCCACGGTAACCACGCCATAGGCACCCTTGCGGATGTCGATGGTACCCTGGCCGCCGCCCAGCTGGGTCATCTGCACATTCTGGAACACAACAGCGTTGAAAGAGGATCCTTCGGCATTGCCGTAGAAGACGCTCTTGCCGATATTGGAGATGGTGCAGTTGCGGACAGTGAGATTCTGTACCACGGAGGCGTTGGCCACATTGATGAAGTTGTTGGAACCGTCACCAATGATATTCAGGCGTTCGATGATCAGGTTACCCAGATCTCCTTCGGCCATATTGATCTGACTGATCTTCAGCGTGGACCGATAGCCTTCAGCTCTCAGCTGCATGTCGGCATTGAGGGTAATGGGCGTATCAGTCAGGTCATATTCACCGTCGGCAAAGGCGATGGAGGTCTTGCCAGCATCGACGGCAGCCACGAACTCCTCAACGGAAGTTACGGTAACGTCAGTTTCCCTATCCGTAGCGGGGACGGAAGGATTCCACATGGAAGCACCGGCACCCAGGCTCATGACTACGGCATTGGTGAGCGTGTAATCGCCCTCTGCAGCATTCTTGAACGGATCTGCGCTCAGTACCACGCCATTGCCGTCCATAGCCGATTCGGCGGTGATGCAACCGGTGTAGAATTGCTCGCCGATGTTGTACCAGACGTTCTTCTTGAGCTTGGGGACCTTAGCGGCCGTTCTGCCGGAAATGGAATTCTGGATGTTGGCCACGATATTGTAGCTCACCTCATAGAGGGTAGGCTCTGCCCGCACGCAGAAGACGCCATTGGCATTGCCGCTGTCGTTCAGATTATCGAGCGTGTTGTTCTTCACCAGAACGGAGTAGATGGAACAAGGGGCATCGATGCGCAGGAAGTCGCGGCCACCGGTGACGGTACTCTCCGTGAGTGTGAAGCTCTGGTACTTACCGTTGCGCAGGTCGAACACGCCCTGGCCGGTGCCGTGATTCTTCACCACCACGCCGGAGAAGACGATGTTCTGAATATCGAACATGTCGGCCGTGTTGGAGGCATAGATGACGCTCTTGGAGAAGCCGTCGATCTCAGTGTTCTTGATGGTCACTTCCTCGGCCACCACACCCTCGGCGTTGTCCAGGTTCAGGAAGATATCCAGGCCATTGGCCTCGACGCGGAGGTTCTCGGTGGAGAAGCTTCCTACCGCAGGACCGCTGAGCTTGAAGCCGCCCTTTATCACGGCATCGGCCTTACCCTTGAGGGCGAGAGGAGCCGTCACGGTGAGGGCACCGCCCAGGTCGTATTCTCCGGGAGCCAGGGTGATAGCGTCCTTACCGGCAGCAATGGCGGACAGGAGTTCGTCCACCGTCTTGACCACCAGTTCGGTGCTTTCACCGCCGCCCTTAGGCAGTACGGCAAAGGTAGCAACGCCAGCGGCCGATTCGGTGTTGTAGATGTCGTCGGGACCCGGGTTGGCATACACGTCAACGCTATAGGCACGCGGATCCAGCATGCTGGTAGTGGTACCGCCGATGACGAATTCGGGCTCGTTCACCGTGCTGGTCTTACCGTTGAATACCACTGAGTAGCTGGCGGCATTCTCCACGGGATCCCATGTAATCAGCACGTCGGTAGCTTGACCTGCCGTGAAGGTCGGCGGATCGGCCACGGGATTCGGTGTGGGCAGGGCCGTGTTCACCGGCGTCACATCGCCCGTCCAGGAAAGCTGGCTCAAGGACACGGGGCCGGAAGGATAAATGTACACCACGGATTCCTCGGTGATGGAGGTAATGAGGATCTTGGTGGCATTCCCCTGCTCTGCCAGGGCGGAAACACCACCCTTGATGGTGATGGAGGAACCATCCACAGGTCCTACGCCCACCACCAGGTGACTGGTGTAGTTGGCAGGATTATCGGCCTTGATCACCAGGGAACCGGGTACATCCGTATGGAAGGCCACGTAGTTGTGCTGGGGCACGCCCTGACGGTTCACGATCACGGGCTCCAGGAAGTTGAGCATACCGTTGGCGGCCACAATAGGAAGGGCCTCGCTACCGGAAACGAAGAGGTAGTCGCGAACCATTTCCTTCTTGATATTGCCGGAGAAGTACTTGGCATTGCCCAGATTCCAGGTGTGGGGAACGGGAACGGGAACCATGGTGAGGTCTTCGGGTTCCTCCACATAAGGAGTCCACCACTTGGACGCGCCGATGTTCTTACCGGCAATCTCGGAGGTGTTCAGGATGTTGAAGTAACCGCCGGCTGCATTGTAGCAGGGGGCTTCGTCCAGAATCACACCGGAGGCCTGAGCCAGGGTGAAGTTGTCCGTGAAATAGGTCACGGAACCGTCGTCACCGATAGGAAGGCTCCAGAAGTAGTTGTTGGCGGCCGATACGGACATGTCGGCAGCACTCTTGTACTTGACGTTGGCGCTTTCCAAGGTAGCCTTGCCCGTCATGCCCAGGAAGAGGTTATTCCTGAAGATGAACTCGCCGGGAACCACCTGCAGGCCGAAGATACCCGCGTTGTTGGCGTTGTCCACGAAGCACAGATTGTACAGCGTGTTGTTGATGAAATGCAGGGCACCCAGGGAACCGGCATCCTGGCGGATGAAGGTACGCATACCCTGTGCGATAGTGTTGTGCTCGAAGGTGAGGGAGGCGATGCTGGTGGCCTGACGGATATCGAACACATCACCGCCCACGGTACCATCTACATTGATATTGGTAATGTCGCAGTGGGAGTAGGTTACGTCGCCCAGCTTCATGTCGTTGCCCCATTCGTAGATGAGACCCTTGGTGTAGTTGGTGATGACGCAGTTGATGTAAGTGAGGTTGCCGATATTCTTGCCCTTCACGGTACCGCCGTTCTTGTTCTGGATGGCGAAGCCGAATCCGGAAGGAGCCAGGGCGGTGGGGCCACCGTCGAAGGTCACATTCTCGAAATACAAGCCGTTGCCTTCCCAGTTGTCGGCGATGTGCAGTTCACCGGTGAGAACGGGCATTTCGCCGTCCACGCTCAGCTGGCCGGTGATGGAGAAACCCTTGGAGATATCCAAAGCCTCGATGTCGTAGGGAGAGCCCGCCAGTTTGAGGTAGATGTTCGCACCCTGGGTGAGGATGGCATTCTTGAGGCCGTCCAGGCTTTCCACTTCCGTCATGCCTTCGGTGGAAGCCAGCGTCCAGGCATTGATCTGGCCGCGGGAAGCGCTCTTATAGAAGAGGATGAACTCATACTCCTGACCCGGCTGCAGGCCCTCGATCAGAGCGAAGGCCGATTCAATCTCGGAGGCCGAGAGCGTATGCGTGGACTCGGTGGCCTCGTCGCCGGGACGGCGGTACACCACACGGTCTACGTCGGTATAATCGGCCACTTCCTTGCTCCAGCCCACGGTGACGTTCTGTTCGCTGCGGTCCAGAAGTTTCAGGAACAGGTTGTCCTTCACGGCGTAGGTCTTGATGGCGGTATCATAGGCGGCTACCTTGGAGTCCGTCTTGCCCTCCTTCTGAGCCACGACGGTGAAGTAATAGGTGGCATCGGCCTCCAGTTTGATGGTGTAAGGCACCTCGCTGGGAGACAGCACCTGGCTGGTGTAAAGCTTGGAATGCGCCTTGTCCGTGTAAATGTTCAGCAGATACACGTCTGCATCCTTGGCCACATCCCAGGAGAACGTAACCACATCTCCCAGATTGGCATTCACCCGGGCTTCCAGGTTCATGGGAGTGAGGCAGCGGGACAGGTTCAGCTCGGTCACTTCGTCAAACGGCGCCTTGGCGCAGGAAGCGGCAGTGACAGCGAGGAAGGCTGCAGCTACAAATTTCAATATGTTGTTGTATTTCATGGCTATTGAGGATTATCGTAGTGGTAATCGTTCTTGATGACACCCTGGCTGTTGGTAATGGTATCGTAGAAGATGGGCCAATACATGTACTCGTCGGGATTGTTGTAGTAGATGCCTTTGATACGGTCTGTGTAGAAACCGGATGCCTTGGCGTCGTCGTACTTGGTCATGTAACCGGTAGTCACCTGATAACCGGCCGGAATCTCGTCGCCGATGGTGGGGAATATGACATCCATGGACTTGCCGTCCTCAGCGATGGAATAAGCCACATCACCGGTAAAGATCATATACACGGATTCCAGGTTCCGGAGAGCGAACATCTGGTCCTTGGCATAGTCCAGGCTGCTCTTCAGGCGGTTCCAACGGATGAGGTCGGCCTTGCGGAGGAACTCACCGCAGAATTCCAGGGCGCGCTCCTGGGCCACGGCCTCGAAGAACACTTCCTTGCTGTTGAGGGCGGCCACATAGACTTCGGCAGCGTCAAGACCGGTGGCACGGGCACGGACTTCCTGCAGGTATTTCTTGGCGCCGGACGGGCCGTTGAGCTCGTTTTCAATTTCGGCAGCCATCAGGAGGATATCGGCGTAGCGCATGACCACGGGCTTGATGCCGTCGTCGTTACCGCCGGAGTAAGGCTGGGCGTCCATCCATTCGTAACGGTATTTGCCGAAGTACCACTTGCCGATGCCGGCGAGTTCGGGATCGCCGTTCTTGGTCCACTTGTAGTTCACGCAGGTCACGTCACGACGGATGTCGTTGTCGCCGTACATGAAATACACGGTGGGAACAGGACCGGCATCACCGCCGCGGCTTACGCCGTTGGACCAATGGGAACCTTCGGAACTGATGGCAAAGGTGAAGTTCCAGCGGCCACGACCGGCGCCGAAAGGAATCACGTAAAGGGTCTCATGATCGGGACCGGCCACGAGATTCTCCATGTTGTTCACGTTGTACCAGTAGGTCTCGAAGTCGGGCTCCAGGGAGGCTTTGCCGATGGCGTCCTTCAGATAATTCAGGGCCTTGGGATAGAGCGTGGCCTTGGAGAGTTCGGGATCGGAGCTCAGACGCACGGAACCCAGGTCGCCGGTACCTACAGCACCGTCGGCCGGACGCAGGGCGTAACCGGAAGCAGTGAGGGCGATGCGGGCGTACAGACCTTCGGCGAACACTTTATTCACGCGGTCGGTGCGGGAAGTAGCTGCCGTAGCGCCGGGATTCGGCAGGTACGGGATGGCCTCTTCCAGATCGGCCAGGATCTGCTTGAAGATCACGTCACGGTTTTCCTTGGGCATGTAGATGGTTTCCGCTGTTACCGGAGCGAAACGGGCGGGAACATCGCCCCAGGCCTTGATAAGGTCGTAGTAAATCATGGCGCGCAGGGTGAGGGCTTCGCCCAGGAGATAGGCCATATCGGCGTTATTTTCCGGCTTGCCGTATTCGCGGATGCCTTCAATCACCAGATTGGCACGCTCGATACCCGTGTACATGAGCGGGAAAGGACCGTTGCTCAGGTTCAGCTGGGCATTGTTGGGCTGGCAGTCGTAGGCGGCGATATCGGATCTGCCGTCGCCGGGCTTGTAGGTGTTATACCACTCGATATCGGTGTTGAAACCATACCAGGGCAGGAAACGGCCGCGGTAGGAGTTCACCTCGCAGAAGGCCTCGGTAATGCCGAAGATGGTTCCTTCCGTCAGGGAGTAGTTGGAATAGACGGATGCCGAGTCGAAGGCCGAAGGGGAATCCGAATCCAGGAATTTCTCGCAGGAAACCGCCAATGCGGCGATCAGAACCGCAGAAAGGATATATGCAATCTTTTTCATGTCTTCAGCGGATTAGAAGGTGAGATTGAGACCAGCCACGAAGCCGATGCTCTTAGGATAAGCGGAATAGTCCACGCCCGGGGTAAGCGGGGTGGCACGGCGGGTGTCCACTTCCGGATCGTAGCCGGAGTACTTGGTGGCACAGAACAGGTTGGTTCCGGTCACATAGATGCGGACACGGCGGAGATAGATCTTCTTGGTGAGTTCCTCCGGCAGGGTGTAGCCGATGGTCACGCTCTGCAGGCGCAGGAAGGAAGCATCCTCAACGGCCCAGTCGGAGAAGACGGCGTTAGCCACGGCAGGGCTCCACATAGTCTTGCCGGCGTTCACGGCCTTGAGGGTGGAAGGATCGGTGATGAGTTCACCGGTGTTCCAGTCGATATTGGTCCAGCGCTTGTCCACCTCCATGCTGTTCAGCAGGTTGCGGTTGTTGTACTTACGGGAACTGGTGAATTCCACCTTATTGGCGTTGTACACCTGGTTGCCGATCATATAGTTGAAGTTGGCGCTGAAATCCACGCCCTTGATGTAAGCGGAGATGTTGAAACCACCGGTGATGTCCGGGCTGGCGTTGCCAATCACGGTACGGTCGGCCACGGTCACTTTACCGTCGCCGTTCAGGTCCTTGAGCTTCATGGCACCCGGCATCAGATAGCTGGCGCCGATGACGGCGGAGTCGTCCACCACACCGTCGTTGAGCACCCACTTGCTGCCGTTCCAGGTGAATTCGTCCGGAGAATACATGCCGTCACTCTTATAGCCGTACATGTTACCCAGGGGCTTACCTACTTCCACCACATAGTCGTCGCCGATTTCGGTGGAAGCCCAATAGGACTGGGCCGTGATCTTGTCCAGACCACCCAGATCCATGACCCTGTTGCGGTTGTAAGCGATGTTACCGCCGATGTTCAGGGAGTAATCCTTCTTGGAAATGATGGGAGCGTTGAGCGTGAGTTCTACACCACGGTTACGGGTGGAACCCAGGTTGCGGTACTGGCTGTCATAACCGGAACCGGGGATGGGGAAATTGATCAGAAGGTTCTTGATATCGTTCTGATACACTTCCACACTACCGCTCAGGCGGCTCTGGAAGAAGGAGAAGTCCAAACCGATGTTGTGCGTAAGGGTGGTTTCCCAGGTGAGATCCGGATTGTTCATGATCTTACCGGCCATCCAATAGTTGCTGCTCTGGCTCAGCCAGGCGGTGGTGGTGGCGCTGTACTGTTTCAGAATCTGTCCGGAAGGGATGTTGTTGTTACCGGCGGTACCGAAGCTGTAACGCAGCTTGAGTTGGTCAAGCCAACTGTGGGAGGCATCCATCCAGGACTCGTTGGAAATGGTCCAGGAAACAGCCACGGACGGGAAGATGCCCCAGCGGTGACCGCGGGCGAACTTGGAGCTGCCGTCGGCGCGGAGCGTGGCACCAATGGAGTAACGGTGCTTGTAGTCGTAGTTCACGCGGCCGAAGAAGGAAAGGAGCTTGTCGTCCGGATCCACATAATTGTTGGTGGAAGCCGGATTGGAAGCGGCCGACATGAAGTTCCAGGCAGCCTCGGCGTTGTAAGTGGGATCGAAGCCGTCCACCATCATGGTGAGCAGGTTGCTCTTGGTGATGGTGAGCTCTTGACCGATAAGGGCCGTGAGGTTGTGGTCGTCGTTATTGATCACCTTGGCAAAGTCGTAGTTCAAGGTGTTGGTGTTGCGGTAACGGGTGCGGAAGGCCTCCTTATGCTGGTTGGAAGGAGTATTCTTCACGGTGGAGTTGTTGGCCACGTAGTAGGTGGTCATGCCGTAGAAGCGGTCGTCGCTCTGGCTGTATTTCTCCAGACCGCCTTCAATCTTGAGGTTCAGGTTCTCGATAATCTTCCAGTTGAAGGCAGCATTGGCGTTCCAGGTGGTACGGATACGGCGGGAGTCGTTGTCGGCCACGGATTGGAGCGGCGGGGCGTTGTCGCCGTAGTCCTGTTCCTCGTCCACGCCTACCGTAGTGGCGGCCAGCGGGATGGGAGTATAGGAGATGGCGTGCTTGAGTCGGCCGTTACCGGAAGTGGTACCGGTATCGTTGATGCCGTTGGCGCCGCCACCGCGCACATTCACGCGGGAATAACGCACGTTGGCGTCGATGGACGTGGTGGCCGATGTCTTGAAGTTAGCCTTGAAATTGAGGTTGTTACGAGAATAGTTGGACCCCACCATGATGGCCTGGTCGCCCATATGGGCATAACCGATGGTCCAGTTCACGGTGTCGGAGCTGCCGCTCACGGAGAAATCGGCCGAGAACGTGGAACCATTGCGGCCGAAGACGGCGTCCACCCAGTTGTTGGCCTGGAGGTTCTTATACAGGTCGATATCTTCGAAGGTGCCGAAGTAAGGCTCGTAGTAGGAACTCAGGTTGTTGCGGACGGAACCCAGTTCGTATTGGAACTTGACAAAGTTGTCCACATCCATGGCCTTGATGGCATTCTTGTTGGCCATGGTCTTCATGCCCCAGTACGTGTTGAACTTGATGGATACCTTCTGGCCTTTCTCTGCGCTCTTGGTGGTCACGATCACAACGCCGTTGGCGCCGCGGGAACCGTAGATGGCAGTGGAGAAAGCGTCCTTCAGCACATCGATGCTTTGGATTTCAGAGGAAGGGATGTCGTTGATGGACTCCACAGGGAAGCCGTCCACAATGTAGAGGGGGGCGCTGTCCTGGGTGATGGAGCCGCCGCCACGGACGCGGATCTTGATATCGGCATCCGGGTCGCCTTCCGTGGTAACCACGGACACGCCCGCCATCTTACCGGAAAGGGCCTGGGATACGGTGGTCACCGGCTGTTCCGTGAGCTTGTCGGAGCCCACGGACGAAACGGAGCCCAGCAGGTCGCGGCGCTTGACCACCGCATAACCCACTACCACGACTTCGTCCAGGAAGGTCTGGTCGGCCTTCAGGACCACGTTGATCTCCGTCTGTCCGGCGATGGCGACGATCTGGTCGGCCAGGCCGATGAAGGAGAACACCAGATTCACTGCATCCGCGGGAACGGTGAGCTCATAGTCACCATCGATGCCGGTGATGGTGCCGATGGTGGTTCCTTCCACCAATACGCCGGCGCCGATCAGCGGCTCGCCCGTCTCGTCGGTCACGATACCTTTCACGGTATGCTGTGCCCAAGCGAACGGGACCGTTCCCAAGCAAAGTGCGAGCGAAAGAAGGAGTTTCTTTGTCAAACTTTTCATTGGAATTGGATTTTGGTTAATAATTAAATAGTATTACAGTTTTGTATATTTTCCATACTTGTTACCACCCTTCACAATGTCCTTCACCAGGTAATGCAGGTACATTTCCAGGTTGGTATAGCGTTTCTGCGGATCCAGGGTATAGTCGTTGGGGTCCCCTACCCAATCCGGGAATTCGGAGACGGTGCTGCCCTTGTATTCCGGCCAGCCGCCTACGTCGCTCTGGGTATCGATCAAGCCTTTGTCACCGCCGTTGGAACCCTTATAAGTGAACGTTCCCTCGCGGGTTTCCTTGGTCACCCGCTCGTCGATGCTATCCCGCTTCAGGGAAGCGCCGGCATAGGAAAGCACTGAATAGAAGGCGTTATCGGCCGATTCCAGGGAAAGCCAGGAGGCTTTATCGGCATAGGTGAAAGGCGTATTCGCCTTGATGGTGGCGATGAGGCTGGCGCTGGCCGAGGTAGCCTTTCCAGACCAGTTATCGGCCGTATAATCGTCGTTATTTTGCATTACGTTGCCCGTCATGTAGAAATGACCGGGAACCACCTGGTCCGGATGGGCCGAATCGCAGTTTTTGCAATTGGTGGTAGGATCCAGGAAGCGTCCTTTTCCGGACGGGGTGGCCGGACCGGGCTTATAGTAATTATTGATGATGTTGTACATCTTGAACTCGCTACCCGGCTTGCTCTCGCCGCCATAGGTGCTGTTGTCGCCCCAGTTGTAGATAACGTTGTTCAACAGGCTCACCGGACCCTTGAGCGTGGACACATAGTCGTGGTCCAGGCGGGGGTTGCGGCTATAATGGTGGGCCAGCAAATTGTGGTGATAAGTGGCATTGGTACCGCCCCAGATGCCGCCATAGCCGTGTTTCCCCTTGCCATGCACGGAATTCAGCAGACTTTCGGACAGCACGCACCACTGGAGGGTGAAGTTGGTCATGCCATAGAAGGTGCCGCATTCGTCCGTACTCCAACTCAGGGAGCAATGGTCAACGATGACATCGTGCAAGTCATTTTTGTCGGTATACAGATTCATGGCATCGTCCTCGGTCTTCTTCTCGTCGCCCATGCGGCAACGGATGAAGCGAACGATCACATTGTTGGCCTGGATGCGGAGATTGTAGTTTTTCAGGCAGATGCCGTCACCGGGCGCCGTCTGGCCGGCGATGGTTACGTCACCGTTCTGGATCTTGAGCGCAGACTGCAGTTCAATGATGCCTGCCACGTCGAACACAATGGTACGGGCGCCTTTTTCCTCAATGGCAGCACGGAGCGAACCCGTCCCTTTGTCGTTCAGGTTGGTCACATGGATTACCTTGCCGCCGCGACCGCCCGTGACCCACATGCCACCGCCTTCAGCTCCGGGGAAAGCACGGGCCAGGCCGTCTTCCTCGGCCGACGGGATGGCAAACTCTTCATACGCTTTCGTGGGTGCGGGACCCGGGTCGGGATCCGGAGAGCCCGCCGTGGTAGCATCGATCCAGATAAAGGCCGATGTACCGGCGCTGTTGATGGCTTGAACGCCAAAGCGATAGGAAGTGGCCTTGGTCAGATTCTTGACGCTAACGTTACGCGTGGAGACCTTGCCTTCCTCCACTACGGCCCCGTTCTGGGTCAACTGCCACTGATAAGTGGCGCCGGCCACTGCGTCCCACTGGAACGTAAGGGTGGTTTCCGTAGCACTGTGCAGCACCAGATTGGCAGGTGTTGCAGGAGCCTTTTGCTCCGGAGTATCCGGCTGCGGGTCCTTGGATCCGCCGCAAGCACTAATCAGTGCAAAGAATAGGAGTATCAGCGATGTTTGCTTCATAACATTTCGTATTCCAGTGCCGCCCAGATGAGGGGGCCGATGCCCTTGGGGTCATTGGAGCGCACTTTTTCGTTGATATAATAGTCGTAGTCTCCCCTGCGGTTTTCCTTGCCGCCCAGACCGGCTACCTCGCAGCAGCGGTTCAGGTTCACAAGGCCATTCTCCTCCGTTACGAAGTTCTTAAGCAGGGATTCGTAGCTTTGCACGGCACCTTCCCGGTTGCCCAGAAAACCCAGCCGGCAACCCTTGAGCCAGGCATAGGTGAACATGGCGCTGCAGGTGGCTTCCAGGTAGTTGCCTTCGCGGTAAGGCTGATCCAGCACCTGGAACCACATGCCTGTTTCGGCATCGGCATACAGCGGCAATACATTATAGAGCATGTTCAGGATATTCACCAAACTGTCTTTTCCCTCGCCGTCCGGGAGGATTTCCGCCACTTCCACCAGGGCCATGCAGTACCAGCCCATTGCGCGGCCCCAGGCATGGTCGCTCTGACCGGTTTCGGGATCGCACCAGAACATCTGATGGCTGGAATCCCATGCATGACGCAGCAGGCCGGTTTTCGGATCCAGCGTTTGGTCATAGATCAGGGTGAACTGGTGCACGATATCGGCGTAATTCGCCGCCCGCTGCAGGCTGTCCGTCACATAACGGGCGGTGTATTCGGCATAGAAAGGTTCGGCCATATACAAACCGTCCAGCCACATCTGCTGGGGATAGACCTGCTTGTGCCAAAAACCGCCTTCCGGGGTACGGGGCTGACTCTGAAGCTGGCTGTAGAGCGTATCCATTGCCACACGATACTTCTCCTTACCAGTAAGGTCGTACAAGCTGAAGAGCGTGCGCCCGGGACAGATATGGTCCTGGGAGTAATTGCTTTTCTTATACTTGTAAATGACCCCGTCACTGTCGATGATGGCATCGTACCAGGCATCCACATAATCCAATGCATCGGGAGATGCATCCAGGATGGCCTTTAATTCAAGGCCGGTGGTGTAGTTCCATTTGAGTTTACCTTCCAGGCCGTCGATGTAGGAAGCTTCCGGATTCCGGGTCATTTCGCTCTCCGCTACCCGCAGAGACAGCGGAGCCTTGGCCGTGCAAGCGGTCAAGGCAAGGGCGCAAAGGATAAGTCTGATTCGCATTACTTGTTGTTATAAGGGTCCCACACAATGCCGTCCTGGCTTTGGTACATCACTTTTTCAAAGCTATACGCCGCAGCTTCAGCGTCCGTTAACTGATGGCTCCACGGTACACGAGGGCCGGATGCACCCGGGCCGATACTCTTGTATTCGGCATAATAGGAATTCTTCTTGGTGTCCGGTTTGCCGTCCTTTTCCCAGTCGTGCCAGCCTTCCGGCAGGATGTGACTGCCCAGTTCACAGTTCAGGAACACCGTTTTGGCATAGGCGCCCCAGGGACGGCCCAGGTAGCACTTGGTCACGCCTTCATCGGCCGTAAGGCGGCAGTTCTGGAAAACATAGCCATAGGTCTGTCCCTCCAGCGTGGAGGCCGCCGTGACGTAGCTGTCTTTCTTGGAGCGGATTTCGCAACCCTCGAAATAGGCGATGCTGGTGCCGAAAATAAAGTCCGTTGTTCCCTCGATATAACAGTCTTTGAAATAGTTGCGCTTGATTCCGCCGAACTTGCCAAAGCGGCCGTAGGTGTACAGGGTATCCTGGTTGCCCAGGAAACGGCAGCGGTTGAAGAAAAGGAAATCTCCATCGGTAAACACAGCCACAGCCTGGCCGATGGCCTTCCCTTCACCGGAAGAATTCTCGAAGGTGATATCCTCGAAGGTGATGTAGCTGGCGTGGATGTAGATGCTGGCGCTGCCGCTGGTGCCCATGGGGAAATCCCGTCCGGGCCACAGCTTCTTGGCGTATTTGTCGTAGGTAAGGAGCGTACCCTCCGCACTTTCGCCCTTGAAATGCACGCGGAACTTGGTGTGAGGGATGGAAATCTCTTCCTTATATACCCCGTTGCGGATCAGTACATCGGTGATGATCTGGTGACTATAGTCCGGGATGGCGTTCACGCCATCCTGTACGGTCTGGTAGTCGCCGTGTCCATCGGCCGATATTACAATGTGGTAATAGACCAGGTGCTTGGCCAGATCCGGCAGCTGTGCACGGATGCCGTCACAGACCAGCTCCGTTACCTTGCGGGCGCCGCTGGGCACCAGGTGGGTGTTGTCGTCCTTGCCGGTGGAAATCATGAAATGGGCCTTGGAGGCTTCATCGCCCAATGATTCGATCCAATCCAGCGTGGGAGTGGTCATGTCGATGCAGACTACGCCTTTTTCGGCCGCCACCGCCTGCATGGCGGCAGGGTAATCCTTGTGGCAGTTCCGGTCCAGCTGACCGCCCTTGAACCAGCGGCGGGCAATGGGCGTGAGCAGCACAGGAATGCCGCCTTTTTCACGCACCCCGTCCACGAAGTGGCGCAGGTTGTCCTGATAGGCACCCCAGGCGGCCGCATAGCGGGCAGGATCGTCCTTCTTGGCATCGTTGTGGCCGAATTGTATGAAGACATAGTCACCGGGCTGCACCGCGCCATACACCTTATCCCAAAGACCCAGGTCGATGAAACTCTTGGTGCTGCGGCCGTTCTGGGCATAATTGATCACCGTTACCTCCGAAGGATCCAGGAAGTTCTGCAGCATCATGCCCCAGCCGCGTTCCTGTCCGGCCTTGGGCAGATCTTTTTCGGCCATGGTACTGTCCCCCATCAGGTGGACTGTGGTAAATGAACTGGCAATCAGCCACATGGAAACAATGAAAAGAATACGTTTCATTAGAGAGCCTTACCGTTTACAATTACATTATCGAACACAATGGGCTGAGCGTTTTGTATCTCCACGCCCTTTTTGGCGGTGAAGAGGCAGTCCCGGAAAGAGACCCCGGCGAGCGGAAGCTCCGGCAGTCCGTTCACGTAGATGGCCTGCTTGGCACCGGAGCATACGATGTTGGAGAAATGGAAGTCCCTGAATTCCGGCGTGGTTTCATCCACCGGAGGAAGGGCCGCTACCTCCTGGACACCATCCGTCCTCTCGGTGGCGGCTACGCCCGCGTAATATAAGTTAAAGGTGACAGCTTCCGCCACGATGTCTTTCATGTAGATATGATCGCACCAGATGCCTTGTACCAGACCGCCACGACCGCGGGTGCTCTTGAAACGCAGGCCCACGTCCGTTCCCAGGAAACGGCAGTTGCTCACCCACATGTTCTGAACGCCACCGCTCATTTCGCTGCCGATCACAAAACCGCCATGGCCGTGATACACGGTGCAGTCCTTCACAATCACGTTCTTGCAAGGAATCCCGTGGCGCCGGCCATCGGCGTCCTTGCCGGACTTGATGCAGATGGCATCGTCGCCTACGTCGAAGGAGGAGCCGATGACCAGCACATTCTCGCAGGCCTCGATGTCAATGCCGTCGCCGTTGGTGGAATAGTGAGGATTACGCACCGTAATATCCTTCACAGTCAGGTTTTTACACCACAGCGGATGCAGATTCCAGCAGGGGGAATTCTGGAAGGTGACACCCTCCAGCAGCACACGCTCGCAGTTGCGGAAACTCAGGAGTACGGGACGCAGGAAGGTTTTCACGAACTGCTCATCCAGACTCTGGTCCTGGTAATTGAGGCTGCCGGCCGTGGCACGGGCCACTTTATACCCTTCGTCCGGGTACCAGGCCGATCCGTCATCGGCCAAGACACCTCCGCGCTTGACAATGCTTTTCCAAAGGTCGTCGCCCACCTTGCGGCGTTTGACTTCGCGCCATGCGTCGCCGTTGCCGTCGATTACACCTTTACCGGTGATGGCTATGTCCGTTGCACCCTCTGCATGCAGGGGCGAAAGGCAGCGACGCACATCCAGCCCTTCGAAGTTCGTATCGATGATAGGGTACAGATCCTGATCGGTGGAGAACACGATGATAGCATCCTTGTCCAGATTCAGTTCGATATGGCTTACCAGGCCGATAGGGCCGGTGAGCCAAATGCCGGCAGGAACCACCAGGATGCCGCCACCCTGACTGGCAAGCTTGTCGATGGCCTTGGCGAACGCCTCCGTATTGAGTGTTACTCCGTCCCCTACTGCGCCAAAATCTGTCAATACCACGCTGCGGGCAGGAATGACAGGGCGTTCTACGTGAGGCATCTCAAAAGGAAGACCGGCATAAGGGCCCTCGGAAAGGGCATGGTTACCACAGGAAACTGTAAAAAAAGCGGCGATGGCCAGAAGGAAAAATCTAAATCCGTTCATGAGGTTATCAGTCGTGTGCGGACAAATATAAGGGTTATTTTTTGAATTTCCGTGCACGGTAACGGAAATTTTTCCACATTTTTTCAAAATCGGCCTTCCAGGGCCCTGTATGGCATCCGTGACCGGTAACGAAATCTTTTAAAATAAGCCCTTGACTTCTTATATTTTTTTCCTAACTTTGTGCCGTGGAAAAGATTACCATCAACGACATCGCCCGCCTCACCGGCCTGTCCAAAGGCACGGTGGACCGCGTGTTGCATAATCGCGGCGAGGTATCCAAAAAGAGCTATCAGAAAGTGATGGATGTCATCAAGGAACTGGGCTATGAGCCCAACCTTTTTGCCTCTCTTTTAGCCCGCGCAGAACAAAAGACCATCGCCATTCTCCTCCCCACCCATGAACCCGGGACTTACTGGGAACTGGCCGCCAAGGGAGAAACCAAGGCCCAGGCCGGCCTCAAGCCTCTGTCTCTGGTAACCCGGCAATTCAATTACAATCAGTACAGCGCAGACAGTTTCCGCGAAGCCTGTACCCGTGTGCTGGAAAGCAATCCGGCCGGCGTAGTCATGGCTCCCATGTTCCAATACGAGACCCAGGTCTTCGCCCAGGAATTACAGGTCCGGGGTATCCCCTACTCCCTGATTGATACCAAATTGGAAACGCCGGGATATCTCAGTTTCTACGGCATTCCGGCCTATAAGAGCGGCTATCTCTGCGCCGCTATGCTGGTGGGCGGAGAACCCGTGAAGGAAGTGCTCATCGTGCGGATCATGCGAGACAAAGGGCGTCAGTCGGATCCCACCGTCATGCGCCGTTCCGGTTTCCAGGATTACATGCTGGAGAACAATCCCGGCTGTACCATCCGTAGCCTTTTCATCGATCCGGAAGATCCAGCAGCCACAGACAGCGCCCTGGATGCTTTTTTCAAGGAATTTCCTGGCGTACGGCATATCGCCATGTTCAACTCCCGCATCCACCTCATCGTCCCTTTCCTGGACCGGCATCCGTCCGACAGGCGCGTTGTGGGTTTCGACAACCTGGATGCCAACCTGGATGCACTCCGGCGTGGCACGGTATCGGCCCTCATTGCCCAGCGCCCGGAAGAACAGGTCCACCAAGCCATCCAGGCCCTGGCCGACCGCATCGTCTTCCAGCGCTTCCCGGAGAAAACGGACAATTATCAGCACATGGATATCCTCATCCGCTATAACACGGACGACTATTAGAATTCCCTAAGAGAGCTTTTTCACGGCCTCTTCTACGGCTTCGTACTCATAGCCACGGGAGAGGCCGAATTTGATCAGTTTCAGGCGGAACTGGGGATCGCCCTGCAGGGTACGGGCCTTGGCGGCCAGCAGTCGTTCCAGTTTATCGGCCGCACGGGCGGGTTCCACTTCTTCCAGTGCAGCAGCAATCACTTGATCCGAAATGCCCTTGGAGCGCAGTTGGAAGCGGATTTTAATGGGCCCCCAACCTTGGAGGGAGGCTTTTTCCCTGGCAAATGCAGACGCATAACGGGCATCATCCACATAACGGTCCTCCACCAGGGAGTCCACCAACTTGGAAGCCTGGGCGGAATCCCCGTCCAGGGCTTTCAACGCCTTCCGGTATACGTCGGCACGGCAGTACTCCGCCTTGGCGCAAAGCTTTTGCAGGCGGGCCAGGGTGCGGACGTAGGAAGGTTCTTCCATCGGCCTAGAAATTATAGCCGAACGACACGTAGATACCCACGCGCTTGGTGAAAGAAGACCAGTGCACCTGTGCGCGTAGCGGACCGGCAACGGTATTGAAACCATAGCCCAGACCCACGCCGTAGATCATCTTACCCTGGGTAAACACGTCAAATCCGTCAAACGAATAGGCGGCATTACCCATCACAGATGCATAGTGGTTCTTGGCAATACGGTAACGGGCATCCAGGCGGGCCAACATCAGGTGGTCGTTCACCAGGGCTATGTCGTTCAGGCCCACGAAGGGAATCTGCTGCGCCATCTGGTGTCCCCGGAAAGTGCCACCCAGCATATTGGTCATCGGGAAAGGAACGTCCTTACCGAAGACGAAACGAGCTGCCAGTTGCGGGATAAAAGTGAGACGGTCCGTGCCGAAGGGGAACATACCGTCCAACGACACGATGCCATAGAGATGGTTCTTCTCCAGTTTAGGCGTGAGCCAGTCCGTGGCCAGCTGACCTTCGATACCGGCCGATACACCCTTGGTAGGGAAATTGCCGTTGTCCAGGGTCTCTACCCGGCCTTCCACAAAAAAACTGGGGATATTGAAGCGCTTTCCGTTACGAAGCGGATTATCTTTCTGCTCCAGAATTTGCGAGGACTCCGCGGAATAACCGTTGTAATACTGATTGCGCAGACCCAACCTCACGTCGAAGAACGACCATTGCATATTGGAGAAATACGCTTCTACAAAGCAGTGGAGCATGGCCAGGTTCACAAATCCGGCTTGCTCGGCCAGGAAACGGCTGCTGCTGGTGTAGGCCACGTTCGCCCTGACATTGAGGGTGGACAACTTGGGAGCCTTATAGGTGTAACGCACATCCAGGTAAGGACTGGTGCTGATACGGGCTGTGAGATCCAGTGAATGGCCCTGCATGGCATGGGTGTTGAGACCCAGGTTCAGTAACAGTGAAACGATCTCTTCCGTATCGATTCTCACACCCAGACCGATCTGGTGCATGGGGCCACGTTTGCACAGGATGCGCAGGCGGTACGGCTCCTCCTTTCCGCGCAGTTCGTAGGTCACGTAATCGTAGGCACCCGTACCGAAAATCCTGGCTACGTCCGATTCAATAGACTGTACGTCGGCGATGGAGCCAGGCTTTACGTACATCTTGGAACGGATGTAATCGGCCTCTTTCTCCCCTACACCCACGATGTCAATGTCTTCGATGAGGACGGGATGGGCATTCAAATCTACGGCCGGCTTGCCGTTCAGACGACGGCGCGCCTTGCCCAGACGGTGCCGAACAGCATCCAACTGCGGTTTCACCTCTTCTGCGGCCTTATATCCGCGTATGTACATGGTATCCACGGCTTCGCGATTGAAGCTGAGCATGTTGTAGCCTTTCAGGTCCGGGCGGATGCGCACGTCCACATCCTTGATATTCATGTTGAACACGTCGTCGTCGAAGAGGTTCATGGTAGACACCAGGATATCGCCCAGGTTCTGGATCTCATCGGCGCCGGCCACGTCACCCGACAGGTCTACGCCGATAATGATATCGGCCCCCATGGCGCGGGCGATGTTTACCGGGAAGTTGTTGCGCATGCCGCCGTCCACCAGCACCATACCTTCGGTGCGAACAGGGGCGAACAGGCCCGGGATGGACATAGTGGAACGCATGGCCAGGTTGATGGATCCGTCGTGCCAGATCTTGGCCTTGCCGGAAGCCATGTCCGTTGCCACGCAGGCAAAAGGCGTGGGCAGCTTGAAGAAATCGATGTTGTCGCTGTAGCCTACGGTACGGGACGTGATAATCTGGTTCACGTTCTGGCCGAAGACGAAGCCCGAAGGCAGGCTGCCCATAATGCTGTTGCGGGCCAGGCTGCTGATATCCTCCCCTTCTCCGGCGCCGATGTGAATCTCACGGGAGCGGCCGGCAGCGAAAGGCATGTCGCCCTTGATGAAATTCTTGTAGTCATCCTCCTTGTAGTAGAACGGGAACGACAGCAGGTATTTCTCCTTGTACCGGATGCGGGAATACGGGATATAGGAACGGTCTACCCTGTCGCTCAGGGCCACCCCCCAGTCCATGCCCTTGAACAGCTCTTCCAGATAATCGGCGTCGTAACCCATTGAATAAAGGGCACCTACCAGGCCGCCGATACTGGTTCCCACAACCATATCCACGGGGAGGTCGTACTGCTCAAGGTATTTGAGGGCACCCACCGTAGCAGCGCCTTTGGCGCCACCGCCGGAAAGCACCAAGGCCACCGTGGGCCGCGATTTGCGGATCTGTGCCATCTTGTAGCGGATTTCCCGCACGGCAGCGGCATCTTTTTCGTCCAGGCCGAAGGTGGCCGATTCCGGGACAGACGGGTCCTGGGACATCAGCGGGGAGACAAACAGGAACAGTCCTGTGAGCAGCAAAATAAGTTTTTTCATCGTTCGTTGTGTTTACCGGCCAACAGACCGCAGGCAGCAAATATATCCTCCCCTCGGGAGGCACGGATGGTGGCGGTGATGCCACCTTTTACAAGGAGATCACGGAAGGCTTCCATTCTATCCCGGGAAGCCGGACCGTAAGGGAAATCGGGTATACGGTGAAAACGGATCAGGTTTACCCGGCATTCCAGGCCCTGCAGTAGCTTCAAGAGCGCAGCGGCATGGCGCGGAGTATTGTTCCAACCTGCAAATACAGTATATTCAAAACTAACCCGGCGCTGGCCGGTGAAATCGTATTGGTGTAGCAACTCCACTACGTCTGCCAGTGGCCAGGCCTTTTGCACGGGCATCATTTCCAGCCGCTCTTCCGGGAAAGGATTATGCAGACTGACGGCCAAATGGCATTTGCTTTGGTCCAGGAATTTCTTTAAGGCAGGAAGTACGCCGATAGTACTTAGGGTCACGCGTTTAGGGCTCCAGGCAAAGCCCCACGGAGCCGTAAGGATTTCCAGGACGCGTTGCACGTTGTCCCAGTTGTCCAGAGGTTCTCCCATGCCCATAAATACCGTATTGGTTAGCTCTCCGGCTTCATCAATACCAAAGAATTGGCTCAGGATATCGGCCGGCGCCAAGTGGCCATGAAACCCCTGCCGGCCCGTCATGCAGAATTTGCAACTCATCTTGCAGCCCACCTGGCTGCTGACGCACAGCGTTTTCCTGTCCTCCTCCGGGATCATCACCGCCTCTACGAATCCCTCCCCAACGGGAAACAGATATTTCTTAGTTCCATCGGCCGAAACCTGGACATCCACCGGAAGAGTCATTCCTACTTCATAGCGTTCTGCCAGCGCTTCCCTGCCCTGCTTGGACAGGTTGGTCATTTCCTCAATGCTGCGTACACGCTTCTGATATAGCCACTGGGCCATCTGTTTCCCTGCAAACGCAGGCAAACCCACCTCCAGCGCTATGGCTTTCAGTTCTTCCGGAGTCTTTCCCAGTAAGCGTTCTTTCATCCTACAAATTTAGCAAAAAACCGTATGAAATACAATACATCTACACCTCCCCATCTCCCCTGAACGATCTTAGTTTCAAAAAAACGCTCACACTGCACTAAGAACGTCTATTCTTACGGTTTTAGTGCCGAAAATACACTCAAACCAGACTAAGAGCGTCAAACCCGAGAATCGTAAAAAAACGAAAAAACACCTGAAACAACACTATCTTTTTTACGATGCTTGGTTGAGAACATGGCTTTTTCTATGTTTGCAGCAAATGCATGGGTTATGGACAGAAAGACACGCAGAGAGTATAAAGATTGGGGCAAGGGCTATTACCATCTATGCCTGGAACGAGTAGAAGGCTCCCTTTTCCATGATGAGGAAGATTATCGCATGGGCATGGCCTCCATTGGATTGGCCAAGTTGAAATTCGGTATTGAGATTTACGCATTCGAACTCATGCCCAATCATTTACATGAAATCCTGTCCGGGACCGGGGCACAATGTCTGAAAGTCTTTGCCTTTATTAAAAGGCGCCTCTCAGAGCAATTGATCAAGAAAGGAAATCCTCCTTTACCGGAGAGTTATGGATTCAAACTTATCCCCATCGAGGATGAAGACGCTTTAAGAAAACAAATCCTTTACACCGCCCGGAATCCCTACGAGAAAGATTTCTGCATCCCCGGTGGCCACAAGTGGGGCTCAGGCTATTTATTTTTCAACACGCTTGCAGAATGTATCTGCGGGAAAAAGGCCAAAGAAATGTCAAAGGTAGAGCTTCACGCTTACACGGGTTCCCATGAAGCCTTACCTCCAGATTGGGAAATTCATCCCGAACTGGGCGTTTTGCCCAAAAATTTTGTGCGGACAGACAAAGTTTTGAGACTATTCCCCAGTGCCAAGGATTGGCTCACCCGTCTGGTGAAAGAGTATGAGGCTGTTGTGATAATAGCCCGCTCGTTAGGTGAAGAAATCGATTTCTCCGATGAAGAGGTGCGCGATATGGTCAATACGGAGTTGCGGAATGCCTTCCCAGGCCGATTATTCAAGACCCTCACCCAGGATGAGAAATGCAAGGTGGCCGTTCGCATGAACCTGTCGCATGGTTTATCGGCCCTGCAGTTGTCCCGCGCCCTCTTCTTGTCCGAACTTACCATAGCCCAGGCCATCCGCTCGAAAGATTATGGGCTTGTAAAACGATCTTAGTGTAAAAATAGTCCCCAAACCAAACTAAGACCGTCACACTTGACGATCTTAGTTTGGAAATAGCCAGGAAAATAGACTAAGACCGTCACGCTGGTTACTGAGCGGGTGCTATTTTACAACGCGATAAGCGGCCGGCGTGTTCTTCGGAGAGCACGCCGGCTCTTTTTAGGCCATCCAGCGTGCAGGCTTCCGGAGGGTTGTGCTCACGGTAGAGGACAATGCCGTGAGCCTCTGCTTTGGAGATATAGGGATGACGTGCTAAATGGACCTCCGGGAGCGTCCAGAGGGGGTAAGGCTCCGGCTCAGAGCAAATAATCAAGTCTTGAAGTCCATCATATTTCTCTTGGTCGAAATGCCAGATCTCCAGCAATTGTTCAGGATAGGAATAGCCGCCCAATTGTTCCCGGTATGCGACCATCTTTCCGGCGAAAAAGGGGCCGATACCGGGCAGTGCCAGGAAGGCTGTGCTATCGGCCTGGTTCAGATCCAGTTTGGGAATCTCTATGTAAGGCGCAAGACGCTCATACACGCTGTCTGCTACCACAAAGCTCTTGGCAAAGTCGGCAGGCCTGTAAAAGCGGCCTCTCTTCTGTCGGAAGTTATCAATAGACTTTGCTTGTTTTTCACTGAATCCCAACCGTTTAAGATCTTCCACCGAAACCGTATTGGGATTGAATGGAAAACTCTCCACCTGCCGTGTCTGCTCCCGCAGCTTCTCCACGTGCGGACTGTGTGGGGCATTTTTCCGAACGGTCTTCGACCGGAGATTCTTCGCTTCGCTCAGAATGACAGATTCCTCATCCTGAGGAGCTTCGGCGACGAAGGATCTGTGTTCAATAACATACACGGTATCCGGATGGTCTCGGTTGGCGGCAATACGCGTAAGAGCTGCCTTGTGGATGAACAAGGCAACTTGGTAACCGAGAATGAGAAAAACCAGGGCGATAGCGCCCGTTACAAAACTGCCGTTAAGCCCGCTCTTCTTCTTCTTCCCCCCGTCCATAGCGCTGCTTCTTTTCTGCTTTCACCGGCGTGGCACCGGCTACAATCAGGACAATCTCACCCTTGGGTTCGTGTTCGCGGAACCAGGCGGCTACTTCCTCCAGGGTTCCTCTCCGGTGTTCTTCGTGCACTTTGGAGATTTCCCGGGCCACTGAACAGCGGCGCTCCGGGCCAAAAAATCCGGCCATCTGTTCCAGGGTTTTGACCAGGCGGTAGGGGGATTCGTAGAACACCATGGTGCGGGTTTCCGTGGAGAGCGACTGCAGCAGGGTTTGCCGGCCTTTTTTCTGGGGCAGGAAACCCTCGAATACGAAGCGGTCGCAGGGCAGACCGCTGGAAACCAGGGCCGGGATGCAAGCCGTTGCGCCCGGAAGCGTCTGGACCTCAATGCCTTCCTCTGCGCAGGTGCGGGCTAGCAGGAAGCCCGGGTCTGAGATGCCGGGCGTGCCGGCATCGGAAATCAGGGCCACGTTGAGCCCACCCAGGATGCGCTCTTTGACCAACTGGACAGTCTGGTGTTCGTTGAATTTGTGGTGACTTTGCAAAGGACGATGGATGTCGAAATGCTTGAGTAACACGGAAGAAGTACGGGTGTCTTCGGCCAGGATCAAATCGGCCTCCTGCAGCACTCGGATGGCGCGCAGGGTCATGTCTTCCAGGTTTCCCACAGGGGTGGGAACGATGTAGAGTTTTCCGCAAAGGGCTGTTGGACTTTTTTCCATAAAGTGTTATCTTTGCATCAAGTCAACCAAGCAAATTTACGGAAATGTTTTTGGAAAATACAAAAAAATCGGGCTCTATCGAGGTTATTTGCGGTTCTATGTTTTCCGGTAAAACGGAAGAGCTCATCCGCCGGCTCAAACGGGCCCAGTTCGCCCAGCAGAAGATTGCCACTTTCAAACCTACCATCGATAAACGGTACTCAGACCTGGACGTAGTATCACACGATTCCCATAGCATTTCCTGCACGCCCATCAAATCTCCTTCCCGCATGCTGCAAATCGATCCGGATGTGCAGGTGGTGGGCATTGACGAAGCCCAATTCTTCGACGACAGCATCATCGGCGTATGCCAGGAACTGGCCAACAGAGGCGTCCGCGTGATCATTGCCGGCCTGGATACGGACTATCTTGGCAAGCCTTTCGGCCCCATGCCCGGCCTCATGGCCATCGCAGAGGATGTCCAGAAGGTGCACGCCATCTGCGTTAGCTGCGGTGCCTTGGCCAATCATTCGCACCGCCTCTCGGCCAGCAAGAAATTGGTTGTTCTGGGCGAAAAAGACACCTATGAGCCCCTGTGCCGCGACTGCTACCAGCAGGCCCTGAAAGAGGACAACGAATAGTTTTACCATCTTAGTTGAAAATAGTACTCTATTCCAGACTAAGATCGTCAAAGTGAACGGTCTTAGTTATGAAATGGAGTCAATTCACAACTAAGACCGTAAGAGGGAGAAAAGAGATTAGTCCTGCACAGTGGCCATGGCTTCGCGGATCTTGGCCTCGATTTCATCGGCCAGTTCCGGATTGTCCAGGAGGAGTTTCTTCACGGCTTCACGGCCCTGAGCCAGCTTGCTTTCACCGTAGCTGAACCAGGAACCGGACTTCTGGATAATGCCCAGTTCTACGCCCAGGTCCACAATCTCGCCGCTGCGGGAGATGCCTTCTCCGAACACGATATCGAATTCGGCCTTCTTGAACGGCGGGGCCATCTTGTTCTTCACCACCTTCACTTTCACGTGGTTGCCCAGGGCGTCGTCGCCGTCTTTGATCTGGGTGGTGCGGCGGATGTCCAGGCGCACGGAAGCGTAAAACTTAAGTGCATTACCGCCCGTGGTGGTTTCCGGATTACCGAACATGATGCCGATCTTCTCACGCAGCTGGTTGATGAAAATGCAGCAGGTATTGGTCTTGGAGATATTGGCTGTGAGTTTGCGAAGGGCCTGGCTCATGAGACGGGCCTGCAGACCCACTTTGTTGTCGCCCATTTCGCCTTCGATTTCCGCGCGAGGGGTAAGGGCCGCCACGGAGTCGATGACCACAATATCCAGCGCACCGCTGCGGATGAGGTTATCGGCTATTTCCAGGGCCTGTTCCCCGTTGTCCGGCTGGGAAATGAGGAGCGTATCCAAATCCACGCCCAGGGCCTTGGCATAACTGCGGTCGAAGGCATGCTCTGCATCGATGATGGCTGCGATGCCGCCACCCTTCTGCGCCTGTGCGATAGCGTGAATGGCCAGGGTGGTTTTACCGGAACTTTCCGGTCCGTAAATCTCGATGATGCGGCCTTTGGGATAACCGCCGATGCCCAGCGCATGATCCAGCGCGATGGAGCCGCTGGGAATCACCTGGGAAGCGTCCCACTGCGGCTGGTCCCCCAGCTTCATGATGGTGCCTTTTCCGTAATCTTTCTCAATCTTGTCGATTGTTGCCTGGAGCGCCTTCAATTTGGCGGCGTTCACTCCGGCGCCTTCTGCTTCTTTTGCCATACTGTAAATCATTTATTAAAAACTGTGCGGGCATCCTGAACCGCATCTACAAAGATAAAAAAAGTAAGCGGAATTCCTGCAAAAAAATGCTACTTTTGCAGCGATGAAACGATTGCTATTTTCACTGCTGTTTTTAGTAGGGCTTTCCTGGGAATCTGCCTTCGCGCAGGGGCCTGTGGTGGAGCATCTCCAGCAGCGGCGCCTGGAAATAGCACCCGGCCAGTATTCCGGCATCACCCATGTAGCCGACGACGTCTACGCAGTAGTCCACGACAAAGCCCGGGGCGGCGGCCTCTACTTCTTCACCCTCCAATTCCTGGCCGATGGCAGCATCGGCTCGGTATCGGCCTTTGAAACCGATGCCGGCGGTGCCGAAGGACGTGACAACGAAGATGTGGTATTTGTTCCTGAGACCCAGACGCTTTTCGTATCGGCCGAAGGAGACCAGAGCATCCGTGAGTATACCCTGGACGGGCGGGAGACAGGCCGATCCCTGCGCATCCCAAAGGCCCTGAAAGGTTGCGCGCCCAATGCCGGATTCGAGGCCCTGGCCTACGCTGACGGCACTTTCTGGACCACCACCGAGTCTCCCCTCCCCGGCGAAACACAGCACCGGCTGCAGAGCTTTTCGCTTCGAAATCTGACAGCTGGGAAAAGCTGGAATTACCAGGCCGATACCCCCACTGTGGGAGAAACGGAAGCAGCATCCGCCAAGGCTTATGTCTTCGGGGTTTCGGCCATTACCGCCCTGCCGGACGAAAGGCTCATTGTCCTGGAGCGCGAGGTTTACGTACCCGGCGGCGGCTTTTTCGAAATGATGGGCTCCTTCACCGTGAACAGCCTCTTTCTCATCGACCCTTTGCACGACAAATCCAAAGTGCTGCAGAAAACACTGCTCACCCGCTTTTATACCAATTTTCTAAACTTGGCAAATTTCGAAGGAATGTGCCTGGGGCCCACCTTACAGGACGGGCGGCAAACCCTGCTTTTACTGGCCGATTCCCAGGATGGCAGCCAGGGACTCACCGGCGAGTACATCCGGGTGCTGGCACTAGATATCCGTTAATTCCAGCCAGCGCATTTCCGCTGCATCCAATTCTTCTTGCAACGCGCCATAGCGGGCCGAAGCCTTCTGCAATTCCTCCATCGAGAGCGTTCCACCGGCAAGTTTTGCCTCCAGATCGGCTTTTTCCGCCTCCAACTGCGGCAACTGAGCTTCCAGCGCCTTGAGTTCCTGTTGCTCCTTCCAGCTCAGCTTTTTCTTCTCTGGCAACTTAGTTTTCACAGCCTGCGAGACCGGCTTTTCCTCAACCTTCTGTGCCTCATAATCCTTGATGAACGTCCGGTATTCCGTATAATTCCCCACGAAATCCTTCACCACTCCATCTCCGCAAAAAACGAAGAGATGGTCTACCAGACGATCCAGGAAATGACGGTCGTGGGACACAATCAGCAGTGAGCCCTTGAATTCCAGCAGATACTCTTCCAGGATTTCCAGCGTAACGATGTCCAGGTCGTTGGTGGGCTCGTCCAGGATCAGGAAATTGGGCTGCTTCATGAGGATGGTGAGCAAATACAGCCGCCTCCTTTCCCCACCGGACAGGCGTTCCACCGGGTTCTGGAGCATATCGTGCGGAAAGAGAAAGCGGTTCAGCAGGTGCAGATCGCTCACTGTTTCCAGCACCGTCTGACCAGGTTTGAACGTCATCCCCGCCTGGTGGTAATAGCCGATACGCAGGGACTCTCCCCTGTCGATGACTCCATCGAAGGTGCCGCCCCACTCCTGCCGGTAACCGCCGGTAATCAGATTCAGGAAAGTGGTTTTACCGCTGGCATTGCGACCTACTATACCCACGCGTTCGTAGCGCTGGAAGTTATAGGTGAAATGCGAGAGGTAGCACTGGTCCTCCCACCAAAAACTTACATCCTTGCAATTGATGACCTTGTTCCCCAGGTAGGTGTTTTTGGCCTGGGTTTCAGACAGGTCCACCTTTTTCTGGATATAGGAGTCATCGGCCCGCTCCTTGATATCCCAGAAGGCCTGTTTGCGATATTTGGCCTTGCCGGTGCGGGCACAGGGACTGGCGTGCATCCACTCCAGTTCCCGCCGATACAGGTTCCGCACCTTCTCGGTTTCGGCGTTGTAGTTGTCGATGCGTTCCTGGCGTTTTTCCAGGAAGTTCATGTAGTCGCCCCGGTAAATATATACGTTTCCCCGGTCCAGTTCCATCACGGTATTGCACACACGGTCCAGGAAATAGCGGTCGTGCGTGACCATGAACAGGGTGCAGCGCTGGTGCTTGAGACGGGCTTCCAGGAACTCGATGGCGTCGATGTCCAGATGGTTGGTGGGCTCGTCCATGATGTAGAAATCGGCCTCGGAAGCCAGCATCTGAGTAAGAGCCACGCGTTTGATCTCGCCGCCCGAAAGGTCTTTCATGAGCTTGTCCGGGTCCGTGAGACCAAACTGCGTAAGCAATTGGGTGACACGGAGTTCGTACTGCCACAGGTGATCCGTATCCAGATGGGTCGTCCACTGGGCCGATCCATCCATGATTTGCCGGAAAATGCTTTTCTCCGGTTCGTAGTCGTACTCCTGCTCCAAAAAGGCTATGCGGATATCCTTCAGGAACAACACCTTCCCGCCGCTGTCCGATGCATCTTTCCCAGCCAGGATGCGCAGCAGCGAAGTTTTTCCCGTCCCATTAGGCGCAATAAGCGCCACCTTGTCCCCCTCGTTGATGTTGAAATCAATATGCTGGAACAATACCTTAGGGCCGTAGCTCTTGGAGATATTCTCTATTTGCAGGTAACTGGGCATGGCGACTATTGATCGATAACACCGGAACCCAGCATCTCCTGACCCTCGTACCAGACGGCAAACTGGCCGGGCGAGATGCCGCGCTGGGGTTCATCGAAGAGGATGAACAACCCGCTTTCCCGCATCAGGAGCGTAGCGCTCTGTAAGGGTTGCCGATACCGGATGCGCACGCGATAGCGGCGGATGTCGCCGGGACGCATGGCCTGGGACGGGCGGATCCAATGGATTTCATCCGGGGCAATGCTCAGACAGAAGCGGCTAAGGCCCTTGTGGCCATGTCCTTCGCCCACATAGACGCGGTTGGCCTCCGTATCCGTGTCAATGACAAACACAGGTTCTGCGTGACCGCCTATACCCAATCCTTTGCGCTGGCCGATGGTATAGAACTGGGCACCCTCGTGCCGGCCAACGATACGCCCACAAGGGTTCTCTTTGTAGCGGGTCTTTTTTACATGGTGCTTCCCGCTGCGATAGGTTTCGGTTTCGAAGGTAATAGCATACCGGATGGGCGCGGACAGGCGCTGTAAATCTTCGTCCGAAAGCGCCTTTATGGCTTCTTCTCGGAAAGGACTGATTCCCAAAGGCTTGCCATCACTGGTTAACACCTTTTCTTCCGGTGCATAGCGGACAGTCCGCTCCAGAACAACCCCTTCTTTCAGCAGTGCGGAAAGCGTTTCCTGCTGCCACAAGTATAGGGAATCCGTAGCATAATATGCATCAAAAACCTCCACGATATCACCCTCCACGGAGGCTAACTTTTGCTTTAAGAAAGTGGGCAGATCTACCTTACCCACAAAGCAAATGCCCTGCGAATCCTTTTTTTCGGCCGATGGCAAATCCGCCTCTTTGGCAATCTGCCGCACCTCCGGCTTGATGAGATGGCCGATAGGAAACAGCGCCTTGGAGAGCTGCTCCTGTGTGAGCTGGCACAGGAAATACGTCTGGTCTTTGTTAGGGTCGGTTCCCTCCAGAATCCGGCATTCTCCCTCCGCAGACTCCTCCTTCCGGCAGTAATGCCCGGTGGCCACATAATCGGCCCCGTACTTCAAGGCAACTTGCAGGAAGGCGTCGAACTTGATTTCCCGGTTGCAGAGCACATCCGGATTGGGAGTGCGGCCGCGGGCGTATTCGTCGAACATATAATCCACCACCCGCTGCCGGTACTGTTTGGAAAGGTCCACGAAATAGAAGGGAATGCCTATCTTTCGGGCTACCATTTCGGCCACGAAGCGGTCTTCCTCCCACTCGCAGTCTCCGTGCAGGGTACTGTCGGCGTCGTGCCAGTTCTGCATGAACATGGCAAACACATCGTAACCCTCCTGCTTCAGCAGATACGCCGCAACAGAAGAGTCCACGCCTCCCGAGAGGCCCACACAGACTTTTATCTTACTCTTGTCCAATTACTTGAGGGTTTCCAGGAGGACGCGTTCCATGATGGCGTAGCCCTCTGAATTAGGATGGACGGTATCGCCGGAAAGTTCGCTCCGGATCTTTCCGTCGGGGCCGGCCAGGGCGCTGAAATAATCTACATAGGTTACGCCGTGGCGTTCGCAGAAGGCCTGAAGGCGGGCATTGAGACTGCAAACTTTCTCATACACATCGGTGATTTCCGTGCGCCAACGGAAATGGTAGGACGGCAGTACGGAACACACGACCGGACGGATGCCGTTCTGCCAGGCCAGATCCACCATACTGCGGATATTCGCAAAGGTAAAGTCCTCACAATAAGGCCCTCCCAGGTTGATGGCAATGTCGTTGATTCCGGCCAGGATCACCACGGTGGAAGCCTGGATATCAATGACATCGGCCCGGAAACGAAGGACCATTTGGGCGGTTTCCTCTCCGCCAATACCACGGCCTATAAAACCGGTTGCGGCAAAGAATTCAGGCCGGTTGTCCGGCCAGCCGTCGGTGATGGAGTCGCCGTACAGCACCACCCGGGCTCCCTGGGGTGCTTCCAACGCGGCATTGGCAGCCGCATAACGGTTCAAATGATTCACATTGTTTTGGGCCGATAAACCCAGGCCGCAGCACAGTGCCACGCAAACAAGCAGAAAAAACTTACGCATCGCTTTCATTGTTTGTCCAAACCTTAGATTTGCAGCATAGTTCTCTGCCCAAGGCTTGTGACAACAAAAGTAGTAAATTTATGCCGATATTGAAAGTTTAACTAAGGACAATGGAACCGGGCGGTTCTCAATTCGCACAAATGGGTAAGCCCCGAGTATCTTTTTTGCCCCGCCCGGCCCGTTGATCCAGGACCTGAATAAGAATATCCTTAGTAGCATTAAGGTTTGTAGGTGACGGATCGACGGTCCACTGTCCGCTAAAAAAGCAATGCAAGTTATGAAAAAAATCTATGTTGGCATCGACATCAGCAAAGAAAAGTGCAATCTTTGCTACCGCAGCGGTCTTGAGATTGTCCGCGAAGAAGAGTGTTTCAATGATGCGAAGGCCCTCAAGAAGGCCTTCAAAGCCGCATTGAAAGTGCTTGGAACGTCATTTGAGGATGTCCTCGTCTGCGCGGAGTACACTGGACGATATATCTATCCTCTGACCGTAGCCTGTCAGGAACTGGACCTCTTCCTCTGGATGGACGACCCCACCCGCATCAAGAACTCCATGGGCCTCACCCGTGGTAAGAATGATGCCATTGATGCGGCCAGAATCGCCGAATATGCCTTTAGGTACAGCGACAAAGCAGTTCGTTACTGCATCCCGGATGCTGTCCTAGTCTCAATGAAAAACCTCCTTGCAGACCGCGAGTTCCTTCTTGTTGACAAGAAAAGATATCAATCTCAACTCACTGACCAGAAGAAGTATATGGCTTCCGGAGACTTCAAGCATAAAAGCGCCCGCTGGAAGAAGGTCATCAAGTCCATAGACGAACAGATAGCAGCCATCGATGCCGAGATAGAAACGCTTATTGCGGCTGATCCGGTTTTGACTCGCCAAAAAGAACTCCTCGTGAGCATTGACGGTATTGGCGAACGCATCGCTATCAATATGATTGCCATCACCAGTGGCTTCACCCGCTTCCAAAACGCACGGCAGTTCTGCAGCTTTGCCGGTCTCACACCATACAAGTACGACTCCGGAACTTCTGTACGGTCAAAGGCAAAAATATCCAAACGGGCAAATCAAACCATGAAGGCTCTACTACACATGAGCGCAGTGAACGTGGCAACGCGCATGAAAGCCGGGGAATATAAGGACTACTACGAACGCAAACTCAAAGAGGGTAAGCACATTATGTGTATCCTGAATGTGCTTCGAGCAAAGCTCGTTCACAGAATGTTCTCCGTTATAAAAAGAGACACCGAATACACAAAGGAATATAAGCCTGCATGTTAGACACGCTCCAGGGGTGGCCGCGCGGCCAGGGGCGGGACGCCCCTATGAGCGCAATAAATATCTACGAACTACACCGCTAAATCGAAGTGATGACCTATAACCCAACTTCTGTCCGAATCATTTGGAAAATCCATAAGAATAGATAC
>JBGVCF010000010.1:0-53369 GCA_045226315.1 Candidatus Cryptobacteroides sp.
TGAGGTTTTCTAACAGGCGCCCTTCCGGGTTCTCCCACTGTAAAAAACACACATACAACTCTTGGTGTTTACTTTTAAGGGTCGTTAAATAGAAACGAAAAAAGAATTTGTATCTTTGTAAACTTGAAAAGAGAATTGCGCATATTTTCGGCCCTGATGCTGGCGTTTACGGTACTTATGAGTGTGCCGTGGCTGGTGCCGCACATGGGCTGGACCGTGCTGGTGGGCCTGGTGCCGCTGCTCATCATGGAACGCCTGGCCACCCAGAACAAAGTGAAGCATTTCTGGTGGTGGCACTATGGCTGTTTTGTGCTGTGGAATGCCGTTACCACCTGGTGGGTGGCAGGAGCTACTGTGCCTGGGGCTATTTTCGCCATCCTGGCCAATGCCCTGCAGATGAGCGTGATTTTCGGCAGTTTCCGTTGGGTGAAAAAGCGCCTGGGTGGCGTGCTGCCTTATCTGTATCTCGCGGCTGCCTGGATGGCCTGGGAGCGCTTCTACCTTACCATCGCTCAAATTTCCTGGCCCTGGTTGGTGCTGGGTAATGCCTTTGCCGATACAAGCTCCCTTATACAGTGGTACTCCGTCCTGGGCAGCATGGGCGGTTCACTATGGGTTTGGACGTGTAATCTGTCCATTTTCGGCCTCATGGTTGCGCTATCCGACGGCCGAATGGCACATTGGAACGGAAAAGCCCGTGTGGCTGCGCTTGGCGGCACTGTTCTGGCCATTTTCGGCCCCATGATTTGGAGTGCCTGTATACACTTTACAGAAACGGGAGAGCCGCTGCATGTGGTTATCGGCCAGCCTAATTACGATCCTTATGAAAAGCAGGGCGCTGTCCCGCGCGAAAGGCAAGACCGCGAATTCCTGGCTCTGCTGGAGCAGGCCGATTGGACGCAGGACCGGCCCACGCTGGCCCTGGGGCCGGAGACTTTCACCCGGATCGTGTACACTAACGCCGTCACGAAGCACGAATCTTTCATCCGCTTCCAGGAATTCCTGCACCGGCATCCGCAGGCCAGCCTGCTGTATGGCGCCATTGCTTTCGAACCGCACTTCTCTCATGCGTCCCCGAACCCCTGCGCCTACGACATGGGCCCGGAGCCCGATGGCCGGCACCTGTGGCTGATAGGCCATAATTCGGCCATTCTCACCGATACTTCCGGCCGATACAGCATCTACCACAAATCCAAACTGGTGGTGGGCACGGAACTCACGCCCTATCCGGCCGTGTTCGTCCCGCTGGAGCGCCTCCTCTTCGGCGGCCCGATGATGGGTAAGGATATCGGCCAGAAAGAAGTGTCCTGCTTGTCCATGGGGGATGTTCCCATTGGGTCGGCCATTTGTTATGAATCTGTATATGGGGAGTATTGCACGGGTTACGTGCGCAAGGGGGCGCAGCTGCTGGCGGTGATTACCAACGATGCCTGGTGGGGCGATACACCCGGCTATCGTCAGCATTTGAATTACAGCCGGTTAAGGGCCATTGAAACCCGCCGTTGGGTGGCCCGTTGCGGCAATACCGGCGTGAGCGCCATCATCGATCCCCGCGGACGCATTGTTAGCCGGGGTCCCTGGTGGGAGCCGGCTATGCTGGAGGGAGATGTTCAGTTATTGCAGGGACGCAGTTTCTTCGTCCGCTACGGGGACATAGTGGGCCGGCTTGCGGTGCTGCTGTTCGTCATGCTTGCGGCGGCCGCGCTCCTGCGTCCAAACCTGCTTCCAGTCAAGGGAAAGGACACGCGGGGCGGGAAGCGGCGTTAATGTCTCTCTGGCGGTGGACTGGGAGCTCTTCTTCCGGTTCACTGCATCGTAGGTGACGAAATCCTCGTAATTGTATTTCCAGGAAGTGCCATAGGCCAGGCGGTGTATCTTGTACCAGATGGCCATGCGTGACGGCGCGTTGAAACCGCCTGCGGTATAGCGCATAATGCTTTGCTCCGTAGGCCTCCATACGCCCTTCTTATAGTCATAGGCGCCTTCGAAGCAACCCAAACCATCATTTTGATAGCGGGCATCCTGCAGGAATCCGGACCATTTTACATTTTGGGCCGATCCAGTAAGGTCTACGTTCTTCCACCAGCCATACGGCACGCGGTCCGTGATGTCTTTCTTTTTGGCGGCGGGAATTTCCCCTTCCAGGGAAGCGTATTCATCGGCCAGTTTGGCAAATCCGTGGCCCACGGCCTCGTGGTAGAGCACATCGTCGAAATCGCCGTCCAGGTGGTAGATGGGAAGATAGGCCAGGCCCATTCCGGCGCCATAGTCGCCGTAGGTGGCCGCATACATGCTGCAGGTGCCGCCGTATCGGCCTGAATTCATGGCCACCACCAGCAGGGCGTTGTCCATGGCATCCTGCGGAATGGCCTTGAGTGCATACCCCATGCAGGCAGTGTCGTCGCCGCCTACTTCGGTGCCTTCCCCGAACCAGGTGCCCAGTGCCTGTCCTTTGTCGCCGTATCCTTCGGACGGCGAAACCACTTTCACCGCGTAAACGTTAAACAGTTTCCGGTAGGAGGCGAACGGCTCCAGCTGGAACAGGGCCTCGGCCATGTGCTTCATTATACTGTCGTACACGCCGTTGGCCATCTGGCGGTCGCTGAAGGCATCGCCCATGAGCACCACGTTGATGCCGGCACCTTCGGTGGCCGTCTGCAGCACGCTCACCACGCCGTCCTGGCTGAAGTCGGTGGAATGGTATACCTGGCTTTCAGGCAGGTCTTCATAGATAATGGGCTGGATGAAGCTGGTATAATCGGCCCATCCTGTAGCCGATTTATAATACATATCCGCTCCCTCCGGTACGTGGATCACCAGACCGTTGTGGCCGAAATACGACGATTCTGTGTCCTTTGGATACACAGGCGGAACACTGGAACGCATGTACAGATGCTCCAGGCTGCGGCAATAGCGGAAGGCCTTGGCGCCTACTTCCTGCAGGGATGCCGGCAACTGCAGCGTGTGCAGGTTGCTCATTCCTGAGAAACAGTAGTTGCCAATATAGTACACTGCATCCGGAATAACCAGGTGCTCGGTGCTGGTGTTGTCCATGAAAACGCTCCAGAAAATGCGGCGGACGTTGTCCGGAACCGTATATTCCCGGGGCATTACCTGCGTGGTGAGCACCAGATAGTCTTCGAAGAGAACCAGTCCGTGGTGGTCTTCGGTGGCGCCGTTTCCGTAGAAGAATTCCAGTTTACGGCAATCGGAGATGGAATCTGAGTACAGGTTCTGCAGTTCGCTGGTAAATGTGATGCTCTGGAGGTCTTGCAGGCCCACAAATACGCCGGAGCCCAGAACGCTAACTGAAAGCGGTATGGTATAGTTCGTAAGACCGCCGGCTGCTACGGCCACCAGCATACCGTTGGCATCCACCAGGGAACGTTCATCGCAGATGAGGCTGCTGGAACCCTGGAAGCGGCTCAGGCCGGTGCAATAAGCGAAGGCATGGCGGCCCACTTCAAGCAGGGAGGAGGGGAGGGTCACTTGCTGGAGCAGGGGAATGTTCCAGAATGCCTTTTCGCCGATCTTCACCAGGCCCTCCGGCAAAATCACTTCGCTAAGGTCGGAATCCCGTTCGAAAAGCTGGTCGGCCAGGGCCAGCGCTCCCTCCGGAAGGGTGACAGTGCCATGGATGAGGCCCGTTGCATAGGCCACCAGCGTGCCGTCCTCCATGATAATGGCTGTCTCGTCGGCCGATGCCCATTTCCCATAAAAACGTTTGAGTTTTTGGCAGCTGGCAAAGACGTTCGTGCCCAGTTGAGACAGCTTTTCCGGCGTACGGAAGGCTTCCAGGGAGGCACTGTACAGGGCTCGGTCGCCCAGGCCGGCCACGCTGTCCGGCAGGCGGAGATCGGTGAGATCTTGATTGGCAAAGGCATAGGAACCCACTTGGGTAAGGGGGCCGTCGAAGCGAAGGACATGCCAGCCATCCTCCCGGGTTTCGTGGGAGAGGATGGGCTGGTCGAAGCTTTCTGCCGAAACGGTCAGGGGCTCTCCGTTGGAAGTGCTGTACCAGATCTGGTTGTTAGGGACGTGATCAGGGTCGGCGGTGTCGTCTTCGTTGCAGGTGATGGCGGGCGCGGAGAGGACTTTAGCGCGCTCCAGGACCAAATCGCCTTGAATCTGGCAGGTTACAGTGCCGGTATAGGTTTCGATTTCCAGGGAGAAGCCTCCGCGGTAGGTGCCGGGCGGCAGCACGAAATAAAAGCCGATAGCTTCGTCGCCTTTCAGTTTTACCCCTTTGCACTGCAGGGTGACGGGGGTTGGCTGGGCGCTTTGCATCAGGAGGGCGGGGGCGCCGGTAAAGTCTGTCTTTACGCTGGCTTTTCCGCTCAGGGGCATTTTGTTGTCGGCGGCGCTGATGCGGATGCTGTTGAGCGTAGCGTTGCCGCCGATGGGAAGCGCCAGGACAGCTCCCAGGCTTTGGAAGGTCAGTTCATCGGTTTCACCCACGGCCAGCAGGGGGAAGGCATGGCCGTCCAGCCGGTTTCCTGTGATGTATTTCTGGGTTTCTGGAAGTTCCAGGTTCAACTGCTTGCCTTGCAGGCCGTTATCGGCCGAGAACGGGGAGAGCGCCACCAGGGTCTTGCCCTTCACCGTTCCTGCAAACTGGGCCGATGAGGTGCCCAATCCGCGTTGGATGTTGAAGCGGACTGCCTTTCCCTGTCCGTCGCCGTGGACGGCCAGGGTATCCGTGACCGACCACACGAAACTGGCCAGCGCCGGCGAAAGTTCTTCGGCCTTGGCCAATAACACACGGTTGGTTTCTTCTGCCGGCGGATCCGGTTCCGGGATAGGATCGTTACACCCTGTTGCCAGGGCAAGCAGGCAGCCGAGGATGGCAAAAAAGTGTTTGTGTTGAACCATAGACAACAAAAATAACTTTTTCTGCCCACTAACGCAAAAAAAAAGAGAGAAACTCTTAATCCAGTTTCTCTCCTTTTTCATTGTACATTTCATTTTGCAGGACCGAGAAATCGGTCACTTCTTCCAGTTCGATCTTGGCCTTGTAGCGTTTCCGCCATCTGGTCAGGAAGGAGTTGAAGAATCCCCGCCTCAGGTATGCGCCCAAGATGGGACTGGTCTTGATAAGAAGGGAGCGGACCCCTTTTTCAATGGTGTAGAAGGCGATTTTTCGCTCAATTTCCTCATCGATCACCACGCTCGAGTGAATCTTGCCGGTGCCGTGGCACACAGGGCATTGTTCCGAAGTGTTGATTTCCGTGACGGGGCGGATCCGCTGCCGGGTAATCTGCATGAGCCCGAACTTGGTTAGCGGCAGCACGTTGTGCTTGGCCCTGTCGGCCTCCATCAGCTCTTGCATGAACTTGAACAGCGCATTTTTGTGGTCATTGGATTCCATGTCGATGAAGTCCACAATCACGATGCCGCCCATATCCCGCAGACGCAGCTGTCGGGCGATTTCTTCGGCCGCAATCTTGTTCACTTCGAAGGAGTTTTCCTCCTGGTCGGCCGTTTTGGTGCGGATTCCGCTGTTAACGTCTATTACGTTTAGCGCTTCGGTGGTTTCAATCACCAGATAGGCGCCCTGGCGCATGGGTACCACCTTTCCGAAAGAGCCCTTGATCTGACGGGTGACTTCAAAGTGGTCGAAGATGGGCTGTTTTCCGTCGTACAGGTGGACAATTTTCTCTTGTTCCGGGGAAATGAGCGAAACATACTTCCTGGCTTCATCGGCCACGTGCTCGTCGTTGATCCAGATGTTGGAGAACGAGTCGTTGAGAAGGTCCCTCAGGACGGTAGTGGTTTTGCTGTATTCCGTAAAGAGCAGCTGGACAGTCTTGTTTTTAGCGATGCTCGCCCAGGAGCTTTCCCATTTTTCAATGAGGGCTTCGGTCTCTCCCACCAGCGTGGCGGCGTTTTTGCCTTCGGCCGCGGTGCGGATGATGGCCCCGTAGTTTTTGGGGAGGATGCTCCTGACCAGAGTCTCGAGTCTACGTTTCTCTTCCTTCGAGCCAATCTTCTGCGAAATGGATACTTTCTCTGCGAAGGGGAGAAGTACGATGTTTCGTCCTGCCAATGAAATTTCCGCAGTCAGTCGCGATCCCTTTGTGGAAATGGGCTCTTTGACAATCTGGGCCACAATCATCTGTCCCGGTTTCAGGTACTCTTCTATCCGGCCTTCCTTGGGAAGGGGCGTGTCCACGGGAATGCGCGAATACAGGTCTTTCAGATTCGTGTTGCCGTTGGACTCCCTGACAAACTGGTCAAAGGCGGGGAAATAGAGTCCCAGGTCCAGATAATGGATGAAAGCTTCCTTCTTGTCTCCGATGTCCACAAAGGCAGCATTGAGATTGGGGAGAATCTTTTTCACCTTTCCCAGGTGAACGTCTCCCACAGAGAATTTGTTCCCAGTGCTGGACTCCGTGTTGTACTCTATCAGCCGGTGATTCTCCATCAGGGCGATATGTACTTCCGTTGAACTTACGTCAACGATCAGATCCTTGTCCGGTTTCTCTGACTCCATGTGGAAATTGGTGTTTTACAAGACCAGGGCTCGCGAATCACTCCGCAAGCCCTGTACATTTTAAGAAGTCTTACTTCTTCTTGTGGCGGTTCTTGCGCAAGCGCTTTTTGCGCTTGTGCGTCGCCATTTTGTGTCTCTTATGCTTCTTACCGTTAGGCATAGTATAAATTATTAATAAGGTTTATTTCTCCTTGACAGCGTTTACGAAGCTCTTAGCGGGTTTGAAAGCCGGAATATCGTGTGCAGGGATGGTCATGGTGGTCTTGCGGGTGATATTGCGGGCGGCCTTCTGGGCGCGGTGCTTGATGATGAAGCTGCCGAAGCCACGGAGGTACACCGGGTTGCCGGCGATAAGGGAACCCTTAACCACGCTGGTGAATTCCTCAATCACAGCCAAAACCTGAGTTTTCTCAATACCGGTAGTCTTTGCTACTTCGTTTACAATTTCTGCCTTAGTCATAGTTTTTATAGTTTTAATCGGTTGGTTTTCAATCTGAAAAACAGCGCAAAATTAACGTTTATTTTTAATAAAACAAAATCTATGGCGAAAAAAGGGGATAAATGCTCTTTGGCACGGAGATTGACCATATATGCATCTGGTTCATTGTGTCCATTTCACATGACAAATTGGCAGAAAGTATGAAAAATATACATGATATGTTCAGTCCCTCCGGTGTGGAGGTGAATATTATGCCGGTAGTAGGGG
Organism: Candidatus Cryptobacteroides sp.; assembly: GCA_045226315.1. Taxonomy (GTDB): domain Bacteria; phylum Bacteroidota; class Bacteroidia; order Bacteroidales; family UBA932; genus Cryptobacteroides. The sequence continues at coordinate 7,200 of JBGVCF010000010.1, forward strand.
ATGCCGTATCCATGAAAGTGGATGTGGCCGATCTTCCGCCGCGCGTACCTATCCTGGCGCTGCGAAACGCCGTTATTTTCCCCGGAACCGTCTTCCCGGTTACCGTGGGCCGCGAGAAATCCGTGAAGCTGGTGCAGGACGTGGAGGTCGGTGACGGCTGGCTGGCCGCCTTCCCGCAGACCGACATTTCCGTGGAGGATCCCACCGAGGCCGATCTTTGCCCCTACGGCACCGTCTGCAAGCTCATCAAGACGCTGGAAATGCCGGACGGCACCGTGACGGCCATCCTGCAGGGCAGCACCCTGGCCCAACTGGAGCAGATGGTCTCTTATGAGCCCTATCTGGAAGGCCGCGTTCGCTATTTGGAGGAATCCGTTCCGGACAATGCCGACGAACGCGAACTCCGCGTGCTGGCCGACAGCCTGAAGGAAAAGGCCGCCATGGTTGTGAAGTCTTCTTCCTTCGCGCCGAAAGAGGCCATCGGCGCCCTTCGCAGCATTGAGAATTTCCATTTCCTGGTGAATTTCATCGCCACCACTATCGAGGTGGAGAATTTCACCGAGCGTACGGCCCTGCTGCCGCTCACGGATATCCATGAGCGCGGTCTGGCCTTGCTGAAAGTACTGGAAACCCAGACCCAGCTGCTGCAGATCAAGCAGGAAATCAACCAGAAGGTGAAAACGGACATCGACCAGCAGCAGCGCGAATATTACCTGAACAACCAGCTGCGCACCATCCAGGAAGAGCTTGGCATGGACGAAGGCGAGGAATTCGAGAAAATGCGCCGCCGGGCCGATGAAAAGAAGTGGTCCAAGGAAGTGCGTGCCATCTTCGACAAGGAAATGGCACGCTTGGAGAAGTTTAATCCCACTTCGCCGGACTACAGCATCCAGTTCCAATACATCCAGTTCATGCTGGACCTGCCCTGGGGCGAAATGTCAGACGATAACCTGGACCTCCAGCATGCGCAGGAGGTGCTGGACGAAGACCATTTCGGCCTGGACAGCGTGAAAGACCGCATCATCGAATACCTGGCCGTCCTGAAACTGAAGGGAAACATGCGTTCGCCCATCCTGTGTCTGTGGGGCCCTCCCGGCGTGGGTAAGACCTCCCTGGGCAAGAGCGTAGCACGGGCGCTGGGCCGGAAATACATCCGTATCTCCCTGGGCGGCATGCACGACGAAGCCGAAATCCGCGGTCACCGCAAAACCTATGTGGGCGCCCTCCCGGGCCGTATTCTGAACGGTATCCAGCGGGCCGGCACGTCCAACCCGGTGATCGTGCTGGACGAAATTGACAAATTGTCATCGGATTTCAAGGGCGATCCTTCCAGCGCTTTGCTGGAAGCCCTGGATCCGGAGCAGAACAGCACCTTCCACGATAATTATCTGGATATCGACTACGACCTCAGCAACGTCCTGTTCATCACCACGGCCAACGGTACCGGTACTATTCAGCCGGCCTTGCGCGACCGTATGGAGATGATCAACGTGAGCGGTTACCTGGCCGAAGAAAAGCTCCAGATTGCCCGCAAATACCTGGTTCCCAAGCAACTGACAGAGCATGGTCTTCGGGCCGATGAACTGCAGGTGAGCGATGCCGCCCTGCAGGAAATGGTGGACCGCTACACGCACGAAAGCGGCGTGCGCGGCCTGGAGAAGCAGATTGCGAAGGTGGCCCGTGTCACTGCCAAGAAGATGGCCCTGGGCCAGGAATTCCCTAAGGAAATCGGCCCTGAACATCTGAAAGAGTATCTTGGTCTGCCCACGGCCTATCACGACGACGTGAAGGGGAATGAGGGCCCTGGCGTGGTTACCGGCCTGGCCTGGACCGAAATGGGCGGCGAAGTGCTCTTTGTGGAGTGCCAGGTGAGCGAAGGGAAGGGGAACCTGAGCATGACGGGTAACCTGGGCGACGTGATGAAGGAAAGCGCCCAGATTGCCTGGCAGTACCTGAAGGCGCATCCCCAGCTGGCCGGCATGGACGCCGAGCAGTTCATGAAGAAGGATATCCATGTCCATGTGCCGGAGGGTGCTGTCCCGAAGGACGGTCCGTCGGCCGGCATTACCATGGTGAGCGCCATGGTGAGCGCCCTGCGCGGAACGGCTCCTAAGAGCGGCGTGGCCATGACCGGTGAAATGACCCTCCGCGGCCGCGTACTGCCGGTGGGCGGCATCAAGGAGAAGATCCTGGCTGCCAAACGGGCAGGGGTCCATACCATCGTGATTTCGGAGGAAAACCGAAAAGATGTAGAGGATATCAAGGAAATTTACATAAAAGGTCTTATCTTTGTCTATGTAAACAACATTCAAGATGTTATCAACTTCATCTTTTGAGATTCTTCACTTCGTTCAGAATGACAGGATTGTCATCCTGAGGAGCGAAGCGACGAAGGATCTGTAGGAACATGGACGTAAGAATAGAACAAAGTTGGAAAGACGCACTGGCGCCGGAGTTCGAGAAACCGTACTTCGCCTCGCTGGTGCGCTTTCTGCATGCGGAAAAGGCCGCCGGAAAGGTGATCTACCCGCCTGGAAGCCTCATTTTCCGGGCTTTCGACCTCACGCCCGTGAACCAGGTGAAAGTAGTGATCCTGGGACAGGATCCTTACCACAATCCCGGCGAAGCCATGGGCCTTTCCTTCTCGGTGCCGGATGGCGTGCGCACGCCGCCTTCGCTTCGCAATATCTTCCAGGAAATAGAGGCCGATTTAGGCATCCGCATGAGTGGTCGGCCCAATCTGGAGGCCTGGGCGCGGCAGGGCGTGCTGCTCCTGAACAGCATCCTCACGGTGGAGGGTGGCCGGGCGGCATCGCACCGGAATATCGGCTGGCAGGAATTCACGGACGCCGTGATCCGTTACCTGAGCGACCATGGCGACGGCATTGTGTTCCTTCTCTGGGGTAATTTCGCCAAGGCTAAATCGGCCCTTATAGACCCTTCTAAGCATCATGTGCTCATGGCGGCCCATCCGTCCCCGCTGGCGGGCGGCGCATTTTTCGGCTGTCGGCATTTTTCGCAGACCAACCAGATCCTTATGGCAGAGGGTAAAACCCCCATTAACTGGCAATTATGAAAACAAAGGCACTTTTTCCCGGCTCCTTCGATCCTTTTACTGCCGGGCATTTGAACATTCTCAAACGGGCGCTCACCATGTTCGACGAAGTGGTGGTGGCCGTGGGTATCAACCAGGATAAGCGGGGTTTCTTCGATATGGAGAAGAAGCTTTCCATTATCAAGGATGCCACCCGGGGGCTCACCGGCGTTTCGGTGATTTCGTATGAGAGCCTCACCATCGACGCATGCCGGGAACTGGGCATCCACCACATCGTGCGTGGCGTCCGGAACATGATCGACTTCGAGACCGAGCGTTCCATCGCCGATGCCAACCGCCGTCTGGCGCCGGAAATCGAGACTATCATCATTCCTACGGCCCAGGAATTTGCGCATATCAGCTCTTCGGCCGTACGGGATATCCTGCGGCATGGCGGGGATTATTCGGCCTTTATCCCGGAGGGGGTCAGCTTATGAAAAAGTGGCTCTTAGGCTGTTTGGCGGGCATTTTTGCGCTATCGCTGCAGGCACAGGAGCCTTATCCGCAACTGGGTGCCAAGCTGGATGCTTATTTGGCGGCCCTGGTTGGGGAGAGCGCTGCGGCCCAGGAGGCCGAGTGCGATTTCCTCATCAAAACCGCGCAGGATTCCCTGATTCGCCAGTACGTGGCGCTTAAGCTGTACGACCATTATCTCCAGTCGCCGGTGATGGGCGACGATGCCGTGGCCGTTCATGTGGCCTGGGAGTGGTTCCTGAGCGGAAAAGTGGCCATGCACTCGGAGGAAGACCTCTTCAATGCGCGGCTTTTCGTGGAGTTCAACCAAAACTCGCTTATTGGCATGCAGGCCCCGGCCGTGACGCTGTTTTCGCCCTCCGGCGATTCCGTGCAGCTGCCGCCCGCAGGGGAGTGGTCCGTGCTGTATTTCTACGATACTTCCTGTTCCACCTGCAAGCGGGAGACCGCCCGTCTGAAAGAGTTGGTGGCAGAAGGGGATTTTCCTGTCTCGGTCTACGCGATCTATGTGGGGGGCTCAGATGTGGCCTGGGAGGCCTACAGGGCCGCTTTTCCCGGCGTTACGCACCTGTGGGACCCTGCATTCACCTCCGACTGGCAGCGCCTGTACGGCGTGCTGCAGACCCCGCGCATGTTCCTGGTGAATCCGGAAGGGATTATAGTAGGGCGGGGCTTGGACACGCCCGCTTTGCGGCAGTTGCTGGCGCAGGAGCTGGCATCGGCCTCCTATACTTACGGCGAACCGGCCATGATGGAGCGCTACCGGCAGTTCTTCGTCCCTTACGGGGATGCTTTGTCGGCGGAGGATGTGATGGAGGTGGCCGATTATCTGGCTTCCCGAACGGAAGGATCGGCCTTCAAGCAGGTAATGGGGGATTTCCTTTATTATCTGTATGGTCAGAAGACGGAGGTGTATCGCAGTGCGGTGGCGCCTTTCGTGCAGAAGTATATCCTGCGGCCGGAGATTTGGACATCGGCCGAGGACAAGGCCCAGGTGGTATCCCTGGGAGAGATGCTGCTGGATCTGGTTTCGCGCACGCCTGTTGGTTTGCAAGTGCCTGATTTGAAGGTATCTGGCGTGCTTCGGCGCAAGCCTTGCCTCTTTGCTTCCGGCAGTCGTTCGGGCGTGTATTCGCTGCGGAAACTGAAAGGCGATCCCAGCTATCTGGTGTTCTACACCGGCAGTTGCAGTTCTTGCCGGGAGACGCTGGCGGCCGTGGATGCGCTGGTGGCGCGGGAGCCCAAAGCCCGCGTGCTGCTGGTGGACATGGATGCCCTGATGGCCGATAACCCGTCCATGGGGGAGGCTTTGCTGGACAGTTTCGATTTATCGGCCCTTCCCATGGTGATCCAATTGGACAAGAACGCTGTGGTTCAGCATAAATACTTATCTCTCTGAATGTCACGTAGAAAGAAAATCCCCGGCGTGGACCCCGCCTATCTGGAAAAACAGCGGATCCAACTTCTGCGCAAGAACCGTTACGTATTGCTGTTCAACGACAGCGAGATGGCTGCTATCGATGAGTATTGCTCCCGTTTCAAGGTACACGCCAAGGCCTCTTTCTTCCGCGAAGTCATCATGTCCAAAATCCTCACCGACCTGGAAGAAAACCATCCCACCCTATTTTAATGCGGCGCAACCCGCTCACTGTCAACAACTTACACAAATCAATCGTTCAATTTTGCGACGATTGATTTGTGTAATACGCTGATAGACAGTTACTTGCGCCGCATTGATTTAGCGGAGGATGAGGCGATGGATGCGGCGGGGGACGGAAACCAGGATTTCGTAGGGGATGGTTCCCAGGATATCGGCCAGTTCTGTCACTGTGGGGTCTTCGCCGAAGATGGTGACTGTGTCGCCGACCGCGCAGGGGATGCCCGTCACGTCCAGCATGCACATGTCCATACAAATGTTGCCGATAGTGGGCGCCCGGTGGCCGTTCACGCTAAAGGAGGCGTTGCCCCGGCCCAGGTGGCGGTCCACTCCATCCGCGTAACCTACGGGGATGGTGGCAATTACGCTGCCTTCCTTGGCGTGGCCCCATCGGCCGTAACCGATGGTGTCGTTGGGGCCTAAGGTCTTTACCTGCAGCACTTTGCATTTGAGCGAGGCCACGGGCATGAGCTTTTTGTCCGGCAGGGCGCTGATGCCGTATATGCCGATTCCCAGACGCACCATGTCGAACTGGAACTGGGGGAAACGTTCGATGCCGGCCGAATTGAGGATGTGCCGCATGGGCATGTAGCCGATTGCGTCGGCGATGAAGTTCACGTTGTCGCGGAAGAGATGGATCTGGTTCAGGGTGAAGGCGTCTTCCTGCGGGTCTTCGGCCACGCAAAGGTGGGAGAAGACGGCTTTTACCTTCACTTCCGGGGTTACTTTCAGGTATTCCACCAGCTCCGGCAGTTCTTCCGTTACAAAGCCCAGCCGATGCATGCCTGTATCCAGTTTGATGTGGATGGGATAGTCTTTCAGGCCCTTTTCCCGCAACAATTCCACCAGTTTTTTCAGGGAGTAGAGGTTGGGGATGGACGGCTCCATGCGGGTTTGGATAATTTCCGGGAAGAAATCCGTGCCGGCGGTGAGCACCAGGATGGGCAGGGAGATACCGTTGAGGCGAAGTTCCAGGCCTTCAATGGGATAGGCTACTGCCAGATAATCGGCGCCCGCACGTTGCATCATGGCGGCAAACTCCACGCCGCCGTGTCCGTAGGCGTTGGCTTTTACCAGGACCAGCAATTTGGTCTTGGGATCCAGCAGCGAGCGGAAATAGCGGTAATTCTCTGTGGCGGCCTTCAGGTTCAGTTCCAGCCGGGAGAAGTCATCCTGGAGTTGGCGCATGGCTTTGTTTAATCATGCAAAAATAACATTTCTGTCCGACTTTTTTGCCATAAAAATTGTATTTTTGCAAAAACGTATACTGCTATGTCAAGCTCTGCTATTTGGATGATAATAATTCTGGTGATGGTGCTCAGTTGGATCGTCCAGTACCTTCTCAAGAGCCGCTTTGCCAAATATTCGGACATTCCCGTATCCCTTTCCGGGGCCGAAGTCGCCAGCCGTATGCTGCAGGCCCACGGTATCCGGGACGTGAATATCGTGTCCGTAGAGGGTAAGCTTACAGACCACTACGACCCCACCACCAAAACCGTGAACCTGAGCCACGATGTATATTATGGTAAGTCGGTGGCAGCCGCGGCTGTAGCGGCGCATGAGTGCGGACATGTAGTGCAACACGCCACGGGATATGCCTGGCTCCGGATGCGCAGCGCGTTGGTTCCCGTGGTGTCTTTTTCCAGCAATATCGTGTCCTGGGTGCTGTTGGCGGGCGTTTTGTTCATCAACATCTTCCCTTCACTGCTCTGGATTGGTATCGGCCTTTTTGCCATTACCACCCTGTTCAGTTTCATCACCCTTCCGGTAGAGATTAATGCCAGCGCCCGGGCCGTGAATTGGCTCGAAAGCGCCGGCATCACCGATTACGAAACCAAGCCCATGGCCGTGGACGCCCTTCGCTGGGCGGCCTACACCTACGTCATTGCCGCCATGGGTTCCCTGGCCACCCTGCTCTACTACATCTCTATTGCTAATCGCCGGAATTAAAGCATCAGGCCGGCTTTCACTTTTGCGGCGGCTTCGTCACCCTTCAGATAGCGGAGGATGGCCAGGCCGAAGTTGACGGCGTGACCGGCACCGCGGCCGGTGATGAGTGCGCCGTCGGTGACCGTGCTCTCCGGTGTGAAAACGGCACCCTTTGCGAGGAGGGCATCCTGGAAGCCGTCGAAGCAGGTGAACTTCTTGCCTTCCAGACCGGGCAGTTGGGACACTACCAGTCCGGGAGCCGCGCAGATGGCTGCCACGCAGCCGCCGCGGGCCCAGTGGTCCTGCAGGATTTCCATGAGTTCTGCATGCTGGGCCAGGTTCTTGCTACCAGGCATTCCGCCGGGGAAAATCATTACGTCGCTGCCGTCTGTGCCCGGTTCCATCACTTCCAGATCGTCCCAATTGGTGTCTACGCTCACGGACAGTCCGTGGGAGCTTTCCACCATGTATTCATCTGTAATGGAAACGGTTCTTACGTCTATGCCGCCCCGCAGCAGAACGTCCCGCGTTCCCAGGGCCTCCATGTCTTCGAAACCGTTGGCCAAGAAAATATGTACACCTTTCATAACAGTTAATTTTCCCAAAGATAACACAAATTCCCAAGAATTGTTATATCTTTGCAGTCCCGAATTGAACTGTGGTGTAATGGTAGCACTAGGGATTTTGGTTCCCTCAGTCAGCGTTCGAATCGCTGCAGTTCAACGTAAAAGCCCAGGATTTTTCCCGGGCTTTTTTCGTCGAACCCAGGTTTCCGATACTCAATGCGGTGCAAGTGGCTGTGTGTCAGCGTGATACAGAAATCAATCGTCGCAAAATTGAACGATTGATTTCTGTAAGTTATTGATAGTGAGCACATTGTGCCGCATGGGACAGCCGCTATGAGGAGGGACGTTTCCCCGATGCAGAAGGTAGGTCACACTACCGCAGACGGTTGACACTACCGCAGAGGGTTGACACTGATGCAGAGGGTTGACACGGATGCAGAAGGTTGGTCACACTACCGCAGACGGTTGGATTTGAGGGTGCCAACCTTCCGCAGTCGTTCTTGGGGAGAGGTGCCTCAGAGCCACTTTCTGTGAGGAAGGTTAGCTTAGTAAAAACCAACCTTCCGCAAACGGAGCGCCAACCCTCCGCAAACGGAGCGCCAACCTTCCGCAAATAATGCGGTGCAAGTGGCTGTGTGTCAGCGTAATACAGAAATCAATCGTCGCAAAAATGAACGATTGATTTGTGTAAGTTATTGATAGTGAGTGGGTTGTGCCGCATAAAAATTAGCGTTTGTCGCGGAAGAAGGTGAGCATTAGCTGGGAGCATTCTTCCAGGAGGAGGCCGCCGGAGGCGTTGGTGCGCGGATGCAGCAGGGAGGGGGAGAAGAGGGAGTAGCCGCGGCGGGGGTCCGGGGCTCCATAAACAATGCGGCCGATCTGTGCCCAGTTCAGGGCTCCGGCGCACATGGGGCAAGGCTCTACGGTTACGTACAAAGTGCAATCGTTCAGGTACTTACCGCCCATGGCTTCGGTGGCGGCGGTGATGGCGATCATTTCTGCGTGGGCGGTGGTGTCGTGCAGCTTTTCGGTCTGGTTATGTCCCCGGCCGATGATACGGCCCTTCCACACTACAACTGCGCCGATGGGGATTTCCCCGGCGTCCAGCGCAGCCTTTGCTTCGCGCAAGGCTTCTTGCATGAATTTTTCGTCCAGCTCCATGCGGCAAAGATAGGAAATTATTCGTATCTTTGTAGACGTTATGAAAATTACAAAAGCGGAATTTGCCGGCAGCAGCACACGGGTAGGCGGAAAACCTGCGCGCCGGGCGCCGGAATTCGCTTTTATCGGCCGGTCCAATGTGGGGAAGAGCTCCCTCATCAACATGCTCACCGGCAACGGCAAACTGGCCAAAACGTCCCAAACCCCCGGTAAAACCCAGTTGGTGAACCATTTCCTCATCAATGACAACTGGTATCTGGTGGACCTTCCCGGCTACGGCTATGCCAAGCTGCCGGACCGCGAACGCGCCAAACTCCGCCACATCATCTGGGACTACATCAACAACTCGGAGGAACTGGTGATGCTCATGGTCCTCATCGATTCCCGCCACGACATGCAGGAAGTGGACCTCCGCTTCATCAGCGAGTTAGGAGAGAAAGGCATCCCCTTCGGCATCATCTTCACCAAGGCCGATAAACAAGGCCCGGAAGCCCTCCAGCAGCAACTGAACAAGAACAAAGGCCGCCTGCTGGAAGACTGGGAGGAACTGCCGCCCTGTTTCGTATCCTCCAGCGTGAAGGGAACAGGAAAAGAAGAAATTTTGGATTATATAGGATCTATCCTTCAAACATTATGATAAACGATGTCCATAAGCACCGCATGGCGGTGTTTACATGTGATGCCTCCCGCTATTTCGCGGTGAAGGTAGTTGAAGCCATGAACCGCATGAAACCCGAATCCGATCCCGAGGTGGTCCTGGGCCCCCTGGAAATCTCCCGTTTCAGCGATGGTGAATTCCAGCCCTATTACGCCGAAAGCGTAAGAGGTGCAACCTGTTTTATCATTCAGTCCACCTTCCCCACCTCGGACAACCTGATGGAGCTGCTCCTGGCCATCGATGCCGCCAAGCGTGCATCGGCCAACAAGGTCATCGCCGTGATCCCGTATTACGGCTGGGCCCGCCAGGACCGCAAGGACAAACCCCGCACGTCTATCGGCGCCAAACTGGTGGCCAACATGCTCAAGGTGGCCGGGGCCGATGCCCTAATGACCTGCGACCTTCACGCCGATCAGATCCAAGGCTTCTTCGACATTCCGGTGAACCATCTCTATGCCAGCTACGACTTCCTGGGCAGCCTGAAGCAGCTGCAGAAACAGTTTAAGGACACGCTCACGCTGGCCGCTCCGGATATGGGCGGTGCCAAGCGCGTGAATGCCTATGCCAAGTTCCTGCATACGCCGGTGGTCATCTGCCACAAGACGCGCGCCAAGGCCAATGTGATCGAGAAGATCGTTCCCATCGGCGAGGTAGAAGGCCGCGACATAGTAATCATCGACGATATCATCGATACCGCCGGCACCCTTACGGAAGCCGCCAACGAACTCCTGAAGCGCGGCGCCAACAGCGTCCGGGCCTTCGCCACGCATCCTATTCTCTCCGGCCCCGCCTATGAGCGCATCGACAAGAGCGCCCTCTGCGAGGTCTACGTAACCGACACCATTCCCCTGGATCCTTCCAAGAAGGCCCTGCAGAGCAAATTCCGCGTGGTGTCCCTGGCCGCCACCTTCGCCCGCATGATGATGAAGGTGTACAACTACGAACCCATCTCTTCCGAATTCCCTCTATAGGAAATGAAGACCCTGCTGGCCGCCATTGTTTTTGTCGGGCTCGCCGTGCTGCTGCTGGGCGTGAATATCTTCTTTTTCCATCGGCCTTTCCCGGACGGAGAGATATCCACCAACCCGGAAATGCGCAAGCGGGGCATCAAATGCGCCAAGCAGGAAGAACTGGAGATGCTGGCCGACCAGAAAAGAAGGAGGAAAGGTTGTGACGGAAATTATTCAGATGCCTGTGCCTCCTGCGGGCTTTACAATAAGGAATGAAGCGCGTTTGTTTTTTGGTGAATCCCATCTCCGGGGGCAAGAATAAATCCGGTATTTTGGCAGCCGTCAGGAAACATCTTGACGGCTCCCTTTATGCTGCGGAATTCCGCATGACGGAGCGTCCGGGGCAGGCCGAGGAGTGGGCGCGGAGCTGTGAGGCCGATATCGTTGTGGCCGTGGGCGGCGACGGAACGGTGAGCGAAGTGGCCCGGGGCCTTTTGGGCACGGGCAAGACGCTGGGCATCATTCCCTGCGGCAGCGGCGACGGACTGGCACTGCACCTGGGCATCAGCCGCAGCCCGGCGAAGGCGGTGAAAACGCTGAACGAAGGCTGCGTGACGTCCATCGATACGGCCACCATGAACGGCCGGCCCTTCTTCTGTACGGCCGGCATGGGCCTGGACGCACAGGTGAGCCTGGACTTCGCCCGCTCCACGCAGCGGGGCCTGGCCCGCTACATCACCCTGGCCATGGAAGAGTGGATGCGTCATCCCGTGGAGGAATATACCATTAGGAATGCCGATGGAGAACTCTGGATAGGGAAGGCCTTGTTTGTTACCATAGCCAACGCCAACCAGTGGGGCAATCAGGCCCGCATAGCCCCTATGGCCTCCCTGCAGGACGGCCTGCTGGACTTGATTGTAGTACGACCTTTCCCTACCCTGGAGATTGGGGACATGGCGGCCCGGCTCATGGTGGGCCAGGCCACCACCAGCCGGCACATCCGGCATTTCAGCGGGGCGCAGTTCAAGATCGGCCGGCAAAAGGCCGGCGCCGTCCACTGCGACGGAGACCCTTTCGAGGACGGTACGGAATTTGACCTGCAGGTGCACCCTGGCTCTTTGCCCGTATTGGTCCCCAAAAGCCGATTAAGTAAGATATGATGCGTTTTTTCTCCATAGTGTTGAAAGGACTGGCCAGCCTGGTGCTGCTCTTTCTGCTGCTGGTGCTGGTTACTGGTATCAGCCCGGTGTATTCTTTCCGGGCGCCGCAGCCTTTCAGCGGCCCCGACATTTTTAACCCCTACCAGGCACTGGACAGTTGCCAGGGCTGGAAACGGGCCTTGTTCCACACCCACACCCGCGTGGACGGCCCCTGGCCCGTAAACGAATGCCCGCACACGGCCGCCTATACGGATTCCGTGCTTCGTTCCCTGGGCTACGATATCGTGACCTTCTCCAACCACAACGAAATCACGCAGCATCCCTACGACAGCACCCTCCAAGTGAATGTCTATGAGCAGGGTTACAGCCCTTACAAATTCCATAAGCTGGTGTTTGGCAGTCCGGCTGTTAAGCACTGGGACCCGCTGCTCCCCGTGCTGGCCTCCCAGCAGCAGTTCGAACTGGACCGGCTGGGCTACGACGCCGACCTGATCCAGATCAACCATCCGTATCGCACCGTGGGTCTTCCTAAGTCGCATTTGGAAAAACTCTCCGGCTACCAGATTATGGAGCTGGACACGCACGTGAACACGGAAAACGAATACTGGGACTGGGCGCTCAGCGCCGGCCACTATAGCTTCGGCCTGGCCAACGACGACCTCCATCACCCGGAGCGGCACGAGCTTACGGCCATCCGCTGCAACTTCATCTGCACGCCCTCCGGCCGCTACGAAGACCTGCTGCCTGCGTTGCAGGGCGGCTGCTATTACGCCATGCGCGTGCCCGATTACGGCAACGGCGACTGGGCCGTGAAGCGCGAAAAGAACCATCAGCTGCCGTTTGTGCAGGCTATCGGCGTGGAAGGGGACACGCTGTATCTGAAATTATCGGCCCCGGCCGACAGTATCCGCGTCAATGGCCAGGACCACGCTTCGCTGGCAAAGGTGGAGGGGGCCGATACCATCCGCTACCCCCTGGCTCAGAATGAGCCCTACGCCCGTTTTACGGCCTTTTTCCCGGACGGGGCGGTGATCTATACCAACCCCTTTGCGCGCTACGATGCTTCCGTGCAGGACAGCCCGTTTAACCCGGCCCCTCAGCCGGTGAATCTGCCGTTAACCCTGCTGTGGGTCCTCCTGCAATCGGTGCTGATAGCAGGGACGCTGTGGCTCCTAATCCGGCTTTGGAAATGATGTTCGGCAAAAAGATCAGCCTCACCCTTTACTGCCTTGTACTGAGCGTGTACACGGTGGCGGCGTTCCATCTGCCGTTCTTCCGGTACCTCACCCAGCACGTGGACGGCGGTGCCAATGCCACGGTGCTCACTGTATCGGCCCTGATCCTGCTGCTGGTGGTGAATTTCCTATTCTATTACCTCCTGGTGTTCCTGGGCCGCGGTGTGGGAAAGGCCATCCTGGCGTTCACCCTGGTGGGCAACGCGGCCATGCTGTACTTTGTGAACACGTATCAGGTGTTCATCACCGACGAAATGATGGGCAATGCCATCAACACCCAGTACTCGGAGGCCTCCAGCTTTTTCTCGCTGGCTTTCTGCCTGTATCTGCTGTTGTTGGGCATCCTGCCCAGTGTGTATGTTTTGGGCCGAAAAGTGGATTACGGCTCCTGGAAGGGCTTTTTCTCGCGCCTGGGCGTAAGCGTGGGCCTGGTGCTGGTGGTGGTTTTCGGCAACATGAAGAATTGGCCGTGGATCGACCGCCATTCCACGGAACTGGGGGCCCTGGTGGCGCCTTGGTCGTATATCGTGAACAGCATCCGCTATGAGCAGGGCGTCAGGGCGGCCAAAGTGCAGGAGATCCCGCTGCCGGACGTGACGGCGGTCAGTTCCAGCCGCGACGTATGCGTGCTCATCATCGGCGAAAGCGCCCGCAGGGACCATTTCTCCCTGTACGGCTACGAAAGGGAGACCAACCCCTACACGGTTCGGGACGGCGTTACGGCGCTCCCGGCCGATGCATCGGCCACCTATACGCGGGCCGGCGTAAAGGCCATCCTGGAGTACGCCGATACCCCGAAACTGTACGAAATCCTGCCCAACTACCTGCAGCGGGCGGGCGTGGACGTGAGCTGGCGCACCAGCAACTGGGGCGAGCCTCCGGTGCACACCGACAAATACTGGCACAAAAAGGAGCTCAAGGAGCGTTTCCCCCAGGCCGATGACCGCTACGACGGCATCCTGCTGGAAGGGCTCCGGGAAGATATCCTGGCCAGCGAGGCCGATAAAGTGTTCGTGGTGATTCACGGCTACACCAACCACGGGCCGTCCTATTTCTCCAACTATCCGCCTGAATTCGAGGTGTTTAAGCCGGTGAATCCTTCGGTGGAGATGGCCAAGGTGAGCCAGGAGGAACTGTTCAACGCCTACGACAACAGTGTGGTGTACACGGACTGGCTGGTGCACAGTGTCATTGAAGTGCTGAAGGGCATTCCGGACCGCCGGGGCTGCGTGCTGTTTGTGAGTGACCACGGTGAATCTTTAGGCGAAAACAACCTGTACATGCACGGCGTTCCCATGGCCCTGGCCCCCCGTGAACAGATAGAGATTCCCTTTGTGGTATGGGCACCGGACCAGACGGTGAAACCCCTGGAAAAAGTGGGGCAACACCATGTTTTTCATTCGGTTTTGCGTTTCTTCGGTGTGGAAACTCCCGTTTTTGACGAAGAAATGTGTATCTTTGCACCTTAATTGTCATTCTGAACGAAGTGAAGAATCTCATTAAAAGAAGCATTCTATTATGGCACTTGTAGCAATAGTTGGTCGCCCGAATGTGGGCAAAAGTACCCTGTTCAACCGTCTGGTGGGCATGCGCCAGGCCATTGTGGACGAGACAGCCGGCGTCACGCGCGACAGGCATTACGGCAAGTGCGAGTGGTGCGGCCGGGAATTCTCCGTGGTGGACACGGGCGGCTACACCTCCAATTCGGATGATGTCTTCGAAGACGCCATCCGCCGGCAGGTAGCCATCGCCATCGAGGAGGCCGATGTAGTGCTGTTCCTGGTGGAGGCCGCCACGGGCATCACGGACTACGACGCTGAGATTGCCGACCTTCTCCGCCGCAGCAAAAAGCCGGTGGTCCTGTGCGTGAACAAGGTGGACAGCGGCGAGAAAATGTACGACGCCTTCGACTTTTACGCCCTGGGTTTGGGCGAGGTCTGGAGCATATCGGCCGCCAACGGAAGCGGAACCGGCGACCTTCTGGACGAGGTTTTGCGGGTACTGCCGGAAGACAGCGAGGCCGATGACGACCACGCCGACATCCCGCACATCGCCATCGTGGGCCGTCCGAACGTGGGTAAGAGTTCCCTCACCAACGCCCTGCTGGGCGAGGAACGCAATATAGTGACTCCGGTGGCCGGTACCACGCGCGATTCCATCTCCACCTATTACAACAAATTCGGCCACGAGTTCATGATTGTGGACACGGCCGGCATGCGCAAGCGCGGCAAGGTGACCGAAGACCTGGAGTTCTACTCGGTGCTCCGTGCCATGCGCACCATCGAACATTCGGACGTTTGCATCCTCATGATCGACGCTACCACCGGCATGGAGGCCCAGGACATGAATATCTTCAACGTGATCCAGAAGAACCGCAAGGGATGCGTGATAGTGGTGAACAAGTGGGACCTCTTCGAGAAAGACGTGAACACCATGAAGGAGTATACGGAAGGCTTGCGTGCCCGTCTGGCTCCCTTCAACGACATTCCCATCATCTTCACTTCCGTGCTGAACAAGCAGCGCATTTTGGACGTTCTGGACGCCGCCGCAAGGGTGGCCGATAATATGAGCAGGAAGATTCCTACATCGGCCCTGAACGATGCCATGCTGCCGGAAATCGAGAACTATCCGCCGCCGGCATGGAAGGGTAAGTATATCAAGATCAAGTATGTAACGCAGCTGCCCACCCGCACGCCGCAGTTCGCTTTCTTCTGCAACCTGCCCCAGTGGGTGAAAGACCCTTACAAGCGTTTCCTTGAGAACAAGCTCCGCGAACATTTCGATTTCTGCGGCTGCCCCATCCAGGTTTACACAAGAGCCAAGTAATATGTTTGATGCAGTGAAAGTAAAGGACGCATGCGTCCGGTGGATCCGGGACTGGTTTGAGGAAAATGGCCCGGGATGCAATGCCGTGCTGGGTATTTCCGGCGGCAAGGACAGCAGCGTGTGCGCAGCCCTCTGCGCCGAAGCCCTGGGGAAAGACCGTGTGATTGGCGTGACCATGCCCAACGGCGTGCAGCCGGATATCGACGATTCTTTCCGTCTCATCAATCACCTGGGAATCAGGCGGTACAATGTGAATGTGGGTCCTGCTTTCGATGCCCTT
Organism: Candidatus Cryptobacteroides sp.; assembly: GCA_045226315.1. GTDB lineage: Bacteria > Bacteroidota > Bacteroidia > Bacteroidales > UBA932 > Cryptobacteroides. The sequence goes on from JBGVCF010000010.1 coordinate 23,190, forward strand.
ATGGCCGAAGTGGAGGCTCAGCTGGGCGGTCCTGCCAGCCGGCAGACGCACATCAACATGGCGCCCCGCCTGCGCATGACGGCCCTGTATGCCATCTCCCAGAGCAACAACGGCCGCGTGGTGAACACCTGCAACCTGTCGGAAGACTGGGTGGGTTACAGCACGCGTTACGGCGATGCCGCCGGCGATTTTTCGCCTCTGGGCGGCCTTACCGTACAGGAAGTGGTGGCCATCGGCAAAGTGATGGGTTTGCCCATCGACCTGGTGGAAAAAGCGCCCTCCGACGGTCTCACGGGCAAAACGGACGAGGATAATCTTGGCTTCACGTACGCAGTGCTGGACAAATATATCCGGACCGGCGTGTGCGAGGATCCGGCCACCAAGGCGCTCATAGACAGGAAGCACGTGATGAACCTGTTCAAACTCAAGCCCATCCCGCACTTCGAGCTCGAAATCTAAATTATGACCCGCCGTATCTCTTTGTTCGCGCTGTTACTGGCGCTGGCCATGCCCGTGTCCGGGCAGGTAATCCGCGGGGCACACGGAGAGCATACGGAAGCTATCTGGTACCAGGGGAGACCCCTGCTGATACAACATCTGGATTCCCTTGGGAATACGCTCAGCCTGAAGGCTTACGCCTATGGGCCGGAGAGTCCCTATCCTTCCCAGGTGACCGTTTTCAGGGACGAAAATAATTGGGAGCGAAGGTCTTACACCTATTCCGGAGACCGGGTTCTTACCATGGCTGTCTATGGCCCTTCCGGGCTCAGGGACACCCTCTCATGGAGAGAGGCCGATAACACCGGCCGCGCCCGTTTGAAGCCCATGCCTTCGGCGCCTGATCCGCTGGCCGAGTGGCAGTTGGCCCTGGAGGCCAGCAGCCTCTGCGAAGGGAATCGGCTCATTTCTCCGGATCCCCTTGACGGGAAATCTTTCCTTTTTAGTGCCGATGGTCGTTTCCTTAGCCGCGTACAGTCGGGTTATCAGGAAGGTTCGCTAATTCTGTGGCAGGGAGAAGGCCGGATGCCCATTGTGGCCCAGTTCTCCGACCCCGGCTATGATCCTTCCCACGTGGGACCGGAAAAGCGGGCCCAATTAGTTAGTTCAGAAGAGATTAACTATGCCATGGTGATATGCGGGGCAAGCGGTGCCATTTTTACGGGTTTCTTCCCGGGCTGCTATTATCTTTACAAGAACAGTGCGTATGGCGGACTGCTGGATTTTGCCGTCCGGCCGGAGTATGGTGTCTCTCCTGATACGTTTTATGTGGCGAATACGCAGGAGGAAGGCACGGTGGCCTACAATCACTTCAACTATGGTAATTTCCTCTGGGGAGCTTCGGCCAGGGAATTGTCGGTTCCGCTGTGGATGGCGCGCTTGGGCTCGCACATCAACAACTTCTTCCTTACACCGGACAGCCGTTTCCAGCTGGATTCACCGGACGACCAGTTCTCTATAAAGGCTGGCTTTCACTGGCGGTAGACGTAGCTTCTTCTATTCTGATAAGCACCTCGCTCTCCAGCAGGCGCATGTTTTTGTCGTATTTGTCGTGCCGCACATAGCCTATGCCGGGAACATAGTAATTATCCTGCCAGTTGTCGGGGTGATGGAAGGGGGCATCTTCTTCTTTATGCTCCCGCACTACCATGCAGTCGAAGGTGCCGGCAGGTGTGGTGATGGTCTCCCGGCGCAGCACACGCCGCTCCGTCAGATGGAAATAGGCATGAAGGCCGGCTACGGTCACGGTACAGTGGGTATCTGCGAGGGAGTCGCCGGGCTGGATATCGGCCGGTAGCAGGGCCCAGGATTCCGTAGCCTCCACCTTGGTCCGGGATAACATATTCTTGAGAAAGATCTTAGCAGTTTCCCCAAAGTTCAATTTCAGTTCTCCGTTGGGAGCGATGAGGGTGCTCTGGATGGCGCGGCCGCCGTACAGTTCGCTGCCGTTGGCTTTGGACATGGTAACGGCATACTGGATTACCTGCCCTTCTTCGGTGGCCTGGTTGGATTCTATCTCGAAAAGCGTGGTCTGGAGGAGCTTGGTGGAGTTTGCCTTGTGCCGTTCGTAGTAAAGCTTGGTGCCGGGACGGGTACAGAAATAGGGCTCTTGGGCCAGGAGCGAAAGAGTGGTAAATAGCGCAATTATAAGTAACAAGCCTTTTCTCATCGAGATAAAATTTGGCAAAAATACGCATTTTTTTCTATATTTGTAGGAAATGGAGCCAGCTTGGAGGACAAGCACTACATAGATTTGCTGGAATTGCAAACCAGGATCAAGGAGAGCATCGCAGATGCCTTTCCGGGCCGATATTGGGTAAAGGCCGAAATAGCCTCCTGGAGCCCGCGGGCCAACGGCCACTGTTATCTGAGCCTGAGCCAGAGCCGCGGGGGCAAGTCTGTGGCGGAAGCCCGCGCCATGATCTGGAAGTGGCACTATCCCTTGCTAAAAGCCCTTTTCGAAGAACAGACCGGCCAAAGCCTGCAGGCCGGCATCACCGTGCTGGTGCGGGTGCAGGTGAGTTTCAGTGAGCTGTACGGCGTTTCGTTATACATCGACGACATAGACACTTCCTTCACCCTGGGCCAGCAGGCGCTGGAGCGCAAACGCAACATCGAGCGCCTGCAGAAAGACGGCTACATGGATATGCAGAAGGAACTGGCGCTGCCGGAGCTGCCTTATCGGCTGGCGGTGATCACCTCCAACACGGCCGCCGGTTACCAGGACTTCCGCAATCACCTTTTGAACAACCCGGAGGGTTACGCCTTCCAACTGGATCTGTACGAGGCCCTTATGCAGGGCGAGCAGGCTCCTGCCTCCATCATGGAAGCCTTGGAAGAAGCGGCCGAAGAAGGCTACGACGCCATCCTGATCCTACGCGGCGGCGGCAGCGAACTGGACCTGGCCTGCTTCGACGATTACGAACTGGCCATAGCCATTGCCACCTGTCCGGTTCCCGTGATGACAGCCATCGGCCACGACAAAGACCTGCATATAGCCGATATGGTGGCCAATACCTTTGTGAAAACCCCCACAGCCCTGGCCGATTTGTTCCTGGATGCTTATGCTGCACAGGACGATATGCTGGACCGCCTGGCCCAGCGCATCGGCGGCGGGCTCCGGCGTCTGGTGAACGAGAGCGAACTTCGCCTGAGCCGCGCAGAGAACGCCGTTTCGCAGGCCGTCCAGCGGCGTATCGGCGCTTTGGAAATGCGCCTGCAGCGCATTGTGGGCCGTATTTCCAGAGGTCTGCTGCAGAAATACACCCAGGTGGCCCGGCTGGCAGATAACGTGCAGCACCGCCTGCAGTTTGCCGCTGCCGCGCGGGTGAGCCAGGAGGTGAGCGTCCTGGCCTTGAAGGAGGCCCGTATCAGGGCCACGGATCCGCGGAACATCCTCTCGCTGGGCTATGTGCTGGTCACCGGCAAGGACCACCAGGTGCTCAAGACGGTGAACAAAGTGGCAGTGGGAGACCGTATCGGTGTCCGTTTCCAGGATGGTTCCCTTACCGCCAAGGTGGATGAAATTTATGCGGAACATATTGATAATAATAAAGTTAACATAGCATGAGCGCAAAATTCGATTACGCGAAAGCCATAGCGGAGCTGGAAGAGATTGCCGCAAAGGTGGAGAATCCGGAAACCAAACTGGACGACATAGACGCCCTGGTGGCCCGCAGCAAGGTACTTCTGGACGAATGCCGGAAGTATCTCCGTACCGTGAAAGAAAAGATAGACTCCATCGGTGACTGAAAATGGGCAAAAACAGCCCAAAACGCCCAGAATGAGTTACCAACGTAATTGAAAACGGGCAAAAACAGGCAAAAGTGCACAAGTTGAATTACAATATGAAAAAGATTTACGAGACCGACCCCTGGCTCATGCCGTACAAGGACGCCATCGACGCCCGGCATGAGCACATCTGGCAAACGCTGAAGCATATAGCCGGCGACGGCCTGCTGAAGGATGCCGTGAACAACCACATGTATTACGGCCTGCACCAGTGCGCCGATGGCAGCTGGGTGTTCCGGGAGTTTGCCCCCAATGCCAACAAGATCTTCCTCATCGGCGATTTCAACAACTGGAAGCGCACGGACGGCTATGCCCTCAAGCCCCTGGGGAACGGCAACTGGGAACTGAAGGTCCCGGAAATGTTCCTCCGGCACGGCCAGCTGTACAAGCTGTACATCGAATGGCCCGGCGGCGGGGGAGAGCGCCTGCCCTCCTATGCCACCCGCGTAGTGCAGGACGAAGTGACCAAAGTGTTCAGCGCCCAGGTGTGGGCTCCGGCCAAGAAGTTTGTCTGGAAGCACGGCCACGCCGGCAAGCGGCCCCATCCGTTCATCTACGAATGCCATATCGGCATGGCGGCGGAAAAGGAAAAGGTGGGCAGCTTCGAGGAATTCCGCAAAGAGGTGCTGCCGCGCGTGAAAAAACTGGGCTACGACACCATCCAGATCATGGCGCTGCAGGAGCACCCGTATTACGGTTCCTTCGGCTATCAGGTAAGTAATTTCTTTGCGCTGAGCTCCCGTTTCGGTACGCCCGAGGAGTTCAAGGCCCTGGTGGACGACGCCCACGGTAAAGGCATTGCCGTGATCATGGACATCGTGCACAGCCACAGCGTGAAGAACACCCTGGAAGGCCTGGCCGAATTCGACGGCACGGATTATCTCTACTTCCACGGCGGCCCTAAGGGCGACCATCCGGCCTGGGGCTCCCGCTGCTTCGACTACGGCAAGGATGAAACCCGCTATTACCTGCTGTCCAACGTGAAATACTGGATGGAGGAATACCACATCGACGGTTTCCGCTTCGACGGCGTCACCTCCATGCTGTACTGGGACCACGGTCTGGGCAAGGATTTCGGCAATTACGGCCTGTACTTCGACGGCGGCGTGGACGAAGACGCCGTGATCTACCTGTCCCTGGCCACCAAGCTGGTGAAGGAGATGAATCCCAACGGCATCACCATCGCCGAGGATGTATCGGCCATGGCGGGCCTGGCGGCCCCCTTCGAGGCCTTCGGCGTGGGCTTCGACTTCCGCATGAGCATGGGCGTGGCCGACCACTGGATCAAGTGGATCAAGGAACGCAGTGACGAACAGTGGTCCATGGGCGAAGTGTGGTGGGAACTCACGGGCAAGCGCGCGGAGGAAAAGACCATCTCCTATGCCGAATGCCACGACCAGGCCCTGGTGGGCGACAAGACCATCATCTTCCGCCTCATGGACAAGGAAATGTACTTCTGCATGAACAAGGGTTCGCAGAACGATATGGTGGAAAGGGGTATCGCCCTGCACAAACTCATCCGCCTGGTCACGGCCGGAACCGCCGGCGACGGCTACCTGAATTTCATGGGCAACGAATTCGGCCATCCGGAGTGGATCGACTTCCCGCGCGAGGGGAACGGCTGGTCCTTCAAATATGCCCGCCGGCAGTGGTCTCTGGCCGATAATCCGGCGCTGCGCTACGGCGATCTGCGCCAATTTGACGAAGATATGATACACCTGCTGCGCCGGGAAGGTATCCTGAACGAGCGTCCGGAGCTTTTAGTGGCCGATGAGCAGAAGAAAATCTTGATTTTCAAACGGAAAAACTGTATCTTTGCGCTGAATTTCTCGCCCACCGGTTCTTTCGCCGATTATGGCTTTTCAGCACCGGCCGGCACGTACGTGAACGTACTGGACAGCGATGCTCCCCAGTACGACGGTTATGGCCGTTTGCAGGCCGGAGAAAAACACGTGGCGATGCCCGAGAGATGCCCGAACGGCAATCAGGCCTACGATCACACCCTGAAGGTGTATCTGCCGGCCCGGTGTGCCATGGTTTTGAAGCAAGTATAAACACATATTTATGGCTTTTCTGAAATTCAACAAGTCTGAACTCGTCAATCTCGAGTATTCCCTGAAGCGCGAGATTATCCTGGCGAACAAGACCGGCGCGTACTGCAACACGTCCATCGTGACGTGTAATACGCGGCGCTACCATGGCCTGCTGGCCGTTCCGGTGGAGCAGTTCGACGGATTCCGGCACATCCTGCTGAGTTCCCTGGACGAAAGCATCACCCTGCGCGGCAAGCGGTTCAACCTGGGCATCCACTGCTACGGAGACATCTACGAACCCCGTGGACACAAGTACATCGTGGACTTCGACGCAGATCCGGTTCCCGCCATCACCTACAAGATCGGTGAGATTGTCTTCCGCAAGGAAATCGCCCTGAGCCCGGATGAGAACCAGCTCCTCATCAAGTACGAGCTTCTGAACGCTCCTTCCAAGGTGAAACTGGAGCTCAAGCCTTTCCTGGCTTTCCGTAACTTCCACGCCCTTACCGGGGAGAATGATCAGGCCCGCACGGACTTCCAGCCCGTGGCCAACGGCGCCGCCTTCAACATGTATCCCGGTTTCCCGGACCTGAACCTGCAGCTTAGCACTTCTGCATCGGCCTTCAAGTACAATCCGGTTTGGTACAAGGGCATCACCTATTCCGACGAAATGCGCCGCGGCTACGACTGCCGCGAAGATCTCTGGGTTCCCGGCACCTTCGAGACAGAGATGAAGGCGGGGGACACGCTGGTGTTCAGCGCCACCGCCGGTGAACCGGCAGTGGCCAGAGGGCTCAAACACAAGTTCGCCGCCACGGTGGAAAAGATCGGCCCCATCACTTCCTTCCAGGACCAGCTGGTGCGCCAGTGCAACTCCCTTGTCCGGGAAGACGGCGGCATCAAGCGCATTGTGGCGGGTTACAGCTGGCTGTTCACCGGCCTGCTGCGTGAAACCCTGCAGTCGCTGGCCGGCCTCACCCTGTACGGCAAGAACAGCCCCGAAGAGTTCGAGGAAATCCTGGACAACCTCATCCAGGCCAACCAGGAGCGCCTGAGCCGCCGCACCACCCAGGTGGAGGCTCCGCTGTTCCTGGCCGTCACCCTGCAGCAGTATATCGCCTATGGCGCTTCAGACAAGAAAGTCTGGGAAAAATACGGTCCGGTACTCAAGGGCATCCTGGAAAGCTACCTGCCCGGTGTGCGTCAGGAAGTGGCCATGCAGCCCAATGGCCTGCTGTGGGCCCAGAAAGACGGGGTGGCCCTCACCTGGATGAACGCCTATATCCACGGCCGCGCCGTCACGGAGCGTGCCGGCTACCAGGTAGAGACCAACGCCCTGTGGTATAACGCCATTGCCTTCGCCCTGGAGCACGAGCGCAAGAACACCGCCTTCTACAAGAAGTGGATCACCATCAAGGAACTCATAGAGCAGAACTACCAGCCCATGTTCTGGAACGCGGAACTGGGTTTCCTGGCCGATTATGTGGACAACGGCGGCCAGCACATGGAACTGCGTCCCAACCAGCTGTGGGCCGTTTCACTGGACCACCGCTGCGTGGACGACGAAGTGGTGGGTGATGTCATGCGCGTAGTGAACGCAGAACTGGTGACCCGCCGCGGTATCCGCACCCTGAGCCCGCGCGACATCCGCTACAAGGGCGTGTACGAAGGCTCCCAGATCCAGCGCGACGAAGCCTACCAAAACGGCTGCGCCTGGCCTTTCCTGCTGGCCCAGTACTGCTACGCCAGTTTCAACATGATGGGCAAGAACTTCATTCGCCGGGCCGAATGGCTCACGGAAGGCTTCTACGAAGACCTCTCCAAGCACGGCGTGGGCTGCTTCAGCGAACTCTACGACGGCGATCCGCCGCACGAGCCTCACGGCGCCATCTCATCGGCCATGACCACCGCCGCCCTTCTGAATATCAACTGGCTCATCGAAAAATACAGGGAGGAATAAGCAATGAGAGTACTAATGTTCGGTTGGGAGTTCCCTCCCCATATCGCAGGCGGTCTGGGTACGGCCTGTGAAGGTATCGTGAAAGGTCTGGCCTACAACGGCGTGGAGACGCTGTTCGTAATGCCGTCGGCCTCCGGCGACGAAGACCAGAGCGCCACCACCATCATCAACGCCTCGGACGTTCCCGTAGACACCGTATCCGAGAGCGTGGAAGAATACCTGGACAAGGTGAAATTCATCCACATCGGCTCCAACATGATCCCTTACGCCAATCCGGAGGAATTCTCCAAGTTGGTGGAAGAGGAGAAAAAGCGCCAGGTGAAGGATTTCGCCATCAGCTATGGACAGAAATTCAAATTCTCCGGCAAATACGGCAAGAACCTCATGGAGGAAGTGGCCCGCTACGCTATGGTGGGCGGTACCATCGCCATGCAGCGTAAGGACGACTTCGACGTCATCCACGCCCACGACTGGCTCACCTATTACGCCGGTATCGCGGCCAAGGAACTCACCGGGAAGCCCCTGGTGATCCACGTGCACGCCACCTCCTTCGACCGTGGCAGCGTGGACAACATCGACACCCGCGTGTTCGCCATCGAGCGTAAGGGCATGGAAGTGGCCGATAAAGTCATTACCGTGAGCGACCTTACCCGCAACATCGTCATCACCCGCTACGGCATCGATCCCGGCAAGGTGGTCACCGTTCACAACGCGGTGGACTTCAGCGGCCGAGAGAATCTGGTTGTAGAGCGCGGCGTGAAGGATCCCGTGGTTACCTTCCTGGGCCGTATCACCTATCAGAAAGGTCCTGAATACTTCATCGAAGCTGCCGCCAAGGTGCTCAAGCGCACCAAGAACGTCCGCTTCGTGATGGCCGGCAGCGGTGACATGATGAACCGCGCCATCCGCCATGCGGCCCGCCTGGGCATCAGCGACCGTTTCCACTTCACGGGCTTCCTCCGCGGCATGGATGTGCAAAAGATGTTCGCCCTCTCGGACGTGTACATCATGCCTTCCATCTCGGAGCCTTTCGGCATTTCCCCGCTGGAGGCCATGCGCACCGGTGTGCCGTCCATCATCTCCAAGCAGTCCGGCGCCGCAGAAATCCTGCACTACGCCTTCAAGATCGACTTCTGGGATGTGGACGCCATGGCCGATGACATCCATGCGCTCCTGAGCTATCCGGCCCTGGCCGATTTCAGCGCCCGCATGGGCTACGACGAGGTTAACGCCCTCAAATGGAACGGCGCCTGCGCCAAGATGAAAAAAGTTTACGAATCAGTAATTAAATAGATATTATGGCAACCAAGAGCATCTGCCTGTATTTCCAGGTCCATCAGCCCACCCGGCTCCGCCTGTACCGCTTTTTCGATATCGGCAAGGATTCGCACTATTACGACGACTTTGCCAACCGCACCATCCTGCGCCGTATTGCCCAGAAGTGCTACCTCCCGATGAACCAGCTCATGCTGGAGCTCATCAAACAGAACAAGGGCAAGTTCAAGATTGCCTATTCCATCTCCGGCAGCGCCCTGGAGCAGTTCCAGCGCTTCGCCCCGGATGTGATCGAGAGCTTCAAGGCCCTGGCCGCCACCGGTAAGGTGGAATTCCTGGCCGAAACCTATTATCACTCCCTGGCTTCCCTGGCCAGCGAGTCCGAGTTCCGTCACCAGGTGGCCAAGCATGCCGCCAAGATCGAAGAACTCTTCGGCGTAAAGCCCACCGCTTTCCGCAACACGGAGCTCATCTATTCCAACGGTATCGGCGAAATGGTGTACGACATGGGCTATAAGACCATGCTCACCGAAGGCGCCCGCCACATCATGGGTTGGAAGAGCCCCAATTACGTCTACACCGGCGAAACCCAGCCCAAGCTCAAGCTCCTGCTCCGCAACTACAGCCTGTCCGACGACATCGCCTTCCGCTTTGTCCATCAGCCCGTCACCGCAGAGCAGTTCGTGGAGCGGATGAAGGAGAACGCCCAGGAAGGCGACATCGTGAACCTGTTCATGGACTACGAAACCTTCGGCGAACACCAGGGTGTGGAAAGCGGCATCTTCGACTTCATGAAGGCCCTGCCCGCCGCCGTGATCAAGGACGGCACTTTCGGCTTCGTAACGCCCACCGAGGCCACCAAGAAGGTGAAACCCGTGGCCGACATCTCCGTGGAGGATCCCATCTCCTGGGCCGATGAAGAGCGCGACCTCACCGCCTGGCTGGGCAACGAGCTCCAGAACGAGGCCTACAAGAAAGTGTACGCCATGACGGAGAAACTCTCCATCGTGAACGATGTGGAACTGTGGGAAGACTTCGGCCATCTGCAGGAGAGCGACCACTTCTACTACATGTGCACCAAGTTCTTCTCCGACGGTGAAGTGCACAAGTATTTCAACCCGTACGACACCCCGTACGAGGCCTTCATCAACTATATGAACGTGATTTCCGACTTCCAGATCCGCCTGGACGAAAAACGGGCGGCCCTCGACGTGAAGGAGACGGTTGTAGAGGAGTTGGGTAAGTCGAAGAGGAAGAAGAAATAATCCATGGCAAAGAAAAAGACCCTTCAGCCGGACTATCTGTTCGAGGTTAGTTGGGAAGTTTGCAACAAGGTTGGCGGCATCTATACGGTTGTCGCCACCAAAGCTCTTTATCTGCAGTCCCAGCTGGGACGCCGTCATATCTTCATCGGCCCGGATGTCTGGATGCACCGCGCCGGCAACCCGGATTTCCTGGAAGATCCCATGCTGTACCGCTCCTGGAAGGCACAGGCTGCCAGCGAGGGACTGGTTTTCCGCGTGGGCCGATGGAACATTCCCGGCAAGCCCGTGGCCATCCTGGTGGACTACAAGCAGCATTTGCCCCAGGCCGATGATATCCTCAAAGGCTTGTGGGAAGATTTCGGCGTGGATTCCATCTCCGGAAACTGGGATTACAAGGAATCGGCCGTGTTCGGCGTGCTGGCCGGCCGCGTGATAGAGAGTTTCTACAACTACAACCTCAAAGGCGGCGAAAATGTGGTGGCCCAGTTCCACGAATGGCAGACGGGCTCCGGTATCCTGCACCTGAAGAAGAGCGGTGTCCCCGTGGCCACCGTCTTCACCACCCACGCCACCATGATGGGCCGTTGCCTGGCCGGCAATAATCTGCCGCTGTACAACAACCTGAACCAGTATAACGGCGATGAAATGGCCCGTCGCTTCAACGTGACGGCCATTTATTCGCTGGAAAAGAAATCGGCCCAGAACGCCGATGTCTTTACCACGGTGAGCGACATCACCGCCAAGGAATGCGACCAGTTCCTGGGACGTCCCGTGGATGTGGTGACGCCCAACGGCTTCGAGAACAGCTTTACGCCTGCCTCGGACGAGGATTATCTCCGTTTGCATGATGCAGCGCGCGACCGTCTGGCCGAAGTAGCCACTGCCATGAGCGCAGAGGAAGTGCCCTCCAACGCCATTTTTATCGGCATCGGCGGACGTTACGAATTCCGGAACAAGGGTATCGATGTGTTCATCGACGCCCTGTCCCAGCTGAACAAATCCGATTATCAGGGACGCAGCATCCAGGCTTTCATCATGATTCCTTCCGGCCATCATGGCGCGGACAAGGAAGTGGTGGCCAAGCTCTCCGGTGAGGGAAATCCCCAGTACCAGACCCAGGTGTCGCACTACCTGATGAACGCCGATTACGACATGGTCACCGGCGCCCTGCGGGAGAAAGGCCTGACCAATGCGATAGGCGATAAAGTGAAGGTGTATTTCATCCCTTCCTACCTAAACGGCGACGACGGGGTATTCAACATGCCTTACTACGACCTTCTTTGTGGTCTGGACCTGGCCTTGTTCCCGTCTTACTATGAACCTTGGGGATATACGCCGCTGGAGGCCCTGGCCTTCCGGATTCCCACCCTTACCACCACGCTGGCCGGTTTCGGCATGTGGGTGCTGGACCATTACAAGGGCAAGCATCCCGGCATCACTGTGGTGGAGCGCGACGACAACAATTATTCCTCGGTGGTGGACGGCGTTGTCAAACGTATCAGGGAAATCGCGGAGCTGGAACTCCCGGAGCGGAACAAATACCGGGAAAACGCCCGCAAAGTGGCCCAGATCGCCCTCTGGGACCATCAAATTGTGTATTATCAGGAGGCCTATTCCCAGGCGCTGGCCAAAGTGCTGGACCGCAAGGACTCCTACAACCAAAAGAAGAAGACTATGCAGTATTTTAAAGCCGACGTTACCTCTCCCAACTGGAGAAGCATTTTGGTAACCCGACATCTTCCTGAAAAGCTCTCCCGCCTGGAGAAGCTTTCCAAGAACCTCTGGTGGTGCTGGAACGAGAGCGCCAAAGACCTCTTCCGTTCCATCGACCCGGAGGTGTGGCACAAGAGCGGCCATAATCCGCTGGTTGTGCTGGATACCGTGAGTATCAAGCGTTTCCAACAGCTCTCAGAGGATTCCGAATTCCTGGGACGCATGAAGAACGTGCTGGACGAATTCGATACCTATATGGCTGCCAAGGCCAAGCGCACAGACCCTTCCATCGCCTATTTCTGCATGGAATATGGCCTGGATACTTCCCTGAAGATCTACAGCGGCGGTCTGGGCATCCTGGCCGGCGACTATCTGAAGGAAACCTCCGACATGAACACCAACCTGGTGGCGGTGGGTCTGCTGTATCGCTATGGTTATTTCAACCAGATTATCAGCGCCCAGGGTTATCAGGTGGCCAACTACGATGCCCAGGACTTCACCAAGATCCCTGCGGTTCCCGTGCTGGACAAGAACGGCGAATGGGTCACCACTTCCGTGGCGTTCCCCGGCCGCAGCCTCACCGCCCGCCTGTGGAAGGTGGAGGTAGGCCGCACGGACCTTTACCTCATGGACACCGACTACGAAGCCAACCGCCAGGAAGACCGTGAGGTGACCTATCACCTCTATGGCGGCAACTGGGAGAACCGTCTCAAGCAGGAACTCCTGCTGGGTGTGGGCGGTATCCGCGCCCTCCGCAAGTTGGGTCTGAATCCTCAGGTGTATCACTGCAACGAAGGCCATGCCGCTTTCATCGGCCTGGAGCGTCTGCGTGAGTACATCGAGAAAGACAACCTGGACTTCAGCGAGGCCCTGGAAGTGGTGAAGGCCAGTTCGCTGTTCACCACCCATACGCCGGTTCCCGCCGGTCACGATGCCTTCGACGAGGGTATGCTGCGCCAGTATATCGGCCATTATCCGGATCGTCTGAAGGTGGACTGGGAAACCCTCATGTCCCTGGGTAAGGACAATCCGTTGAACCGCGACGAGAAATTCTCCATGAGCAACCTGGCTGCCAACATCTCGCAGAATGTGAACGGTGTTTCCATGCTGCACGGCAAGGTTTCGCAGGATATCTTCTCTCACATGTATCCGGGTTATCTGCCGGAGGAACTCTTCGTGAGCTATGTGACCAACGGCGTGCACTATCCCACTTGGTGCGCTCCGGAGTGGAAGCCTGTCCACGCCAAGGTGTTCGGCCCGGCTTTCGCCACCCACCACTACGACAAATCCTGCTTCGAGGGCATTTACGGCGTCTCCGATAAAGACGTCTGGGCCATCAAGAAGCAGCTGAAGGAGAAGCTCATCGACTTCCTGCGGGAGCGCCTCCAGGACAAGACCCTGTCCGACCATTACAGCCCGTCCCAGATCATCACCATCCTGGAAACGCTCCGCGACGATGTCCTCACCATCGGCTTCGCCCGTCGTTTTGCCACGTACAAGCGCGCTACGCTGCTGTTCCGCGACCTGGACCGCCTGGACAAGATTGTGAACAATCCCACCCAGCCCGTGCAGTTCCTCTTTGCCGGTAAGGCCCATCCGGCCGATAAGGCGGGTCAGGACCTCATCAAGCAGATTGTGGACATTTCCAAGGATCCCCGTTTCATCGGCAAGATCGTGTTCGTGCCCGGCTACGACATCACGCTGGCCAAGCGCATGGTCCAGGGCGTGGATGTGTGGATGAACAATCCTACCCGTCCGCAGGAGGCTTCCGGTACTTCCGGTGAAAAAGCTGCCATGAACGGCACCATGCATTTCTCCGTGCTGGACGGCTGGTGGGTGGAAGGCTACAAGGAAGGCGCCGGCTGGGCCCTTCCCATCGAACAGGCCTACGACGACAACAACTTCCAGAACGAACTGGACGCCGCTACCATCTACCAGATCCTGGAGAACGACATCGCTCCGGCCTATTACAACGTAGACCGCACCACGGGCCGCAGCTCCGAGTGGATCGGCTATATCAAGAACACCATTGCGCAGGTGGCCTGCAACTTCACCACCAACCGCATGCTCACGGACTACATCAACCAGTACTACGAGCCTCAGTCCAAGGGTACCGCCATCATGGTGGCCGATGATTTCAAGAAGGCCCGCGAACTGGCCGCCTGGAAGAACCATGTGCGTCGCGAATGGGAGAATGTGATGCAGATTTCCCGCAGCCAGCCTGCCACCACGTACGATATTTCCCAGTCTCAGCCTTATCACGCGGAAGTAGAACTCCAGCTGGGCTCCCTCTCGCCCGAAGAAGTGGGCGTAGAGGCAGTCTTCGCCCAGGCCGATCCCCACGGCAAGCTGCATATCATGGATGTGCAGGAGTGCAAACTGGACAGCTTCAAGGATGGCGTCGCCAAGTTCAGCGTGGATGTTATCCCCGAGAAGACCGGTGCCTACCAGGTAGGAGCCCGCGTATTCGCCAAGAATGCGCTCCTGCCGCACCGCCAGAGCTTTGAGTGCGTGAAGTGGCTGTAGTAACCACAGGATTTTTTGACGGTGTCCATCTTGGGCACCGTCATGTGCTTGAGACAGTGGTCTCCGCTGCCCGTGAAAGGGGAGAGGAGGCCATTGTGGTCACATTTTGGCCGCATCCCAGGACGGTGCTGCAGCAGGATGCAAGAGAATTCCGGCTGCTTACTTCGCTGGAAGAGAAAAAAGCCCTGCTGGCAGCAGTGGGTATAGACCGGGTGGAGGTTCTGCCCTTCACCCGTCAGTTCGCTTCCCTGAAGGCCGAAGAATACCTCCAGCTTCTCCGGGACCGCTTCGGTGCTTCGCTGGTTGTGATGGGGTATGATAATAGGATAGGGGCCGATAGGAAGATGGCTCGGGAGATTCCCGTTACGAGCACCAGGAAGCCGGAAATGGTGCTTCTTGGGCCCATTTTGCCGGGTACGAGCACCGGGAAGCCGGATTTGGTGCGCGAAGTGGCTATTTCCAGTACGCAGATCCGAAAAGCCTTGGAGGAGGGGAGGATTGAAGAGGCGAATGGGATGTTGGGGTATGACTATGGGCTGTATGGTGTGGTGGTGGCCGGAAACCGGATGGGCCGGACCATGGGCTTCCCTACGGCCAATATGCATTTGTACGAACCGTTGAAACTGGTGCCGGGGAATGGAGTGTATGCTGTGGAAGTGGAGGTGCTGGGCGCCACGTACAAGGGTATGTGTAATATCGGCAAAAGGCCCACGGTAGGGGGAACTACCCGCACCATCGAAACTCATATCCTGGACTTCGATCAGGACATTTACGGGCTTCCCATGCGGCTCCGTTTCCTTCGGCGTATTCGCGACGAAAGGAAATTCCCTTCGCTGGAAGCGCTGCGGGCGCAGCTGCTGGAGGACCGTGAGCAGACTCTTAGCGTTCTTTGCGGGCAGCCCACACTTTAGGCGTGAAGCCGGAGATTCGCTTGAAGGTGCTGTTGAACGTAGATGCACTCAGGAAGCCGCTGGCGCGGGCAATCTCTTCCTGAGAAGCATTTGGATGGGAACGGATAAATTGCTGCGCATAGTCTACGCGCAGGATATTCAGTAATTCCGGGAATCCCAGTTTATAATACTGGTTCACCATCTTGGAGACATAGGTTTTATTGGTATGCAGCCGTTCCGCTACATCTGAAAGGGTGAGGGACGGCTGCAGGAATAATTGTTCGTCCATCATGAGCCTGCGGAAACGGGATGCCAGGCTGCCTTTTTCACGGGAGAGGGAGACCACATTGTTCATCACGGCCATGGCCAGGGAAGGGGACGTTTCTGTGGCTGCGTTGGGAGACGGAGCTGCTTTCTGGGAGCCCATGCGCGAGAGTACACGTGTAAGTGAATCTCCGTTCAAATAAGGAGACATCTCGGTAATGATTTCCTCTGCTACACTGGATCTGGTTTCGGGCGTAAAGTTAAAGCGGAAAGCTGTTGCTATATCCCGCAACGAGAAGTATTGAACCGCGCCGAACAGTGCAAAGAATCCGAAGAAGAAATAAAACAGGCTTTGTACCATCATTAGCGTCATGGACCATGCCTGGGTATTGTGGAACAGACGGCCGTGGACAAACAGTTTGATGCCCACAATAACCACAATACCTATGGCCATGAAGATCTGCAGTTCCAGAAGACGGATTTTACGCCCAAAGAACAGGAAGTTGGATAGATGTTTGGGCGTCATCTGGATCCGGAAGCCCAGGAAGGTGCAGTGAGCGACCATATAGATGGCCTCGATTATCAAGATGATCCGAAAAACAATAACCGTACATAAATAATATAGGTATTCGAGAGAATCCAGGAACAACTGGGAGCCTTCGTACAGTCCACTATGGTAGCGGTGCAGGAATGCCTCCGCTTTATCCAGTCCCAATATACTAGTAAGCAAAACAGAGGAAGTAAGCGTAATGGCCGGAAAGATAATCCAGAGCAGATACAGTGGTTTATAAGTAAAGGGCCGATATAGGCGAGAAAAATACAGGCAGGAAAGAGGGATGATGGAAGGGGCAGCGAACTGCACCAATATATGCGCCAGGGCGTCGTATCGCAAGATGGGGTGTCCTATTACATCGGCAAACATGGTCAGGATCAGGGAAAGGTAAAGAAGGACCAGAATGCGGAAGGTTTGCGTATGGGAAGCCAAAAGCCAGTGCATGGCGATGGAAAACAGGCAGATAATGGCCGGAATAACCAGTAACGGTGTAAAATCCATGATAAAAGTCAATCAAAATCTATGTTGCAAATATACAAAAAAATTGAACACCCAAATAAATGCTTTTCATAAAAGAGAAATTCTTTTTGATAAATTAAAAAATATCAATTTCTAAAAAAGAAAACTGTGTTAAATGACCCTAAAACACTTATTTGGGTTTGAATTCTCGAAAATCTATTGGAAAATTCTATTTTTATTTTGAGGAAATCACCTTATTAATACCCCCCCCTATATGTTTTATTTATAAAACGTGAATCAAGAATCAGAAATAATTGCTAATAAAAATTGTTTAAATATTTTTAGAATCAAATTTGCTTTTCTAAATTTGTGTCCAATAGTGTGGAAATAGCCCGCGAAATATCGCGCAATTATTTGATAATGAGCAAGTTAGTACACAACATTTCTATTTACAAAGTGGTGGCCTTGAAGGTTGTTGCTTTGTTGTTGTGTCTGCTTGCGTCTTGCATTTTTTTACGCGCGCAGGAAAATCGTGCCACGCGTGATTTTTATCTTTATTTCCGCGTGAATCAGTCGGTGCTGGATACGAATTATCGGGATAATGCCCGGGTCCTCTGCCAGCTGGAACAGTTCATCCACCAGGACGCCCTGGCCGGCAACGCTTTGTTTGTTTATGCCTACGCTTCGCCGGAAGGATCCGAAAAGCAAAACAATAGCCTTTCTCATAAGCGGGCCAAAACCCTGGCAAATTATCTCCGCACTCACTTCCCGGAATACATCGGTCACATAGAAGTGGCCGAAGCCGGCGAGAACTGGACCGGCCTGCGCCGCAGCGTGGAAACGGACAACAACCTGTCCGCCACAGAGCGGCAGCAGATTCTGTCCATTTTGGATAACGACAAATATAGTTCAAGCCAGAAAAAAGCCCGCTTGAAAAAGACCTCGGCCTATCGTCACCTGTCCCAGGATATCTTCCCTGCACTGCGCCTCACTTATTTCGGTGTGGAAACCCTGCCGGACCTGGTGTTCGAAGAACCCGCCATCCCGCTGGTAGATCTGCCTGAATTCGCCCTACTGGACACTTCTATGCCTCCCGTTGAGCCTCTCGCCCATAAGGCCGTCTTCCAGCGCCGTCCCATCCTGGGCGTCTCCACCAATGCGCTGTCAGATCTAGCCCTCACGCCCAACGTGGCCGTGGAATTCCCGTTGGGGAAGAAGGTCAGCCTGCTGGTGGACTACACCTTCCCCTGGTGGCTGAACCGTGCCAACGACATGGCCTGGCAAATGCTCAAGCTGGATATCGGCGCCCGCTGGTGGCTGAGCCGCCTGGACAAGGACAACCCCATGGACATACTTCGGGGCTGGTTCGTGGGCCTGGATCTGGGGGCCGGTTACTACGACGTGGAACCCAAGCATACCGGTTATCAGGGAGAATTCCAGACGGCCGGGATCGAGGGCGGTTATGCCTGGACACTGGGGAAAAAGAAATATTGGCGGATACAGACTTTCATTGGTGTGGGCTGGATGGGCACGCACTACCGTTACTACGAAGGCAATGAGAAGGATACCCGCCTGATGTATAAATACAGCGGGCGCTTCAACTGGGTGGGTCCCACGAAGGTGGGGGTCAGTTTCCAGTATATCATCTCCACCAAGAAAAAGAAACAGGAGCAGAGGTAATGAGAAAGTTCGCCTTCATATTCCTGTTTTTCACAACGCTGATTGCCTGTCAGCGCCGTCCGCTGTTTTATGCTCAGAGAGAGAGCGTGGAGGTGATGGTGAAGGTTCTTTGGAAGGTTGCTGTGTATCCGGATGGCATGAAGCCGGACGGCATTACGCTTTATTACTTCCGAAACGGAGAGTATTACATGCAGCAGACCACGGCCAATGTGGATTCCTGTTCCGTTCAGCTTGAGGCCGGCCGTTACCGTTTGCTCATGATCACGCAGAGCCCTGAGGAATATGGCAGTCTTGAGTTTGATAACATGACCGACTTAGACAAAGCTACGGTGAGAGTTGTAGAAACCAAATCAAGTTGGTATACGCGGGCCGAAAATGAGGATCTGATAGCAAATCCGGAAATGATGGCTGTGGGTTTGTCGGACGAGTTTGAGGTAACGGAAGAGATGATTGATGAGTATTATCAGTACCAAAGGGAACAGGAACAAGTACTCACAAAAGCAGATGATTCAACCCCCGTTGTGAAATACTATACCATCCGTGTGCCCATTTACCCCAAGAACGTTGTTTCGCAGTTTTGGGTCACCATTTATTCGGACAATGTGGATGTGCTCAAGTCTGTTCGCGCCAGTACTTCGGGTATGGCCAAAACGTTTGAACTCACGCAGGGTATTACCGGGGCCGGTGAAGCCACACAGTTGATTTCGCAGTGGAGTGTGACCACGGACGACCCTGAACATAGAATCGGGCATCTGGACGGCCGCATTACCACGTTCGGTTTTCCGAACGGCGAGGAACCCAGTATCATGCGTGATTCAACGCTGAATGTATCAACGCTGTTGATAGATAACGAAACAGTGGAGAGATATGTGTTTAACGTGGGTGATAAGATTACCAAGGAAACACCTCCGTTGGGATACAGGGCGTTATACCGCCTGACTTTTGGGAGTGTGACCGCTCCCGCCATTCATCCGCCGGATGTAGTGCCGATTGGTGGAGACGGGGGATTCGATGCCTCGGTGGAGGATTGGGAAGATGGTGAAACTGTTGATATTCCTATGTAATTTTTATTTATTTTAAATAAAGAAACAACAATTTTTAACTCTTTAATTTACAAAATTTATGAAAAAAACAATGTTATTCGCTGCTATTGCAGCCATCGCTCTGGCCTCCTGCGCCAAGAACGAAGTGATCCAAAATGAAGCCGATAAGACTCCGGTTGCTTTCGGCGTGTATGCGGGACGCTCTGCCGATACTAAGGCTGCGCCAATTGCTAATGTTGCCAATCTTGCCACACAAGGCGGTTTTGGTGTCTTTGCTTATTACACGGGAACTACAGATTATACTGCTTCTGGTGCGATTCCTAACTTCATGTACAATCAGAATGTCTATTCTACAGATTCAGGAACCAGCTGGACATACTCTCCTGTGAAGTACTGGCCTAACAATGATACCAATACAGCGAACGGCTCTGCGACATTTGTCGACAAAGTGTCGTTCTTTGCCTATGCTCCGTATGTCGCTAATACAAGTGCTGCTGGCGCAACGGCAAATACGGTAGGTATTACTGCTTTTTCGGCTAATGATGCTGCTCAGGGAACCAAGAACCCTGAGGTTACGTATGTCGTTGCTACAAACCCTGCCCAAAGTGTAGATTTTCTTTATAACGATATAGACAATACAAATAAGACGAAGGCTACCGCTACCATTTCTAACACTATTAATTTCGATTTCAAGCACGCATTAACCAGATTGGGCTTCACCGTGGAAGGTGTGTTTGATGAAACTGATGCCGATGATGATACGCATGATGTTGATGAAAATACTAAGATTTATGTTACTAGTCTATCGGTGACGACGAGCGGATCGAGCACAGGCGGTGTTTTTGATCTTTTTACTAAAACATGGACTGACAATGTTGCGACTGTTTCTTCTTTCAATGTTACGGCTTCTAATATCCCGAGTGCTCTTAAGGACGGTGGAACTGGCGTTACAAATTCCCCGGTTAATCTCTTGAATGACGGGGAATATTTCATGCTGATCCCGGATCGGACTGCAAAGACTTATACATTCAATATCGTATATAATGTTGTGACGACCGATGCTAATTTGTCTGGAGGTAAATCGACGATAACGAATAATATCACCAAGAACGCTACGCTTACACTTTTGGCTGGCAAAGCCTACACGATTCGTCTGCAGCTTGGTATGACAACCGTTAAACTTTTCGCATCTGTTACGGATTGGACTCCTCAGGTTGCTGATCCCATTTGGCTCCCGATTAACAATAGCTAATCCCCCTCTTTTTACCCATATGCCCCTGACCGGGCGTATGGGTACCAAACTATGAAAAAGGTAACGACATATAGGAGATTCTTCGCTTTGCTCAGAATGACAAAGGAAGGGCTCAGAATGATTATTCTGGCGCTCGTGGTGCTTGGAGGGTTCACCATGTGCGGCAAGAACGAAGTCGTTGCCCATGAGGAAGACCCCTGGACCGAGCTCACCGGTGACAGACCCATCACCTTCACTTCTGTCACTTCCGGGCCGGTCACTAAGACCACATCCCCGTTGCCCACCGGCACCACCTTTGGCGTCTTCGCTTCTTTCCAACAGGGCGTAATCGGCAGCGGTACACCCGCCAGCGGGAGCGCCGATACCTTTACCCCCAATTATATGTACAACGAAGACGTACATTACAACGCGGGGCCTTCCTACAGTTATGCCCCCATCAAATACTGGCCCAACAACCAGGAAAACACCATCTCCTTCTGGGCTTACAGCCCTTACACCACAGATACGGAAGGTTTCCTGAAGAATGGAACCGGAACGGATTACAGCAACACCTCTACCTGTATCCCCGACATCCATTTCACCTCGGACGGTAAAACCGACCTGATGGTGACCCATCTGGACGAATCGGCCCCTTATGTGGTGAAAGACCTCTCCAAACCCGCGGTGTCCGGAACCGTGGACCTGCTTTTCCATCACCTGCTTTCCCGTGTAGTTTTTCACTTTGTGAAGGTGGAGGACGATGAAGATGTCTATGAAGTGCGGATAACGAATGTGAGCATCCAAGGTATCTATCTGACGGCCGATCATCCCGGCGATTCCAGCGGCTCATGGTCAGACTGGAGTAACTCCGGCAGCCTGCCCGTGTATGCCGATCTCACCCCTGATGATCTCACGGACAATTTGGTAGTGCCCAAGGCTCCTGGCACCAGTGCTGAAACTGATTCCGACCGGGCGGTGATGCCCATCCCTCAGACTCTCACGGAAAGAGATAATGCTGCAATCGTCATCTCTTATGCGGTATTTTCCAGCAGCGACGGAAGTCTCTTAAATTCCAAACAAGGTGTGTTTCCCATCCACGGGCTTCATGATGGCTGGGTGCATCCCGCCGGTTGGGAGCAGAATTACCAGTACACCTATAATGTAAGCATCAAACCCACGTCTGATGGAAATCCTATCGTCTTCAGCGCCAGCATATCGCCATGGAGTGATGAGAACGACCGGGATAACTACGGCTATATACCCATTGTCCAGTAATGTCTGTACGGAACATCATATCGGCGCTCCTTTCGGTCGCTCTCCTATTATTTGGAGGGTGCACGCGTGTGCCCGTTCCTGACAAGACGGATAGCCAGGCCATCGGCTTCAGCGCTGGTTCAATGGTGCTCACATCGGAAACCAAAACGGCCGATTTTAAAGAGGGTAGTACATTCGAACTGAACGACATGTTCGACGTTTACGGCCGCAAAAACAATGACTCGCCTATTTTTAATGGTACCGATGTCCAAATGACCACTGAAACGCCGGAAGTCTGGAGTTACACTCCTCTCAAGTACTGGGACTGGGAAAACGTAAGCGACTACTATGATTTCTTAGGCGTATACCCCACAGGGAAGTCTTCAAGAATGGATATATCCGGTACTTTGGCTGTAAAAGCAGACTATGATATCTACGAGTCTCCGGACAATTTTGACCTCATGATGGCGGGTATGCGACGCAAGGGTAATTTAAGTGAAATACAACGTCTGGCCGTAGTTCCCCTGCAGTTTGTTCACCGGCTCTGTGCCGTGCGTGTTATTGTGACCAACGTTTCTAAAATGGCCGATGTGACACTGGGGTACTACAGTTTCCGGGACGTTATTTATAAGGGATCGGCCAAGGTTTCTATCGATGCCATGGATAAGCCGGAGCATGTCTGGATCAATACGCAAAGGCGGCACGCCTATGACGAGATCCGTAAAGTCACGGTGAACCGGACGCTGGTGAAAAAGTCAACTCAGCCCGATGCTGAATCTGAATCCAGGACTTATAAAGGCGCTTTTGATTTCTTCATTCCGGGAGACCTATCTATAACCAGTAACGGATCTTCTGACGAAGAATACATGCCGCACTTGATTCTGAAGTATTCCCATACGATTGATGATGAGACCACCGATGATGACGCCGTGGAGATTCTTCTCAAAGATGTTTTGAGAGAAGATGGCACCTCCATCAATACCTGGGAAGCAGGCATAAAATATACCTATCATGTGACCATCCGTGTAGACGGTGGCGTAATGGTGAAACTGTACACCACATACTGGGACGATGTGACGGCTGAAACCCCCGGTCTGCTAATTAATTAGAAGAATCATGCTGAAACGTCTCGCATATTGCTTTGCAACCCTGTTTGTCCTCTTCTCCTGCACCCGGGAGGAAGTGGGAAAGAGGGGAGAGGGGACTGTTTCCCTCCACTTTGTCACGGACGGGATGCAGGCTACCAAGGCAGAGACCACCCTTACTTATGCGGAGATGGTTGCCGACGGCAGCGCTATCGCCTATACTGGTAGCGGACCCTATGTCCTGGACTTGGTAATTTTGATTGCAGACAGCGAGGGAGATATTATCATGACGTTCCCGGATGACCCTCTCGGGACCGGGACCCTGGAATCTTTTAAGAAGGGTACTGTAAAGCTTGAAGATGACGAACTGAAATCTTTTACCCGGACGGAAGCGGAGGTAAACTTCACGCTTCCTGCGGGAAACTATACCGTGTATGCTTTTGCCAACACTGCTGGATGGGATGGAAGCAAATGGCGCTTGACAGGGCAAGGAGAGTTAACCGCCAAAGAATATCTCCAGAGCATTACCAACAAAAGTGCAGTGGATGCCTTGACCTTTCAAAACTTGGACGGAACACCGCTCCGTCCGCACAGGGAGTACATGGCAGATGATGACTACACCATTACCTGCATGCCGCTTACGGCCAAAGGAACTCTGGAAGTTGTGGAGAGTGGCAATGGCGAAGTGTCAATGCCGCTCAAACGCTGTGTAGCCAAGGTTACAGCCATTATCAAAAACCAGACGGGCGGATCACTGACGCTTTATGATTATCAGCACGTAGTGCACGGCATGTTCCCTACAACAGGCTATCTAGTGCAACACGATCCCGACTATGCCGATGCTACGCCTGGCAACCTCACGGCTAATCCAGGATTCGCCGTCCCTATTAGTGAAAACGCGTCAATGCCCTACTCCTGGTATGTTTTCCCCAGTAGTGCCCCAGGTGGAACTTATACCATTGACATCCAGTTTACGTTGGATAATTCATTATCGGCAGAAGACCGACCCCAATACACTTATACGAGTCTTCCCATTACCAACTGGCGCGCTGTGAGCATTCCTTCCCTGGAAAGGAATCAGCACATTACTGTAACCACGCGGGTGAGCCTCGGCCTTACCGTCTCCTTTAACTTCGAAGTGTCCGAATGGGTTGAACATGATGAGTACGTACAATTTGAATAGATAATGTTCAAGAGAATCGCATATATTGTTCTTTTTCTGTTGTTGGCCGTTTCATGCAGTCGAATAATGGAACCTGAGGCGCCTCAGGGACCTCATGTTCCCAACGGTTTGCCTATAACGCTTTATATCCCCTTTGGCTCCACTGAAATGCTGGATGTGGACGTTCAGACCAAGGCCGAGGCGGCGGGAGTTGACGAAACGCGGGTGCACGACCTGTATGTGATGATCTTCAGCAATCGTGACAAGGTTGATGATGCTGAAAGGGAACTCTATGAAAGTCCCCGCAAGATTTACGGCCGGTACTTCTCCTATGAGCATATTAATGCGGACCTGGATGCGCTGAACGCCGATCCCAACGAAAGCTGGTACGTAAAAAACAAAGACCTGAGTGGTTCCATAGCAGAAACAACCGGAGCTGTAAAGATTTCTACGGAAACTTGTGATGATGCCATTCTGGTGGTAATTGCCAACGTTTCCAATTCCGTAACCAACCTTGACGGAGAGGACGCATTGGATCGCTTGAATGCTGTGCGGCATTTGAAAGAACTTCAGTCCATAGAGGTCCGCTTGGAGCAGGATGTGGTAAACCGTAAGGATCTCTTCTTGATGACCGGTTCGCTGGGAGAAGAAGGGGATCCCGAGAATCCCGGTTCACGGGACGTGTTTAATACGGCGAATTTCCGCTGGAATAAAGAGGAGCCAAACGAGACGGAATTCAACGAAACATACCACGTGGACTTGACCCCCGTAGACGCCAAGGTCAAGTTCCGGGTGGAGGTGGACACGTACAATATCAGCGACGTTAGGCCTGTGTATTGGCAGGTGTTCAATACCCCGGACCGCTGCTATCTGGACTCCAGCTGGGAAGACGAAGCCCCTCCCACAAGTACCCGTTATTTTGACTCCCAGCAATACTATTTTGAGGGGACGGAGAAAGATGGCGTTCACACCTATTATACGTTCTGCTTCTATATTCTTGAAAACCGCTTTGCTGCTGCCAAGAACGCAACGAAGTATTACCAGCGGGAAAAGCAGAAAAAGACAGATACCCAGGAAGGGGGCTATGGTGGCCCCTCCGACCCTAATTATGGTCGCAATTTCGTAAGCAACGGTGACTGGGAATATGCACCGGCGAATGCGGCTTATGTGAAGTTCGATATGGTTCTACAGCTCACGACAGAAGGACTGCAAAGCTACAGGGATGTGGACCCGAGCATCACCATTAACAAAGCGCTTACCTCCGATGCCATTTTCACCGTCCATCTAGGCGATTTCTCGTCCAGCGGCAGGCCAGACGGTTTTGATGGATTCAATAATTACCGCACAGAGCGCGGCAATTTTTACACTTATAATATAAAGGTAATTAATACATCCAGTATTTTTGCCGAAGTGCACAGTGACGATGAGAGGCAGGCAGGGCAGGAAGGTTACCTCCTTTTGACCGATGCAGAAATCATCAACGCCGACTGTCATTACGAATACCATCAGATAGAGTTTGCGTATCGGCCCGGTATGACCCAGGACAAGTTCTCCTGGTATGTAAAAACGCCTTTCGGGGACGGTGGCCCTGCCATTAACCCTCATAATTTGGGTGAGGGCAAGTTTTCCTATGACTATTATGCAGACGGGGAAATCTATTATCTGGATGGAGATACGGAGCACGCAAACCCGAAAACGGCCCCGAAATTGGACTACAAATGGGCCATGTTCGGTGTGAACAAAATAGAGGATGGTATCTATACCACCAAGCGCCATAAATATCCCGGTATTGGCCATTACGACAAAAACTGGCATCCTGGAAAACCGGTGGGAGAAAATATTCCTCACGAAGACCCGGACAGGCCGGATTTGATGGACATCACCCAGCTAATCGAGTACATCTTTGCTGAAACCGAAAAGGAAACGGCGCACGAAGAAAATGATTTCATCTCGGACGATGGCGTAAAGACCCCTGTCATCCGTGTCACGGCGTTCATCGACGAATATTACTATGAGAAACATCCGCTGGAGAACCCGGAGACCGCTAAAGCCGATCCTTCACTCTGGCGACAGTTTATCAACGCGGCCCCGCGTGAGATGCACATTCTCTCGGATGCCCAGTCCAGCCGGGACAGGGCCAGCGACCTCATCCTCTCCAGTCACTCCATTATCCAACAGTCTATCCAGACTATATATAACACCCATGCAACCAGTCTCACTACTCTCTGGGGGACGGAACACATGGATGAAATGCGGCAGAAGTATGGAGCGTTGGATCCTGTAAATGACCAAGGTTGGCCCTATTGGCCAGGCAGCACGGAAACTACAGAATCTGGCAATAGACGATCCGGCAATTATAACTCTGCTGAAGGAAGATGGAATGGAAGGTTGAATTCGGGCTATATCTGGGATTTTTGCAAACAAGACGGCACGGAATTGTCTAATCGGCAATGGGAGACCTATTTGAAATACGATGTGGACAATAGTATTCCCGAGATGCGAGGAGATGGAGGGGGGGCTCCTAAAACACCTTATAATGACTCGTACAGTTATGAGGGTATGGCTTTTTCTTGCCTGAGTCGCAACCGTGATAACAACGGTGACGGAGTTGTGGATCGCAACGAGGTGCGCTGGTATCTGGCTGCTTGTAACCAATTGGCCGGATTGTGGATTGGTAATGAATCCCTCTCCATCAACGCACGGTTATACCAGCCAGCCAAGAACCAGTGGCGGGCCCATATCATTTCCAGTACAGGACAAATGGTGAGTTGGGCTGAGGAGGGCGGTGGCGCAACGCCTTATCAATGGGATTATGATTATGGCGCTCGCTTTGTCTGGGACTCTATAGAAAAAGCTGCCAAGGGCCAGAGCGTGAGATGCCTCAGGAATATCGGTACATTTAATGATGGCGGAACCATCAAAGACATCAGTGAGGCACCCTATACCCAGGAAATTGATCCTTATTTTGATCTTACGGCTAACGAGGATGGTTCCTATACCTTTACTTTCGACAGGCTCAATCCCAAATCGTTACGGGAACTCTCGGAGGGGGAATTGCCCTACCACGACCAGTTCAGCTCAAACAACTGCTTATATCTGGAATTCGATACGCAAAGACCCAGAGACAATGTGGGCGAAAAGGAGTCCGATGCTTTTTCAATCAAACTTGAAAACATCAACAACGAAGTTACGAAGTTGGGGCGGAATCCGTATTGTCCGCCGGGATATCGTTTTCCCAACCAGAGTGAAATGCTCCTGATGACATTGTATCTACCGCTCTCCTATTTTACCACAGACTACAATAATGGAGGTAGTTACTCCAATACGGCATTGCCCACCCGTACCTATTACGACAGGGGGTGGTTCCGAGATCAAACCCGTGACTACAGTGCAATGAGTGATGCTGATAAAACAAAGGAGTTCAATAAGGTTGGGTGGTGCTTTAGAGGCGAGAAACAGAGTAATCTCGCCAAGGGTACGGATATCGCGCATTCTCGCTGCGTAAAGGATAATTCGTCGATGCACGGTTTTATCGATGGCGGTATCCTCATGGAATCGGACGATGTTTGTCCTGGCGACCCTGTACCCCTTACTTTCAGTTTCTTCTCTTCCGGTGCCGCTTTTGTTTCGGCGCTGTTGGAGCTTTGCTATACGGCCGGCGATGGTTCGTATCACGAAGACGCCATTACGGTGGCTGAGCCTCCGACAGGGCTGCAATATCTTTCCACCCAGACGGTGAATATCCCTTCCTTAGCGGCCATGGGTTTGAGCGTAGAAGATTTGGATACGGACAAGAAGAATTTGAAGTTCCGGATAACGCTCCGTAATGCTCTCATGTCCAAGGTATTCGTGCATGATATTTCGCTGTCTTCGCATCTGACAGAATGCTCTGTCTCCTTGCCCCCTGTGGCTGATCCCGACAGGGGAATGCCCATACGCATAAATATTGGCAACAGAAGCGGCAGGTCAAAGATTCACGATTTAATCATCCATTACAAGGCCTCCGACGGAGGCTGGCTGACCCGTGAACTCGTAGCCCACGACCACGACTATACCTGGTCCGGAGACGTGTACCTAAGGGATATCATCGGTGAAGATGCATGGGCCACTGAGGCCAATCGCTACAAGGAATACCAGTTCTATGTCACGGCTAGTTCTAACGACGGAACCACCTATGTTTCCGAGACACTGTCTCAGCAATTGGTGCGGCTAAATTACACCCCGAATCCGGTACCGGATGGCGGTTGGACGAATATCTCCCAGTGCCAAAACACCTGGAGCGATGGAATTTCCGAGCTTCATTTTGCGAATGGCGACTACATTGAGGTGGATATGGACCTGACCAACTGTCGGTATAAATATATAGATGGAAATGCGGCTAATGACTTAGGACAAGATAACTTGATTCAATTCAGTACGGATAATATTGGAAATATCGCCCCAGCAAGTGGAGCGGATCACATTAAGAACTCGCTCATTTGGTACTACCCGTCCGTACAGAATTTAGTTAACAGCGATGACCCGGCAGACTGGGGCGACATTAAGTCCCGCATCCACGCAGGAAAATGGAGTGCATATACGCCTATAGAAGGTGTCTTATCAAGCTTGAATCTAATCCTGTATAAGGATGGACTTAAACGTAACGGAGCACCTTGGAATAGGAACCCTGGAGAATGGGATACTCGCGTTAAGCCGGCGCTCACATCTGCAACCACTGTGTATGTTGGCTCAGTAGAGGGAATTCACCATTCCCGTGCTACCTACCGCTACATCCGGGCGGTGCGTAATGTGGACGATGCTGTCACTCCCATACCCCGTCCGTAACCCTTAGCACCTTGCCGCCTCGGCACGCAAAACGCGTAGAATGCCGTTTTTCCCCCGAGGCGGCAGGACCTGCTATTAGAAACTTGCGGCGCTCAACTCACGGACAATACATTGGACGGCCCGAAGGATCTTCTTGGTGGTTTTCTCTCCGGGGAAAGCAGCACCACTCTTATAGGCGCGCATCCGGCTCTCGTTAATGCCCGCAAAAGAGGCGAACTTGCTCACATTAATAAAGTCGAAGTAGTTAAAAAAGGAGGGAATATCATAACGGAATTCCACATTCACGGCCTCAAAGACGGGGACATTGTCAAAACCATCTTTCCGGGCATTCTCAATCGCTTCCTGAATACTGTTCAGAAAGTCTTTCTTAGCAGATTCTACACTCTCTCCATAGCCGCCAAAATAATCCCGACCAATGGTGTCATCGGAATAGATACTGTACAATCCGTCGGAGCCTCGCTCCACAATTGCCGTTACTTTCATTGCTAAATACCAGCTGACTTTTTAATGTTATTCAATGTACCGATGGCTATCTCCTTACTCTGATGCCTTGGAACCCGGAACCTTTTGTCAGTTATAGGAGAATACCACTCATCGTGACCTCCCAGATTGGTTCTGGTCTCCCAACAACCAGCCATCCTTAACAATCTCTTAAGCTCAGATACCTTCATAGTCCCAAGAGATGATTAAGTGTTGCAAACATAGCAAAAATGCTGCAATTTTACAATAATTCGCAACAGATTCGTTATTCTTTTCCTGTTCTTCATAAGTCAATTCCGCTAAAAATAGCGGCTCCTTACAGCGAACTTCGCCAGAAACAACGGCAATTCCAAGCATCGTAAAAAACATTCCTGAAAATATTCGTGTTTTTTACGATTTGGGGCGAAAGAAGGGGAGAACGACAGATTCTGCCTCGGCACGCAGAACACATAGAAACTCGAATTGTGGTATGCGGGAAGGGAGATGGGGTGCCAGGGGGCTTGTGCACCCTCGCACTAGGGCAGGGGGAGGGGCCCGCCGGATACGAGTTCTTTTTTGAGGCCGTAGGCCAATAAAAAGGACGCAGTGGACGGTGGGAGGGGCCGGAATGGAGCGAAGCGGAATGGAGTCCCCCTGGCACCCTATCTCCCTCCCGCATATCCTAACGATCTTTGTTTGGTTTACCCCCTTAAAA
>JBGVCF010000011.1:0-14296 GCA_045226315.1 Candidatus Cryptobacteroides sp.
TCTTCCTGGCAACCGGAGCGATGCCACCCGACGAGCAGGGTGTGCAGGCGCTGCGGAAAACCAAATGAGTCATAATGTAGAAGAACAGCTTCAGACAAAGCAGTTCATCCAGTACCAACTGAACAAAGAGGATCTGGAAACCGTCCTGGGCTCTCTCATAGAGAAGGTCATCGCCCGTTACGAAGCCGAGAAGCGCGAACCCAGGCTCACCATCAAACAAGTCGCCAAGCGGCTCAACGTCGACCCTTCCACCTTGTGGAGATGGGAAAGGGATGGGTATCTTATTCCGACCAGGCTCGGACGTAAGGTCCTCTACAACGAGTCCGATATCATCGCCATTGAGGAGGGCCGCGTATGAGCCAGCCCCGTAAACTCGGAGACATTATGCGCGAATACCTTCTCCAGTCCGACGATGACTTCGCACGCGCATTCCGCAAACTGTATCAGGAACACGGCTCCCACTTCCTCGACGAAGACGAGCCGCCTAAACCACAGGAGGACCAACAATGAGTAAGACCCAGAATATCATCGATCCCATTGCCGCTATCAACGCAGAGGCCGACAAGGCCCGCCGAAGTGCCGACAAAATCGGCATCATGTCCATCAAGTCCGCCAACGAATGGGTGGATGACGCCCTCACGGAGCCAGACCCCAAACGCTATTTCTATGACCTGCTTGTGGAAGGAGAATGCACGGTCATCATCGCAGCGTCCAACACCGGCAAATCCATCTTCACTACGCAGATGGCCGAAGCCGTGGCCCGGGAGAACGTAGTCCTGTACCTCGACTGCGAACTCAGCTCCAAGCAGTTCCAGATGCGCTACGTCGAGAGCGACACCCGCATCATCCACCGGTTCCCAGACACCCTCCTTAGGGCAGAACTCCGTCCAGAGGACATCGTGGACACCGGCCTGGAGCAGGCAATCCTCGACAGCATTGCTGCAGCAGCTGAGCAGAGGGGTATCAGGCACATCTTCGTGGATAACATCACCTTCCTCCTGAACGACAGCGAGAAAGGTGAATCCGCCGGAGCCTTCATGAAGAAGATTCTGTACCTCAAACGCCTTTACGGTCTCACCCTGGTCATCGTCGGCCACTCGCCGAAACGGGAGCCCCGCACCCCGATGACCCAGAACGACCTGGCCGGATCGGCGAAACTCATCAACTTCTTCGACGCCGGAATCGCCATTGGCCGCTCTGCCAAAGACCCCACCTGGCGCTACGTCAAGCAGGTCAAGGTCCGCACTGGCGAGTATAAGTACGACTCCGACAACGTCATCCTCTACAAGCTGCAGCAGATTCAGGGATACACGCAGTTCGTCTTCCAGGACTACGTCCAGGAATCCACCCAGCTGCGCGAGAAGAACGAGTTCACCGAAGCTGAAGACTTGCAGGAACTCATCGACCTCAAGGCCCAGAACAAGACCGTGCGCCAGATTGCCGATGAGACCGGCTTCTCTCCGACCACCGTCCACCGCAAGCTGAAGAAGGCCGAGAAACTTGGCTACACGCCCAGTGTCAGCGGCGTTCCGTCCCACGAGGAGCCGGAACACGAGGAACTCCCGGAACAGCAGAAACTGCCCTACAAAGACGAATAGGCCATGGACTACAAGTATCACCTCCGTAAGTATGCCGGCAAATCCTCCCGGCTCACTTGCCCCAGCTGCGAGCGGCCCCACTGCTTCACGCCCTATGTGGATGACGGAGACAATGTCCTCGACCCCACCGTGGGCCGCTGTGACCACGAGTCCAGCTGCGCCTATCACAAGACCCCTGCCGACTGGTTCCGGGAGCACCCCGAAGCCCGTCCCCGGGAGGAGGATTGGCGACAGGCCCCTGACTGGTTGAAGCGCGAACCATCCCGGGGCGTCCCGGGAACGCGCCACGCCATACGTCCGGATGCAGCGGGCACGAGGTCGCAAACTCCCATTTGTGAACTGCCTTCGGAGATTGTGCGCAAAACGCTCAGAAACGTGCCAAAATCCACGCTCCAGGAATTCCTTGAGACAATCTTCACCGCCGACGTTATCGAGCGACTGAGGGCCGATGACCGCCTCGGAGTGACCAAAGACCGCTCCGTCGTTTTCTATCAGATCGACATCCAGGGCCGTGTACGCACCGGAAAAATCATGCAGTACAATCCGGCCGACGGTCACCGCGTGAAAAATGTCGGGGTTCCTGTCGATTGGGCGCACGCGAGACTCAAGAAAGCCGGAGTGCTGCCGGAGAGCTGGACGGTCAGTCAGTGCCTCTTTGGCGAACACTTACTCCCTCAGCGCCCGGATGCCATCGTCTGCTTGGTGGAATCAGAGAAGACAGCCCTTATCGGCTCCGGCTTCTGTCCTCGGTACATCTGGGTGGCCACCGGTGGCAAGACGCAGCTCGGACCAAAGCTGTCAGTCCTCCAGGGCCGCAAAGTGCTCGTATTCCCGGACATCGATGCCACCAAGGAATGGCGCGAAAAGCTGTCCTCGATTCCCGGTCTCAATCTCACATTCTCCACCATTCTGGAGGACGGAGCAAGCGCCGAAGACCGTGCCGCTCAGATTGACATCGCCGACTGGTTGCTCCGCACCGTTCCACCCGTTCCGTCCAACCCTGGAACGGAACAGCCTTACTACTCCAATCCCGTCGCCCGCGAAGTGGCCAAATACTTCCCGGCCGAAGTAATGCCCGAGGTCGCAGCGCTCATCGACGACCTGGACCTCGAACTCGTATCTGTCACTCAAATTCAACCTTCTTAGCATTATGCATAAAATCATTCTCGATGCCGGTCACGGAATCAACACAGCCGGCAAACGCTCTCCGGACGGAAGATTCCGGGAGTACAAGTTCAACCGTATCATCAGGGACGCTGTGGCGGAGCATCTTCGTCTTCGCGGCTACAACGTCGAGATTCTCAATCCCGAGGAAACCGACCTCTCGCTGCCGGACAGAGCAAGCCGCGCCAATAACATGACCTGCCAAATCGGTCTCCCCATCCAGAACGTGGCCATCATCAGCATCCACGCCAACGCAGCCGGCAACGGTTCCCAGTGGATGAAAGCCCGCGGGTGGTGCGCCTACACTTGCAAGGGACACACGCTTTCCGACGAGCTGGCCAACTGTCTCTACAAAGCCGCCAGGAAACACCTGCCCGGCCAGCGCATCCGCACGGACTACACCGACGGAGATCCGGACCTGGAAAAGAATTTCTATCTGCTCCGGAATACATACGCAGCGGCCGTCCTCACGGAGAATCTCTTCTTCGACAATCCGCAGGACCTTGCCTTCCTGGAATCCGAAGAAGGCCAGAAAGCCATCGTCGCCCTCCACGTCGAGGGAATCATCGAATTCCTGAGGCTGCACGAAATCTGATTCTACGCTCCTACGTCACATCCAGCAGCGCCCTCGGTCACATCCGGCCGGGGGCGTTCTTTTTCCCTCTGCGTTGAAATTCGTAAATTTGTAAGCCAAAGCGATTTTAACCAATGGAAAGAAATAAAGCCACATTATCACCTTCACTTGCCCGACTTATCCTTGAGCGGGACGAATTCACCTGCACCGAATGCGGCCGACAGGTTCCCAAAGTTCTTCTGTACATTGACAAGATTCTTTCACCGGAAAGCGAAGAGGCCCTAGGTGATGTGCCCGAAGAAGACAAGTACACCTGCCTATGCGAGGAGTGTTATAAGCAGGCTCACGACCATCTTCAGATCAAACCGGCGACTCGCACTGCAGAACGGAGAAGACAGCTGGAGATGCTGGTGGAGTGGCGGCGTGAGAAACGTGGCCTTGAATCCGACACCATTGCTTATCTGGTGGACTACATCAATGGTAAAATCGAGCCGTACTCCCTTTCCAAGAAAGGCGAGAAGGATGTTAGGGTAGCCGTCAAGAAAAGCAACTTCACGGACGCTCTCAATGCCGTTGACGAGACATTTGACCGCTACGTCACATATGACAACGGAGATGATTTGAATAGAGATTCTGTGGGCAAGTTCGTCGGAAAGATAGGTGGCTTTCTCTACATCCACAGCTTGCCGCCCGTCGAGCAGGAGATGTACCACGTTCTCAACTGCTGCAAGGTTCGCTTTACTTATTGGGATCAGAAGAAGGCGAAAGTTCTTGTCCAGGACTATATTGCAGCCCTGCGAGAACAAGGTTGGACTGATGATCAGATTCTTGATGACCTGAAGACCGAACTCCTCCGGGTCTCAAACGAGAAGAAGAACTGGAGTGAGTGGAAAGAATTCGTTATGAAATGGACTTCTGACATCAAAGGATGGAGCAAGCCGTCCGGTACCGTTCAAAGCAGCATTGACCGCTTGCGTTATGAAGGGACCAAACTCACTGACACGCTCGACATTGACATAGATTTCGCCAACGAAGCGTTTCAGGTCATTAAGCTGTTCTATGACCACTTTGCTGGGTCAACTCCTGAAGGCTGGGCTGCATTGTCTTCATACATTGAAGACGCCCTTTTGCGCTTCCTGCTGGATATGCGCGAAGAATTTCACAGAGTCAATGGTATACCGGTCGAGAAGGGATCCTATCTTAACGATTATATCGATACCGGTTCTCTCTACAATCTGATTCACACCTATCCGATTGATGACGAGTTCATCTATCATTCACCGGCGGAACCGCGACCAGGTGATTTCCCCAGGGATGTGCAGCATCACTTTGTTGCGACGGACTGTGACAACCTTGTCAAAGAGATTTTTGATTACTTCTACCTGCCGTCCTGCAGGCTCGATTATGTGTCGTGTCTCAATGCTCTTGACTACTTCATCAAGCATTATCGGAAGGTCTTCATCATCCCGGATCAGTAACCATTGCAAGATATTGAAAGGGAATCCGCTAAAAGTTTTGTATATTTGAAGTCTTGACAGTTAACCAACCTCGACCGCCCTGTATGAAGGAACTGACGATACACGACATACAAACCATCCTCAGCCGAGATGAAAGCCGCGTCCTGGAGGTCAAGAAGACCACCGGAGAGCTGAACGCCGGCATGCAGTCCGGCTGCGCTTTCCTCAATACCGAGGGCGGCTGGCTCTTTTTCGGCATACATCCAACTACTTTGAAGATTCTTGGGCAGGATGTCGTTGACAAGACCAGGCAGGAAGTGGCACATGAAATGACCAAGTTCTCTCCGGCCATTGACCTCTACGCCCAATACATTGACGTGCCTGAACGTCCCGGACAAAAGGTTATCGCCATCTGGTTCCCGGCTCCGGTCGGCTACGTAGCGCCCTATACCTACGACGGTCGCCCTTATTACAAGGTCGAGAACATCACAAAGCCGATGCCCCGCGAAATGTTCGACGAACGTATCCGCCTCAGCGACCCCAAGAAATTCAGTTGGGAGCTTGCCCCGTGCCGGGAAGCCACGCTGGACGACATCGACGAAAACACCCTCACGGCTGCCATCCGTGGCGGCATCGCCAAAGGAAGGATTCCCGCAAGTGCCGCCGATGCCGTGACACTCCCAGAACGCCTGAGTCCCTTCAAAGTCCTCCTGCCGGGTGACGCGCTCACCAACGGGGCCATCGCCCTGTTCGGCAAAGACCCTTACAAATTCTTCAATCATTGCCGTGTCCGTCTGGCCCGCTTCGAAGGAACCATCATGGACAAGTTCCGTGACCAGGCCGTCATAGACGCCAACCTCTTCCAGCAGCTTCAAGCCATCGAGGATTTCTGCCGCAAACATATGTTTATGTCCGGAGACCAGGATCAGTTCGACAGCAAAAACGTCCTCACTGTCCCGCTCAAGGTCGTCAGAGAAGCTGCTCTCAACCTGCTGATTCACAGAACCTGGTGGTCCGAGGGAAGGACTCCCAGCGTGAACATCTTCGATGACCGCGTGGAATTCATGAACCCCGGCGCATTCCCTCCCGGCACCACTCCGGCCGATTTCCGCCACCGTCCCCACTCCGTACTCGTAAATGAGGTCATTGCCAATGCTCTTTTCAAGGGCGGCAAGACAGAAGGTTGGGGACGAGGGATTCTTGACATCTTCACTCTCTGCAAAGAAGCCGGGCTTCCCGAACCGGAGTATGACTTCGTTCCGAACTTCGTCTGCCTGACCATTCGGTTCAAAGAGCCTATCACCCCACGCCTATCAGGTGATAAGCAAAATGATAGTCGAAATGATAGGCCAAATGATAGTCGAATTGATAAGCTAAGCGCAAGCGTAAAGGCTACTTTCTTAGTAATAGACAGCAATCCTGGTCTTCAACGCAAACGCATTGCCGAGTTGACTGGCAAGAGTATTCCAACCATTGACCGCCACCTTGCCATATTGATAAAAGAGGATCTGATTGAACATCGAGATTCCGACAGGAACGGCGGCTACTACATAAAAGAATAAATCTTGTTCCGTTCCACAAGGGGAATGGAACAGGTGGAACACACGGAACAAGATGCCGGAATCTAAGGTTGTTCAGTAATTATTCTTTGAGTGACCGGATAATGAAAAAGCCCCGGCACACGAAGCACCGGGGCTGGCAGAAAGAAAAGAACGGTTATCGTTTAAACTCGAACCGTATGTCGGCGGGAATCTTTTCAAGACCCAGGTACAGGCGGTCGGCGTCGTAGTCGGCGTTGCGCTTGGAGTACTGGGCTTCAAACGCTTCGGCGGCAGCCTTGTCACCGGTGGCCTGCATCTTGAGCACCAGGGCGGTAAGGTCGGAAAGGGCTGCTTCCATTTTCTTGAGATCCAGTGAGTACTGGTTGGATGCCTTGCGATAATATGCTCCGGCTTGTCCCAGATAATTATAGATGATGATATTGGCACGGCCGAGTGCTGAACTCTCACCGAATCGCTCTGAGCGGAGGATGGAGGCGAAGAAGGTAACTAGGGCATCGTCCTTGGTGAAGAGGTGATGGATGTCGTAGTGGTTCTGGAGTTTGCAAACCAGGAGGACTCCTGCGGCGTTGGCCTTGACTTCTTCAAGGGTGGGAGCCACATTACCCAAGGCCTCTTCTACGCTGCCCAAGCCATTGACCGTTTCTTTCACGCCCAGGCCGTGGGCCACTTCGCGGAATGCGATGTTCCAGAGGAAAGCATCTGCAGAGAGATGCTCGGCGGCATCGGGATCCAGCAGGACTTCTCCGGTGGGACCGACGATATGGTTGTACTTGGCTCGGATGATGTTCTCCAGCAGGATGGTTCGGGTGCCGCGGTCACGCTGGACGTCCGTGTCGAAGGGCAGGTTGAGGGCGATGACTTTCACGCCGGCGTTGGCCTTTCCGGCATAGTAGAGGGCGTCGCAGGAGAAGATGTTGGAGCCGGCACCGGGCTGGAAGGTCTTGTAGGCCGGGTTACCGGGTAGGTCTTCCTGGAACTCGCCGATGCGGGAGACATACTGCATCAGTTCCTTTGTGTGGGCTTCGTTCTTCAGGAGGACGAATGCCTCGTAGGAACGCTTGATGCCCAGCAGCTGGTCGTCGGTTACCTCGTTGGGGCCGATGACAAGGTCCATCTTGCTGTCGTCCATGTCCAGCCAGGCCAGGGAGCTTTCGTAGTAATTATCGGTCTTGAGGGCTTCGGCCTTGCTCAGCAGATACTTGGCAACACTGGGCTTGATGGTGATGTCGGCGGCGGCCTTAAGGTAGTTGCCGATCTTGTCGAGGTGTGCCTTGTATGCGTCGTGGTACCAGATGGCCTCCAGGGAGCCGTCAGGGGCACGGCGGATGAGGGTGTAGGGGCTGTTCTTGTCGGGATTGTCCCAGGCGTCGAACTCTTCCTTTGCCATGTCGGCCGGATAGAAGCCAGCTCCAGGGAGGGCATCGGCATAGCCATCCACGAAGGATTTGCCGGTGGTGCGGTCCCAGGGACCGTAGTTGATTTCGGCAAAAGTCTTCTGGACAGGGTCCTCGATGCCGTCCATGAGGGTCTGTTTGTCGCCGAAGTACTGTTCCCAGTAGATGGCGTCCACTTCGTCTGCGGCGAAGCGATAGAGGTTCAGCACTTCCTTGCCGTTGTCGGTGATGCCGCTGAGGTCGTGAGCCTTGATGGTCACGACTGCGTAGTTGTTGACATCGCGTGTGAACGGCGATTTTGTTTCATTGCAGGAGACTGCTGCCAGAAGTGTGAGGGCAGCGGGAATTAATGTCTTTTTCATATTGTCAGAGCATTATCATAATCATAACCTGGGCGGCTACCACACGTAAAAACATGGTCAGGGGGTAAACCGTCGCGTAATTCACTGCGATCTTCCCTCCGCCGTACATCTGCTCGGCAAAGGAGAGAAGGGCCGGATCCGTAGTTCCTCCGGCAAGAAGGCCGCATATCTTGAAGAAGTCCATCTTCATCGCCCAGCGGGCCAGCAGGGCAATAACCGTCATTGGAATCAAAGTGATCAGGGCGCCATAAAGCACCCACATGTATCCGCCGCCGACAAGGGAGGAGACGAAAGTCTTTCCTGCGCCCAATCCGACGGCTGCCATGAAGAGTGAGATGCCGATTTCCCGAATCATCAGGTTGGCGCTGAGGGCCGTGTAGGTGGTAATCCGCAGTTTGGGACCGAAATGCCCCAGCAGGATGGCCACGATGAGCGGACCGCCCGCGAGACCGAGTTTCAGCGGCTGCGGCATGGAGGGGAAACGGATAGGAATCATCCCCACCGCCACGCCAAGGGCGATGCCGAAAAAGATGGGAATCAGATTGGGCTTGTGCAGGGATTCGGGCTGGTTGCCGACCAGTTTGGCCAGGCGCTCGATTCCTTCTTCCGAGCCCACCACTTTCATGCTGTCACCCATCTGAAGGATCAGGTCGGCATCGGCCTGCAGGTCCACGCCGGAGCGGACGATGCGGGTTACGGTGACTCCGTATTTGCGGCGTACGTCCAGTTTCCGGAGGCTCTTTCCTGTAATGGACGATTTGGTGATGGAAAGGCGCGAGGCCACCAGTTTTGTGCCGCTGGGCTGCCACTCCTTCATGTCCACAGGGAGTTCTTCGCCGAAGATGATGCGGACTTTGTCCTTGTGCTGGACATCGGTGACGATAAGCAGACGGTCGCCTTCCAAAAGAGGAAGGTCCAGGTCCGGGAAGAACACTTTTCCGTCGCGTTTCATGCGGGCGATGACCATGTGGTCGGCATTCTCTTCGCCTACGATGTTGTGTATGGTTTTGCCGAAAAGGGCCGGGTTTTCTACCTGACAGGCAAGACGGTAAGCGTTTCCTTCATCGTCTTCTCCTTTTGAGGCACGCTCTTTTTCCTTGTCCAGGTTCACGCGGAAAACGGTTTTGGACAGCAGCAGGACGGCGATAGCGCCCAGTACGCCCAGCGGATAGGCTACGGCATAGGCCGACGCTATTCCGGATGCCGCCTCCCCAATGCCGTCAGAAGCGGAGCTGGCGTCAGAGAGGGTCTGCTGAGCGGCACCGAGTCCGGGCGTATTGGTGACGGCACCAGACATGATGCCGGTCATGATGCCCAGGTTTTCTCCGCTCACCAGATGGATGATGTAGGTGGTGAGTACGGCCAGCAGGACCAGGCCGACAGCCATCAGGTTCATGGGGAGGCCGTCTCTGCGGAATGAGTGGAAGAATCCGGGGCCCACCTGAAGGCCGATGGCGAAGACGAAGAGGATGAGCCCGAAGTCCTTGATGAAGGACAGCATTACGGGATTGATCCGCAGGCCCAGATGCCCGAGGAGGATGCCCATAAACAGAATCCACGTACTCCCGAG
Organism: Candidatus Cryptobacteroides sp.; assembly: GCA_045226315.1. Lineage (GTDB taxonomy): Bacteria > Bacteroidota > Bacteroidia > Bacteroidales > UBA932 > Cryptobacteroides. The sequence goes on from JBGVCF010000011.1 coordinate 9,682, forward strand.
AGAAATTCCTTTTATCTTGAATTTGCCCAGGAAAAGGCCGGAAGCAATGACGATGGCCAGAATCAGGATGGCTGAAGCTGTGTCTCGACCAGTAAGTAGATTCAACATGGCGTGTAAAAGCTTGTTTTAAATAATATGCAGTGAGCCGGCGGCGAACAGTACCAGATAACCCAGTACGACGCTGATGAGGCCGATGATGATGCCCATCCTTGCCATATCTTTCTGCTGGATGAGGTTGGTGGCGTAAGCCAGTGCATTCGGGGGTGTAGAGATGGGCAGGATCATGGCGCTGCTGGAGGCGATGGCTACACCGATGAGGACGGTGGAGGTGCCGCCGATGGCTGCGAGTTTGTCTCCCATGGCCGTGCAGACCACCACCAGGATGGGCATCAGCAGGGCTGCCGTGGCAGAGTGCGAAATCAGGTTGGAAAGACCGTAGCACAGCAGGCCGGAGAGAATGACGATGAGGATGGGCGAAAAGTTGCCGAAAGGAATGGCACGGACTACGAGGGCTGCAAGACCGGAGCCGTTCATGGCGTAACCCAGGGCGAAGCCGCCCGCTACCATCCAGATGACGGACCAGTTGATTTCTTCGAGGTCGTATTTGCTGATGATGCCGGCCATGGCGAAGACCGCAAAGGGTATCAGGGCTACTGTGTAAGTATTGATGCCTGTGAGAGCGTCCATCATCCACAGGAGGATGGTGATGACCATGGTGACGATGACAAGGGTGGACTTGCGGTCCTTTTTCATCTCGCCGTCAATCTTGAGTTCGATGGTCTTCTGGGTGAAGGGGAAGAACTTCTTCAGGAGCATCCAGGCAATGAGGATCATGACGATGACCAGCGGCACCATGAAGATCATCCACTGACCGAAGCCGATGCCGAGGTTGAGGCCTTCGGGGTCGTTCAGGTACTTCAGGGCAATGGTGTTCGGGGGCGTGCCGATAGGGGTTCCCATTCCGCCCAGGTTGGCTGCGATGGGGATGCTGAGGGCCATGGCGATGCGTCCTTTCCCGCCTTCCGGAAGCTGTTTGAAAACAGGCGTGAGGAAGGTGAGCATCATGGCCGTGGTGGCGGTGTTGCTGATGAACATGGAGAACAGGGCCGTTACGAGCATGAAGCCCAGCAGGATGTTCTCACTCTTCTTGCCAAAGGGCGTGAGGAGCACGCGGGCAAGATGGACATCAAGGCCTATCTTGGTGGTCGCGATGGCCAGGACGAATCCGCCGATGAAGAGCATCACCACCGGATCGGCAAAACTGGCCATTACCTGTTTGTAACTGAGGAGCTGCCCGACGGCGGTGGAATCGCATATCCACTTGATGCCGGAGTCTGAGGCGAAGAGCAGCAGGAGGACCATGATACTGACCGACGTGGCCCAGGCGGGAACGAGTTCGAATACCCACATGAGGGTAGCATAGACGAAGATGGCGATAATCCGCTGCTGCACCTGGGTAAGGCCCTCTATACCGAAGGATTCCGTGGGCAGGAACCAGAGGACGAGGACGATGGCGGCCACAAAGATGAGGCCGAGGCTTTTCTTTTTTAATATGTTGGGGTTGAATCTGTTGCTTTGACGCAATTTGTGCATCTGTTCAACCAGACTGAAACCTGTGAAATTCTTGAACATGGTATTGACTTGATTGCGTTAACAGATTATTCGTAGGTGAAGCGGAGGTCCACGGGGATGCCGGCGTTTTCGAGGACGCGTTTGTCGGAAAGGCTTTCCGGACCGGCTACGCCGTATTTGGTGAGGGCGGCGTGGGCGGCGGAGATGTCACCGTGGGCCTGGATGTCCAGGATCTTGGCACCCAGAGTTTCCAGGGCCTGCCAGGTCTTGTCGTAGTCGATGCTGTATCGGCCGGAGGCATTCCAGACAATGGCTTTGCTTTCCAGCAGGTAGTTGTAGACGATGATGTTGGCGATTCCCGTGGGATCGGCCGCACCGAATCGGGTGGAACGGATGGTGTTGGTAACGAAGGTGGTGAGGACGTCTTCTTTCTGGAAGAGGGCCGAGATGTTGTAGGCTTCGGCCTCCTGGGCGCAAAGCCAGGCTCCCAGAACATTGGACTTGGCTTTCTCCAGTGCCAGGGCTTCGTTTCCGAGTGCTTCGGCCACGGTGCCCATGCCGTTGACGGTTTCCTTGACACCGAGGCCTTTGGCAATTTCGCGGAAGACGATGAGCCAGTAGAAAGCGCTGGCATCCACGTGGGGCTGATAGGGCTCTTCCAGGAGGGCGCTGCCTACGGGATGGACCGTGCGGTTGAATTTCTCGCGGATGATGTTGTCGAAGATGATGGTGCGGGTACCCAGCTCTTCCTGGGCTTTGGCGTCATACGGGAAGTTGATGCCGATGACTTTGTAACCGGCGTTGGTGTAGCCGCTGCAATATAGCACGTTGCAGGAGAAGATGTCGGACTCGGCCCCAGGGACGAAGTCGTGGTTGGAGGCATCGCCGGGGAGCATTTTCTGGTACTCGGGCATGCGGGCGGATAGGGCGTTGAGCTCTTCCGTGCGCTGGAGATTCTTCAGGAGGACGTAGGCTCCGTAAGAAGCCTTGGTGCCGTAGAGGCCGTCGTCTGCCGCCTCGATGGGGCCGATGACCAGGTCCATCTTGCTGTCGTTCATTTCCAGCCAGGCCTTGTTGCTTTCATAGTAGTCGTCCGTCTTGAGGCCTTCTATCATATTGAGGAGATAGTGTCGGACGCTCTCTTTGATGGTGACATCGGCGGCACGGCTGAGGTAGCCTTCAATCTTGCTGATGGACTGGGCGAAGGCATCGTGGTACCAGACGGTCTTCAAGCAGCCGTCGGCAGCCCTGCGGATAAGCGTGTAGGGACTGCTTTTGTCCGGATTGTTCCAGGAAATGTATTCCTCGGCGGTCATGTCGGCCGGATAGAAACAGGCGCCGGCGGGCTTTGCGCCGAATCCTTTCAGGAAGGGCTTTCCGTCAATGCGGTCCCAGGGCCCGTAGTTGATTTCCGCATACTGCTTTTCAGACGGATTAGTCAGCGAGCCCAGGAAGGCCTCACCGTCACCGAAATACTGCTGCCAGTATATCTTATCCACTTCATCGGCGGCCATCCGGTACAGTTTTAGGACTTCTTTCCCGTTATCGGTAATGCCGGTCAGATCCGGCGCGGGAATGGTTACCTGGGCATAATTGTCTACGAGGCGGTCTACGTCGACCCTCTCCTGGGTGCAGGAAATGGCAACCAGGGCGAGGATTGCCCATACGGTTGTGTTTTTTTTCATAACGTTGTTTTCTTTCTGTCTCGCAAAGTTAGGTATTAAGGACATCCGCTTTTATTGATGAATAAGGTTTGTTTCGATAGAATTGATAGGTAATAACGATAAATATGGTTATATTTGCAGGTAAATCAGTATAGGTTATGGAATTACGGCAGTTGAAGTATTTTGTGGAGGTCGGACGCCTGGGCAGTTTCTCCCTGGCATCCAAGTCGCTCTTTATCACGCAGAGCACTATTTCACAGCAGATTCAGAAACTGGAGGAGGAACTGGGGGTGGAATTGCTCACGCGTGATACCAGGCACGTCACCCTCAGCGATTACGGCGAGCAGTTTTACCCCTGCGCAGTACAGGTTCTGGAGGAGGCCCGGGCCGGGGCTGAACGAATAAGGGATGTGAAAGCTCTTAAAGTAGGAACGCTCAGCGTGGGCGCGACTTATTCTTTCGGACCGCTGCTCAAGCAGACTGTCCTGGACTTTTACAGGAGATTCCCGCGTATCAGGCTGAATCTGGTTATTACTTCGCAGGAAGAGCTACGACAGAAGTTGCTTGACAGGGAATTGGATGTGGCTCTTACGTACAAATCACCGCTTGGAGATGACCGGATTGAGTCGCACCTGCTGTTCCAGAGCCGACTTTGTCTGGTGGGGCGAATCGGAGAACTGAAGGGCGTGGGCAAGGAAGTATCGGTCCAGGATCTTTCCCGTTTCCCGCTGGCCTTGCCGTCCAAGGGCCTCCAGGCTCGGGACACGCTGGAGGATGTCTTGTTCGCGCAGAATGTCAATCTGGATATCCGGCTGGAAATCAACAGCGTACGTTCTCTCCTGGATCTGGTGGGAAGCAGTCCGCTGGTAACTATCCTGTCGGAAGAGGCCATCCACCAGGTGCAGGGATTCGAGGCCGTTCCCATCAACCATCCTGACGGCCGGATGGACGGCTGCTACCATTACCTGAAAGGCACCTACCATAAGATGGCAGCCCAGAAATTCGTGGAGTTCCTGAAGGAGAACAATTCTTTCAACCAGAAAATAGACTGAATCAGTATGTTCCATCTGTTCCGCTTGTCCCACTCATTCCGTGGAACGGAACGGAACAAGGCCGATGGTTTGGGCCGATAGATACGGCCGCTCCGCGCCCGTTACAGGAAAAAGAGGTCAAAGCCAGTTCGCTCCGCTAAAGCCGCGCTCACCCGCTTTGGTTCCGTCCTCCGGGGCACAGAGCGCCCCTTCGAACTCCACTTCTGGCAGTTCCACTGTGAGACTCTTCCTTCCGCGCAGAAGCGCTCCAGTCAGAGACTCACGGCCGTTCCGCGCCCCGGCTTCGCCGGTCCTGATGCGAGGGGTATCAGATGGAAGGAACGTCCT
>JBGVCF010000012.1:0-44127 GCA_045226315.1 Candidatus Cryptobacteroides sp.
GACGGAACTTGTTCGACGACGTTCCGGGCCGAAGTGCCCGGAAAAGGAGGAGTTGAGACGTCAAGCGACCGGGTGAGCCCCCTTTCCACCTTTTGAGCGGAGGCACGCACCTACCCCTTCCGAAAACCACTGGATCCTGATAATCACTCAATTTGAACCGCGTGTGAGGAAGGTTGGCGCCTCGTTTGCGGATGGTTGGTTTTTGCTTGGCCAACCTTCCGCGTAGAATGTGGCTCTGAGTGACCTCTGCCCCTGAAAGACTGCGGAAGGTTGGCCTCCTCAAATCCAACCTTCTGCAGCAGCATTACCAACCTTCTACAGGAGTGTGACCAACCATCCGCATCCGAGGAAACGGTCCTCCTTGAACATCAGAGTGTGGTTGGGAGGAAAAAATGATTATATTTGTAAGCTATGACCAAAAAACTGGATAATACTGTCTTGTGGAATGAGGCGGCTAAGGCCGGAGCGCTGCTGGGTGCGGTGTCGGTGGGCTGTCTGGTGCTGAAGGAGCTGGCCGGGATGTCCGGATCGGCTTTCCTGGTGCAGGCGGCGGCCATCATCCTGTGGGCGGTGGAGTTTTTCGGCTGCATCCTGCTTATGAAAAAGGTGCAGCTGGACCTTCGGGACCACTATGAGGACGTGAAGATGGAAGACACCTATCGCCTGGGAAGACGGGCGGCGATGCTCAGCGGCTTGTTGCTGGCATCGGCCCATGCCCTGGTGATGTTGTATATGCCGCAGGAAACCATGGACGAAATGGTGAGTGAACTCACGGGGGCCATGGGCATGACCGCTTCCCAGAAGGAACAGGTGGACGGCATGTTGGGTCAGCTGCCCATTTTCACCTTCCTTTTCCAGTGGGCCTATTGCTTCCTCTATGGGACGGTGCTGTCCAGCATCATGTCCCGCTATATATTCCTGCAGCGTCTTTTCGGCGGACCTTTCCAGGGCCCTCCAAAAGATGAGGATACACCTGACGAACAATAAGTTATGGATATTTCAATCATTGTTCCCCTGTACAACGAAGCCGAGTCCCTGCCGGAGCTCAAGGCTTGGATCGACCGTTCCCTCCGGGGCTATTCCTGTGAGGTCATCTTCGTGGACGACGGTTCCACGGACAATTCCTGGGAGGTGATTCAAGAGCTGGCCGATCAATTCGGGAGCCCGGTGCGCGGCATTCGTTTCCGCCGGAATTATGGTAAATCGGCCGCCCTGTACGAGGGCTTTGCCGCGGCCAGAGGCGATATCGTGGTTACCATGGACGCCGATCTTCAGGATTCCCCCGAGGAAATCCCCGAGATGGTGCGCATGATCAAGGAAGACGGCTTCGACCTGGTTTCCGGCTGGAAGCAGCACCGCAAGGACAACACCTTCACCAAGAATCTTCCCTCCAAGTTGTATAACTGGACGGCCCGCAAGGTGACGGGTATCCGCCTGCATGACATGAACTGCGGCCTCAAGGCGTATAGGGCCGATGTAGTGAAGAACATCGAGGTGTACGGCGAAATGCACCGTTACATCCCTTATCTGGCGAAGAATGCCGGTTTCAGCAAGATCGGCGAGAAGCCCGTCCATCACCAGAAACGTAAATACGGCGTGTCCAAATTCGGCATGGACCGTTTTGTGAACGGCCTGCTGGACCTGATGAGCCTGTGGTTCCTGTCCCGTTTCGGCGGCAAACCCATGCACTTTTTCGGCACCAGCGGCATCCTGATGTTCCTTATCGGCTTTGTCATGACGGTGTGGATCATCGCGGCCAAGTTGTATCACCAGAGCCATGGCCTCAAGTTCCGCGCGGTCACGGACCAGCCCCTGTTCTACCTGGCCCTGCTGGCCGTGGTGCTGGGCGTGATGCTTTTCCTGGCAGGCTTCGTAGGGGAGATGATTTCCCGCAGCGCCGAAGGCAGAAACAATTACCAAATCAAAGAGCGTTTCTAAAAAATTGCTATCTTTGTAGGCTATAATAAAAGTAGACATAGATTATGATTAACATCAAGTTCCCCGATGGAAGTGTACGTCAGTTCGAAGCTGGCGTGAACGCTTATGACATTGCCATGGGCATCAGCCCTCGTTTGGCCGAACAGGTACTGGCCGCTCAGATCAAGTACCCCGAAGAGCCCGAAACTTCCCGTGGAACCACCATCGACCTTACCCGTCCCATCACGCGGGACTGCGAAATCCGCCTGCTCAAATGGGAAGACGACGAAGCCAAGAAAGTGTTCTGGCACAGCTCCTCCCACCTTATGGCAGAGGCCCTGGAGGCCCTGTTCCCGGGCGTGAAGTTCGGTATCGGCCCGGCCATTGAAAACGGCTTCTACTACGATGTGGACATGAACGGCCGCACCCTCACGGACGCGGACTTCAAAGCCATCGAGAACAAGATGCTGGAACTGGCACGCCAGAAGCAGGATTTCTGCCGCATCGAGGTGTCCAAGGCCGATGCTATGAAATACTTCACCGAAAAAGGCGACCAGTACAAGCAGGAACTCATCTCCGAACTGGAAGACGGTACCATCACCTATTACACCAACGGCCAGTTCACAGACCTGTGCCGCGGCCCGCACCTGCGCAACACGGACGTGATCAAGGCCGTGAAGGTGCTGTCGCTGGCAGGCGCCTACTGGCGCGGCGATGAAACCCGTCAGCAGCTCACCCGTATCTACGGCATCACCTTCCCCAAGGCCAGCATGCTCACGGAATATCTGCAGGTGCTGGAAGAGGCCAAGAAGCGCGACCACCGCAAGATCGGCAAGGAGATGGAACTGTTCACCTTCTCGCAGCGCGTGGGCGCCGGCCTGCCCCTGTGGCTGCCCCGTGGTGCCGCCCTGCGCAACACCCTGGAGAACTTCCTGCGGAAGAAGCAGGCCGAATACGGCTATCTGCAGGTGGTGAGCCCCCATATCGGCGGTAAGGAACTCTATGTGACCTCCGGCCACTATGCCAAGTATGGCAAGGACTCCTTCCAGCCCATCCATACGCCCCAGGAAGGCGAGGAATACCTCCTCAAACCCATGAACTGCCCGCACCACTGCGAGATTTACCGCAGCGCCCCGCGCAGCTACCGTGACCTTCCCCTGCGTCTGGCCGAATTCGGTACCGTTTACCGCTATGAACAGAGCGGCGAGCTCCACGGCCTCACCCGTGTCCGCAGCTTCACCCAGGACGATGCCCACCTCTTCTGTCGCCCGGACCAGCTCCAGGAGGAATTCGAAAAGGTGATCGACCTCATCCTCTACGTGTTCAAGACCCTGAAGTTCGACAAATACACCGCCCAGGTATCCCTGCGCGATCCCAAGAACCCGTCCAAGTACATCGGCTCCGACGAGAACTGGGCCAAGGCCGAACAAGGCATCATCGACGCCGCCAAGAAGAAGGGCCTGCCGTATGTGATCGAAACCGGTGAAGCCGCCTTCTACGGTCCCAAGCTGGACTTCATGGTGAAGGACGCCATCGGCCGTAGCTGGCAGCTGGGCACCATCCAGGTAGACTACAACCTGCCGGAGCGCTTTGAACTGGAATACGTGGATTCCGACGGTTCCCGCAAGCGTCCCGTCATGATCCACCGCGCCCCCTTCGGCTCGCTGGAGCGTTTCGTGGCCGTGCTGCTGGAGCACACCGCCGGTCATCTGCCGCTGTGGCTGCACCCGGATCAGGTGAAAGTGCTGCCCGTAAGTGAAAAATACGCGGATTATGCGAAAAAAGTTGTAAATCTGCTAAATAATTCCGAAATTCGCGCCTCTATTGACGACAGAAACGAAACACTCGGCAAGAGAATCCGTGAGACTTCTCTCATGAGAGTTCCGGTTCTGGTAATCGTCGGCGAAAAAGAAATGGCCGATGAAACCGTCTCTGTACGCCGTGGAACCGAGGACCAGGGTTCCATGAGCGTGCCGGGTTTTGTGGAATATATCCGCAAATCCGTGGCAGAAGAACTGGCCCAATAAGTTTAACGTTTTAAAGGAGCAAAACTATCGCAACGCCTTTCAAACCGAGACCCGGTGGTCTCAAAAAGAAGAAACCTGTGCAGGTGCAAGGTGCCCAGAAGGACGAAAACGCCCTGAGGATTAACCGTGAAATCACTGCCTCCCAGGTGCGCCTGGTGGGGGACAACATCCCCGAACCGGGTATCTATCCGTTTACCAAGGCCCTCGCCCTGGCTCAGGAGCTGGAGCTGGACCTGGTGGAAATCAGCGCCAAGGCCGATCCCCCTGTGTGCAAGATCCTGGACTACCAGAAGTACTTGTACCAGCAGCGGAAGAAGGCCAAGGAAATGAAAGCCAACGCTGCAAAGATTGTGATCAAGGAAATCCGCTTCGGCCCCAACACGGACGAACACGACTTCCAGTTCAAGCTCAAGCATGCGCAGGAGTTCCTGCAGGAAGGTTCCAAGGTGAAAGCCTCCATCTTCTTCCGCGGACGCTCCATCCAGTTTGCCGAACAAGGGGAGAAGCAGCTGCTTCGCTTCGCCGTGGAACTGGAAGAATACGGCCGCCCGGAAAGCATGCCCACCCTGGAAGGCAAGCGCATGACCATGATGCTTGCTCCTATTAAGAAGAAGTAAGGCCGAGATTCCCGGTCAAGCCGGGAATGAAGCTTTAATGTATAATTATTAATTGTTTAACACAATGGCAAAGCTTAAAACCAACTCCGGTGCCAAAAAGCGCTTTACGCTTACCGGATCGGGAAAAATCAAGAGGAAGCACGCTTATCACAGCCACATCCTCACCAAGAAGACCAAGAAACAGAAACGCAATCTGGACCACTTCGCCATCCTCGAGAAGGACGACTATGGCCGCGTGAAGGAACTTCTTGTAATGTAATTATTGTTTAACTGGAACGCAGTCCTGAAGCACCTCTTTCATAGAAAAGGGTCACTGCCTCCAAAAAAGTAAAATTTATGCCTAGATCAGTTAATTCTGTTGCCTCAAGGGCACGCCGCAAGAAGATTCTTTCCAGAACCCGCGGCAACTTCCTGTCCCGCAAGAATGTCTGGACAGTTGCAAAGAACACCTACGAAAAAGGTCTCACCTACGCCTACCGCGACCGCAAGGCCAAGAAGCGCGAGTTCCGTTCCCTGTGGATCCAGCGTATCAACGCCGCCGCCCGTCAGTACGGTCTCACTTATTCCCAGCTCATGGGACGCCTGGCCAAGCAGAACATCGGCCTCAACCGTAAAGTTCTGGCCGACCTTGCCATGAACAACCCTCAGGCTTTTGAGGCTATCGTAAAGTCTGTTAAGTAGTTTTTGCTGTTGTGAGCTGGAAGGAAATCATCCAAAACAAGTGGGTAAAGCTGGGCTTCTGGTCTGTGCTTTATATCGCATGGGTGATTTGGCTCGGAAATTTCTGGTGGCTCCTGGGCCTGGGAATCATCTTCGACCTTTTCATTACCAAAAAGGTGAAGTGGCTCTTCTGGAAAAAGGAGTACGCCCCCGGAGAAAAGCATAATGTGTGGCTGGACTGGCTGGATGCCATCATCTTCGCCGTAGTAGTGGTCACCTTTATCAACATTTTCTTCTTCCAGGCTTTCAAGATTCCTTCCTCCTCCATGGAAAGTACGCTGTACACCGGAGATCATCTCTTCGTGTCCAAGCTTACGTACGGACCACGCATCCCCCAGACGCCCCTCACCATTCCCTTTACGCACAACCAGATTTTTGGCCATGAGAGCTATTCCACCCTCATCCAGAACAAGTACCGTCGCCTGAAGGGTTTCCGTGAGGTAGAAAGAGGAGACATCGTGGTATTTGGCTTCCCCAACGGAGATACCGTTCTCACCCGCCGTCCCGCCGACGATTATTACGCCTGGGTACGGGCCATGGGCCGGGAAGAAACCATCAGACTGTACGGTCCCGTCATCGTGCGTCCCGCCGATAAAAAGGACCATTACGTCAAGCGCTGTGTCGCCATTGCCGGCGATACGCTGGAAGTAAAGGAAGGTCTGGTGTATGTGAACGGTGAAAAAGAGGAAGATGTGCCCGGTCGCCAGCTCACCTATCAGGTGACCACCACCGGCTCCCGCATCAACTCGCTGAAGTTGGAGGAAATCGGCCTGAACCTGAGTGAACTTTATTTCGACTCCCGTCTGCCCGGCTATCCCATGATGCCGCTCACAGAGGAGATGTTGGAAAAGGTGAAAGAAATCAAGACCGTGGTGGACATCAAGTCCAACGTGGAAAAATATCCTCTTTCCGGTCAGGATTCGGCCATCTTCCCGTACACAGAGCGCTGGACCTGCGATTACTTCGGTCCCGTCTGGGTTCCGGCCAAAGGCGCCACTGTGGAACTGACCGCGGAAAACCTGCCGCTCTATGAGCGCATCATCCGCGATTATGAACACAACACGCTGCAGGTGGAAAACCATACCATCCGTATCAACGGAGAAGTGACAACAACGTACACTTTCCAGCAAGACTATTACTTCATGATGGGCGACAACCGCCACAATTCCCTGGATTCCCGCTATTGGGGATTCGTTCCGGAAGACCACATCGTGGGAACCCCGTCCATCATTTGGCTGTCAACAGACGCAAGCAAAAGCTTCCCCAAAAGCATCCGGTGGAAACGGTTTTTCAAAATCGTGTAACACCCCAAACAAGTAACAATTAAAAAAGTAAAATATTATGTCAAAGGTTTGTCAGATAACCGGTAGGAAGAGAATGATCGGCAACAACGTTGCCCATTCCAAGCTGCGCACCAAGCGCGACTTTTCCCTCAACCTCAAGACCAAGAAGTTCTGGTCTGAAAGCGAACAGCGTTTCATCACCCTGAAGGTGACCACCAAGGGCATGCGCATCATCGAGAAGAATGGTCTCGACGCCACCCTCAAAGCCGCCCAGGAGAAAGGATACGTGAACCTTGTTTAACCCTTTTAATCCTTAAGTATTATGGCAAAGAAACAGAAAGGAAACAGGGTGCAGGTCATCCTGGAGTGCACAGAGCAGAAGGCCAGCGGTGTTCCCGGTATGTCCCGTTACATCACCACCAAGAACAAGAAGAACACCCCCGAGCGTCTTGAGCGCATGAAGTACAACCCGTACCTCAAGAAAGTAACCCTCCACCGTGAGATTAAATAATTTTGAACTATGGCAAAGAAAGCAGTTGCAACCTTCGACGCTAAAGCCGGTGCCAAGCACATGGTGAAGGTTATCCGTATGGAAAAGAGCCCCAAGACCGGTGCCTACGTTTTCGTAGAGCAGCTGGTTGAAGAGGGTAAGGAGAAGGAATTCTTCAATAAGAAGTAAGTCTTCCCCCTCCGCTCCTACTGCCCCAAATTTCGGGACGACAGGAGCATTTTAAGCCGTTTTTGCGCCTACTGTCCCTGTTTTTGGGACGGTAGGCGCGAATTCAATGGAAAAACACTACCTTTGCTCCGCTATGTCACTTTATATCCCCAAGAATTACCGTAATCTGCTGGGCGGGGCCGAGCAGACGGAGAAGGCCATCAAGGCCGTTAAAGATATGTTTCAGGAGAATCTGAGCGCTCAGCTTGCTTTACTGCGCGTGACGGCGCCCATGATGGTGCTCTCCGGGCAGGGCCTGAACGATGACCTTAACGGCGTGGAGCGTCCGGTAAGGTTTCCCGTGAAAACGCTGGGAGACGCCCCCGCCGAAGTGGTGCATTCCCTGGCCAAGTGGAAACGCCTGAAACTGGCCGAATTGGGTGTACAGCCCGGCCGCGGCATCTACACGGACATGAACGCCCTGCGTCCGGACGAAGATTTGGACAATCTCCATTCCATCTACGTGGACCAGTGGGACTGGGAGAAAGTGATGCTGCCGGAACAGCGTACGCTGGACTACCTGAAGAAGACCGTACGCCGCATCTACGAGGCAGTAAAAGTAACGGAAAACAAACTTTATGTGGAATTTCCGCAGATTGTGCCCGCACTTCCGGAAGATATCTACTTCATCCACGCAGAGGAACTGCGCCAGCGCTATCCTTCCTTTACACCCAAGGAGCGCGAAAACGCCATCGTGAAGGAGTACGGGGCCGTTTTTGTCATCGGCATCGGTGGCAAGCTGGCCGATGGCTCCCTGCACGACGGCCGTGCCGCCGACTACGATGACTGGAGCACGCCGGGCCCTGACGGCCTGCCGGGCCTCAACGGGGATATCCTTCTGTGGAACCCCGTGCTGGGCTGTGCTTTCGAGATTTCCAGCATGGGCATCCGCGTGAGTCCGGAATCCCTTCAGCGCCAGCTGGAAGAGCGCGGTGAACAGCAAAAGGCATCCCTTTACTTCCACCGCCTGCTGCTGGACGGCCAACTGCCCCAGACCATCGGCGGCGGTATCGGCCAGTCCCGTCTGTGCATGTTCCTGCTCCGGAAAGCGCATATCGGCGAAATCCAGAGTGCCATCTGGCCGGAAGACATGCGCCGCGCCTGCCGCAATGCCGGTATTGAGCTGGCGTAGCACTTGCTTTCCCCATAGAAAAATCTTATCTTTGTAAACTATGGGAATTTTTGACAAAGGCGTAAAGAAAACCAATCTGAACTTCTTCCAGAAGCTCGGAAGGGCCATTACGGGCAAGTCCAAGGTGGACGAAGATGTTCTGGATGCGCTGGAGGAGGCCCTCCTGGGCAGCGATATGGGTGTAGACACCACGCTCAAGCTCATCGACAACATCGAAGACCGCGTAGAGAAAGACAAGTATGTGGACATGGAAGAGCTGGTGGCCATCATCAGGGACGAGATCGCCCTCCTGATGGGCGAAGACAACGCTCCGGTCCAGCCTTTCGACTTTTCCAAGAAACCGTACGTGATGCTCATCGTGGGCGTGAACGGAGTGGGGAAGACCACCACCATCGGCAAGCTGGCCGCCATGCTCCGGGCCCAGGGTAAGAAAGTGGTCATAGGAGCGGCCGATACCTTCCGCGCCGCCGCCGTGGAGCAGCTCAGCATCTGGGCAGAGCGCGCCGGGGCCGACCTCGTGAAGCAACCCATGGGCGCCGATCCTGCCTCCGTGGCGTTCGACACCGTTAAATCGGCCGTGGCCAAAGGGGCCGATGTAGTGCTCATCGACACCGCCGGCCGTTTGCACAACCGCGTGGACCTGATGAACGAGCTCACCAAAATCCGCAACGTAATCCGCCGCGTAGTGCCCGACGGTCCGCACGAGGTCCTGCTGGTGCTGGACGCTTCCACCGGACAGAATGCCTTTGTACAGGCCAAGGAGTTCTCCAAGGCCACGGACGTTACGGCCCTGGCCGTCACCAAGCTGGACGGCAGTGCCAAAGGCGGCGTGGTGGTGGGCATCGTAGACCAGTTCAAGTTCCCCATCAAGTTCCTGGGCATCGGCGAAGGGGTGGAAGACCTCAAAGTCTTTGACAAGGAAGAATTCGTAGAAGATTTGTTTAAATTGGAAGATATACAATGAAGTTAAGTTACAATTGGCTCAAAGAGTATCTGAAGTGTGACCTCACGGCCGAACAGGTGGCCGAGGCCATGACCTCCATCGGCATCGAGGTGGATTCCGTGGAAATGCAGGAAGTGATTCCCGGCGGTTTGGCCGGCGTTGTGGTGGCCCAGGTCCTTACCTGTGAGGCCCATCCGGACAGCGACCACCTGCACATCACCACGGTGAACGACGGCTCCCCGGAGCCCGTCCAGGTAGTGTGCGGCGCTCCCAACGTGGCAGCCGGCCAGAAGGTGCTCTTTGCGCGCATCGGCACGGTCCTGCCCGGCGACTTCAAGATCAAGAAATCCAAGATCCGCGGCGTGGAGAGCTTCGGCATGATCTGCGCAGAGGACGAACTTGGCATCGGCGCCAGCCATGCCGGCATCATGGTCCTTCCGGCCGATGCCGTGGTGGGCACTCCCGCCAAGGAATACCTGCAGCTGAAAGACGAGGCAGTGATTGAATACGAAATCACCGCCAACCGCATCGACGCCGCATCGCACATCGGCGTAGCCCGCGACCTGTACGGCTACCTCAAGAGCCGCGACATTCCGGCCCAGCTGTGCATCCCTTCCGTGGAAGCCTTCCGGGAAGGGGAGGGCGAATCCATCCCCGTGGAGGTGCTGGATACCGCCGGCGCCCCTCGCTACGTGGGTATCACCATGAAGGGCGTTAAAGTGGCCCCCAGCCCGGAGTGGATGCAGGAGCGCCTGCTTTCCATCGGCCTGAAACCCATCAACAATGTGGTGGACATCAGCAATTTCGTGCTGTTCGAGACAGGCCAGCCGCTGCACACCTTCGACGCCGATAAGACCGGCGGAAAGGTGATCGTGCGCCGCGCGGCCGAAGGAGAACCCATCCGTACCCTGGACGGCGTGGAACGCAAACTGGCCGCCTGCGACATGGTGATTGCCAATGAGGCCGGTCCCATGTGCATCGCCGGCGTGTTCGGCGGAGAGGATTCCGGCGTGAGCGACAACACGGTGAACGTGTTCATCGAAGGCGCTTACTTCGACCCCGTGAGCATCCGCAAGACCGCCAAGAGCCAGCAGCTCAGCACCGACGCCAGCTTCCGCTTCGAGCGTGGCGCAGACCCCGAAGCTGCCCTCTATGCCGCCAAGCGCGCCGCCCTCCTCATTCAGGAGGTGGCCGGCGGCAAGGTCATCGGCTCGCTGCGCGAAGTCTATCCGCAGCCCATCCAGCGGGTTCAGATTGAACTGGACTATGCCCGCATCGAGCATTTCATCGGCAAGGAGATTGGCTGGAAGACCATCGAAAAGATCCTGGAAGGCCTGAACTACCAGTTTGTGAAGGAATGGGACGGCGGCGCCCTGGTGGCCGCTCCCACCTACATGGTGGATGTCACGCGCGAATGCGACGTGGTGGAGGAAATCCTCCGCATCTACGGCTACAACAACATCGAGCTGCCGCAGAACCTGCGCATGAGCGTGAACCCTTCGCAGCAGCCGGATCCGGAAGCCACCCGCAATGCCATTTCCAACTGGCTGGCCGCCAACGGCTTTGTGGAGACCATGAACAACTCCCTCACCAAGGAGGAATACTATACCAAGCTGGAAACCTACCCGGCCGAAAAATGCGTCCACATCGTGAACCCGCTGTCGCAGGATCTGAACGTAATGCGTCAGACGCTCCTGCTCAACGGGCTTGAGGTAGTGGCCTACAACCTGAACCGTCAGGCCACCTCCCTGCGCTTCTTCGAATACGGTTCCGTGTACCAGCGTCTGCCGGAGACGGACGGAACCACCCTTGCCGGCTACGAAGAGCACCGCTGCTTCTCCCTCTTTATCAGCGGAACGCCGGACAAAGTGTGGCGCAGCGCTGCCCAGAAGTCCAGTTTCTTCCAGCTCAAAGGCTATGTGGAGGCCCTGATGGCCCGTTACCGGATCGATGTCACCACCCTTCAGATGGGATCGGCCCCCGCCGACCTCTTCTCCGAGGGTATCACCTACAGCCTGCCCGGCAAGGAGCCCAAGCAACTGGCCGTGCTGGGTTGCATGAATCCCGTGCTGTGCAAGCGTTTCGGCATCAAGCAGCCTGTCTTCGCCGCCGAAATCAACTGGGAAGTCCTGTTCACCCTTATCAAGCGCGACAAGTTCTCCTTCAAGGAACTGCCCAAGTTCCCGGAAGTGCGCCGCGACCTTGCCCTCCTGCTGGACGAAAACGTGGCCTATGCCGACGTTCGCAAATCCGCCGTCCGTGCCGGTAAGAAACTCATCAAGAGCGTCACGCTCTTCGATGTGTATCGCGGGGACAAGATTCCTGCCGGCAAGAAGCAGTATGCCCTGAATTTCGTGCTGCAGGACCCTGAACGCACCCTCACGGATGTGGAGGTGGAAAAGACCATGGAACGCGTGCTTAACGCCCTCCAAAATGAATTAGGTGCCATTCTCAGATAGTGCGGAAGGCCCTTTATACACTGCTGATCCTGCTGCTGGCGCTTTCGTGCGGACCGCGGCGGATCAGTCGTGATAATATGGAGGAAATCATGTACCAGATGCTGGTGCAGGACCAGCAGATCAAGTACGACCAACAATTAAGGAAACAGGCCGATACTTCCCTGGTGTATGAAGCCATTTTCGAGGAATACGGCTACGATACAGACGATTTCCTTTATAGCCTGGAATACTATCTGGCCGAACCCGCCAAGTTCGAAAAAATCATGGAAAAGGTAGGGGACCGTCTGGACAAAGAGCTCTCCGTAGTTCGCGCCGATGTCCGCCTGATGCAGTGGCGGGAAAAACTGATGCGCATTTACAACACCCAGCCGGATACCAGCCACCGCCCGCTGCCCCGTGTACGCCCGGTGGATACCCTTCCCCTGCGTTTTGGCGACGACTCCCTGCGGGTGGTTACCCCCTGGGATTCCCTGCTGCATGTGCCCCAGGATTCTATGCTTTTTGTAAGTGTAAGAGATTCGCTATGAAGCGTTTTGCGGCCAAATACCTGTATACGGTCCAGTCCCGTGAGCCCCTCCGCAATGCTTTTGTGGAGGTGGACGACGACGGCACCATCCTGCGTATCGGCCCTTGTGAGGAAGGGGAGGAGCTTTTGGACGGGGCCATCGTTCCGGGCTTTGTGAACGCGCATTGCCATGTGGAACTGTCCTACATGAAGGGACTCTTCCGCAAGGGGACGGGCATGGCCGGCTTTATCGACCAGATCAACGCCCTGCGCGACACTTCTTCCCTGGAAACAAAGCTTGCCTGCCTGAAAAACGCCATGGACCAGCTCTGGGAACAGGGCGTGTCTGCCATGGCCGATATCTCCAACTGCGACGATTCCTTTGCCCTGAAGGCGGAACACCCGCTTTACACCCGCACGTTCCTGGAGGTATTCGGGGCGCAGCCGGACGAATGTAGCGTTGTGATGGAGAGCGTGAAGGCCCTGCAGAAGAAGGCCGAAGCCTTCGGCCTGGATGCCGCTCCTACGCCCCACTCCTGTTACACCATGAGCCCGGAACTGCTCACGGCATCGGCCGTGGAGGGTCTTAAAAGCGGTTTCCTGTCCTATCACAGCGAAGAATCGGAAGAGGAAGAGGAGATGATGCGCAGCGGCTCCGGTCCCATGTGGGACAATCGGGTGGCCAATGGCATCCCCACCCCGCCGGTCACCGGAGGGTCTTCGCTGGCCTATTTCCTGGACCGCCTTCTGGCGGGCGGTTTGTCGGCCCCTATTCCCGGCCATGTGCTGCTGGTGCACGAATGCTGCTTAACGGCAGAGGGAGCCGCCCTGGCCCGTCAGGTGCTGGCCCATTCTTTCCTGGCGGTGTGTCCGCTTTCTAACCTATTTATCCATAATACTTTGCCACCCATCCCCGTGATGCGGGCTTCCGGGATTCCCATTTGCGTGGGAACGGATTCGCTCTCGTCCAACGACCAGCTGAACATGGTGGCAGAGCTCTACTGCCTGCAGCAGGCCTTCGATGTGCCGCTGGGAGAGCTCCTGGAATGGGCTTGCCTCAACGGCGCCCGTTTCCTGGGCAAAGAAGCCGTCCTGGGCAGCATCGCCCCCGGCAAAAAGCCCGGCCTGGCATTAATTAGTTCGCTCGGAAGCATCCCTACCTCCGCGAATAAAAAGGCCGATGCTCCGGCAGGAATGCTTCCGAGCCTAACTAGTAATAGCTATTCACAACGCCTATGTTAAGGGAGACTACGGTTTTCGGCCCCATTTTCAGCCGTCGGCTGGGGAGTTCGCTGGGTATCAATTTGTTGCCTCAGCAGGGAAAGCTGTGCAACTTCGACTGCGTGTACTGCGAATGCGGCTGGAACAAGGACGGCCGGGAAGACCATACGCTTCCTACTGCGGAAGATGTGCGCGAGGCCTTGCAGAGCAAGCTGGAGGCTTGTTTCGCCGACGGAACCCCCATCGATTCCATCACTTTCTCGGGGGACGGGGAGCCCACGCTGAATCCTGCCTTTCCGGAAATCATCGACCTTACCCTGGCGCTGCGGGACCGGTATTACCCGAATGCAAAGGTGTCGGTATTGTCCAATGCCACGCGCATCGGCGCGCCGGGCGTCTTCGAGGCGCTGCGGAAGGTGGACAATGCCATCCTGAAACTGGATGCTGCCACCGATGAGCAGGCGGCGCTGGTCAATCGGCCGATAGGAAACTATCACGTGGCCGATATCGTTCAGCAACTGAAGCGTTTTAACGGCGATTTCGTGCTGCAGACCCTGTTCCTGCGCGGTCCCGGCTGGGCCACGGAAGACTGGGTATCGGCCTGGATGGACTGGGTCCGGGAACTGAAACCCCGCGTGGTGATGGTGTATACCATCGACCGGGAAACGCCCATGTCGGGATTGGGCAAATATACGGAAGGGGAGATGCGTGCCCTGGTGCAGCCCCTGATAGATGAAGGATATGTTATACAAATAAAAGGATAGTGCTATGTCAATTGCAAGTAAATACGGCTATACGCCGGACAAAGAGGCCATCGCCCATCGCCTGGAGCGCATCGCCGGCGGTCTGGAAGAGATCGCGAACGAAGAATTGTACAAGAAGTGCTTCGGCATCATGGACCAGACCACCCTGGCCAATGACGACACTCCGGCATCCGTGAAAGCCATGATAGAGAAGGTGAACGGACTGGCCGTGGCCTATCCCGACTGGCCGCTGCCTGCTTCCTGCTGCGTGTTCCCCAATTTCGCCTCTATCGTGGCCGAAACCCGCAAGGATCCCGCCTTGCACGTTACTTGCGTGGCCGGTTGTTTCCCCACCTCCCAGAGCTTCCTGGAGGTGAAACTGCACGAGATTGAACTCGCCGTCCGCGGTGGGGCCGATGAAATTGACATCGTCCTGGCCCTGAACAGCTTCCTGGCGGGGGATTACGAGAAAGCCGGGGCCGAAATCAAGGCCTCCCGCGAGTGCATCGACCGCGTGGCCGCCGAACTGGGCCGTCCCGTGGTGCTGAAAGTGATCCTGGAAACCGGTCTGCTGCAAACCCCTGAAAACATTGCCGATGCCTCTTTCCTGGCCATGGAAAACGGCGCCGACTTCATCAAGACCTCTACCGGCAAGGTGAAGGTAAACGCCACGCCTCAGGCTGCTTACGTGATGTGCGAAAGCATCAAGAAGTACTATGAGGTCACCGGTAAGAAAGTGGGCTTCAAGGCCGCCGGCGGAATTGCCTCGGCCTTGGATGCCGTATGTTACTGGACCATCGGACGGACAGTCCTGGGAGAGGAGTGGATGAACAAAGAGCTCTTCCGCTTCGGCGTTTCCAGCCTGGCCAACAAACTGCTCAGCGCCGTGGAGCAGAAGACCGTAACCTACTTTTAGCGCAGGTTAATCGGGTTCTTCCCGCCATGGAGCGGCAGCTGTTTTCCGTTCCAGACAAAGATTCCATCCACATCCTTGGGTAACTCGACGGTTCCCTGGATGTGGTTTCCTTTTACCTTGTACTGGACGGTGATGGCACCCTGCGGATGCGGGATGGTGCCGCCGATTTCCTTGAGCTCGCCCAGGCGAGGCTCAATGTGTACTTTCTTGAAGGCTACGGCGTCGGAATCGATACCCAGCACGGTACGGTAAAGCTCGATGTTCGGACTGGAACCCCAGGCGTGGCAGTCGGAGCGGGTGCCGAATACATCGGCGTCCTCTCCCCAGGTGGTGAGGCCCATGGCGATATTCTCGCGCCAGATGTCCAGCCAGTTCAGGTAGTCGTTGCCCAGGCCGGCCTTAACGTAGGCTTCGTAGAGGTAGTACTTGTAATAGATGGTGCACTGGGCCAGGGAGGCATCGGCCTGGAGTTTCTGCGCAAGGGCTTTGGGATCTTCCACAATGCCGCAGAGGATGGCCAGGGCATTGCCGTGCTGGCTGTAGTAGTCCTGTTCAGCCCGGTTGGCAAACAGGCCTTTCTCTGCATTCCAATAGGCTTTCTTGACGCCTTCGGTCAGCTTGGCAGCCTCTTTGGCATATTCGCCGGCTAGCCAGGTATTGCCCCGTACAGCTTCCATGTGGGACATGAGCTCATAGGCATACAGCAATTGCAGGTCCATCACGCTGGTGCAGCCGTCGGCGCCTCTCAGCTGTACGCCGCTGTGCCAGCTTTCGGGCTTGTCGTTCACCCAGTCGGAGAAATTCCAGGCCGGCAGGTTCTTTACGCGGCCATCGGCCTGCTGGTAACGGGAGAAATAGGTCATGATCTGTTCGGCTCCCGGCAACAGGTCCATCACGAACTGCGTATCTGCGCCATACATCAGGTAATCATGCAGGGCATAGATATAGCTGAGCGCATAGGGCGGAATGTGCTGCGGGATGGTGGTGGGATAGCGGCTCTTGGTAATGCCGTCGGCGTTGCGGGAGATATCGGCCAGGTGCAGGAAATTCTTTACCAGGCGGTCGTCGGCGCTGTTGTAGAGGGTCACCAGGGCCTGGATGCGGGTATCGCCCAAATACTGGAGCTGCTCATAGTACGGGCAGTCCATATAGGTTTCCCAGGCGCACAGGCGGGCCGTACGCCAGCCAATCTCCAGGATGTCCTTGAGCTCCTGGCGGTCCGTGTTCAGCGAAGCATCCAGGGTGAAAGGATAACCCGTGAAGATGCCGGAGGTTTCCTCGATGGTAAGCGGTTCATCGGCCGTTTCCACCAGCAGACGCACATAGCGGAAGGTGCGCCAGGAAAGCGTGGTGAACTGCTGGCTCTTCAAGCCATTGGAAATGAGACGGTCTTCGCGGCCGATAAACACCTTCCCTTCAGTTTCGTTGCGATTGCCCTTGCCTTTCACTTTAGGGGAAAGCACATAGGAGAGGTATTCCTCCGGGAGCTGGGCAATCTGTTCAGGGGTAAGGTCATAGGCAGGGCCTTCTCCGTCGGGGATATAGAGGGCTTCGGCATAGCCAATCTTCACCTGGGCGTTTTTGCCGCCGCTCATCTTTAAATGGAAGTAGGCGTTGGTAAGTACCTTGTTGTCAAGCAGAACCACCTTCTGGGAATGGGCGGGAACGGTAAAGGCATGGCCCAGGGCAAAGGGCGTGCGTTCCATCTGGGGGAGGGTGGAAGGCCGCAGGAGATGGTAGTCGAAATTCTGGATGTCCAGCACATCCACGGGCTTGCCGGCAGGCCCTTCCTGGGCTTCCTTCCAGGCCGAAAGGTCGGCATCGGCCTTGTTCCAGTTGGACAGGGTGACATTCATGTCCACTTTTTCGCCGGGGCCGCTCACATAGTAACCCTTGACGATAGCTGTTACGGGGCTATAGGCCGGATCCTGGATGCATTTCCAGCTTTTGTCCGTGTAAAGGTCGGCCGATTCACCCTCTCCCTGCAGCAGGAGTCCGGAGGAAATAGAAATCTGCGAATCCGGACGGGTGGGGCCTTCGTTGTACACCAGGGCTGCAATCACGTTGTTGCCGGCGTTCAGGTACGGTGCCAGGTCCACGGTCTCATAGTTCCAGTGCAGGGCGTCTCCCTTGGCCGGGCCCATGGATACCAGCTGCTCATTCACATAGAGTTTGTAACGGTTGTCGCCCGTTACGTGCACCACATAACGGGCCGGAACGGTGGCCAGGTTCACGTCTTTGCGGAAGTAATACACGCCATAATCCAGGGCGCCGGTTTCCGGCACGCTGATCCAGCGGGCAGGCCACTCTTTAGTGAAAAGATCGGCGGGCTGAGCTTGGACTTGGGCCGATAAGCTAAACAGCACACTCAACAGTGTAAGGAAGCGGAAATGTGTTCTCATATCTTGTGGTTATCTCTTACAAAGATAGCAGACAATTTGATTCGAAAGAAATAAACTCCTTTCCAAATGAAATCTTTTTTGTTTAAAAAGCAATCAGCCTAAGATTCCTTCATGCTTAAAGGGCTATTTTAGGTCTTCATAGACACCAAAAGTGCTCCATTCGTGCTTCTTGTGCCCGTTTTCGGCTATAGAAGCACCAGGGAAACCCATTATGTGCTTCTCTCAGGCATTATCCGCATCGAGCCTCCATTAATGCGGCGCAAGTGGTTGACACACAACGTATTATGAAAATCAATCGTTCAAAAAACGAACGATTGATTTCTGTAAAGTACTGAGGATGAGGTGGTTGTGCCGCATTGGGGCTATTTCTCATAGATTAGTTTCTTGGTCTCAGGGTCGCGGCGGTACTGCTTGAAGAAGTCCCACATGATGCGGGCGGTGGGCTGGAAGTTCCAGTGGCCGTAGTCCATTACGGCCACTATTTTTATCATAGGAACCTTGCCCTTGTACAGCTGGCCGGTTTCAATGACAATCCCGTCGCCCTTGTTGGTGACGATGGTTTCGCGGTCCTGCAACTTTTGGCCGAAGACAGGGTCTGCGGAAAAGTCTATTTCGCTCACCACTTCCATGCCGTTCATCTGCTCATAGGCGTTCCAGGCGTTGAGGTAGTTGTTGCCTTTCCAGTTGTCGGGTTTGATATAGGGGACCACATTATCGGCCGTGCCCAGGACGGAGCAGTAGGGCATTTCCACGGCGCCGCGCTTCTGGGTGGCTTCGGCCCAGAGGATATCGAAGGCGGTATAGCCCTTGAACGGACCGCTGAAAATGCCGCCGGAATGGCCTCCTACCGCGGCAAAGACATGCGACTTCTTGATGCCAAGAGCCGTGGCCGTGATGGAACCGGCGCTCAGGCCTTCGGCGTATACGCGGGAAGGATCCAGCTGGGGATACTTGGCAAACAACTGATACAGAACGGATTCAATGCCGTCGTGACCCATGGCCTGGTAATTGGGCGTACCTTGCCATTCCATCTCCACCACAAAGAAGCGGTCCTGGGCGGCCACCTGGATAAAGCCGGAGGTTTCAGCCTGGGTGCGGGGATCGTTCATGTTGCCGTGCAGGAGCACCATCACGGGTACGCTGTGCTCCGGGGCACCGGTGAGCAGTTCCACGGGCCAGTATTCGTACCACAGCTGTTTGGGACCGTCCTGCGCCTGCGGGCCGAATCCCGTAGGCTGCTCCACAATGATGCGCTTGATGCCCAGGGATTCGCAATCCAGGTAAGGCTCCAGTTCAAAGGAACCGTATTGCCCAAAGGGGGAACCTTCGTAATGGGTGTGCCCATAATTATTATAACGATAGTTGCGTCCCAGCACCTCTTTCCAAGCTTCGGCAAAAACGTCCTTCAAAGGGGCCGATACAGGATCCACCACCACCTTCAGCAGGGGTTCATCAGCACGGGCTGCGATGGCCGCCTGATAAGGTTTAGCCACCTTTGCGGCGCCCTTTCCGGCCACATAGGCGGGAACGCCGGCCGGATCCACGCTCTTGCCCGGCTTGCCGCCAACGCTGAGGATGCCGGCCACCTGCCCGCCGGCCTTGGGAGCCAGCACCTGATTGATAAAAGTGGCACCCTGCCCAAAGCCCACCAGCTTCAAATTGCCGGGACCACGGAATTGGTTAAACAACTGAACGAAAGCGTCGAAATCGGACTGGGCATCGTACTTGTCGCCGATAGGATTTACCACTAGGGCCGTGCCGTAGTTGGCATCCAGCAGGGGCTGGATGTCCAGGCTCTCAAGCAGCTGCTCTGCGCCGGCCTGGTCCAGTTTTCCGTCCGGGTATATGAAGAAGATGGGCGTGAAGTTATAGGATCGACCTTCCGCGCGGGTGGGACCGCCATAGGTGATGGTGATGATGGCCCGCTGGGTATGAATGACATTTTCGGGAACGGCGGGCTGGGCGGCGGCCATCAGGCTCAAACCTGCCAGCACCAGGGCGCTAAGTAAGACTTTTTTCATAGGAGAAAGATGTGTGTATGCACAAATATACAGTTTAAATTGTATATTCGCGCTATTAAACGCCGCGAAAAATGAATAAGTTATCTGTTTCCCTGCTGTTATTGGCCCTGATTTCCTGTACGGCTCAGCCTCCTGTGCTGGAGATTGCCGGAGGTAAGATCCAGGGTGTCCTTACGGACTCCTCAAATGTGATGGTGTATAAAGGCATTCCCTATGCCGCACCGCCGGTGGGCGATCTCCGCTGGCAGGCGCCGCAGCCGGTTCCGGCCTGGGAGGGTGTCAGGGTATGCGATACCTTCGGCCCCATTTGTCCACAGTTCGGAAACAAGCCCGGCACCTTCTACGGCGATGAATTTTATTGGGAAGGAACGCCGGAAGAGAGCGAAGACTGCCTGTTCTTGAATGTATGGGCTCCGGCCCAAACGGTAGGGAAGGCCGATGCGAAACTGCCTGTGGCCATGTGGATCCATGGCGGCGCCTATATGAACGGGTATGGCTATGAAGTGACTATGGATGGCGATGCCTGGGCCCGCCGGGGCGTGATTCTGGTCACCATCAACTATCGGCTGGGAACCTTCGGCTTCCTGTCCCATCCGGAACTCACGGCAGAGCAGGGACAGTCCGGCAACTACGGCACCATGGACCAGATTGCCGCCCTGCAGTGGGTGCACGATAATATATCGGCCTTTGGCGGCGACCCTGATCAAATCACCGTTTTCGGCCAAAGTGCCGGCGCCATGAGCGTAAAGACGCTGCTGGTTTCTCCTCTGTCGCGGGGGCTTATGGCCGGTGCCATTATCCAGAGCGGCGGCGGGCTTTCTACCCGCGGTCTCACCCCGGAAGCCACGCAGGAGCAGGCCGATACCATGGGCAAGGCCCTGATGGATGCCGCCGGGCTCACCAACTTGGCCGATATGCGCGCGGCCCCGGCCTCTGAGATTTTGGGTGCGCTCAAGGGAATGCTCACTCCGCATCTGGACGGAAAAGTGCTCACGGAGGGCTTTGAGAAGGCGTTTATGGACGGCTCCATAGCTCCGATTCCCATTATGATTGGCTACAACAAGGACGATATGGGCATGCTGGGCGGTGCGTCCGTTCACCACTTCTGCGAGCTCCGCGACTCCCTGGGTTTCCCTGTCTATGAGTACGAGTTCCTGCGCGACCTGCCCACCGACGAATCCCATCCGGCCTCCAACGCCGGGGCCTTCCATTCTGCCGAACTCTGGTATGTATTCGGCACGCTCAAAAACAGCTGGCGCCCGTTCACGGAGGCCGATTCCCAGCTCTCCGAAGAAATGCTGGATGCCTGGACGGACTTCTGCAAGAACGGAAATCCCGGCTGGCCTGCCTATAAGCAAAACCAGCCTTACAAAAAGGAATTCAATATCCGGGAGCCCTAGCGGCCACCGCCGCCATAACCGCCTCCGCTGAAGCCGCCGCCACCGCCATAGGAGGTGGAGCCGCCATAGCCGCTGCTGCCGTCGTCGCTGTCCACGGAAGAATTGTTAGGATTGCCCGTGGTGGTGGCAGATTGCAGCGAAGAAGCCAGCGCTTCGCCCAGCATAACCAGGGAAGGCAGGGAAGTGGGATCGTAGGGGAAAGCCTGGGTGAAGAGGGTAGGGTCGATGTCTTTGAGCTGCTGCGCCACTTTATCGGCCAGGCCGAAAAGACCGGCATACACCAGGTATTCCTTCCATAGCATCACATCGATGGTTTCCCTTTCCTTCACCAGCGTGAAATCGTCCAGGTACTTCCTCAGGCCTGCCAGGTGGCGGGCTTCCGTCTGGCCTTCGGTGGAATAATCCCCGTATTTGCGCCAGCCTTTGTTCTTAAGGAAGTTGATGGAACGGTCATGGGATTCAAAGGACCAGCCGTAGACATCCATATCATTGGTACGGGCCCAGGTGGAGAACTCTTTGTCTTCCAAAACGCCATCTGCTCCAGCTGCCTTTTTAAGCAGGTTATATAGCTCCTGGGCCGATTTGTCCAGGGAACCGGGGTCCTTGTCCGTGAAGGTGAGTTTCACGGGACCTTCCATTTCGCGCGAAGCCCTTAAATAGCCGTTATGGACCAACCGGAGGATGTGTGCCATGGGCAGGTTGTTTTTCTTTCCGCTTCCAAACCCCAGATCTTCCAAAACTATGTGGGCTGCATCCAGGTTCCCTTCCAAAGGAATGTCCCGGAACCAGCTCACGTCCTTGAGGTTGCTGATACCCACCACTTTCCGGATTTCGCGCCTGCTCTTCTTGCCCAGCATACCCCGGATGGGTTTGCGGAGAATGAGATACATAATCAGAATGGTAAAGAACATCGCTATTCCGGAGGCAATGCCGTCATCCTCCTCATCATCATCTTTCTTGTCGCCGAAATCGGCTCCTTCCATGGCTATGTCCAGGGCATCCTGGAAATCGCGGTCCTGTACGCTCTCACTGGCGAAATAGCCTTTGTCCAGCCGAAGCAGCACAATGACCGAATGCGATTTTTGCAGAGGTTCGATGGACTCAAACACCACCTTCCCATCTTGGAAGGAGGTGCGTCCGCCGAAGCCGAAACCCCAGGCGCGGGTATTGGTGGTATCCAACTGATGCTCCTTGGCGTCGATGGTCACCTTCACATGCTCCGGGGGAGAGGAAAGTCCCGGGGAAACCACCTGAAGGTGCAGCATGTCGTAGTCGTTCAGGGACTTGATGGCGTTGGTCATGCCGTAGATGGCACGGAATACATGGTCTCCGTGCGAACCTACGCCCCAGCACAGCTCCACTCCATCATCTTTATGGACAATGCCGGAGTGGCCTGCTTTTTCCTCCAGGGTGCGGTCCACATCCCATTCCCCGTCGTCCTGGAACCTTACGCCTTTCTCATCAATGACTGCGAAGTTCCTAATCTTGATGTCTCCCAGATTCTTCCGGACCAGATACCATTCGGTAATGTCGTCCCCGGTATTGATGTCCCAGGTTTCACAGACCACGATCCCGCCTTTGGACAGGAGGGTAATCTGGATGTCCAGGTCTTTGACGCGCTGCTTGTTGGCGGCGGAAAGGGAGATGGCGAGCGGGAGTAGGGCCAGCAGAAGGCAGAGTTTCAGGTTAGGGCGCATGGCAGATGTCATTTTTACAAAGATAGTGATTTACTGAACGTAAATAAAGATTTATTACTATTTTTGTATATGAGTAATCAAAACCCTTTTTCTGCCCAGAACCGTCAGCAGCAACTCCAGTCGCCTGACCAGATAGGCAGCACCCTCAAGATAACAGCCCTGCCCACTTATCTTTTGGCCGTCACGGCTTTACTGCTGTTGGCTGCTTTCTTTGTATGGGGTTTCCTGGGCACCGTTTCAGACAAGGTATATTATAATGGCGTGGTGTTCCCCCTGGAGGGGACAACGGATGTTTCCCTGCCCAACCGCGGCATGGTGCGCACCATGTTCGTCCGCAGCGGAGACCCTGTTACGCCGGGGCAGTCCATCGCCCTCATCTCCATGGAAGACAGTTACAGCATTCTCACCAGTACGGTGGAAGGAACGGTCATCAACACCAAGGTGGACAACGAGCCCTTCGAGGCCTTCGAACCCATCATCAGCGTGGTGAGCGGAACAGACCTCCAGTCCACCCGCGCCATGCTCATCGCTTTCATCGACAATGCAGGCCAGCGGGATTTGCGCGAGGGTATGGTGGCCCAGGTGTGGCCGGAGGATGAAAAACGGGACGAAATAGGCTATGTCAAGGGACGTGTTGTGCGCATCGACCGCTATCCCGTGGCGGCCGATGAAGTACGCCAGACGCTCAAGAGCGAGGAAATGGTCCGCCGCCTGCTGGAATCGGGCGAGACCCTGTACCAGGTGAATATCGAACTCCTTCCTTCGCCGGAGAATCCTCAGGAGTACGACTGGTCCTTCGGCCAGCCCGAAGACGTCAATATGAATGTAGGCACCTATTGCTCGGTCCTGAGCGAAACCCGGCGCCGCAGCATGTTCCAATACCTGTTTGAGGAAGCCAGGACGCGCTTCCGGGCTGTGAAACTGCGTATGGAATGAAAAAGGAGTCCAAGTCCACACTCGCACTCATCGGCCGCTTCATCCGAGGCTGCCGGGGCTTCTTTCTGGTCACGTTCCTGCTGCTGATAGGGGACATGGCCTCTTATCTGCTCCCGCCTTTCTTCCAGCAGGTTTACACGGACAACATCATCACCCAGAAGAACCCCGAATGGTTCGCCCCCATGATGATCTTCTACTTCCTGCTGTTCGTGCTGGAGATCACCATGTGGCTGCTGTTGAATCCTTTACGTAGAAGGGAATTCACCAAACTGGGTATCAATACTTCGTCGCGGTACGTCCTCTCTCTCCTGCAACTTCCCATGGCCGCCGTGGACCGCTTCACGGCCGGCGAACTGGTGGCCCGTTACTCCAGTATCAGGAATCTGGGAGGCGCTATGGACCATTTTTCCTATGCGCTGGTCATCGTGATCCGTCCGGTAATCTGTGCCTGGCTGCTCATGCTGTACAGCTGGAAACTGGGTATGGTGGTGGTGCTTTCCATGGTAGCGCTGGTGGTGGCCACACGCATGACCGCCAGTACCATAAAAAAGAGAGCCAAGGGATCGGAGGTAACGGATGCCCGTCTGCAGGGTGTTACCATGACCGGTATCAAGAACATGGAGACCATCAAGTCCATGGGCGGCGAAAGAATCTTCTATTCCCAGTGGGAACAGACCTACGTGAAAGCGCTGAATGCCCGTGTGCGGACCACCACCAACACCATGGCCATAGGCTCCATTCCTTTGCTGGTGCTGAACGTTTGCAACGCCCTCATCCTCTGTCTGGGTGCCTGGTATATCCTCCAGGGAGAGCTCACGCCCGGTATGCTGCTGGCCTCCCAGGCGCTGGCCACCAGTATTACCTTCCCCATCAACTCGGTAGTGAGTTCAACGCAGGAAATCTACCGTTCCCATGCCGCCATGGAGCGCTTGGAGGAAGTGGAGGAAACCAGCCGGGAGAATTCCCTTACGCTCCCGGATGCCGAATCCCTGCCGGCGCAGCCCAAGCTCAGGGGAGAGGTGGAACTACGCAATGTCACTTTTGGCTATGACCGGAGCCAGCCGCCGGTGCTCAAGAATTTCTCGCTCAAGATTGCGCCCGGAGAGAGAGTGGCCTTCGTGGGCTTTTCCGGCTGCGGCAAAAGCACCATTGCCAAACTCATCTCCGGCCTGTATGAACCCTGGGAAGGGGAGGTCCTGCTGGATGGCATTCCTGTGAAGGAAGTGAATCGCGTGGTGAAGAACAACTCCCTGTCGGTGGTGAACCAGGATATTACGTTATTCGAAGGCACCATCGCCGACAATATCAAGATGTGGGACAACTCCATCGAGGACTTCTCCATGGTGATGGCCGCGTACGATGCCCAGATCCACGAGGATATAGCCGGACGTCCCGGCGCCTACCAGTCGCACCTCACGGAGAATGGCAAGAACTTCAGCGGCGGACAGCGCCAACGCATCGAAATTGCCACCGCCCTGGCCAAAGACCCCACCATCCTCATCATGGACGAGGGAACATCGGCCCTGGATCCCAAGACGGAGCAGCGGGTGATGGACCATATCAGCGGCCTGGGCATTACGCTCATCCTCATTGCCCACCGCCTGAGCACCATCCGCGACTGCGACTGTATCTATGTAATGGAACACGGACACCTGCTGCAGAAGGGTTCGCATGAGGAACTCGTGCAGCAGGAAGGCCTGTACCGCAAACTGATTCAATACGCCTGACCTATGAACAATCCTTTCTTCGAGCAGCTGCTGCAGCGGATTGAGGGCGACCGTCAGGCCCTGAATCAGACCGCCGACCTCTTCCGGGGCATGATCGACCGGAAGATGTGGGAAAAAATCACCCGGCAGCGGGAAATCCCCACCAACCTGGACCAGTTGGAGGAACTCTTCTATCGGCATCAGATCTTCTTCCGCCAACTGAAATTGGAAGGCCGATGGTGGCGGCGCTGTTCGGGCAAAATTCTCGCATTCACCGTGGAAGATGACCTTCCCGTGATCCTGACGCCCCATTTTGCCGATTATTCCTTTGTTTATCCCCAGACGGGCCGTCGCTGTTCGGCCAGGAAAGATGCCTCCTTGCTCAAGGAGGAAGCCTTCACGCTCTGCTATCCGCTGCCGCCCGGAAAACTGACGGTCTCTTCCTTCCTGGCACACGCCTTCCGGCAGTTAAACCGCTTCGACTATATCTGTGCCTTGCTGGCCTGCCTGGGCGTGGTGCTGCTCACCATGGTCACGCCGTACATCTGCAAACTGCTGTTCAACGAGGTAATCCCTTCGGGCGATGCCGCCCAGATTACGCCAATCGCCGTGTTGCTGTTCAGCGCTGCAGCCGGGCTGGTAATGGTGCAGCTGTCCCGCAATTACCTGGTGGTGAGGATGAAGGACAAGACGGAATATGCCCTGCAAACCCCGCTGATGACCCGCCTGCTCATGCTGCCCACCACCTTCTTCAAGCAGTATGCACCCGGCGACCTTTCCAACAGGGTCCTGTCGGTGGTAAGGACGTTCTCGCGACTGACGGAGGACATGCTGTCCACCATCCTTTCCCTGCTGTTCACGGCCGTGATGTTCATCCAGTTCTTCACTTACGGCGGTCCGCTGCTTTGGACCGGCATCCTGGTGCTTGCCCTTTACCTGCTGGCCATCTATAGCGTGTACTATTTCCGGAAGAATGTGCAGAACAGTGCCAATGTGAGCGCATCCAAGCTCACCGGCCTTATCTACAATCTGGTATCCGGTGCCCAGAAGATCCGCACCAACGGGGCCGAGATCAGGGCCTTCAGGCACTGGGCCGTGGCCTATGAGCCTTCAGAACCCAACGGCAGCCGCTATCCGGCCATGTTCAGTATCGGCAACTCCATCAGTTACAATTTCCGCCTGGTGCCGCTGCTGGTCACCATGATCGCCGCCTGGCACTATGGACTGGGTCTTTCGGACTATATCGCCTATTGCAGCGTACTGGCCATCGCCACGCGTGCTGTGGAAGATTTTGAACGGATTACCAAGGACGTGGCGGTGTTGGGACCCGAAATCAGGCTTTGCGCGCCCATCCTGGAGGCCGAATCCGAGGCCGAATCCGGCCAGGTGCTATTGCGGGAAGTAAGCGGAAGGATTGAAATCAAGGGCCTTAAATTCCGCTACGCGGAGAATATGCCTTATATCTTCGACGGTCTGGACCTGAGCATTAACCCTGGCGACTATGTGGCGCTGGTGGGGCCCTCCGGCTGCGGAAAATCCACGCTGGTGCGCCTGATGCTGGGTTTCGAGCAGGCCGAAAGCGGTTCCATCTTCTACGATGAACACAACCTGGCCGAGGTTAACAAACCCAGCCTTCGCCGCTACTGCGTGAGCATCTGCCTGCAGGACGGCCAGCTGGTGGAAGGAACCATCCGCGACAACATCCTTTTCGGCAACGTCTGGTATACCGACGAACAGGTTTGGGAGGCCGCCCGAATGGCTGCGCTGGACAAGGACATCCAGGACATGGCGCTGGGACTGGATACCCGTATATCGGCCGATGGGCAGGGCGTTTCCGGTGGTCAGCGCCAGCGCATCCTCATGGCCCGCGCCCTTATCCGCAAGCCCAGGATTGTGTTCCTGGACGAGGCAACATCGGCCCTGGACAATATTAGTCAGTACAAGATTGCCCAGAACCTGGCCCAGATGAAATGTACGCGCATCACCATTGCCCACCGTATGAGCACCATTCGGGAATGCAACCGCATTATTGTACTGAACGGCGGTCGGGTGGCCGAAGACGGCAGTTACGATGAATTGGTGGCCAAGGGAGGCCTGTTCAGTGAAATCATTAAACGGCAGACGGTATGAGAAAGTGGATTTACGCCATCGTCCTCCTGTGCGGCTTTCCGCTGCTAAGCAGGGCCCAGAGCCTAGATGAAATCATCCGGCTGGCCCAGGACAGCACCATCATGGCTTTCCAGAGCCGTTACCAGTTCGAGTATCATACCCAGCATTATGCTCAGTTCCAGGCGCTCCGTAAGCCGCAACTGGAGTTCCGTTTCACGCCCGGCTACCAGCGTATCATCGCCGATCCGGACCGCCCCTACGTGTACCTGCGTAACTTCGACCGCTTCTCAACGGCCGCTAAATTGAGGCTGAGCCAGAAAGTGACGGGCTGGGGCGGCGACGCTTTTGTGGAGAGCCAGGCCCTTTGGAGCGAATACTTCGGCCGGGATATCAACAACCGTCCCCGGGACATCGTGGCCGTTCCGTTCAGTGTGGGCTATCAGCAGTCCCTCATCGGCTATAATCCTTATCGTTGGGAAAAACTCGTGGAGGACCAGCGGATGGAGACCGCCCGGAAAGAACTGAACTACCAGCTCCACCGTATTGCCGAGGAAGCCACCATCCGCTTCTTCCGCCTTGCCTGTGCGCAGGGAAAGTTGGACATGTGCCTGCGCAACAAAGAGACGGCCGATACCCTGTACGCTATTGCGCGGGAGAAAGCCAGCATCGCTATGATCACCCTTGCCGAACTCCGCTCCCTGGAGCTGCAGCGGCTCAACGCCGCGAACGCGCTCCTTAGCGCCAGGGGAGAGGAGCAACTGGCTCGCGAATCCCTGCTGTCCTATCTCCGTACGGACGCCATACCGTCAGGCGCTCGGCTTACCGTACCCACCCACACCAAGCAGATCCTGCTCAGCGACGAAGATGTCCTGGAACTGGCCCGCAACAACAGTCCGGCCCTCCAGCAGAAAGAGATGGAGATCACAGAGGCCCTCCAGCAACAACATAAAGTCCGCCGGGAGCAGGGCGTGAAAGTGGGCGTAGACCTTAGCGTGGGCATGCAGCAGATGAGCAACACCTTCATCGGCGCCTACCGCGATCCCCAGTTCTTTATGCTGGGAGGCATTACCCTCAGTGTGCCCATCATGGACCACGGTGCCGCCAAGAAGGGCGTAGCCGCTGCATCGGCCTGGAAAGCCCGCGAGGAACAGGCCCTCCGGGAGGAGGAACGTGCCCTGGCCGAAGACGTAAAAACCACGCTGGACAACCTCCGCTCCCACGAACAATTGCTCACCCACACCGCCGAAGCCGTGGCAATGGCCGATGAAGTGTTTTCCCTCACGGCCGAAAACTACGCCAACGGCCTTTGCGATATCAACACCTACTCCCTGGCCCAAAGCCGCCGGGATAACGCCTACAACCAACACCTGACGGCGCTGGCCGGCTACTGGACCACGTATTATCACTTATTAACCCTTACGCAGCATGAATAGGCATCTCGTTCTCATCGGCTTGCTTACCGTTTTCACCGCCTGTCATTCCCGCCAGTCGGCACCCCTCCCGCCTGTCCAGGAGGAACCTGCCGTTGTTCCGGAGCAACAGGCCATCCCTGCGGTGCAGGGCCGGAACCTCCAGCGCACCATCGAGGCCGAAGGTTTTTCAAGCAAGGGAAGCATCCAGGCCGTCACCGAAGTGCCCGTGTATAGCCGTATCGGCGAGCAAATCGTGGAGTTTGATATCCTTTTGGGTCAGCGTATCCGCAAGGGACAGGTGGTGGTCCGCCTGAGCCAGGCGGTGCTTCAAGACAAGATCGCCCGCGGCCGGGCCGAACTGGAAAAGGCCGAATTCCAATATCAGTCCATCCTGATGGGACAGGGCTACAAGCGGGGCGAACTGGATAAAGCGCCCGAGGAAATCCGTCACCAGGCCCGCGTGAACAGCGGATACAATACCGCCAAGGCCGCTTTGCAGCAGTTAGAACATGAACTGACCTACTGCACCATCACCGCTCCTGTCACCGGAGCAGTGAGCCGCATCGATGCCACGCTCTACGGCGCTGCCACACCCGGCGTTCCGCTCTTTTATATAGTGGATACCCAGCATCTGAAGGTTTGCTTCGATGTATTGGAAAACGAGCTCCACAAATTCCAGCAGGGAGCCCGTATTCAGGTGATTTCCGTCGCTTATCCCACCGAGGTTCACCAGGCCGTGGTATCGGCCATCAGTCCCGTGGTGGAAAAGAACGGCATGGTGCATCTGGAGGCCATGCTTGAGCCCCATCCGCACCTCATGCCCGGCATGACGGCCATTGTTACCTTACGGGACAAGTCATAGTCCCAACAGACCCTTTATCAGGAACCAGAGTACCGGCACCAGCAGGGCGGGAATGTAGTTGAGGGTTTTGCAATCCTTGATTTTGAGGATGGAGAGGCCGGAGGCCAGGATGAGCACGCCGCCCACGATGGCCAGTTCATTCACCAGCGTACCCTGCAGGAGCGGGCTGGTGGAGGCCAGTTTGGCAATGAGCCAGATGGAACCCTGCCAGAGGAAGAGGATGGGCGCGGCCAGAATCATTCCAAAGCCGAAGGTGGTGGCAAAGACCGTGGAAGTGACCAGGTCCAGCGTGGAATTGGTGTACAGGAACGTATTATCCCCCTGCAAGGCGCTAAGGACAGGTCCCACAATGGAAAAAGTGCCGATGCAATAGAGCAGGCAGGCCGATATAAGGCCGGTAGCCAGGCTTTCTCCGCCGCGTTTGGCAATGGCGCGGTTCACCCTTCCGTCCAGGTCCAGCGCCGTGCCGATGAGCCCGCCGATGGCCAGGCTCAGGATGAACAGCACCGGGAACTCGCTCTTGGGCATGTTCTGCACGAAGGAACTCACGCCCAATGCGATGGAGGCCAGACCCATGGCGTTGAACATCACCTGGGTATATTTTTCTCCCAGCCCCTTCTTGAAAAAGGTGCCCACCAGCGTGCCCACCACAATGCAGGCCGTATTGACTATGGTTCCAATCATATCTTTGCAAAGATAAGAAGAAATCCGTACCTTAGCGGTCTTGAAATCATATTTTTAGTATATGCCTGTTAAATTTTATCAGCCTGAAAATCAGGTCCCCCTGGAGATGCACAAGGTGCGCGTGGTCCAGAAACTCTCCCTCCTCCCCGTAGA
Source organism: Candidatus Cryptobacteroides sp. (assembly GCA_045226315.1). Lineage (GTDB taxonomy): Bacteria > Bacteroidota > Bacteroidia > Bacteroidales > UBA932 > Cryptobacteroides. The sequence goes on from JBGVCF010000012.1 coordinate 30,584, forward strand.
AGAGCGCCTCAAGCGCATCCAGGAAGCCGGTAACAATACCTTCCTGCTGCAGAACAAGGATATTTACATGGACATGATTACGGACTCCGGCGTCAACGGCATGAGTGACCGCCAGGTGGCTTCCATGAGCATCGCCGACGATTCCTATGCCGGCAGTGAAACCTTCAACCGCGTCAAGGCCGCTGTCAAGGAGGTCTTTGGCACTGAGAATGTGCTGCCCGCCCACCAGGGCCGTGCCGCAGAGAATATTCTGGCCGAAGCCTATGTGAAGCCCGGCATGTATACCCTCATGAACTTCCACTTCACCACCACCAAGGCCCATATCACCCGCCTGGGCGGCGAAGTCATCGAACTGGTGGACCGCAAGGGCCTCATCCCGCAAAGCGACGATCCCTTCAAGGGCGACTTCGATCTCAAGCGGCTCCGCAAGACCATCAAGGAGCTGGGCCCGGAAAAAGTGGCTTTTGTGCGCGTGGAAGCGGGAACCAACCTCATCGGCGGACAGCCGGTGAGCCTGGAGAACATGCTGGCTGTCACCGACATCTGCCACGAATTCGGCGTCAAGAGCGTCCTGGACGCCTCTCTGCTCCAGGACAACGTCTATTTCATGAAGGTGCGTGAGCCTCGTTGCAAGTTCATGACCACCAAAGAGATTTACCATACCCTGGCCGACCGCTTCGACATCATCTACTTCAGCGCCCGCAAGTTGGGCTTCAGCCGCGGCGGCATCATCACCGCGCACGACAAGAAGTTCACGGACGAGATGATGGAGTTCGTGCCCCTGTACGAAGGTTTCCTCACCTACGGCGGCATGGAGGTCCGTTCCATGGAAGCCATGGCCGTGGGCCTGTACGAGAGCCTGGATATGGAATACATCAGCCAGGGCCCCGAATTCATCGCCTATCTGGTGAAGGAGCTGGACGATTACGGCGTGCCGGTGATCAAGCCGGCCGGCGGCCTGGGCGCCCATCTCAACTGTTCCGAGATTGTTCCTGATATTCCCCACAACCAGTATCCGGCCGCCGCCGTGGGCGCTGCCCTGTACATTGCCGGCGGTATCCGCGGTATGGAACGCGGTACGGTGAGTGAACAGCGCGAACCGGACGGCTCCGAGCGTTACGCCGAACTGGAACTCCAGCGTCTGGCCATGCCGCGCCGTGTGTTCACCCTCTCACAGGTGAAATACTGCGCCGACCGTGTTAAATGGTTGTGGGACAACCGCCAGCTCATCGGCGGTCTCAAGTGGACCTATGAGCCCAAGGTGCTCCGCTTCTTCTTCGGCCGTATGGAAGAAATCGGCTACTGGCAGGAAGACCTGGTGAAGAAGTTCCGCGAAGATTTCGGCGACTCCCTGTAGTTTATTTCGGCCTGGAGAAAGACCGGGCCCAGGGAATGACGTATGCAGGCGGCAGCTCCTGAGCGAGCAACGCCTGCATTTTTTGCATATAGGGGGCGGTGTGCTCGAAGAAATGGTAGTAGCCCTCGCACAGGGCGTTCAGCCCGGTTTCGCCGGATTCGGTGCGATTGAAGCGGTGTTTGGGGCACTCTCCGTTGCATAGATGCAGGTATTTACAGCGGAAGCACTTGACTGGCAGCGCATTGCGTTTGTCAATGCCAAAGCGCACCTGTGCGGCCGATTCCATCAGGCTGCGGAGGGATTGCTCGCCGATATTGCCCAGTCGGTACTTGGGGTAGACGAAATGGTCGCAGGGGTAAAGGTCGCCGTTGTGCTCCAGGACGGAATTGCCGCCGCAGGTGGGGCTATGGACGCAGGTGCCGGGCTGCACGCCGCACCAATTGGCCAGTGTGGCGTCGAACAGGCCCACATAGTATCGGCCCACGTCGTTGCGCACCCAATAGTCGAAGATGTCGCACATGAATCGGCCGAAACCGCCTGCCGAAACCGACCAAAACGCCAGCTGGGCCCCTTCCGTGGCTGGATCCACTATATGGGGGCGGGCGCTTTTCCTATTCAGCACATGCTCCACCACGGGCAGGAACTGCATGTATTGGCTGCCTACGGATTTCAGGAATTGATACACTTCCAGGCCTCTTCCTTCCGAAGCCTTGTTCACGGTGGAAAGCGTATTGAAGGCCACTTCCCGGGAGCGGAGGATCCTGAGGCCGTTCATCACCCGGTCGAAGGTGGGCTGCCCGCCTTTGTCTTTGCGGTATTTGTCGTGAATATCCTTGGGGCCGTCCAGGGAGAGCCCCACCAGGAAGTGGTTTTCCCGGAAGAAATCGGCCCAGGCGGCATCCAGTAGCGTTCCGTTGGTCTGGAGGGTGTTGAAGACCGTTTTTCCATCGGCGTATTTCCTTTGGAATTCCACGGCTTTGCGGTAGAAATCCAGGCCCATCACCAGCGGCTCTCCGCCGTGCCAGTTGAACTGGACTTCCGGTACATCGTTGGCCGATATATACTCCCGAACCACCTTCTCCAGCATCTCCACCGTCATGCGGGGCTCCCGGCCACCGTAAATTTCGGCCTTGTCCAGATAATAGCAATAGTGGCAATCCAAATTGCAGAGGGACCCGGCCGGCTTGAGCATGATGTTGAAGGCCGCCGGCCCGCTAATCCGGACCGCGTCCTCCAGCAAAAGCATATCTTGGAACGGATGCGCCATGTTCATCAGAAGGGATAGCCGATGCCAAAGTTAAGGCGCACAGCATCCAGGAAGGACGGTATATTATAATAGGTGGTGATGGGCCGCGTGTAATCCGGGGTGAAATCCTTGTTATACTTGTAGGTCTGGTAAGGTGCGTGGATTCCCACACCCAGGTCCAGGCGGACCACCAGCCCTTCAATGTCCAGCCGGATTCCCAAACCTGTGCCCAGGGCTATCTGCTGGGCGAAATACGGATTATTGATAATACCGTCTTTCAGGTCCTCCTTGATGCCGAAGGCCTCAAGGAATAACTCATATTCTTCGCTGCTGAGGCTTTCGGAAGTGTTACGCCAGTTCCATACGTTACCGGCATCCACGAAAACGGCACCATTGATTTTCCAGACCAGGGGGAAGCGCAGTTCGGCATTGGCCTCCAGCTTGACATCACCGGCGTGGAAGAAACTCTGGCTGTATTTGGTGCTGTGGAAATTACCCGGTCCATAGGCATAGGGTTCGGCCGCCCGCAGGCTGTTGGGACCACCCGCATAGAAGGCTTCGGAAAGCGGTGCATACGCGGAGTTCCCCAGCGGATTGTTGGCACCTGCGTAAAGGCGCGTTGCCAGGCATATCCGTTCCGTAAAGTTGAACTTGTTCCACAGCTCCACTGTCCACCGGACAAACTGGTTGAAGGGCATTTTCCCGATGGATTTATCCAATTCCCCCCACTTGCGCCCGAAAGCGCAAAAGATGGCATTCGTCAGGTTGCCGGCTTCCTTTATTTCCACATCAAGCATAGTATTGACCGGCCGGCGGGAGCGGTAATCATTATAAGTGATTCCATAGCCCGCGGAGGGAACGAGCTCGTCTCCGGCAAGCATTTTGAGGAGTTCCGGATGCTCTTCTACCTGATTCCCCAGGTTGGACGTATCCATCTTTGTCTTGACCAAAGAAAGGGAGAAGGGTGTGACGACGTGTGTAACAAAGCCCTTCGGGCGGATGAAATACGAGAAGCCTCCGGAGAGCTTATGGACACTGTATCCACCGGCGATGTTCTCGTTCTTGTATCCTATCCGGTAGCGCGTGTCGCCTTCGGGCTTGTTGTCACCGGGCCAGTGCAGGAACGGGAAGGTGAGCGCGGCGTCAATGCCGAACTTATAGGTGTTGGTCCTTTGAGCGTCTCCCGGCTGCCGGTTGCGCAGTGACCAATAGTACGCCCCCTGGCCCTTGACCGAGATGGTCTCTTTGTGTCCCAACAAATTCCGGGTGGAATGCGTGAGGGTAAGGTCGGGGCCGATACTGTTGTTGGAACGATAGGTGATATCCGCATCGGCTATGAATTTGTGCGTAATCTCATCTCGTTTCCATTGCCGGGTATACCCTACGCCCAGGCCGGACTTGGTAAGATCGCCTTCAAAGATATTGTCATAATCGCGCTTCGAGAACGCCCGCAGGAAGACATCACCGGCCTGGGTAAGCTTATAGTCGGCGGATATCTGGCTGAGCAGGCCGTTGGCTTTATTGACTTCCGGATTGTCGGAGATGACGGAGCCCACCGTGATGCGCAAGCGATCCTTGAACAGGGACTTACTGATGGAGATGTTCGTGTCGTTCGACGAGCCGGCTGCGTGTTCCTTTTGTCCGCTGCTGATATCCACGTCGATGAAGTTCCCCATCTTGGAATTGGCCAGGGCGGCATTAATTCGGCTTTTGATGATGCTGGACAGGGCATATCCGCTCTTTTGTGCCGCCACATTGCTCTCGCCCATATACATACCGGTGGCCAGCAAGGCCGCTGCAATTCCGGCGCGGGTTTCCTCGTCCAGGGTGGCCAGTTCGTTGGTGATGGTCTCGTCATCGGGCGCTTCCAGGAAGAAGCCGATGGCGTTGAGCCCCAGCGAATCCAGCTGGCCTTTCACCCGTACGCCCGTATTGAAGACCACGCGGCGGCTATCTTCGCCCTCCGATTGCACATCGCCCTTCACCTGCTGGGAGGCGGAGATGTTCACCATTGTCTGGCCCAACGGGCCGTTGAAGGTGACATTACTTTCCGGATCCACCTTGAAGGGCATCATCGGATAGAGTTTGGGCGAATAGCGGACGGTCCCTTTGTCCACATCGATCTTTCCGGAGAGCTTCAGTTCGCTGTCGGCCGTGTTGTACTGTACGTTTACGGTACCGTGCGGTTCCACCTGCGCCAGGTTCTTTTCATCGATGGGATAGGTGATGTCCGTGGTGGGTAGGACCGTGACATCCACGTTGGCCAGGATATGGTCCAGCGGCCCCGTCACCCGTCCGTGAATATCGGTGGCCAGGTAGCCGTGGACGGGAATGGGTCCATCCGGCGGCAGCTGCGTGGGGACGAAGTTGTCGGCCGATAGCACGATATCCAGGAGCATCGTGTTGAGATTGATTCCGCCGTTCAGGGCCAGATAGGTGCTGTCGGCGCCAATGATGTGCAAATCGTTGAGGTCCACATCGTTGTCCTTCATTACGATGGGCGTTTCGGATAGCGCCAGCTTTACGTCGTAGGGCTTGTACCATACGCTGGTGCCCAGCGGCAGTACCTGGGCCGACAAATGCAGATCGGCTGGCAGGCCATCTGCAGTGGCGTTGGCCCGGACCATACCGCTCAGGTCGATGTCGTCCAGCTGGACGATGCCGCTCACGATCTCCAGCGGAATGTCGTCCAGGCGCACGTCGGCCTTGATGGCATTCTTATACTGTTCCGACGGCGAAATCCATATATCGGCCGTGCGGTTTCCAAAGGCCATATCCTTGTACCGGAGGTTGTCCAGCGCCAGCTGTCCCGTTCCGCTGAGCGTCCGTCCAATGCGCTCCAGATCCATTTTAAACGCAGCATCGGTCCATAGGCTGTCCAGGCTCATCACGCCGTTGTTGATGTTGGCATTGGCCGTGACCCCGGCGGTGGTTTTGCCTTCCGTCATAATGACGTTCAATGCCGCGGTGATATCGGGGATGGAAGCGTTGATGGCCAGGTCCGATTGGCGGGAATCAGAGGTTAGCGATAAGGCTAAATCGTTTAAATCCAGCCCGCTTTGATCGATGATGGATTGAAGGGGACTGCCTTTGGTCAGTTTGATATCGGCCCGCAGGTTCGGAATGAGCCGCCTTAGCGTATCCAGCTTGGTCAGGTCCTGCAGGGAGGTGATGGCCTGGATAAACGTAGAGTCTGTAACGGCATTTGTCAGGGGCGTCACTTGGTCCAGCAGCTGGAGAACGTACATAGGACTCTCCGCATCTACGCTAAGTCCCTTCGTGGTAAGGTGAAGTGTGGTATTGTCTCCGGTAGCAAAGTTGAGTTTCAGCTTGTCTATGTCAAAACCCTGTATCCCGGCGTGCGCGAATTGCAGGTTTGCGGCAAGGGCCTTGTTCAGCAGGGAGGCGTCCAGCGCCAGGCCGGAGACATTGATATCGTCATAAATGGCATTGTCCAAGCGCAGGTCCAGGTTGATTTTTGTGGCAGGGGAGTTGATATCGATACCTTTTCCTTTCGCGTGAAGATCGCCGCTCAGTTCCACGCGGTGGGGATCTTCCATAAACGAACTGATGTCCACTTTCCGGATATTCACCAGCATATCGTACAGTTCGTCGTCTATGTCGTAGAAGCCTTTAAGCGTAGCTCTGTTGCCGCGAAAATCCACATCGCCGGTAAGGTCTGTGCGCATAGTCTCCAGATTCAGGGTGGTGGCGGCCAGGTTGGCCTGGGCTCCAAACGCGTCTGAGCGGGCGAATAAGCGGCCCGACTGAATGAGGCCGGTATTCAGGTCCACCAGCGCATCTCCCCGGACTTCCTCAAAAGGCAGGGTGAACGTCCCGAACGTAAGCGAAGCGTCGCCGATATGCAGGTGGGGTACGTCGTAGCGGTTATTTCCCACATCGGCTAATGCATTGACGGACAAGGTGTCGGTGCGGATGTCCAGTCCCATCGGTGCGAGCACAAAGCGCACGTGACTCAGTTCGCCGTCCGGCAGCTCGAAGGCCATAGGGGAGGAGGTGGTGTCCTGCGGTACCTCCTCTGTATCGGCCTCTTTGTCTTTAAGGTCGATTCCGATATACGTGTCGGCCAGTTTCAGACCGTGCAGCGGGTATTTCCCTTCGGCCAGATTGATTCCGGGACTCTTTACGTGAAGATGCCCGACGATGGCGTCAATCCCTATCGCTTCTATCAGGGTATCTGAGTGGGCCGTGGTCTGGTCCAGCAACAACTGCTCCAAAACGATGGTGCGGGCCATCAGGTCTGTGCCGGGCTCTCCCTGCAGACAACCCTGCAGGTTTAGGGAATGTACGTACAGCAACGTATCCTGGCCCCGGTGGCCGATAAAAAGACTGTCTATCTCCACGTGCACCGGAAGGTCCTCTTCACCTTTGTATGCGCGGTACAAAAATCTGGGAGATTGGTAGAAAGGGGAGAGGTAAAGTCTTCCCAGGTCCACGTCCAGATCTGTACGCTTATTGACCTGTTCGATGCCTTTCTGCAAGGCGGCCGTGCGTAATTTGGGCGTCACAAGTACCACTGTTACAGTTATTAACAGTAACAGCACCAACCCCAGAACGGCACCCAAAACGATGCGGGGGATTTTCCATATCAGACTCTTTTTGCTCACGCCATATCCTAAGTGTAACAAATTTACAAAATAGTTAGTTAACTTAGCAAAGTTTAAACGCTATCGAAATGAATAAAAAGATACAACTTCTGCCAGTGATGCTGTGCTTTTTCGCTATGGGGTTCGTGGACCTCGTGGGCATCGCCTCCAATTATGTCCAGGCCGATTTGGGCCTTTTCGGCGGCACCGTGTTCCCGCTCCTGATGGGCTTTGCCTCCGATGCCGCCGGCCCGCTAATCCGGACCGCGTCCTCCAGCAAAAGCATATCTTGGAACGGATGCGCCATGTTCCACAAATGTACAATATTTTCCGTATCTTTGCCCAAAAGCGCGTAGATATGATAGATAATCAGCTATTGAATGAACTCAAAGGACGCGAACTTGTACTGTTCGTGGCCGATAAGGACGAGATTTCCCAGGCCGATGTTCCATTCCCCGTCGTTTATACCGGGATGGGCAAGATGCGCATGTTCAGCGGATTGCTCAAGTGGTACGAGTCTCGTGAAAAAAGCGGAAACCCGACAGTGCTGAACATTGGCAGCGCCGGATCGGCCCGATTCCCCATAGGCGAAATCCTCAACTGCACCTGTTTTGTCAATGGGGGCTGCGAGCTCATTTATGACAAGATTGAACTGCCCGGCCAAGGTTGTTCGGTCTTTTCCGGCGACTACTTCATGAGCACCCAGACCTTCAGTCCGGAGCAGGTGAAGGCGCTTAGCCAGCAGTATGACCTCTTTGATATGGAAGCCTATGCCGTGGCGCACTTCTGCCAGATGCATAACATCCCGTTCTACTGCCTCAAGGCAGTATCCGACAACCTGGACGGCTCCCTGAAAGACTGGCGAAGCATCCTCGGTGATATCCGCGTGAAATTCACCTCACTTCTGAAGGATTTAGGGTAATACTACAAAAAAGAGCATCGCCGAATGGCGATGCTCTTTTTCGTAGCCCGGAGGGGAATCGAACCTCTATTTAAAGTTTAGGAAACTTCCGTTCTATCCGTTGAACTACCGGGCCGCACCTTTTACAAAAAAAGCGCTTATTCAGCGCTCTTCTCGATGATCTGACGACCGCGATAGTAGCCGCACTCGGGGCATACACGGTGATACATCACGGTGGCGCCGCAGTTAGGGCATACGCTCAGCGTGGGAACGGGAGCAAAGTCGTGCGTGCGACGCTTGTCTCTTCTCTGCTTGGAGAGTTTGTGTTTCGGATGTGCCATGGTTCTCTATTTTTAATTGTTTTATTTGCTGTCAAAAAGTCCTTTCAGGGCGGCGAACGGGCTGTTCGCTTCTGCCTCAGCCTCCTCGTCCTCTCGCTCCTCATGGCTCAGAAACCGGACGGTGTCGGGATTGCATTGTCCTTCCGGATGCACCCTTTGCATGGGCAGTGATAGACAGACATAGTCGTATACCGCCTGACTCAGGTCCCAATCCGGGTCCTCACCGGGGGTGAAGACCTCCGAAGGCGCTGCATCCACGCTGATTTCCAGGGGCTCCAGGCACCGGTCGCAGGGCACGGTGACCGTGCCGCTCAAGTGAAGATCGGCCTCCACTTTTTGCGCACTTTTCTTGAGCACCCGGATTTCCACGTTTACATCGGCGTCCAGGATTTCCGTGTTGCCAAACTTTTGAAAGAACTCTAAATCTGCATGAGAGAGGAAGTTCCGCTCTCCTGCAGCCCAATCGTTCAGGGGTATGATGAATGGATTCATAGCCACAAAAACAGATTAAGGGGTGCAAAGATACGAATATTTTTCGGAAAATCAATCTTCTGTGGAAGAATTTCTCTTCCGGTCCAGCGGATCCAGGTGGATTTTACGCATGCGCATGTGGTTGGGCGTGATTTCCACCAGTTCGTCTTCCTGGATATATTCCAAGGCCTCTTCCAGCGAGAACTTGATGGCCGGAGGCAGCACCACTTTCTCGTCGGAGCCCGAAGCACGCACGTTGGTGAGCTTCTTGGTCTTGCAGATGTTGATGTTCAGGTCTCTGTCGCGGGTATGTTCGCCCACTACCTGGCCGCCGTAGATTTCCTCACCGGGCTCCACGAAGAACCGGCCGCGATCCAGCAGTTTGTTCATGGAGTAGGCGATGGCTTCGCCGGTTTCCAGGGACACCAGGGAGCCGTTGGTGCGCATCTCGATGTCGCCCTTATACGGCTGGTAGTCCTTGAAACGGTGGGCCACCACAGCTTCGCCCTGGGTGGCGGTAAGGAGGTTCGAACGCAGTCCCATTAGGCCGCGGGTGGGGATTTCGAATTCCAACAGCGTACGGTCGCCGCGGGGTTCCATGCGGACCAGGGCGCCTTTGCGGCGGGTACTCAGCTCGATGGCTGCGCCCACGAACTGCTCCGGTACCTCGATGGACAGTTCCTCGATGGGTTCGCAGCGCTGGCCGTTGATGGTCTTGTCCAGCACCTTGGGCTGGCCTACCTGCAGTTCGAAACCTTCGCGGCGCATGGTCTCGATGAGCACGCTCAGGTGCAGCACGCCTCGGCCGTAGACCACGAAACTATCGGCATTGATACCGGGCTTGACGCGCAGGGCCAGGTTCTTTTCCAGTTCCTTCTCCAGGCGTTCCTTGATGTGACGGGAAGTGACGTATTTGCCGTCTTTGCCGAAGAAAGGGCTGTTGTTGATCATGAAGAGCATGCTCATGGTGGGTTCGTCCACGGCGATGGGCGGCAGGGCCTCGGGGTTCTCGAAATCGGCAATGGTGTCGCCGATCTCAAAGCCTTCGATGCCCACCACGGCGCAAATGTCGCCGCACTGAACCTCGTCCACGTTGGCCTTGCCCAGGCCTTCGAACACCATCAGCTGCTTGATCTTGCTCTTTTCCACGATGTCGTAGCGCTTGCACAGGCTCACGGGCATGCCGGTCTTGAGGGTGCCGCGGGTGATGCGGCCCACAGCGATGCGGCCCACGTACGGGGAGAATTCCAGAGAGGAAACCAGCATCTGGGGTGTTCCTTCCACCACTGCAGGTGCGGGAATCTCTTCCAGAATGGTATCCAGCAGAGCGGTGATGTCATTGGTGGGCTGTTTCCAGTCCTTGGACATCCAGCCCTGTTTGGCACTGCCGTAGATGGTCTTGAAGTCCAGCTGGTCTTCGTTGGCGCCCAGGTTGAACATGAGTTCGAAAACTTCTTCCTGAACTTCATCGGGGCGGCAATTGGGCTTGTCCACCTTATTGATCACCACTATGGGCTTTTTACCCATGTCGATGGCCTTGTTCAGCACGAAACGGGTCTGCGGCATGCAGCCCTCGAAGGCATCGACCAGCAGCAGGACGCCATCGGCCATGTTCAGGACGCGTTCTACCTCGCCGCCGAAGTCGCTGTGGCCGGGAGTGTCGATGATGTTGATCTTCACCCCTTTATAGGTCACGGATACGTTCTTGGCCAGGATGGTGATGCCGCGTTCGCGTTCCAGGTCGTTGTTGTCCAGGATAAGGTTGCCCAGGTCTTCCGGCCTGCGAACCAGGTTGGCCTGATAGATCATCCGGTCCACAAGGGTGGTTTTGCCATGGTCCACATGGGCAATGATGGCTATATTTCTGATGTCCTGCATAATACGTCTTCAAAAAATCCGGCAAATATACGGAAATTTTTCCACCCTCGCAATAAACGGTTTTTCCTGAATACAAGGGCGTTAAAGGCCGATTTTGGCTCTTTTTCGAGGCCGATTTTTAAAAATATCCGTTTGGTAGGGCCGAAAAACCGGGCCTACAGGGGCTTCCAGGGCCGATTTTTCACTTAAACGTTTCATTTTTCGGTACACCGATAAGATTTCTCAGCTTTGCGCCAGATAAAAACTGTAATGCCATGAAGCGATTTGTTGTTTTTTGTTTGATTCCGCTTCTCGTGCTGGGAGCATGCGAACGCGATGCGGGGCTGGGAGGAGACTCTTCCGGAGACCCGAAAGAAGTGTATCACGGGATGATCCAATTGGGTGATAAACTGGAAGATCCCTATACGGTGGAGAACATGCAGGAGGCCCTTACCAAAGTCTATCCCACCAAAGCCGGCCGATATGACATCACCGCCACGGACCTCTATGTCCGCTTCCTGCCGAAGGACGACGCCCAACTCCGACAATTAAAGGCCAAGGACATCTATCTCATGGACCATCCCTTTGATTACCAAATTATACGCGAAGGAGACTATTATCAAGACCCGGAAGTAGGGGAGGAAGCCATTACCTGGCAGTATGCGGTGGTCCCGCATGATTTCGTTTTCCCGGAGGGAATCCGCTATGAACTCTTGGACGAATGTTATCTGGCCGAACACGACCCCTCCACGCGGGGCGACTTGGGCATTGATTGGAAACGGGTGGAAGAGGAAGCCTTCCGGCTCACCGGGAACGAGGACCTCTGGGTTCCAGAAACCAAGGCGGAGTCACAGGCACCTTCGGGCCGCATTACCATCGAGGACCCGGAATTCAGCGGCGGGAAGCCCTTCGGCGTGGCCGGTGTGAAAGTGGTCTGCAACGTTTTTGTGAAAATTGCCACCTGTTACACCGACAGGGACGGCTATTACAAGATGGGGAAAACCTTTTCCGGCACGCCCCGCTACCGGCTGGTGTTCCAGAACGAGAAAGGCTTCAATATCGGCTTCAACTATATTGTAGTGCCCGCTTCGGTCAGTACCCTGGGAAAAGGCGGTCCGGAAGGAATCGACGTGAACGTGAACGAGGACAGCGATCCCGCCCTTTTCCGCCGCTGCGTGGTGAACAATGCCGCCTACGATTATTACACCCGGTGCGTGGACACGGACCTGGACATCCTCACTCCGCCCGACGACCTTCGGATCTGGATCTTCCCCAGCCTGACTTGCTCCAGTACCTGCATGCTGCACCATGGGGCCTTCCTGGGCAACGAGCTTTTGGGAACCTACCTGAGGGCTTGTCTGGAGCCTTATTCGGAGCTGGTCATCTTCCTGGTAAAGCTCTTCTCGCCGGATGTCACCATCGGCACTAAGGAAGAGGGATACCGGGGTATTTACGAAGCCGTAGTGCACGAAATGGCCCATGCCAGCCACTATGCCCAGGTAGGGAATGACTATTGGAATTCTTACATTGAATACGTGATAAAATCTTTTGTCCAGAATAAGAACTCGTATGGGTCAGGCGGAGACGGATCCGGTTGGTGTGAGTTGGGCGAAATGTGGGGATACTTCATGCAGGCCACCCTGTCCAAGGACCGGTACGGCGGCAATCTGGCCAGTTACGGAAACACGTTCTGGTTCAAGCCCGATATCCTGAGCTATCTGTATGAACGGGGCATGTCCCGCGGCGAAATTTTCCGTGCGCTGGGGGCCGATGTCAACTGTATCGACAGTCTGAAGACGCAACTGGTGACCCTGTATCCGGAACGGGAAAGAACCATCGTGGAAACCTTCCGCAGCTATGGAAAATAGAAGGAACAAGCGTATGGGGGTGGTCGGTGGGTTTTTCTTAGCCTGCACTCTCTGGGTATCCTGCACCGTGGTAAAGGAAGACCGGACCGACTGCCCCTGCGCCCTTCGAGTGGAACTGTACAAATTACCGTCATGGCCCGTGAACCTTTCCTTCACTGCCAGCGGTTTCCGGGAGGAAATGACGGTAAGCGGAGACACCACCTTGCTGGTCCGGGTACCCAAAGGAGGCGTGCAGATGCTGGCCGTTGCCGGAGCAAAACTTCCGCAGGAAGACGCTTTCCGCATTCCGCGCGGCTACGACAGCCCGCCGCTTTACCTGCACACCGAATGGCTGGAAACACCCGGCGATTCGGCCCGGGTACAGGTGCAGCTGCACAAGCACTTCTGTACGCTTTCCTTATCTTTTGACGGTCCGCCCGGATGGGGAGAACCCTATTGGGCCGAGGTCCGCGGCAGCGTGGATGCCCTTTCCCTGGACGGGACGCCGCAGGAAGGCCCTTTTTCCTGCCGATTGGATACCTGGAGCAGTCTCCGCCTGCCCCGTCAGGGGGCCGAAGACGAACTCTGGCTGGACATTGCCATGCCGGACCGGGTAGTCCGTTCCTTCGCGCTGGGAAACTATCTTCTGGAAGCCGGTTACAACTGGGAGGCGGCCGATTTGGAAGACCTGCCCCTGCAAATCCGCCTCTCCGTTACTACCCTCAGTTTCCGCACCCGGTACTGGAGTACGGTTGTCCCCTTGAACGTTGAAATTTAGGAATGAAAAGTTTGGAGATTCAAAAAAAGTGCGTATATTTGCAGTCCCAAAACGATGCGCGGATGGCGGAATTGGTAGACGCGCTACTCTCAGGAGGTAGTGTCCGAAAGGACGTGTCAGTTCGACTCTGATTTCGCGC
>JBGVCF010000013.1:0-4130 GCA_045226315.1 Candidatus Cryptobacteroides sp.
ATTTATCGTATATTTGCATTCATGAGTTATTCCTACGACCACGTACGCCTTGCGCCCGACAAACAGATCGGCCGTCACAGCCAGCCAGGCTATAAGTTGTCTTATATCATCACCGGCCGTGGTGAGCGCACGTTGGGCTCCAGCACTGAGCCTTTCAAGGAGGGAGAAGTGGTCCTTGTTCCGCCCAGGATTCCCCATCAATGGCGCTTTGATTCAAAAGCTGTGGATTTAGGTGGCTGTATCGAAAACATAACCTTCCATTTCCCCACATCGTTTCCGGAAGACATTGCCCGCCTTTTTCCAGATTTGGCTCCATCGATGTTCCGTATCCTGAACCTCACGGAAGCAGTCCTTTATACCGGAGAAGTACAGGACAGGCTGGTTCAGTTGCTGGTGGATATGGAGAGCACTTCCGGACCCGAAAGAATTGCCTTGATCGCATCACTGATGGAAGCCATTTCCATCCTGGACGATGCCTCCGAGGTCAGTAGCTTCACCCCGGCGGGCAGCCCGCAACAGCGTATGGAAAAGATTCGTATCTATGTGAGCTGCAATTTCGCCCGCAAGATCCTGTTGGAAGACATCGCCGCCCATGTTGGGATGAACCGGTCGGCCTTCTGCTCCTTCTTCAAGCAGCAGACCGGCAAGACCTTCATCACCTGGCTCAACGAATACCGTATCGAGAAGGCCTGCGAGATGCTTTCCACCGGAGATATTCGTGTCGGTGAAGTCGCTGTCGCCGTCGGCTTTGAATCCATCCCGCACTTCACCCGCACCTTCCGCCAGTTAAAAGGAATGCCGCCCACACAATGGACGGCTGGCCGATAAATTGGGAATTTACTTTAGTGCTGCTACTGTCCCAAAAACAGGGACGATACCGTCGATATCGGCCTTTTTTGCGGGTAACGTCCCGGATAATGGGACGTTAACTTCACTTCGGCCAATTTCGATTTTGCAAACAAAATTACCAATTATTCCCCATTATTTCAACCCTTTACGAAAAGAGGACGAGTCATCGAGATTGATGCTCGTCCTCTTCAGACGCTTGCGGTCATAGACCTTCTTCGATTTGTGGAGCGCCGAGTATGAAACCGGCCTCCCGTGCTCTGCGATCTCTTCCATCCGAGCCGCTCTGCGCTGGGCCAGCATATAGTCGGCCTCCGTAATCCGCAGTTTCTTCTGTTTCTTCTTCGGTTTCATGAATTAAATAATTGGTAACGTCTATATAGATACAAATTCCGTCCCAAATGTTACATCGCTCCGACCAATCGCCCGAAGAATCGGGCGATCCGTCTCCGCTCAAAACAAAAGCGGGACTGTTGCCGCAAGCGCCAACAGACCCGCCTCAATCACGCCGATAAACAGAGAATTTACCACCCCAATCCCTTCAACCATTTCTCCACCTTGGCCTTGCCGGTACGAACCTCGTGGCCATAGATGGCAAAGCCGGGCTTAACGTTGGCCTTCGGGAAGGCCTTCTTAACATCCTGAACCGTGGAAGCCAGTCCACTTCCTTCATGCGTGGTGAACGGGATGACCGTCTTGCCGTCCAGGTTGATGTCTTTGAACAGGGTGAACATCACCTGCGGATAGGTACCCCACCAGATGGGACCGCCGATGAAGACGGTATCATATTTCGAGAGATCCGGAGCCTCGCCTTCGTAAGGAGGCAGCTCACCTTTATTGGCTTCTTCCTTGGCCAGGTTGATCAGCGGCGTGTAGGCCATTCCGTCGTATTTGTGGGTAACGATTTCGTACTGGTCAGCACCGGTGATTTCGGAGATGTAGTCGGCCACGATCTTGGTATTCCCGACCTCGATATTGCCCACACTGTAGTTGTCGCCCGCGTGGGAGAAGAAGATGACGATGGATTGCATAATGATAAACGCGAGTTTCATAAGACAAAAATAATCAATTGCTCAAGAAATCTATTCTTTTTGATCTTCGGGGTTTTGCATTTTGATTACCTTGGCAGGAACTCCGCCAGCCACGGCGTAGTCAGGAATGTCTTTTGTTACTACGGCACCGGCTGCGATAACTGCGTATTTGCCAATCTTCACGCCAGGGCAGATGGTGACGTTCATCCCTATCCAGGCATTCTTGCCGATGGTAACCTTCCCGTAGGTGTACTTGGTGTGCCGCTCGTTGAAGTCGTGGTTGATGGTTGCGATACGAACGCCCGGGGCCACGGACACACCATCCTCGAACTCAATGCCTCCCGATGCGCTCAAGATGGCGGAATGGTTGATAAAGACGTTCTTGCCGAAGGTGACGCGGTTGCCGAAGTCGCAGATGAAAGGCGTCAGGATGCGCACATCATCCAGCTTGCGGCCAAACAGTTCCTCCAGGTCCTGCACGTGGCTCTCGTCATCAGGCATCTTGGCATTGGCGATGGCGCAGAGTTTCCGTGCCCGCATCATCTCCTGGACCGCTTCCATAAAGTACGGCTCGCGGATGTCCGTGGGACCACCCTGGTCCATCAGTTCGTAAACGTATCCTTTCCTGTATTCCATGGTATTCTCTTTTTTGTCTGGTTAGTCAATGGTTTCAGTCTTGGCCCAGAGAACCTCCGATTCGCGGACGGAGATCTGCCAGGTGCCGTTTTTCTTGGTGTAGGTGTCGTGGTAGCGGAAGCCCTCGGTGAGGCGCTCGCTCTTGCCGGTCATCGGATTTTTGCCGATGAGGACTACGTAGCAGTAGGAGACGCCGGTGGCGTTCTCCGCGTCGATGAGTTCCACGGTCTGCTGGCCGTTCAGGTGATAGACGGTGTCGAAGAGAGCCAGATAGCCGGCACAGGCGTTCACGATGTTTTCGCGGCCGTCGATGCTGAAGACTTCCACACCATTCTGCAGGGTCTTCATGGCGCCGTCTTCGGTGAAGAGGAGGCCCTGGGTGTCGGTGTCCTTGACATCGGCCAGGACGGAGAAGGTGTCCACCAGGTTCTTGAGCTGTTGGCGGTTCTCCAGTTCACTCACGCGGGTCTGGAGGTCATTGTTGCAATTACAGGAGACTGCGAGGGCGGCCGCTGCGGCCAGGAGGATGAGGGTCTTTTTCATATTCGTGTTCGATTTGTTTTCTGGTACAAAGGTAAGGGCCTTTTCCGGCAGGATTGTTACCCCGAATCCGGAATGATTTACCCATTTTTCCGTTTTGCCGAAAAATGTGTAAATTTGCCCCTGAAAGAGCCTCAAATAGATGCAATACTATCTGATTTATAACACACTTACCGATTTCGTCCGTCCGGAACCCTTCCACGCGGATTACCACGTACACCTGCTCTGCAAGGGTGGAAAGATGTCATTTCTCTGTAACGGAAAACTGTTCGATGTCGCCGCCGGAGACCTCCTTATCTGGCAGATGACGACAGAGTTCTCCGACATCTTCTGCTCGGAAGATTTCGACGCGGATCTGCTGATGATCTCCAATCCTTTCCTGGGGCGCCACAATCCGGAGATGGTCTGGGCCACCAAGGGCTATATGTATATCAAGGAGCATCCAGTCTTCCATCTCGATCCGGATGAACTGGACATAATTGGCACGGACTTCAAGCAGTTCTGCCAGCGCATCCGTGCACCGAGAACCCTATTCGGTGAGGAAGTCATTGGCGAGTTGCTGCGCATCCTTCTCTATGATATGTGGAACATCTACTCTCGGGAGATAGAGAAGTCCCAGATAGAAGATATCACCTCACGCCACTTCCTCCGCTTTCTGATGTCCGTCCAGGAGAACTGCCGCGAGCAGCGAGAAGTGGCCTGGTATGCCCGGGAACTGGGCCTGGCGCCCAAATATCTCTCAGAGATCAGCAAGTCCATCACCGGCCGTCCCGCCGGAGACTGGATTGACGGCTACGCCTCCCATGAACTACAGAAGCTGCTCTCGGACCAGCGCCTCACCCTCACCGACATTGTGGACCAGATGCACTTCTCCTCCCAGCCTGCGCTCACGCGTTATATGAAGCGTGTCATGCAAACAACGCCCAGCGAGTTCCGCCGGGCGCTGTAAAAGAAAAAGACACCGATAAGCGGGAATTTAACGGTTACTCCTCATCCGGTTGCTGCCCGTCGTGGGCCTTCCAGGCGCACTCGGTAATTTCCATGTCCGTGAACACGGCCGTGAATGAAGACTCTTCC
>JBGVCF010000014.1:0-3882 GCA_045226315.1 Candidatus Cryptobacteroides sp.
CCGGCCCCTCCCACTGTCTCCGGCGTCCCCTCCGGGAACTTGTATCCAGCGGGCCCCTCCCCCTGCCCTAGTGCGAGGGTGCACAAGCCCTCTGAGGGCAGTGCCTCCTCCCTCGAAGTAACAGTGCCGGCGGGAGTGGTGTTCGACGATTTTTGTGCATGGGCGGCGGCTGAGGGCCTTTGGGGGCCGGAGAATTTGTCGCTGATTCCTGGGGAGGTGGGGGCATCGGCTGTGCAGAACATTGGCGCCTATGGCGTGGAGGCCAAGGACATTATTGCCGATATCCGGGCCTGGGACCGCCAGGAAGGCTGCTTTGTGCACATTGACCCGGCCCAATGTGCCTATGGTTACCGTACTTCTCGTTTCAAGACTGAGTGGAAAGGCCGTTATATCATCACGGCCGTCACTTACCGCCTTAGCACTGAACCCCAGCCCAAACTGGACTACGGCGGTGTCCGCAAAGCCCTGGAGGGGCTTCCGCTAACGCCGCAGGTTATCCGGGATACTATCATCGGCATCCGGAACAGCAAGTTGCCGGATCCGGCGAAGATAGGGAGTGCGGGCAGTTTCTTCTGCAATCCGGTGATCAGCCGGGAGCATTTCGAGCGCATTGTGGAAACGGCGCGGCAGGACAACGGTCCGGACTATCAGGTGCCGCACTTCGACACCTCGGACGGCGTGAAGGTGCCAGCCGCCTGGATGATCGACCAGTGTGGCTTCAAAGGCAAGCGCAACGGCGGCGCACAGGTATATCCCGGGCAGCCGTTGGTAATCGTAAACGCCTCAGGAACAGCCTCTCCGGAGGAGATTATCGGCCTGGAACAAGAAATTATAGATACTATCGCCGGCAAGTACGGCATCACCCTTCATCCCGAAGTAGAGCATGTCTAAGTTTATCATCGAAGGCGGACACAAACTGTCCGGAACCATCACCCCCCAAGGGGCCAAGAACGAAGCCCTGGAAGTCATTAGCGCCGTATTGCTTACCAGCGAGCCTGTGACCATCAGCAACGTCCCGGAAATCCTGGATGTAAAGAACCTCATCGCGCTGCTGCAGGATATGGGCGTGAAAGTGGCGCGCCAGGCCAAAGGCGTGTATACTTTCCAGGCCGATGCCGTGGACACCGCCTACATCGAGACAGAAGAGTTCGTGGCCAAGTGCGCTAAGCTCCGCGGCTCCGTGATGGTGGTGGGTCCGCTGCTAAGCCGCTTCGGCCGGGCCTGGTTCGCCAAGCCGGGCGGCGATAAAATCGGCCGCCGCCGCGTGGACACCCACCTGGACGGCATGGTAAAACTGGGCGCGCAAATGGACTACGACCCTTCTCGCCGGGCCTTCCACCTCACACAGGAAGACCGCCTCGTGGGCCGATACATGCTTCTGGACGAAGCTTCCGTGACGGGTACCGCCAACATCGTGATGGCCGCTGTGCTGGCCAAAGGCACTACCACCATCTACAACGCCGCCTGCGAACCCTATCTGCAGCAGCTTTGCAAGATGCTCAACCGGATGGGCGCCTTCATCGACGGCGTGGGCTCCAACCTGCTGCGCGTACACGGCGTGGAGTCCCTGCATGGCACTACGCACCGCATCCTGCCGGATATGATCGAGGTGGGCTCCTTTATCGGCATGGCTGCCATTTGCCAAAGTAGCATTACCATCAAAAACGTTTCCTACTACGATCTGGGCATCATTCCGGACGCCTTCCGCCGCCTGGGCATCAAGCTGGAGCAGCGCGGCGACGACATCTATGTCCCGGCGCAGGACAGCTATGAAATCGACTCCTTCCTGGACGGCTCCATCATGACCCTGGCCGATGCTCCCTGGCCCGGCCTCACCCCCGACCTTCTGTCCGTGATGCTGGTGGTGGCCACCCAGTGCAAGGGGAGCGTGCTCATCCACCAGAAGATGTTCGAGAGCCGCCTGTTCTTCGTGGACCGCCTCATCGATATGGGAGCACAGATCATCCTGTGCGACCCGCACCGTGCGGTGGTTATCGGCCATGATCACAGGATTACTTTGAAGGCCTCGCGGCTGGTATCGCCCGATATCCGTGCCGGTATCGCCATGCTGCTGGCGGCCATGAGTGCCCGTGGCACATCCACCATCGACAACATCGAGCAGATTGACCGCGGCTACGAAGACATCGAAGGCCGCCTGAACGCCCTGGGCGCCCACATTACCAGAGCCTGAGATGGACTATAACAAATTCTTTTCGGCCGATGTGCCTTCCTTCATGCGTTCGCCTGTCCGGGAAATCTTCCGGAAGGTGGACCTGAACGCCATTTGTTCCTTCGCGGGCGGTTACCCTGCGGCGGTCACTTTCCCCATGGCCGAAATCCCCGGCCTGGCCGCCAAGGTGCTGGAAAAGTACGGCACCCGTGCCCTGCAGTACGGCGCAACACAAGGTGTTCCTGAGTTGCGCGAAGTCCTGGCTAAGCGCTACGGCGTGCCGGTTTCGCAGGTGCAGATCACCACGTCTTCCCAGCAGGGCATTGACGTCTGCTCCCGCGTTTTCCTGGACCCCGGCGACATAGTCCTGGCCAATAATCCCGTCTATCTGGGCGCCTTGCAGTCCTTTAAGGCGTATAGGGCGAAGGTAATGGAGATAGATGCTTTTTGTCATTCTGAACGAAGTGAAGAATCTCCTCGGATCAAGTTCATCTATGTGATTCCGGACTTCAATAATCCTTCCGGGGAAACCATGACGTTGGAGGAGCGGAAGGAGATTGTACGGCTGGCGCGGGATCTGGACTGCCTCATTGTGGAGGACAGCCCTTACCGGGAGTTGCGGTACAGCGGGGAGCCGCTGCCCACCATCCGGGAGATGGCGCCGGAACGGACGCTGCATTTGGGCAGTTTCTCCAAGATTTTTGCCCCTGGGTTCCGGATCGGCTGGATACTGGGCCCGGAACCGCTGCTGGAGCAGATTTATGTTTGCAAACAGTGCCTGGACCTTTGTCCTCCGGTGCTGGACCAGTATATGGCCTGCGAATTCATGGCTTCCGGCATGCTGGACGCCAACCTGGCCAAAACCATTGTGGAATACCGCCGGCGCCGGGATTTGATGGTGTCGCTGCTGGAGAAATACATGCCGGAAGGCGTCACTTGGACCTATCCGGAAGGCGGCCTTTTCCTTTGGCTCACCCTGCCGGAAGAGATCGATACGGTGGAACTGTACGATCAAGCCTTATCGGCCGGCGTGGCCTATGTGGCGGGCTCCTTCTTCTACACCGACGGCAGCCACCGCAACACCATGCGCATGAACTTCTCCTTCATCGACGAAGCCAAAATGGAACCCGGCATCCGCCTGCTGGCCGAAGTACTCAATGCGGCGCAAGCTGCTCAGTATTAACGTGTTACGCAAATCAATCGTTCAATTTTGCGACGATTGATTTTTATAAGTGATTGTATGACAGATAGTTACAGCGCACAGATTTTTCGGTTCTCCGGGGCGGGGAACGATTTTGTGGTGTTGGATGGCCGAAAAGGCGGGATGGAGCCGTTCCGACAGACGGAAACCATCCAGTCGCTGTGCCGCGAGTACCATACGGACGGTCTCATGATCCTGACGGAGGGTCCGGGCGTAGACTTCACCATGGAGTTCTACAACCCCGACGGCTCCGGCGGCATGATGTGCGGCAATGGCGGCCGATGCATAGTGGCTTTCGCCGATTATCTGGGCATCCGCCCGGCCGAAGGCCACCTCTACCGCTTCCTGGCCCCCGACGGCGAACACACCGCCGAAATCCTCAATGATGCGGAGGACACTGCCTCCAGAGGAACTCCGTTCGCTACGCTCACTCCGGCCCCTCCCACTGTCTCCGGCGTCCCCTCCGGGAACTTGTATCCAGCGGGCCCCTCCCCCTGCCCTAGTGCGAGGG
>JBGVCF010000015.1:0-43021 GCA_045226315.1 Candidatus Cryptobacteroides sp.
CCCTCGCACTAGGGCAGGGGGAGGGGCCCGCTGGATACAAGTTCCCGGAGGGGACGCCGGAGACAGTGGGAGGGGCCGGAGTGAGCGAAGCGAACGGAGTCCCTCTGAGGGCAGTGCCTCCTCCGGCTGCATAATGCAGGATGGTGCCGGGGAAGTCTTTGGTGAAGAGGAGGTTGGAGCCGCCGCCCATGACCATGACGGGCTGGGGCAGGGAGGCCCAGTCCAGGGCCGGAAGATCGGCCTCTTCAGTGAACTCCACAAACAGGGCACACCGCACCTGCATCCGGAAGGTGTTCCGGGTGGAAAGATCGTAGTCTTTGTGTTTGGTGATCACTCGGCCTTAGGGTTCAGGGCTATTTGGAGTTCTTCCAGCTGGGAGGCGTCGATTTCGGACGGGGAGTCGATCATGACGTCGCGACCCTGGTTGTTCTTGGGGAAGGCAATGTAGTCGCGGATGGTGTCCTGACCGCCCATGAGGGCGCAAACACGGTCGAAGCCGAAGGCCAGACCTCCATGCGGCGGGGCGCCGAACTTGAAGGCATTGATGATGAACCCGAACTTGTATTCGGCTTCTTCCGGGCCGATACCCAATACCTCGAACATGCGCTTTTGCATGTCGGCGTTATGGATACGGATGGAACCGCCGCCCAGTTCGTTGCCGTTGAGGACGAAGTCGTAGGCGTTGGCGCAGACGCGCTCCAGGTCTTCCTTGGCGTTGCTGTAGAACCATTTTTCGTGCTCCGGCTTGGGGGCGGTGAAGGGATGGTGCATGGCATAGAAGCGCTGGGTTTCGTCGTCCCATTCCAGGAGCGGGAAGTCCACAATCCACAGCGGAGCGAACTCCTTGGGGTTGCGCAGACCCTGACGGCCGCCCATTTCCAGACGGAGCACGCCCAGCATGGTCTGCACCTTGCGCTTGGCCGGGCCGCTCATCACCAGCATGAGGTCACCGGGCTTGGCTTCGGCCGCAGCGGCTATCTTGGCCAGGTCATCGGCCCCATAGAACTTGTCGATGGAGCTCTTGAAGGTACCATCGGCATTTACTTTCACGTAGATGAGGCCCTTGGCACCCACCTGCGGGCGCTTGACCCATTCGGTGA
The DNA here is from genome assembly GCA_045226315.1 of Candidatus Cryptobacteroides sp. Taxonomy (GTDB): domain Bacteria; phylum Bacteroidota; class Bacteroidia; order Bacteroidales; family UBA932; genus Cryptobacteroides. Next base: position 1,101 of record JBGVCF010000015.1, read on the forward strand.
GTTCGTCGATTTGCTTGCGGGTGTATTCGGCCGCACCGGGGACGCAGATGGCGCCGATATAGGCGGCATCGTCCAGCACGCTAAAGCCTTTGCCCTTTGCGGTGGCGGTGATTTCATGGATGGTCATGCCAAAGCGAACGTCCGGTTTGTCGGAGCCGTAGTTGTCCATGGCATCGTACCAGGTCATGCGCGGCAGCGGGTTGGGGATGTCCACGTCCAGCACGTTCTTGAACAGGGTGCGCATCATGCCTTCGAAGGTGTTCAGCACGTCTTCCTGCTCCACGAAGGACATTTCGCAGTCGATCTGGGTGAATTCGGGCTGGCGGTCGGCGCGGAGGTCTTCGTCGCGGAAGCAGCGGACAATCTGGAAGTAGCGGTCGTAGCCGGCTACCATCAGGAGCTGCTTGAAGGTCTGGGGGCTCTGTGGCAGGGCGTAGAACTGGCCGGGATTCATGCGGGAAGGAACCACGAAGTCGCGGGCGCCTTCCGGAGTGCTCTTGATCAGGTACGGGGTCTCAATCTCCATGAAGCCTTTGGCGTCCAGGTAATTGCGAACCTCGTGGGCTACTTTGTGCCTTAATGCCAGGGCGCGCTGCAGCGGGCCGCGACGCAGGTCCAGATAGCGGTATTTCATGCGCAGGTCCTCGCCGCCGTCGCTCTCTTCCTCGATGGTGAAAGGCGGGGTAACGGACTTATTGAGGATGTTGATGGCCGATACTTTGATTTCGATGTCGCCGGTGGGCATCTTGGGGTTCTTGGCCTGGCGTTCCACTACTTCGCCGCAGGCCTGGATCACGTATTCGCGGCCCAGGGAGGTGGCAGTTTCCACCAAATCGGCGGGGGCATCGGCCTCCACTACCAACTGGGTGATACCGTAGCGGTCTCTGAGGTCGATGAATGTCATGCCACCCAGTTTGCGGGCTTTCTGTACCCAGCCGGCCAGGGTTACCTGCTGTCCTTTGTTCTCAATGCGGAGTGCTCCGCAGGTGTGTGTTCTGAACATAGTTTATGTTAATAAATATCTTATACACGCAATAACTTACAAAAATAGCAAAAAAATATGAGTATCTTTGCGGCAAAGCGCAGTAAACCGCATGAAACGTATTGTTTATCTTCTCTTTTTGGCCCTAGCGGTCGCTTGTCAGCCCGCCCGGCAACTGGAGCCCGGTTCCTGGGACCCGGCTGTCCGGGAGTCCCTGAACGGACTTATGGCATCGGCCAAGGGGGGATATGCCGTCTTTGACTTTGACAAAACCTCCATCGTGAACGATATCTCCCAGGCGCTCTGGGTGTACCAGATTGAGCATCTGTGTTATGCCGATGCCCCCGCCCACCTGTTCCTGGACGGCGTTCCGGACCCGGACCGCCTGCTGCCCGGAACGGACGTGAGTTTTGCCCAGATGGGCCAGGTGCTCCTAACGGAGTACAAGATGATGCGGGCTTGGAAGAACCAGAACAAGAGCTGGCCACAAATCCATGATTCTGAAGTGTTTCTGGATTTCCGTGCGCGGATGTACTCTCTGCTGGTGGGGATGGACGAAGTCTTTGGGGGATCCGTGTCTTACCTGTGGATGCCCGGGCTGTTGGCCGGCTTCACGGAGGAGGAAGCCCGCGCCGTAGTGCACGAGGCCATTCTGGAGCACCTGGGTCAGGAAAAGTTGGCCGTTCAGCAGTGGGTTTCGCCCGACGGACAATGGGGCGGCCCGGTGGAACGGGGCATTTACCTTTCCCCGGAAATGAAAGACCTGTACCGTTGTCTGGCCGATAACGGCGTGGATGCCTATGTCTGCTCCGCTTCCATGGAGCTCATCGTGGAGGTATTGGCCTGCGATCCGCAGCTGGGCCCGGGCCTGCCGCCGGAGCGGGTTTTCGGTCTGCGCTTTGCCCCGGCCGATCACCTGACAGCCGTCTATGACTCCACCTATGTGCAGCCGATTGGCTCCGGTAAAGTGACTTGTATTCAGACGTTTATGGCGCCTTCACATAAGGGCGCCGGGCCTGTGCTGGTGTGCGGCGACTCCAACGGAGATGTGCCTATGCTCACCGCTTTCCCGGACACCCGCCACGGTCTCATTATCGATGTGGGCCGCAAGGCCGATACGCCCATCGGCGCCCTGGCCGCAGAAGCCCGCGCCGCAGACAACCAGGGTAAATACCTGTTACAACCTATTTTCGCCACCGTTCCCGGTGCCATAGTAGGAGGAGGAATCTGATATGGAAGTACGTGCAAAAAAAGCCCTGGGGCAGCACTTTCTCACCGACCAGAAAGTGGCTCAAGCCATTGTAAATGCATTACATGGTGGATTGCCTGTCCTGGAGGTTGGGCCGGGCATGGGGGTGCTCACGCAGTACCTCTTGCAGCGGGAAGATATCGACCTGCGGCTCATCGAACTGGATTCGGAGAGCGTGGAGTACCTGCTTACGCATTTTGCGGGCATGCAGGGCCGGCTCATGGAGGGAGACTTCCTGCAGTTGAAGCTGGAGAAGATTTTTCCCGAGCGGTTTTCCATTATCGGCAATTTCCCTTACAACATTTCCTCGCAGATCTTCTTCAAGGTGCTGGACTATAAGGACCGGATTCCCGAAGTGGTGGGCATGGTGCAGAAAGAAGTGGCCGAACGCCTGGCCGAAGGACCGGGCTCCAAGACTTACGGCATCCTCTCTGTCCTGCTGCAGGCCTGGTACGACATCGAATACCTCTTCACCGTGGGTTCCGGCTGTTTCGCTCCGCCGCCTAAGGTGGAAAGCGCCGTGATCCGGCTCACCCGCAACAGCCGCACGGTGCTGGGCTGCGACGAAGCCTTGTTCAAGACAGTGGTGAAAACCGCTTTCGGCCAGCGCCGCAAGATGATGCGCAACCCGCTGAAGCCCCTGGCCCGAGCCAAGGCCGACCGTTGCGGTTGGTCCGAAGAACAGCTGCAGGCCTTTCTGGCGCAGGAAGTTTTCTCCCTTCGGCCCGAAAGACTCTCCGTAGAAGACTTCGTAGCCCTCACCAACCTCTTCTCTAATGCGACATAACCGCCTGACACACAGTTGCTTGCACAAATCAATCGTTCAATTTTGCGACGATTGATTTGTGTAACTTGTTGAGGGATAGCGACTTGCGCCGCATTAGAATTGGAAGTAGATGAAGGACTGGAGGTCGGCGGTGATGAACTGGAAGAAGAAGACGATAATCACCACTACCACAACGGCCATCCAGAAGAGGGGCAGGGAGGCAAAGGCCAGCCGATAACGCCGTTTGAAGCGTTCCGGCAGCCAGTGGATAATCATGCCGATAACAAACAGCAGCAACACGGCGCGGTGCTGCCAGGCCATGGCCGGCACCAGCGCCACGTCCCAATGGCCGCCGATCTGGTTTACCATGTTCTTGGCGGTATTCCAGGCTTGTTCGTTGGCCAGGGCCGGGTCCAGATTGGAGCCGCTGCGGAAGAACAGACGGGTGAAAGTAATGAACACAAATGTCTGGAAAATGTCCCACGCCCGGGAGAGCCAAGCCACACCGGGCCCGTCAGGGATGAGCTGGGCCGAAGATGGGCTTGACAGGACGGGCCGGCCTTTCGCCACATAATACAGAAACTTCACAACAGTCCCCACCCAGATAATAAGCAGCCAGACGAAAAACAGGTTCCACACCGGTGCCGGTGTCAGACTGGCAAGCAAATGGCAGATCACGGTGAAGAAGGTAACAATACCCATTTTCTGTATCATGCTGCGCTTGGTCCAGATTTTATAAATGACCATGCCGATACCGTTGAGACCGCCCCAGATCATGAAATTCCAGCTGGCGCCGTGCCACAGGCCGCCCAGCAGCATGGTGTTCATGGAATTGATGTTGGTGGTGATGAGCTTGCGGTCATCAGGCCGAAGCCAGGCCCAGACGCCGATACCCGCTGCAAGGACAAACACCCCGAAAGCCACCCACCAGGAGCCGCTGAGGAAACTGCCGAACACAGCCACGGCCAGGATGATGATGAAAGTGGCCGGCGTAGCGTTCCGGTTGCCGCCCAGGGGGATGTAGAGGTAGTCGCGGAGCCATCGGCTCAAAGTCATGTGCCAGCGGCGCCAGAACTGCTGGGTATTCACGGCCTTGTACGGCGAATCGAAGTTCTTGGGCAGGTAGAAGCCCATGAGCAGGGCCACACCGGTGGCTATATCCGTGTAACCGGAGAAATCGGCGTACACCTGCAGGGAATAGCAGAACAGGGCCGATAAATTCTCGAAGCCGCTGTACATCAGCGGATTCTCGAACACACGGTCGCAGAAGTTCACGGCCAGGTAATCGGCCAGGATGAGCTTTTTCAGGAGGCCGTTCATGATCCAGAATACGCCAATGCCGAACCAGCGGCGCGAAAGGTTGAACGGCTTGTGCAGCTGCGCAATGAACTCCGAGGCACGCACGATGGGACCGGCCACCAGCTGCGGGAAGAATGAAAGATAGAAGCCGAAGTCCAGGAAGTTCTCTACCGGCCGGATGCGCCGGCGCTTCACATCCACCACATAACTCACCGCCTGGAAAGTGAAGAAGGAGATGCCCACCGGCAGGATGATGGCATCTACCCGGAACAGGCTGGTTCCCGTGAGGACGTTGAGCCATTCGCCCAGGACATCGTGCACCTCCAACTGCAAACCCAGGAGGTTGTTCACGAAATCCGTGAGGAAATACGCGTACTTGAAATAGGCCAGGATGCCCAGGTCCACCACCACACTGAAAGCGGTGAGCGCCTTCCGCCATCCTTCCTTCTTCAGCCGATCCAAACCCTTGGCGGCGAAGAAATTATAGATGATGACGAAGAGCAGCAGGGCCAGGAACACGCCGCTGGTCTTGTAGTAGAAAAAGAGCGAGGCGGCGAAAAGATAGGCGTTGCGCAGCAGCACTTTGGAGTGCAGCAAAGAAAAGCCCGCGAACACCAGCGCGAAGAACGCCCAGAAATAGAACTGGGTGAACAGCAGCGGGTGCGCCTGGTCAAAAGAAAACAGGCTCACGAAGAAATCCCGTATGATTTCCCAAAGGTTCATCGGCCGTAATAGGCGTCCATCAGGGCGTCGAACAAAAGGTCGCCCACCAGTTTGTAACCGGCCGGGGTGAAGTGGATTTTATCGGCCTGGGCCAGGCCTGCTTCCTCCCATTTGGCCATGGAACCGGCGCCGCCCATGATGCCATACCAGTCCCAGAACACGGCGTCATACTCCTGCGCCAACTCCCGGAAAGCTTTTTCGGCGGCCTCGGTGTACGGGTTTACCGCCCGATGGCGCCAGCTGTCGTTGATGCCGCTGAACAGGATGGCGCAGTGCGGATTCACCCGGCGGACACGCTTGACCAATTCACGGTAATTGCCTTTGAAGCGGCGGGCGTCGAAATCTTCCCCCTGGATATCGTTGATGCCGATGGAAAAGATGACCAGATCCGGCATCACACGGTGCATCTCCTGCTCCCAAAGGCTACAGCGCAGCCAGGAAGTGGTGGAGGCGCCGTTCACGCCGGCCTCGCTGAGCGAAAAGCCGCCATACGGCTTGTCCAGATACAGGCCGCGGAGGGAGTATCGGCCCTGACCGGTGAAGGCCAGCTGAATCCAGTCTGTGTAATGAGGGATGTCAAAGTGCCGCAGGTTCTCCGTGCCGATACCACGCAGGGTATCGCGGCCGTTCAGCAGGAGGATGGGCTCCAATGTGCCGCTGCCCAGCACATCCACGCGGTTGAAAACGTAACGCTGTTGCAGCAACTGGCGCTCGCGGGGCACCAGGTCCAGGATCACCTTGGCCGATGTATCCCGTGCCATCACGGCCATGCCAGTGAGGCCCAGCTCTTCATCGGCCGGCTTCAGGCAGGTGGCGCTTTCCCAGCTGCCCTGCCAGGAACTGCTGTAGCTCACCGGGGTGTTGGTACCGGCGGCCGAAAAGGGGAACACCAGACCACGGCCGCCTTCCATGCCGTAACGCATGCTCAGGAAATGGCGGCGCAGACGGTCACTCAGGGTGCCGCCCTGCACGTGTGAACCGCCCACATGGAGGACACGGACATCCCCTCTGCCGGTAATGAGCAGGGTATCCAGTTTGCGGAAAAAGTGCTGGAGTTCCGGGGACTCGCCGCTGGGGGTTTGCAGGACGTTGAGGTCTGATCGGACGAAGGGATAGCGCGGCTTCCTGCGGGCCATAGCCGGCAGGACCATCAGCAGCAACAGGAGGGCTAAAACGGTCTTTCTCATGGCTGCAGGGCCTTTTTCACCCGGTCTGCGGGCAGGCTCTTCCGCAGCTCATAGAAATCGTAATACGTAAGGAAGGAGCGGGACAGGGCCTCTCCCACCTTGCTGGCACCGGCCGGGGTGAAATGGATGTAGTCCGGACCGGCATAAGAGGGAACATGTTTCACCCATTGGGCCATGGAGTTCTCGCCGCCCATCATGCGGTACAAGTCCCAGAAGGCAGCGTCGTTGCGAAGGGCCGTGGCCTTGAGTGAATCCACCATCTCCGGCAAATGGGGCCAGGTGACCATGCGGCCGCCCACGGATTTGCCCATGTCGGACGGGCCGATGAACAGGATTTTGGCCTGCGGCGCCGCCTGGTGGAAATACTGGATCTGGCGGGCGATCTGCTCCTGATAGGTCTCGATGACCTTGGTGCCATGCACCATGGGCATCATGTTTCCACCGAACTGCAGGATGATGAGCCGGGCATCCGTAAGGGCCAGGCAGTCCTCCATGAGCGGCTGGGAGATGCGGGTGAAAATGGTGCCGGAACAACCTCGGAGCGGGATATTGTCCACAGAAACGCCGTTTTCTCCATCGGCGCCGATGGCATAAATCTCAGCGTTGCCTTTGAACTGGAGCGTGGCCTTTTGGACAGGTCGGCCGAAATGCCAGGTGACCAGCGTGGTGCCGTTCTTCCCCTGCTCCACCACCGGCTGGGGTTTCAGGGTATCCGAATTGGCTTTCACCTCAAAATCCTGGGGACGTCCGTAGAGCACCGAAACGCTTTCAAAAGTGCGGACTCCTTCCCGGGCCAATTTGTTTTTGGTCCCGCGCAGACTCACGGTACCGCCGCCGGTGAGCTGCACCACCTGCGCCAGCATGCCATAGCGGTTATGGCCGGCGCGCTGGGTGGTGGAGTCGCCGTACATGGTATACTGAACAAATCCGCCGGAGACCGATTTGGAAATGCTGGCCGATGGGACGTTGCTCAAAGCCGGGAACTGACCCGTTCCGCTGCCACCGAAACGCTCTTGCAAAGCCTGACGGAGATCTTGCGAAATACGGTCCAGCTCTATCTGGGAATCGCCGTAGTGCACCACGCGGACCCGGTGATTTTGAGCCTGGTCCATCTGATGGAAAACGACATCAAAATAATGGTAATCGTCGTTGGGAAGATAAATCCGGTCCGGATTCTCATAGAAAAACTTCCGGTAGTACTGGAGGGTATCGTCCTCCATGCGGAAGCGTGCCTCCACGGCCTGCAGCACGGAATCCACATCCACTTTCTGCTCCCCGGCTTCCCGCACCATGCGCTGGTAGGAGGCGAAGCGGAGGTTCAGCGGGCCCAGGGGGACGCCGTCGGCCGGCACGGCCAGCCACAGCACGCCCAGCATGGCGAACACCCCGCAGAGGAATATGAGTACCTGCTTAGCTTTCATAAGATTGCAAAGGTACGGATTTTCTGAAAAGTTTTTGCATCTTTGTAAAAACTATAGCCAATTTATGAAACGGATTTATCTTCTTCTGCTCTTCCTGTCGGCCTCCATACTCCCTTTGCATGCCCAGGAAAACCCTTTAGCCAATCCCCAGGCACAGGTAGTGGCCGGTCAGGCCCGTTTTACCGTCCTGACAGACCGCCTTATCCGGATGGAATGGAGCCCGGAGGGCGTTTTCGAAGACCACGCCACGCTGGCCATCGTGAACCGCAATCTGCCGGTGCCGCCCTTCCGCGTGCAGCGAAAGGGCGAAGGACTTAGCCTGAAAACATCGGCCCTTACCCTGGTATATAAAGGCGGCGAATTTACGCCCGAAAGCCTCCGCGTGAGCTTCCAACTGAACGGAAAAACCGTCACTTGGTATCCCGGGGCCGATGCCTCCGGCAACCTGATGGGCACCGCCCGCACCCTGGATGGCTGCGAGGGACCGGAGAAAATCAACTTCGGAGATCCCATGGAGGCGGGCATCCTGTCCCGCGACGGCTGGGCCCTGGTGGATGAAAGCACACGGCACCTGCTGGTGGACGATAACTCCGACTGGGGCTCCTGGGTGGCCGCCCGCCCGTCGGGCCAGGTAATTGACTGGTACCTATTCGCTTACGGGCACGATTACAAGGCCGCCCTGGCCGATTACGCCAAAGTGGCCGGCCGCATTCCCATGCCGCCCAAATACGTTTTCGGCTATTGGTGGAGCCGCTACTGGGCCTATACGGACAAGGAGTTCCTGGCCCTGGGCCGGGAGTTCCGGGAGCGGAAACTCCCCATTGACGTGATGGTGATAGACATGGACTGGCACGAAACCTGGCCCCATGCCTCCAAGGAAGAACACGACCAAGGCGTGGGCTGGACCGGTTACAGCTGGAACCGGGACCTGATTGCCCAGCCGGAAGATTTCCTGGCACAAGTACATGGGCTGGGACTCAAAACCTCCCTCAACCTGCATCCCGCCGGCGGCATGAGCCCGCGCGAGATCGGCTATCCTGATTTCGTGGCCGATTATCTGTCCCGCACGCAAGACTATGACGGGCCTAAGGACTACCGGACACAGGAAGGATACCGGGTACGGGTGCCTTTCCGGATTTCCCAGCGCGAGTGGACCGACGCCTACTTCAACTCCGTGATTCACCCGCTGGAGCAGCAGGGCGTGGATTTCTGGTGGCTGGACTGGCAGCAGTGGCGGGAAAGCCAGTATCTGCAGGGATTAAGCGTAACCTTCTGGCTGAACCACACTTTCTTCAACGACCGGGTGCGCCGCGCCCGCGGTTTGGCACCTGAAAAAGCGCCCCGTCCCATGATTTATCACCGCTGGGGCGGCCTGGGCAGCCACCGTTACCAGTTGGGCTTCTCCGGAGACACCAAGATCAAGTGGGAAGTGCTGGGATACCTGCCCGAATTCACGGCAACGGCCTCCAACGTGCTCTACGGCTATTGGGGACACGATTTAGGCGGTCACATGCAGGACAATGACGTTCCCACCGAACCGGAACTGTTCACCCGCTGGCTGCAGTACGGGGTGTTCTCCCCCATCTTCAAGACGCACAGCACTTCATCGGCCATCCTGGAGCGCCGCATCTGGATGTTCCCGGAGCATTATGAATTCATGAAAGAGGCGCTGGAATTGCGCTATGCCCTTACCCCTTATATCTATGATATGGCCCGCCAGGCCTATGAGACGGGCATTTCGCTGTGCCGGCCGCTGTATTACGAGTACCCGGAAAAGGCCCAGGCCTACCAGTGGAAGCAGGAGTATTTCTTCGGGGACAACATTCTGGCCGCCACGGTGTGTGAGCCGGTAGGGGCCGATGGAACCGCCGGCCGCGACGTCTGGCTCCCCGCCGGAACGGATTGGTACGACATGGCCCATCACAAACTCCTGAAGGGCGGCAGCGTCCAGCAGTTGCGCTATACTTTGGCTCAGAACGCCTGGTTTGTTAAGGCTGGGGCCATCATCCCCCTGGCGCAGGAAGGCATCCAGAACCTGCAGGAAAGCAGCAACGCCTGGCGCATCTATGTGGCGCCCGGAAAAGGCCGCAGCGAATACGTTCACTACGAGGACGACGGCGTGAGCCAGGCCTATCCCAGCCAGTTTGCCACAACCCGCATCGTGAAGCAGGCATCGGCCCGCCAGGTGGTGGTGGAAATCGGCGCCCGTACGGGCTCCTACAAGGATATGCCGGACACCCGCTGCCTGAGTCTGGTCCTGGGCGGCATGCAGGGTTGCCCTACCGCCAGCCTGGACGGCACGGCGCTGGAGTGCCGGTATGATGCAGTAACGAAGGAAGCCAGCATCGTCATTCCCGAGCATGCGGCCAATCAGGCGGTAAAAGTGATCATCCGTATCCAATAATTTGCTATCTTTGTTGTCCCTAAACCGGAATAACACTTAAAACTATGACCTATCTGTTCTATTTGGTGCCGGCAGCGGCTCTTATTGCGCTGCTGTTTGCGTACATCTTCTTCCGTCAGATGATGAAGGAGAGTGAAGGCACCCCTACCATGAAAGAGATTGCCCAATACGTGCGGGAGGGAGCCATGGCCTACCTCCGGCAGCAGTATCGGGTGGTGATTGTGGTTTTCCTCGTCCTGGCCGCGTTGTTCGCCGTCCTGGCCTATGGTTTCGGCGTGCAGAACCCCTGGGTGCCGTTCGCCTTCCTTACGGGCGGTTTCTTCAGCGGCCTGGCGGGTTATGTGGGCATGAAAACCGCCACTTTCGCCAGTGCTCGTACGGCCAACGCCACCATGCGCAGCCTGAATTCGGGCCTGAAAATCGCGTTCCGCAGCGGTGCCGTGATGGGTCTCACCGTGGTGGGCCTGGGACTGCTGGACATTGCCATCTGGTGGAGCGTCCTCAAGATTTTCTATAACCCCTCCGAAGCTCAGAATCTGGTGATTATCACCACCACCATGCTCACCTTCGGCATGGGTGCCAGTACGCAGGCGCTCTTTGCCCGTGTGGGCGGCGGCATCTATACCAAGGCGGCCGATGTAGGCGCCGATATTGTGGGTAAAGTGGAACAGGACATCCCGGAAGACGATCCCCGCAACCCCGCCACCATCGCCGACAACGTGGGCGATAACGTGGGCGACGTGGCCGGCATGGGCGCCGACCTGTACGAAAGCTACTGCGGCAGCATCCTGGCCACCATGGCCCTGGGTGCATCGGCCTTCTTTGCCGATGGAACCGCGGTGCAGATGCGCGCTATCCTGGCCCCGATGGTGATTGCCGCCATTGGCGTAGTGCTCTCTATCATAGGTATTTACGTGGTTCGCACCAAGGAGGGCGCTACCCTGCAGGATCTGCTGAAATCGCTGTCCGTGGGCACCAATCTGGCGGCGGCACTCATCGCCGTCCTGAGCTTCGGCGTTTTCTGGCTGCTGGGCTTCCCCGGCTGGTGGAAACTGTCCCTGAGCGTGCTCAGCGGCCTGCTGTCGGGCGTGATCATCGGCAAGGTGACGGAATTCTACACCTCCCATTCTTATCGGCCTACGAAAGACTTGGCTCAGGCAGCCCAGACTGGGTCGGCCACGGTGGTGATCAACGGGGTGGGCCTGGGCATGCGCTCCACCGCCGTTCCGGTGATTACCATTTGCTGCGCCATTTTGCTGGCCTATGGTTTCGCCACGGACTTTGTATTCAACGCCTCCACCCTGAGCATGGGCCTGTACGGTATTTCCATCGCTGCAGTGGGTATGCTCTCCACGCTGGGAATCACTTTGGCCACAGATGCTTACGGCCCTATAGCCGATAATGCCGGCGGCAACGCCCAGATGAGTGAACTGGATCCTTCAGTGCGCGAAAAGACGGACGTGCTGGATGCCCTGGGCAATACCACGGCTGCTACTGGCAAGGGCTTCGCCATTGGATCGGCCGCCCTTACTGCCCTGGCACTGCTGGCTTCCTATATCGAGGAAATTAAAATCGGCCTGGGTCATGTGGGCCGAACCGTGCTAGAAATTGGCGACCGCACCGTGGAAACAGTGAACGCCAGCATCATGGATATCGTTGAATTGTACGACATTACTCTCATGAATCCACGCGTACTGGTGGGTATTTTCCTGGGCTCCATGATGGCTTTCCTCTTCTGCGGCCTCACCATGCAGGCCGTAGGACGCGCCGCCTCCAAGATGGTGGTGGAAGTGCGTCGGCAGTTCCGCGAGATTGCGGGTATTTTGGAAGGGAAACAGCGTCCGGACTACACCTCTTGTGTGCGTATCTCCACCAAGGCGGCCCAGCGGGAAATGATTTTCCCCTCCATGCTGGCCATCCTGGTACCCATGGTTGTGGGTCTGTTGCTGGGTCCGGCGGCGGTGATCGGCCTGCTGTCCGGCGGCCTGGGTGCCGGCTTTGTGCTGGCCATCTTCCTGGCCAATTCCGGCGGCGCCTGGGACAATGCCAAGAAATATGTGGAAGAAGGACACTACGGCGGAAAGAACTCCGCCGCTCACAAGGCCACTATCGTGGGTGATACCGTGGGAGATCCTTTCAAAGACACCTCCGGCCCGTCCCTCAACATCCTCATCAAGCTCATGAGCATGGTGAGTATCGTGATGGCCGGCCTTACCGTGATGGTTGCCGCTTAGTTGCCCGCGGGAACGCGGATGATGGCGCCGTGTTCCTGGGCGACAGTCTCTTTCCAGAGTTCAGTGTAGCCCGGATGCTCAATGTGCTCCGGAAGGCCTTCCGAGTGCTGGGAATGAATGAATTTCCCATCCGCATCCTGAGGCTTCACGTTGCCGTCCATGTATTTCACCAGCAGCTCCACTTCCAGGTCGCGCCAGGCAAGGAACTGCTTCTGGGCGGTTTCCACAGAATAGTCCGTCACGTATTCGATCACCTTGGCGAAGGGGTCGCGGGACACCATCACGTTGCCTTTGGACGATAATTTCTTCTGCAACTTCACAGCCACCTGGTTGTACATCACAACGGCCATGCTGTCCACCGAGTGGGTACGGCGTTCCATCTGGTCGATCTCGAAAAGATCGGCCTTGGCGCGCACGTAAGGGGCCATGATGTTGTACATCTTGTAGCAGGCGTTGGAGATGCGGTTGTTGATCCAGAAGGAGGCATCCGGCGAGTAGTGCAGCAGGTCTCCGTTGCCTTCGCGGAAGCAGTCCGGAACCCGGGTGGTGGCGGTGTAGATGGGGGTGAGGTAGGAGGTGGCGGCGTCGTCCGTGCCGAACCAAAGGATGCCGCCCACTACGTCGGGCACATAGTTGCGGGCCTGTCCCACCATCCAGAAGCCGGTCTGCTGGGTGGCGATGGCGCGCTCGTTCACATAGGTATTGCCTTCGTTGTCCTTGAATTCCATGGGACGCCAGCGGTACGGAAGGCCGTTTCCGCCCGCGCCGATATCCTGGGTCATATCCATGGGCGTACCTTCGAAGTGGTCGCGCATGACATCGGCCACATCCTTCACGCCGGCCTTTTTGCGGGGATAGACGAAGAGCGGGAAGTCGCCGTCCAGGTTCTTGCCCATGACATAATCCAAGAAGGCGAAGGCGTCGCGCGTGACGGCGTTGCCTTCCTCATCGTAGTAGGAGAACCAGCCGTCGGTGAGGATGTTGAAAGCGCTCCAGGCACGGGCGTCGCAACCGCGGATCATGCCGAAATCGGCGGGGCAATAAGCCTTTTTGAAGCTGAATTCGCTGTCCAAGCCATCGAAATAGCCCTTGCGGCGGGCGAAGGAAATCACATCCGGCGCATAGAGGCAGTTATCGGGGTCGTCCAGGGGGAATTTGCCGATACGGGCCTGGTTGGCGTGGGCGCAGATGGCGCCGTCCGGCACCCGCCAGGCCACCCAGACGATACCCTTGTTCACATTGACGCCGTTTTTAATGTTCGTGCCCTTGCCGATGAGTTCCATGATCCAGGCTTCGTTTTTATCGGCAATAGAGAAGGTTTCGCCCTCCGAGGCATAGCCGTATTCGTTGGCCAGGTTCACGATGATATCAATGGCTTCGCGGGCTGTTTTGGCGCGCTGCAAGGTTACGTAGATGAGGGAACCATAGTCGATACCGCCCTTCTTGTCTTCCAGTTCCGGCCGGCCGCCCCAGGTGGTTTCCGTGATGATCAACTGATACTCATTCATATTGCCCACGGTCTGATAGGTGTGGGGCACTTGCTCGATTTCTCCCAGGTAGCGGTTGGTGTCCCAATCGTAGATCTTGAGCATGGTTCCCGGCTTCCAGTCTGCGGCGGGCTTGTAATACAGTTCGCCGAAAAGGTGGTGGGAATCGGCCGCGTAGGAGACCAGCACCGAGCCGTCCTGGCTGGCTCCGCGGGTGACGATCACGTTGGTACAGGTGTTGCCTTCAAGCGTTCCCAGAAGGACGGCAGAGAAGGCGGCCACAAGTTTCAAGAGCGAATTTCTCATGGTATTTTGGGCTTTTTCGATTTATTGCGTAATTTTGTCGTTTGACAACAGTTTACAAAGGTATGAATTTTTATCGTTTATTAAGCGTCCTCGTTGCCGTATGCCTGTCGGTTTTCGTAGCCGGGGCCCAGAACCAGCCGCCGCAATCGCCGGAAGAAAGGGAAAAACAGCTCCTGGAGTTCATTGACAAGGAGGTTGAACGTCTGAGAAATCTGCTGGATTTGGAATACTGGCAGGAGTTCTACGTGGATTCCACCCTTACGCACGACTATAAGGCCATGACCCAGGAAATGGAAGACATGCAGAAGGCCAAGGTCGAGAACCGCGACCTGTACGTGAACGTGCAGGACAAGTGGATGCAGCAGATAGATAACAGCTACCAGCGCTTCTTCACGGAAGAGCAGTGGAAGAAATACATGAAGAGCGGCGGAAAACGTGCCAAAGACGCCAGAGACAAACGAAACAAGAAAAAATAAAAGATATGAAGGAAGCGATTGAACAGATTTTCAAAGAGCTGAACGAACTGAAGGCCCAGACTGCCAAGGAGGCCGAGGATGCCCGCATCCGTTTCCTGGGTAAAAAAGGTGAAATCACGGCCCTGATGGAGCAGTTCCGCTCTGTGGCGCCGGAGCTCAAGCGCGAATATGGCCAGAAGCTGAACGAACTGAAGAAGGCCGCCGCAGCCCGCATCGAGGAACTGAAATCCCTGGCAGAGGTATCGGCCGTGGCCGATGCTCCCAAGGAAGACCTCACCATGCCCGGCGATGCTTTCCCCCTGGGTTCCCGTCATCCGGTTTCCATCGTCCGGCAGCAGATTGTGGACATCTTCCGCAAGTTCGGTTACGATGTGGCCGAGGGTCCGGAAATCGAGGACGATTACCATGTGTTCGAGGCCCTGAACTTCCCGCCCAACCATCCGGCGCGCGAAATGCAGGACACTTTCTTCGTGAGCACGGGACATCTGAACCCGCTGCTCCTGCGCACCCACACTTCATCCGTGCAGGTGCGCACCATGGAAACGCAGCCGCTGCCCATCCGTGTGGTGTGCCCCGGCCGCGTGTTCCGCAACGAGGCCATATCGGCCCGTGCCCACTGCATTTTCCACCAGGTGGAAGGCCTTTATATCGATAAGGATGTTACCTTCGCCGATCTGAAGCAGGCTATCCTGCTCTTCGCGCGGGAGATGTTCGGCCCGGAGACGGAGATCCGCATGCGCCCCAGCTACTTCCCCTTCACGGAGCCTTCGGCCGAAGTGGACGTGAGCTGCAACATCTGCCACGGCAAGGGTTGCAACATTTGTAAGGGCACCGGCTGGCTGGAAATCATGGGCTGCGGCATGGTAGACCCCAACGTGCTCAAGGCCAGCGGCATCGATCCCACGCAGTACAGCGGCTTCGCTTTCGGCATGGGTGTGGAACGCATCGCCATGCTCAAGTGGCAGGTGAACGACCTTCGCCACTACTTCGAGAACGACATGCGCTTCCTGGGCGAATTCGCCACCGCCACGGAAGTTTAATTCTGGCTGCTAACCAGGGATTTGAAGTCTTCCCAGCGGTAGAAGCTACCGGGAGCGGCCATTTCTAAAGGTAGGGTGGTCTCCCGACCATTCAGAAGGATCTGGAACAGAATGTCCGGGTCCTTTTTACTTTTGAAGAAAATGAGCTGCAGGTTGCAGGCCATGGGAACGTCGTAGTTGCGCCAGTAGTTCTCCACCTCGAAGGGATTCTCCACTACTTCGTTCATGCCGTTGATGCCCAGAAGGGACATGAAGGGCATCAGGGTGGAGTCGTGGGCGAAGCGCAGCCGCAGTTGCACGCCGCCGGCCCAGTCTTCTTCGGCCTTCTCGATGAAGTCCTCATAGAGGGCTTTCATGGCTTTGGGCCGAAGGTTTTGGGTGTCCGGCGACATGCCCAGCAGCTGGTAATCGCGGAAATTGTTCACGCGCCACAGGCTGTAACGCTCTTCAGGGGTGTATAGCTGATACAGATGCTCCGGAACGGGCACGCCCAAGTTGTCCAGGGTGCTTAGCATGGTGTGCATATCGAAGCAGAAGCGGTACTTGTTCCGGACCAGTTTGCCGGGCTTGGTGAACCATCGGCCCAACATGGTGTCCAGGTCCAGCACGTTGTCCCTGAAGCGGTTGAACTTCTGTTCGGCCTCGCCGCCGCGCTCTTCGCCCGAGTCAATCACGTCCGGAAGCAGGTAATACTGGTAGGGGTAGCCGTAGTCGGCGTCAAAAGTGAAGTCCTTGTCCAGGTTGTCCAGTTCGGTCAGGAAGGAGAACATGCTCACAATCACGCGGTGCGACACGGTGGAAACCGCCGATGCATGGGTGTTTCCCTTGAAAACCTCCGGGTAGTTCTTGTACAGCTGACTGGCGATGTAGCGATGCTGCTGCTGACCCAGGCGGGTGAGGTTGCCCTCGCGCCGGGAAAGCTCAGGATACAACGCCACGTAATCCTGGTAGAACTTTTCGCCTTCCGGTGTGAGCAGGCCTTTTTCCTTGGCCTTGTTCCACACGGCCAGGATTTCCTCATACACCGTTCCGCCCAGGGCGAAGCGGGCGCCATGTCGGCCTACATGACTCACATAAAAGGGTTTATAACCTTTGGGCGCTTTGGTAGGAGCGGGCTGGTCCATGGGATAGAGGTAGTGCACACCGCCGGTGCGCTCGATATCGGCGGCAATCTCTTCCTGGGTATTACGCTGGGCCCAAAGCGGCCATACCGCCATTCCAACCAGCAGAAGTAAGACAACTCGTTTCATAATCCCAAAGGTAGTGATATTTTTCGAAATTAGCGTACCAGGACTTCGCCGCCAGCGGCGTCTACGGTGATGACGGAGTCTTTGTGAACGGTGCCGTCCAGGATGGACTTGGCCAGGGTGTTCACCAGCTCGCGCTGCATCAGGCGCTTGATGGGACGGGCGCCGTAGGACGGGTCGTAGCCGTGTTCCACCATGTGGTCTTCAAACGCCGATGTGAACTGTACGGTGATGCCGCTTTCGGAGAGTCTCTTCTGCAGTTCGGCTTCCTGGATGTGCAGGATTTCGCGGATATCGGCCTTGGTGAGGGGATCGAACATGATGATTTCGTCGATACGGTTCAGGAATTCGGGCCGAACGGTCATTTTCAGCACGTCCAGTACCTTCCCGGCGCATTCGTCCAACAGGCTCCGGCGGGTGGCGATGGCCTGCATGTCCACGCCGTCCACCTCCGGCAGGCGCTCCATGTAGCTCTGGATGATATCGGCCCCGGCGTTGGAGGTCATGATGAGGATGGTGTTCTTGAAGTCCACCGTACGGCCCTTGTTGTCTGTGAGCCGACCGTCGTCCAGCACCTGCAGGAGTACGTTGAACACGTCCGGATGGGCTTTTTCAATCTCGTCCAGCAACACCACGGAGTAAGGTTTGCGGCGCACGGCCTCGGTGAGCTGGCCGCCCTCGTCGTAGCCCACGTATCCCGGAGGCGCACCTACCAGGCGGGAAACGGTGTGCCGCTCCTGGTACTCGGACATGTCGATACGGGTCATCATGTTCTCGTCGTTGAACAGGAAGGCCGCCAGAGCCTTGGCCAGTTCGGTCTTACCCACGCCGGTGGTACCCATGAAGAGGAAAGAGCCGATAGGGCGCTTCTCGTTGGAGAGGCCCGCCCGGTTGCGGCGTACGGCATCGGCCACGGCCCGGATGGCCTGCTCCTGACCCACTACGCGCTTGTGCAGTTCGGCCTCCATGCGCAGCAGCTTGTCCTTTTCGCTTTCCAGCATCCGGTTCACGGGAATGCCGGTCCACTTAGCCACTACCTCGGCGATGTCCTCGGGCGTAACCGCCTCGGTGACAAGGGGATCCTGGATGCTTTCCGCCTTGGCGGTGAGCTCGTCGATGCGCTTCTGGGTGGCGGTCATCTTGCCGTAGCGGATTTCGGCCACTTTGGCATAGTCACCATTGCGTTCGGCGGTCTTGGCCTGGAGGCCCAGCTCTTCCAGTTCCTGGCGGGCTGTCTGCAGGCCGTTCAGGGTATCCTTTTCCTCGTTCCAGCGCTTCATGAGGGTCTCCCGCTGAGCCTGGAGATCCTTGAGTTCGGCCTCCAGCTTGTCCTTCTTCGCGGACGCGCCCTCGCGCTTAATGGCCTCGCGCTCAATTTCCTTCTGACGGATGGCCGAATTGAGATCGTCGATGGGCTCGGGCACGGAATTCATCTCCAGGCGTAGCTTGGAGGCGGCCTCGTCCACCAGGTCGATGGCCTTGTCCGGCAGGTAGCGGCTGGTGATGTAGCGGTGTGAAAGGTTCACGGCGGCGATGAGGGCGTCGTCCTCGATGCGCACCTTGTGGTGGTTCTCATAACGCTCCTTCAGGCCGCGCAGGATGGCAATGCTCTCTGCAGGCGAAGGCTCGTCCACCAACACCATCTGGAATCGGCGCTCCAGGGCTTTATCGGCCTCAAAATACTTCTGATACTCGTCCAGGGTGGTGGAGCCGATGGTGCGCAGTTCGCCGCGGGCCAGGGCCGGCTTCAGGATGTTGGATGCATCCATGGCGCCGCTGGATCGGCCTGCGCCTACCAGCGTATGGATTTCGTCGATGAAAAGGATGATTTCGCCGGCGCTGTCCACCACTTCCTTCACCACGCCCTTCAGACGCTCTTCGAATTCACCTTGATATTTCGCACCCGCGATAAGGGCGCCCATGTCCAGGGAATAGACTTTCTTGGATTTCAGGTTTTCAGGCACCTGCCCGTTCACGATATTCTGGGCGATGCCCTCAGAGATGGCGGTCTTGCCCACGCCGGGCTCGCCCACCAGGATAGGATTGTTCTTGGTCCTGCGGCTGAGGATCTGCAGGACGCGGCGGATTTCGTCGTCCCGGCCGATCACGGGGTCCAGTTTGCCCTGAGCCGCGCGCTCGTTCAGGTTGATGGCGAAACGCTCCAGAAAATTGCTGTTGTTGTTATTATTGTCTGTCATGATTCAGTCCTCCTTTTGCCCCTTATTAACACAATCTCCGTTCCTTTAAGGATTTTCTGACATTTTGGCAGATAATGCGGCGCAACCATCTGAAAATGAACACAATACAAAAATCAATCGTTCGTTTTTTGAACGATTGATTTCTGTAAATAGCTATGTGTCAGGGACTTACTCCTCAGGATTCTCCTGGAGGGGGAAGGTGGGAGCTTCGTCGCCGGCTTGTTCGGCCTGGTTCAGGATTTCGGTGCTGATGGCCTCGTTGCTACCGCCACGGGTGTTGCCGCGGGCCACGAAAACGGTGATGATGGAAACCACCAGGATGAAGGCTACCAGATACCAGGTGGCCTTTTCCAGGATAGTGGCCGTCTGGCGTACGCCCAGGGTTTGGTTGGCGGAGGTGAAATTGGTGGCCAGACCGCCGTCCTTGCCGTTTTGCAGAAGGACGACTGCAATCAGGAGAATGGACGCAATGATGATGAGAACGACCAATACTGTAAACGCTGCATTCATATATTTTTACCTTTTAATTATCCAAATTGTCGATAAGGGTTGCAAAGTAAGCACTTTTTTCCGGGATTTCCAAAATTAGACGCGAATAAATGCGCCTGGCCTCCTCTGTGCGGCCCTGTTCGGCAAAAATCCGACCCAAAGTTTCGGTGGCAAAGCGTTCGGCCATTTCGCTTCCGCCTTCCTCCCCCGATGTGTTGTCGGAGCGGGTTTTGGCCGCAAAGCGGCTGAAAATATTGTCGCCGCTGCGACGTACTTTGTCGTATTGGGCCTGGGAGAAATAGTCGCCGCCCACTACCCGCACCGGACGGGCCTCCTCCTGGACAGGTGCCGCAGGCTCCAGGTAGGAGTTCAGCAGCATCTGCAGGTCTTTGTCCGAACAATCGGCCGACCGGCCCTTCCGGATGAGGGAGGAGATTTTCCCACGGTCGGGGATGTACAGTGCTTCGGCCGCATACTGTTCTTCGCCCCAGTCTTCGCCCATGCCGGCCATGCGGCGGCACAGTTCCACGCGGGCGGCCCCGTACCAGGGATACAGGTTCACCACCCCCACCAGTTCGTCCAGCAGGAGCGTGTGGATGTTGATATAAGAAGACCCTACCATTGTGCTACCGTTGCGTTAAAGATGTCTTCTACCAGTTTCTCTACGATGGACTCGCACAGACCGGCCTCCACGGCATCCAGGGACAGGGTGGCGTCGAAGTCTTCGTAGGCGCTGAAACTCTTGCGCTGAAAGTCGTCCTCCGGGTATTTCCTATTGGTGAAATCTACGCTTACCGTGACGGTGAGACGGGTTTGGGAGGCCAATTCATCGGCCGTGACGGCAGTGGCCTTGGTATCGTAGCCGGTGACCTCGCATACTACTTCAAGGTCGCCGTCTACGTCCACCTCTTCCAGGCGGGTGAGCTTGCGGAATTTCTCTTTCAGGGCCTCTGTGAGGTCGTTGGAGAGGGAAGGATTCACGCGCAGGGCCCGGTATTCCACGTAAGGGATGGTGATGGTTTTCACATCCGGCTGAATGGAAGTACCGGAAAAGGAGTAGATGCCGCAGGCCGTTACCAGCAGCACCCCTAACAGTATGAGGGTCCAGCGTTTCATTTCTTACGGTATTCCGGAGGGAGTTTGCGGTACAGGGTGCGTTCGCTCATGCCCAGTTCCTCGGCCGCCTTCTTGCGGTTGCCGTGGTATTTTTCCAGGGCCTGGCGGATGAGGTCTTCCTCCTTGCGGCGCACGCTGAGCGACTCTTCCTGCTGCGGAAGGGGCTCATATTCCTCCTGCCCCTGCCATTCGGCCTCTTCCTCCATGGGAACGGTAGGAATCACCGAAGGAGGTGCGGGCAGTTCCCGACGGTCCAGCCGCGCCTTGAGGACGTCCACTTCCTGCTTCAGGTCGAAGATGGCTTTGAAAATGGCCTGGCGCTCCTCCGCATTAAAGGCCGATGAAGGCTGCGGGCCCTCGTACAGGACGGGAATGGGTTCGCCATGTTCGTGCGGCATGTAAGGCAGCAGTTCCTGGGCGCCCAGTTCGATGCGCTGGACGGTGGGTGTCACCTTCACGGAAATCTGCGCCGTGAGGCTTTGGGTAAAGCCCTGCAGCTGACGGATGTTGCCGGGCCAGCGGTATTGCTCCAGCAGGCGGATGGCATCCGGCCGAAGGGAGATCTTGCACATGCCGTTCACCTCCGAAAAATCCGAAGTGAACTTGCGGAACAGCAGGTAGATGTCGTTCTTGCGCTCCCGCAGCGGCGGGATGCGGATCTGGGCGGCCGACAAGCGGAAATACAGGTCTTCGCGGAACTTCCCCCTTTTGACGGCCTCGTACAGGTGCACGTTGGTGGCGGCCACTACCCGTACGTCCGTGTGTTCCACTTTATTGGAACCCACCTTGCGGTATTCGCCGCTCTGGAGCACGCGCAGCAACAGGGCCTGGCTTTCCAGCGGAAGTTCGGCGATTTCGTCCAGGAAGAGGGTGCCTCCGTCGGCCTCCTCGAAATAGCCCTTGCGGGTGTCCACGGCGCCGGTGAAGGAGCCTTTGACATGGCCGAAGAGTTCCGAATTCACCAGTTCCTTGGGCAGCGCACCGCAATTCACCACGAAGAAGGAACCCTGCCGGCGGGGGCTGTACTGGTGGATGATGCGGGCAAAGCTTTCCTTGCCCACGCCGCTTTCGCCCTGAATGAGGACGCTGAGCCCGGTGGGGGCAAACTTCACCGCCGTTTCCAGCGCCTGGTTCAGCGCAGGATCGTTGCCGATGATGTCGTACTTGTTCTTAAGTGCCTGCAAATCCATAGTCCGGCAAATTTACTAATTTTCCAACAATTTCCGAACGATCTGCCCTATCTCGGCATTCTCGTGGATGCCGGCAAAGTGCTGGGCGCCCGGACCGAAGGCGAAAACCGGAACCATGATGCCGTCGTGTCCCTTGGTGGAAAAATGAACCTGGACCGTACGCTCTTCCAGGCTGC
This sequence comes from Candidatus Cryptobacteroides sp., assembly GCA_045226315.1. Lineage (GTDB taxonomy): Bacteria > Bacteroidota > Bacteroidia > Bacteroidales > UBA932 > Cryptobacteroides. The sequence goes on from JBGVCF010000015.1 coordinate 23,091, forward strand.
CCTTCAGCAGAGTAAGGCCGCCGGTGCAGTGATCGGCCGTTACTACCACCAAGGTCTGTCCGTCCTTGGCGGCCCATTCCAGTACGTAGCCCAGGGTCTTGTCGAAGTCGAAGAGCTCTTCGCACATCTGGCCCACTTTGCGGCGGTGGGCATAGTCGTCGATCTGGGAGCCTTCGATCATTAGGAAGAAGCCTTTTTTGTTGTCCAGCAACTCGATGGCCTTTTTGGTGGTTTCCAGCAGCACCGGACCGCGGTCCAGGGCGGGAGACATGTCGTATTCCTCGAACAGGCCCAGGTATTTGTCGCCCTTGGCAGCGGGGACATCGGCCAGTTTCTCCACCCAGGTGTAGCCCTTGGCCTTCATCTCCTCGATGAGATTGCGGCCGTCGGAGCGCTGGTTCCAGAAATGGGTGCCGCCACCGGAGATGAAGTCCACGTTGGCATCCACATACTGGGCGGCCAGGCCTTCCTCATCCTTGCGGGACGGGCCGTGGACGCAGAAATCGGCCGGGGTGGCGTCGTTGATGCGGCAGGTGACGGTGACGCCTGTCTTCATGCCCTTCACGCGCTTGGCCCACTGGAGGTTGGATTCCACCGGCTGCGCATTTTCATCGATGCCGATATAACCGTACTTGGTTTTCTGGCCGATAGCCAGCGCCGTCCCGCCGGCGCAGGAGTCGGTGATGAGCCGGTCGGTGCAATAGGTGCGGGAGGCGCCCAGAACGGGCATGCATTCGGTCATGTTCAGCTTGCCGCCATTGGCCACCCAGCCCACGTTCACCTGCTCGAAGCCCATGCCGTCGCCGATCAGGAAAATGACGTTCTTGACGGTCTTGCCTGTGGGCTGCTGGACGTTCACTATATCGTACGGGGTCTCCACGGTGTATTGATCGTCCTTGCTGAAGCTGTAAGTGGCATACTTGGACCGGTTGCGGTCCAGGGAATCAGGCGTCTGGGCACCGGCCCAAACCGCCGCGCCTGTTAAAAAGGCCAAAAATACCAGTCCCCTTTTCATATCCTTATTTATCTAATTGTCCATTCCACCCTTCCAGGCCGATCTTGGCTGCCTCCACGCCTTCCGGCATCACACACTGCAGCGTGCGGCTTTCCCCGGGAAGGAGCGTGAGGAAATTGTCGCTCCAGAGGGCACCCGGAATGAGATTACCCTGGGCATCCAGCGCCTTGAGGATGTTTTGATAGGCCAGTACATCGGCCTGGTTGGTAAGCGTTACGTCGTAACCGGTTTCCGTCCGCTTGGTTTCCAGCGAGAGCTGGGCCTTGGGAAGCTGGCACACAAACGTTAACGGAGCATAATCCAGCAGCGGGATGCCCCACCAGTCGGATTTCTTCCAGTCGTAGGTATTGTGCCTGTCGGAAAGGGCATAGAAATTATTGGTCTCCAGCTCCGGATTGTCCTGGGAACGCAGTTCCAGATAGATATAACCCGGCCCGTGAACACCCGTGAACACCTTCTGCGGCTCCCGTTCACGGCTATCGATCACCCGGGTCTCTTCCCGCACCAGACGGGACTGGGTATCGTACACCTTAATGCTGGCCGTGAGTGTGGCCTGCTCCACGGCGTCGTTCACGGCGTACACGCAGGCATCGGCATGATTGTAGACCAGCTGGACGGGACGCAGGGCTTTTTTCACGCCGTAATAACCGGCGGTGGGGATGCCGTACCAGTCGTAGAGCTGCCAGTAGAGGCTGGGCCAGGCGCTGTTGAGCATCCACTGTACGATACCGGTGGTATGGGGCAGGTTGCAGCGGAAGGCCTCGAACATGGCGCGCTCCGCGTCGTAGTCCAGCGCATGGGCTTTCTGCACATAGTCGTCAAGGTTATCGGCCTTGCCATAGACGCCTTCCATCACCTTGTCCAGGAAGGAAGTGTTGTTCATGTGGGTGGCCGATGCCGTGCAGTGGTAGGCCCAGTTGGGGCCGATGGGCCAGAGGTCTTTCTCGCCCACCATGCGGCGCAGGCTTTCCAGCTGCGGGAGGCTGAGGCCGGGGCCCGTTTCGGTGTTGAAACCGAAGGCGCCGCCGTTATTCTTGTCCAGATACCAGTAGTCGGGGCCTACGTACTCATAGGGGCCTTCCATCTTTGTGCCGGAAGGGCCGGCCAGGCTGGTGAGGCCCTTGGCAGAGCATACATAAGGCCGATAATCCAGCTTCCCATACAGCGCCAGGTACTGCTCCTCCAGGCGGGGATTGGGGATGCGGTCGCTGCCGGTGAGCCAGCCGATGAGGGACGGGTGGTTGCGCAGGCGGATCACCTGGTCGTGGAAATAGCGAACGGCCTGGGCCTCGCTGCGGGGGTCGTTGATGCAGCCGTAACCCGGGGTTTCCGGCAAGCCGCAGTAGTCTTCCCACTCCCACTGGCAGCTCCAGCCCACCAGGGCCAGGATACCCATCTTGTCGCAGAGGTCGTAGATATAATCGTCTTTGCTCCAGATGTTTTCGAAGCGGATGCAGTTCAGGCCCATGTCGCAGACCAGGTCCATCTGGGCCTTCACGCTTTCGGGCGTATCCTGGAAAAAGATGTCGTCGGTCCAGCCGCCCGCCTTGATGAGCACCTTCTTGCCGTTCAGGATGAACTGGCGATGACCTTCTGCGTCTACCGGGCCTTCAATGCTGCGGATGCCGAAGTCCACGCCCTTGCAGTGGCTAACACGCCCGTCTTTCTCGAAAGCGACTTCCAGATGGTACATTTCGGGCGAGCCCATCTCCCGGGTCCACCAGATACGGGGACTTTCCACGCCCTGAGTAACCGTGAGCGTGCGGGTGGCACCGGCAGCCAGCTTGACGGGAACGGAGAAGGTGCCGCTGTCGTATTTGCCGTTCAGCACGCCTTCCACCGCTTCTGCACTACGGTTCACCAGGGTAGTGACGATTTCGAGTTTTGCCTGCGAAAGGTTGGCGGGATCCACCAGGGGCTTCACGAAGACGTCCTGCACCTGCACGTCGGGCGTGGAGATGAGGGTCACCGGGCGCAGGATGCCCATGCTTTCGTCCAGCGGACGGGGGTTCCAGTCCACGAAACCGTGGTTCAGATCGCCGGGCTGGGCGCGCCGCAAGGTGACTTTGAGCGTATTCTCCTTCCGGGCCAGGGCCGTGATGTCGAATTCCCGGACGCAGAAAGCGCCGAAGGTGGTATCGGCCGAAGCGATTTTGACGCCGTTCAGTTCTATGTCGGCATAGAAATTCAGACCGTCGAAGCGTAGCACGTGGGACTTGCCTTTTTCGGCCTGGAAGTGGGTGGTATACACCCAGGGCTTGTCGAAGGGCGTCCGGTCCAGCTGTTTGTAGCGGTCCTGTTCCAGGATGTCCTGCCCAAAGACGCCGGCCTGGTTCAAGGCTCCGGCCACCGTACAGGGGACGGTCACTTCATAACAGGTGGAAGACCCATCCTGCTGCAGGGTCCAATGGGTAAGGGGGCCGACCGGATCTGCCGGTCCGCAGGCGATGACGATCATAGAAAGGATAGGTAAGAGCCGTTTAAGCATAGGATGGGCTTTGAGTCATTTTTTATCTTTACAAAATTGGGAATTATTTTTGAATTGTGTATATTTGCGAATTAAGGAATTGACAATTATTACACACACTTTTATGAAAAAAACCTTATTCTTCCTGCTCGCCGGCGTATTGGCAGTAGCCTGCGCCTCCCCCGAGAAAATGGCCAAAATGGCCGAAAATGTAAAAGTTAGCTGCAATCCCACGGTCCTGGAAGTGGTAAACGGCACCATCGACGCCACCGTCAGTGTCACCTACCCCGAGGATTATTTCAATCCCAAGGTGATCATGGAGGTAACTCCCGTGATCGTCTATGAAGGAGGCGAAGCAGCCATGAAGCCCTTCAAGTATCAGGGCGAAAAAGTGAAGGACAACTACAAAGTGGTCTCTTCCAAAGGACAGAAAGTCACCGAAAAGATCCACTTCGACTATGTGGAAGGTATGGAGAAGAGCTATCTGGAGCTGCGCGGCAAGGTTATCGCCGGTAAAAAGACCGTGAACCTGCCCACCAAGAAAGTGGCCGATGGCGCCAACACCACCTACATGCTGGTGAAGGATGCCGGCACCGTGAGCCCCAAGGCCGACAACTACCAGGAAGTGATCTCCAGCACCACCGAAGGCCAGATCAAATACCTGATCAACAGCTCGGATGTGCGTAATTCGGAGCTCAAGGGCGATTCCGTGAAGGATTTCCTGGCTGCCCTGGACAAGATTGCCGCCGATGAACGCACCAACGTCACCAGCACCGAAATCGTGGCCTATGCCTCCCCGGACGGCGCCCTGGACAAGAACGAACAGCTGTCCGACAAACGTTCCGCATCGGCCTCCAAGGCTTGGGACAAAGTGACCAAGGGCCACGAAGCCGCCAATCCCACCGTCCGCAGCGTGGGCGAAGACTGGGAAGGTTTCCAGCAGCTGGTTTCCCAGAGCTCCCTGGAAGACAAAGAACTGATCCTGCGCGTCTTGAGCATGTACTCAGACCCCGCCGTCCGTGAGAACGAAATCCGCAACATGTCCCAGGTGTTCACCGCCCTCAAGGGTGAAGTGCTCCCGGAACTGCGCCGTGCCCGCCTCATCGCCAACGTAGAATACAAGAACTACACCAACGAAGAGCTGCTCGACCTCCTGCAGAACAACGAGTCCCTCCTGGACGAGGAAGCCCTCCTGCGCGTAGCCTCCCTGGTCCGCAACAACGACCAGAAGGAAGACATCTACAAGAAGGCTGTCAGCAAGTTCAACAGCGAGCGCGCCAAATTCAACCTGGCCGCCCTGTACCTGGCCAAGGGCAACGATGCCAAGGCCGAAGCCTGCCTGAACGAACTCAAGGCCTCCGATCCCGACGTTCTCAACGCCAAGGGTGTAATCGCCCTCCACAAGGAAGACTACAAGACCGCAGAACAGATCTTCCGCAAAGCCGGCACCGACGATGCCAAGGCCAATCTGGGTGTTGTGCTCATCCTCACCGGTCAGTATGACGAAGCCGCCCAAGTGCTCAAGGACCCGAAGGGCTGCTGCAACAATTCCGTGCTGGCCTACATCCTCACCGACCAGCTGGAGAAGGCTTCCGCCACCGCTCACTGCAAGGATCCCCGGGTACAGTACCTGAAAGCCATCATCTGCGCCCGTCAGGGCGACGCCGACGGCGTCAAGTCCAACCTGGAGAAGGCCTACAAGAACCCGGCCCTGAAAGAGCGTGCCGCCAAGGACATCGAGTTTGCCGCTTACACCCTCTAAACCGTGAAAAACGGTTACTTTCTGGACATCATCTTCTGCATCATCCTGATGCCGGGGATGATGTTCCTTTTCCCAGTGGGAGAATGGCTGCTATGGCATCCTAGCTATGTGGCCCTCTACATTCTGTGGGTCTATGGCGTCTGGCTGCTGTGCCGCAAGGTCCTGGGACCGCAGTTGCACCGCGGCTGGCGTGGTGGCCTCACGGTAGCCAGCGCCCTCCTCCTGCTGGCTGCCATTACGTTCCTGATGAGCCTTACGCCGGTCTCGTTTCCGGAAGCGGAAAACGTGATCGGCCGAATGGCCCCGCATGAGCGGGCCATGTGGGTCCTGCTGCTCACGGCCATCGCCAACGGCATCCCGGTGGGCTTTTACCGGGCGCAGTTCAAGGAGATGGACCAGCAGAAAATGGAGGATGAATCGGAACGCATGGCCCGGGAAGCGCTGGAGACCCGCCGTGCAGAGGCCGACACAGGAGAGGAAGTGCAGGTAAAGGCGGGATACAAGACCATCCACATTCCTTTATCGGCCATCCAATACATTTCCGGGCGGAACAATTACGCCTGTTTCCACCTGGACAACCGCGAGGACGTGGTCTCCCAGATTCCCCTGAAGGACATCCTGTCGCAGCTGCCCGAAGGCCGGTTCGTGCGCATCCACCGCTCTTATATCGTGCCTGTATGGCGCATCGACAAGCGCAGTGCCACGCAGGTGGTCCTGTTGGGGGTGGACACTCCCCTGCCCGTGGGTCGCGCCCACAAAGACAATTTGAAAAACAATGGCTAAAGATTTCTATGCAACCAGGTCCACGGCGTGGTGGAAGGTAGCCATCGCCATGATCGGCTCCTGCCTGTCGGGCGTCACTTTCGTATCGGTTCCGGGTATGGTGGGCAACGTGGGTTTCGGCTACCTGCAAATGTGCCTGGGCTTTTTCCTGGGCTATCTGGTGATTGCCTTCGTGCTCACGCCGCTGTATTTCCGGCTCAACGTGGTTTCGGTGTACGAATACCTGGCCAAGCGTTTCGGCACGGCCTCGCATAAGACCGGAGCCTGGTTCTTCTTCCTGTCCAAGATGCTGGGCGCTTCGGTGCGGCTCTTCCTCATGATTGCCACCTTACAGTTGCTGGTGGCCGGCCCGGTGGGTATTCCCTTCTGGGTGACGGTGCTGGTGGTGGTGGCGCTGGAATGGCTGTACACCGTGCGCGGAGGCGTGCGGGCGGTCATCGGCCTGGACATTGTGAAGACCGTGGCCATGCTGGTGGCCGTGATCCTGTGCCTGGTGCTTATCGGCCGCGAAGTGGGCAAGCCGGACACTTCGCTCATGCGGGTGTTCTACTTTGACGATGTGAATCATCCGCAGTTCTTCTGGAAGCAACTGCTGGGCGGTCTGTTCACGGTGGTGGCGGCTACGGGCCTGGACCAGGACATGATGCAGCGCACCCTGGCCTGCAAGAACGTACGCGACTCTCAGAAGAACCTGATGGTGTCCATTCTGCTGCAAATCGTTTCCATCACGCTGTTCCTCTTCCTGGGCGTTTATCTGTATCAGTTCGCCGGCATACACGGGCTGGAAGCCAAGGGCGATGCCCTGTTCCCGGAAGTTACCTGGAGCGGTTTGCTGCCCGCCTCCGGCTTGGTGGCTACGCTCTTTATCGTGGGACTGGTGATGGCAGGCTTTCCGGCCGGTGGAAGTGCGTTGACCGCCTTAACCACGTCGTTTACCATCGATTTGCTGGGTGGAAAAGATCAGCATCGTACGTGGGTACACACGGGAATGGCCGTACTGATGGCCATCTGTATCCTGGTCTTCAACGCGCTCAACAACACTTCCGTGATTGATGCGGTGTATAGGCTGGCCAGCTATACCTATGGTCCCATCCTGGGACTGTTCACCTTCGGCCTTTGCTGCAAAGCACCTGTAAAGGACCGCTGGGTACCGTTAGTGGCCCTGGCCGCTCCCCTGCTGTGTCTGGTGCTGGACCTGCACTCCGTCCAATGGTTCAACGGCTATCATTTCAGCTACGAACTCCTGCCGCTGAACGCCGCTTTCACCATCCTGGGCCTGTGCTGTCTGACCCGGAAGTCTTAGCGAGAAATCCCGGCTAGCATCAGAAATTCCATTTGGCGCCGATGATGAAGATCCGTCGGTTGCTGCGCACTTCCTCTATCCAGAATTCTTTCGTTTCCTCCGACTCGAAACTGGTCTCGACGGGCGTGTCCAGCAGATGGTTGCCTCGCAGGTATAAGGTAACCTTCTTGAACTCCTTCTGCACGTATGCATTGAGTTCGCAGTATTGCTTGAAAATGGTGAAGAAGGTGGCTACCTTACTCTGGTACTTGGCATTGAGTCCCATACTCCAGCCTTTGCCCAGCTTGGCGGAGATGTCGCTGGTCAGTTTCCAGTCGAAGTTGTTCTTGATGGCGCCGTTGCTCTTGGCGATACGGCGCGACTGGTTGTAGGTTACACCCAGATTAGCGTTGATGATCTTTCCCCGCCAACCCAGCACTTCGGAAAGTCCCACCGAATAGCTGTCGGCCGAATTGAGCCATTTGAACACCTTGTACTGGCGCCCGTCAATCTCTTCGTTGAACCAGGTCTGGTCAATTTCGTCCTCCACACGCTTGTAAGAGACACCCGTTTTTGAAGAGAACCGCTTGTATTTGAGTTCATAGGCCAGGGTATACTCCCGGGTCTGGGGTGACTTAAGGTCTTCGTTGCCCCGGTACAACTGGTCCAGATAGCCTGCCGTACGGTCGTACCAGCAGATTTTCAGATAATCCGGATGCTTCACGCTCATCTTGTTGGACAGGATGAGGGAATGCATGGGGGAAATGGTCCACTTCACGTTGGCGTTCCCCACCGGGTACACACCTTTGATCTTCAGCGGCTGCTGATGGGTATCATCGTTCAGGCGACGCGCGTAAACCTGGGGAGCATAGTCCATGTGGGCTTCGAGGTTCTTCCATTGGAAATCGGCCTTCAGGAAAGGCTCACTGAGCGTGCTCAAGTAATTGAAGCTCTCCCGGAGCCGGGTGGAATCCCGCCAGGTTTCCTCTTCTTCGTCGATGGACATGTTGATGCGGGTGGCGCCACTGTTCTCGTCCAGCGAATGTTTGATGGAAACGCGAAGGCCGGGTGTGAGCTTGAGCTTTACATCGCTGTCGTAAATGGTTCTTTGCAGATGAATGTCCCCATCCAGGTTAAAGTCCCAGCTGTTGGGGGTAATCCGGTATTTTCGGGCATAACCGGTGATATCTTCAATGGCCACGGCTGTTCCTTTGCCACCGTCGTCGTCGCCTGTTTTGAACACGATCCACGTGTTCACTCTCTGGCTGCCGATGGCTTCCAGTTTAAGGGAGCTCCGCAAGATGCTGCGTCCGTCCTGGAAGCTGCGGAAGGTCTTCAGGCCGGTCTCTATCTTGTGTTCATTCAGGGAAGGGACCTCATAATAGTAGGACATATTCTCCATCTCCTGCTCGCTGCCGTCAAACGTGAGGGAATGGTTGTTGGCCTGGTCGTTCTTGTACTTGTACTGAATCCAGGTGGAATAATTCCTGCGGGCGTCCGGTGTCCACAAAAAATCCGATTTGGCGCCGAAGGTAATGGGGCTTGTGTGGGCCGCCTTATAGGTGATGTTCAGCCGCCCGTTCTTATAAGCCAGACGGGTATTGTCAGTGGTCTTGGGCTCCCATTTCCCGTCTACCGTTGTAATCCAACGGAACTTTTCTTTCTTGTAATTCAGTTGGAACACACCTTGCGTAAGTCCGTGTAACATGGGTTCGTCATTGCTGATGAAGCTGCCCCCAATTCCGCCCAGGCCGGCCGACAGATCGGCGCTGCCAGACCATTGCGCCCGCAACGGAAGGCCACAAAGCATCAGGGCCAAAACGGTCAGTATCCCATAAAACCTTTTCATAGCCAACTATTTATCATCATTAATAAGATGAACATCGCACTGCGGGAACGGGATGGTGATGCCGGCATTGTTCAGGGCTTCGTAAATCACCTCCTTGGCACGGTCAATGTAGCCGATCCTTTCGGCCACCAGCACATATTGTTTCACGGCAATATTGACGGAACTGTCGGCCATATCGGCCACTACCACATTAAAGCCATACTTGGGCTCCACGATATCCCGGCCGTAACGGTCCTTGGTCTGCACTTGTTTCATAGCCTCCTGCAGCACCTCACGTACTTTCTTGACATCGGTCCCATAGGCCACGCCACAAATGATCTTGGTGAATTCGTAAGAGTTGTTGCGGGTTAGGTTATTGAAGTTCTTGCCGAAGAGGGACGCGTTGAGGAAGGACATTTCCGTTCCGTCCAGGGTTTCCACCACCACGCACTGGTAGTTGATGGCCACCACGCGTCCGCGCACGCCGTCGCACTCGATCCAGTCGCCCACCATCAGGCGGCCGCCCATGAGCTGGATACCGTAAATGAAGTTGTTCAGGATATCCTTAAGAGCGAGACCGATACCGGCCGACAGACCGCCGGCCACCAGACTCAGGGAGCCGGTAGGAATCTGCAGCACGTCCACTACCACCACCACATAAATCATCCACACCAGCACGGTGATGATGCTGTTGCCCAGGGACAGGTTGATTTCGTTGTCCCGGATGGTGGTGCGGTTGTGCTTCTTCATGAAGGTGACATAACGTACATACTGCCAGATGGCATGAATGGCCCGGTTCAAATAGCGCAGGACGAGGTACAGGATAAGAAGGCCGATAATGGCCCTGCCCGAAATCCGGAACGTTTCAAAGCCGTCCTTGTCCATGAGCTGGACAAAGGGGTTATTGAAGATTTTGTCGTACAGGTCGTCGAAGTCGAAGATGTTCAGCGACATATGCACGCACATCGGCACGGAGAGCAGCAGCATGGAGGGAACCATCACCTTCCTGATGAGGTCGTGGAACCAGGTGGCGCCAAACAGCAGGGACTCGCGGTCCTCGCCGCCCACAAAGGTAATGCTTTCGCGCATGGCCGCCACGCGTTTATCCAGCACCCGCTCCTTGTATCGGGCCAGAAGGTCTACCATGCAGAAGATGGTTAGCAAAACAGCCAGCTGGAAATACCACCATACCAGGATGAGCAGCGCTACGAAGGTGTAGCCCATGAACGAGAATATGAACGCAACCAGATAGATGGCCAGCGAAGTCCAACCCAGGCCGCTGTCAATGGCGGTTGCCTTTCCGCTTTCCAGGATGCAGAAGAGCAGTTGTCGCAGCACGGCAAAGGCCAGGATGGGCGGGAACAGGAAATTCATCAGCCTGTCCGGAACGAAGGTGATGCGGCAGACGATGATGATGATGGCGATGACGAAAGCGGGGATATAGAGTCTGAGACCGGGAAGGATCTGCTCCCGTTTCACACGCAGCAGCAGAGAGCCGGTAATGGCCATGAGCAGCCAGAGGAAGGTATTGATGTGCCGGGCGCCCAGCGCAACATACTCGTTAAAGTTCATGCTGAAGCCCAGCACCATGAAATAAATGAGGGTGCCCGCCAATACCGAGAACAAGGGCAACTCTCTCAGGGGAAGCAGGCGCCTGATCTTGCGGATGCGGCTAAGCAGCAGCAGGAAGAGGAACATAAGCACCCAGAAGATCACCAGGGCCACCAATTGGATGGCTGTAACCAGCACAAGCATGGCGTTGACGCCCTTGCTGGAAAGGCCATCGAAAAGATTGCCGCCATCCTCTTCCTGGGACAAATCCGCCTCTATCACTTCTTTTGCTGCCTCTTCCGATGTCACAGACAGGGAGTCCACGGCCACGGAATCCGCAGGCTGGGAATCGGACGAGGACAGATTATAGAAATCGTACTGATCGCGCAATGCAGCCTTTACTTTATCCCAGTGGACTTTGGGATTGGCCAAAATGTCCAAGAAAGGCGTCTGGCCATCTATAAAGACATATTTTTCCAGTTCGCGATAGCGGGACTGGGCATAGTCGTATGCTTCCTTCATGCGCCAGTAGGCGGCCTGGTAGTGCGTGCTGTCCGCTATCATGGTGGCCCGGTTGGCGGCATGGACTTTCAGGAAACCGGAGGCATATTTGATACAGGTATCCCGATAAATCTCTCCTTTTTCGTCCAGAACAAAAGGAGAGGAGAGTGAATCTTTCACCGCGATCTTGATCACTTCCCGTTCCAGGGAGGAGGCAATCTCCAAGTATTGCTGGTCCAGGGAATCGCCGTGGAACATGAGGCTGTCCGGCAGGATCTCGACCTCGATTTCCTTCATCACGGGAGGAAGCCGCCGAAGGGCCTCGATGAGGCGGGCATAGCGGTCGATCTCGATGCTCAGCTCGTGGACGATGCGGTCGTACGGCCTTCTTTCCTTGTTGAAATCCTTGTATGCGGAAGATACTTTGTTCAGGGCATAGGCCAGGTCGAACGTCATTTCCGGCTCCTGTGTATACAAGAGGATGGAGAGCTCATTGGACTGCGTGATGATATCCACCACACGCTGGTGCTGAATCTCATAGTCTTTGTCGAAGATGGCCTGTTCCACCATCTTCCGCTCATAGTTTTCTTTCAGTTCGGCCTGCAGGTCCCGAAGCACTTCGGTAATGGGCTGCCCATTCACAATGGACAGCAGCGGTATGCTAAAGACAAGAGCAGCAAAGGCTAAAGTCAGCCACTTCTTCTTCATATCCCTGAACGTTTCTATACAATCGTTCAAAGATACTCATTTTTTTCGTTATTCCCCGTTATTCTATTACAAAAGAGGGATATATTCAAACACGTAGAAATAGTGTTCGCCCCTATTGTCCTTGAAGAAAGGCGTGAAAGGAATTCCCAGCGGGTAGTCCTCCTGCTTTAACTTTAGGATTCCTTCTTCTGCACCGACAACTTCGTAGGAATAATAACCCGCGATTCTCCACATTAGCGTGTTATGGGAATAACGCCAGACTCCATCCACGCCGCCATAACGGATTGTATGATCGTTTCGGATGGTATATTGCATCTTGCTCCACCAACTGGTGGCATCTTCGGTGTCCTGCAATACGCCATCGACATAGTGCTCGCGGCTCACCTTGGAAAGAATCCAGTCGTTGCAGAAAAGGGACTCATTGTACTTGTTTTGTTGAGACAGGTCGATAAAGCCTGCTATCAATTCGAATTCACCTAAATCCGAATCCGGCGTAGGAACCTGATCCTTCCTGCAGGAAGTACCCAGCAGGAACAGTGCAACCATGCCGGCCAAAAAGCCAAAACGATTCATTCCATTCATAGCAAACATACAAAGTTATCAATAAAACCCGAATAACCAAGGAACCTTGCATGCTGCCGCCTCATATTAGAACACAGAATTATCTCCGAAAAAAAAGAGGAAATCTACTAAAAAAATTAGGAGTTACAGAAATTATCGCTATCTTTGCATCGGAAGACCTTATGCAAGATAGCCGATGAAACAGAAACTGACAGCAAAGGAAGAACAACTGATGAACATCTTCTGGGCGCATGAGCCCTTGTTTATCAGGGATTTAATCACGTACATACCGGAGCCCAAGCCGCATTACAATACGGTGGCCACGCTGGTGAAGTTCCTGGAAGAGAAAGGTTTCGTGGAGCGGGAGCCCATGGCCAACTCTTTCCGCTATAAAGTTAAGATCAGTGAAAGGCAGTACCACGGAGACACGGTTTCCGAGGTAGTGGCCCGCTATTATGACAACTCTTACCTGAGCCTGGTGTCCCAGTTCGTGGAGGAGGATAAAATGGACCTCCAGCAACTGAAAGACCTTATCGCCCAAATTGAAAAGAAACAGCAATGAGTCCGTTCCTCTTATATATTGCGCGTGCGGGACTCTATCTGAGCCTGTTCTACGCCTTTTACCTTTTGGTGATGCGGCGCACCACGTTCTTCCGGCTGAACAGGGTGCTGCTGCTGGCGGGGAGCTATCTGTGCTTGCTGCTACCCATCATCCGTCTCCGGACAGCGACAGAGGCCACAGGGGTTGCTCAAACATTGACCATACAAAGCGTCGCCGTGGGAGAGCCGGCCGATCTGGCACTCCGGGCTGCCTTCCCTTGGAAAAACGTGTTGCTGGCGCTATACATCGCCGGTGCTCTCGCTACGCTTGCGCTCTATCTGATATCGGCCCACAAGATGCGCCGGGTGATCTGGCGTGCCGAAAAAACGGAGCGGGAAGGCTGCCGCTTGCTGTTACTGGACGAAAACTTCTCCTCCTTCAGCTGGGGCCGGACGGTGGTGATGGGCCGAAAAGACCTGGAGGAAAATCCGGCCATCTTTACGCACGAGCAGATGCATGTGCGGTGCCGGCATTCGCTGGACCTGCTGCTCTTTCTGCCCCTCCAACTGCTCTTCTGGTGGAATCCCCTGGTGTGGATTACCCGCGAAGAGCTGCGCCTCCTGCACGAATTTGAGGCCGATGAAGGCGTCCTCCAAAAAGGCATTGATGCTACTCAATATCAACTACTCCTTGTGCGAAAAGCCGTGGGGGAACAGCGCTTCTCCCTGGCCAGCGGCTTCCAGCACGCCAAACTCAAAAACCGTATCGAAATGATGCTCAAACCCACTTCTTCCGGCTGGATGCGCTGGTCGTACCTGGCCCTCATTCCCGTGCTGGCGGTGTTTATGTTCGCCTGCAATCCCAACAAGAAAAGCAAGACGCCGGCTCCGGAGACCGTGGAGCAGGAAGCTCCTGCCGCAACCGAAACCGCCGGCTACACCATTACCGTAACCGATGAACCCGAGACTGTGGCTCCTGAAAAGGAAGCCGTTCCGTTCAGCCTCATTGAGCATAAGCCTGGCTTTAACGGCGGCGATGCCAACGAATTCTCCCGCTGGGTCAACAGTCAGCTCAAGTATCCGGAGCAGGCGAAGAAAGACGGCGCCCAGGGCCGCGTACTCCTGCAATTCACCGTGGGGGCCGATGGCGTGGTCCGGGATGTCAAGGTGCTGCGCGGCGTTCGCGAAGACCTGGATGCCGAGGCCGTGAAGGTTGTGTCTTCCTCCCCGAAATGGGAGCCCGGCTATAACGCCGATGGAGAGGCCGTTCCGGTTGTCTACAGTTTCCCGGTGGTGTATCAGCTTCGATGAGGAAAGTCCTCCTCCTATCGCTTTGGATCATGGTCTGCGTGCCTTTGGGGGCGCAGACCTCCCATCGTGATTCCGTGCTCACGCAGGCGCAGTACCTGAAGAGCATTTATCGCACCGACGAAGCCATAGAAGCCTTATCGGCCCTGGTGCAGCCGGGCATGATGGACGAGACCGTGCTGGCCGAACTGGCCGATTGCCATTTCCAGAGCGGCGCCTATGAAGATGCCGCCGGGACCTATTTCATGCTCTCTTCCCGCGTCCCGGACAACCTCCTCTACAAGATCCGGCTTATGCAGGTCTATTATCGGCTCAGGGCCTTTCCCCAGAGCATCCAGGCCGGGCGGGAAGTGCTGCAGCGGGACTCCATTCCCGCGGTGGCCAGCTACGTGGCCGATGCTTTCCGTCAAATGGAACAGGCCGATTCGGCCCTGTTGTATTACCGCAAGGCCCTGGCACTGAAACCCTTGAACGAGACCGTCCTTTCAAAAGCGATGGGGATTCTCATCGACAGAGAGGATTATGACGGGGCCATCGCCATCAGCGAGCCCTACCTGGCCGAAGATCCGGACAACACCACCATCGCGCCGCTCAAAGGCCTGGCGCTATACCGCAAGGGCGATTACGAGCCTGCGGTGAAAGTATTTGAGCGCCAGAAGGAAGTGGGCAACGACACCTATCCCATCCACTATTATCTGGGGCAAAGTTACTGGCATGGTCAGGTAACCTACCGGGCCGAAAAAGAGCTGGTGGCCGCCTGGCAAATCGATTCCAGCGACGTGAACCTGGCCTACTCCATAGCGGCCGTCAAACTGGAGGCGTTCCGTTCGTTTGAAAGGGAAGTGAAACCCTGGCTGGACAAGGCCTGGGAGATGATTCAGCCGGACCCGGCGCTGGCCTCCCGCATCCAGCAGCAATATGGCCTGATGTATTACCGGAGGCAGGATTCCTGGGACAAGGCCATCGAGCACTATAAGGAAGCCTATAAGTACAATCCCAAATTCATATCGGCCCTTTCCACCGTGGCCTATTGCTACCAGCAGAAGAAGGACTATCAACAGGCCATTGAATGGTACGAAAAATACCTGGCGGTGGCCCGCCCCGACTCAAAAGGTTATGCCTTCGCCAAGGACAATCTGGATTACCTCAAGGCCGAGCTGTTTATGCAAGAGCCCTAGTGCCTTGCCCCCGGCGCCGGTCCGTAAGGGTTGAACCCCTTAAGTGCGCTTACCGTCCCCAAAAGTAGGACAGTAGCAGCAAAAACGGCCTCAAACGCTCTTACCGTCCCACATTTTGGGACAGTAGGAACGTTAACAGTAGAATCGAAAGGTAACGTGGGGCCGCAGGCAGGGGGACGAACATCTCGTCCCCTGAGACAAAAAAGGCAGCCTGAAAAGGCTGCCGAATTTTGGCGGAGGGGACGAGATTCGAACTCGTGGTACAGAATAACCCGTACGGCAGTTTAGCAAACTGCTGGTTTCAGCCACTCACCCACCCCTCCGGGAATGATGTTCCTGAAACGCCGCCATGAGGCGGGACTGCAAAGATAGATAAAAATGTGGGGTCTGCAAAAATTTTTTCACTTTCTGTAAACAGATTCCTATATTTGTAAAAGAAAAGCCACATTCCATGAAAACCGAAACCCGTCCCTGGATCATTCCGGCCTGTTTTTTTGCAGTTGCCGCCCTTGTGAATCTCACCGCCCGCGCTCTGGGTAATGCCCCCGTAGCCGCCATGGTAAAACCGGCCCTGCTGCCGCTGATTGCCATCATCAGCGTTGCCGCTGCCGGCGGCTTGGGCTCCAAGACCATCCGTCTGCTGGTCATCGCCCAACTGCTGGGTTGCGCCGGCGACATCTTCCTGATCGGCAACGGTACACTGCCCCTGGCCTGCGGTCTGGGCTGTTTCCTGGCCGGACATATCTTCTATTTCATCATCTTCGGCGGCGTTTCCTGGAAAGGCCTCCGCTTCATACAGTGGCTGGGCATCCTGGGCATCAAGGTGGTGGCGGTGGCAGCGCTATTGCTGGGCATCGGCGTCAAAGGCGCGTTCCTCATTCCTTTCGCCGTCTATGGCATGGCGCTCATGTTCCTCATCTCCAGTGGTCTGGCCGGCGTTATCCGCAAAGTAGGAAGCGCCGATATCTGGTGGCCGGTATTCCTGGGAGCCGTGCTGTTCGCCTTATCCGACAGCCTGATTGCCGTTCAGATGTTCCATGGCGCCAGCGTAATGCTGGAATTCACGGTCATGCTCACCTACCTGGTCGCCCAGTGCCTCCTGGCCTGGGGTGCCGTTAAATTATCGAAAAAAGGATGAAAAAATTAAGCCTTGCTGCCGCAGCCCTGCTTTTGGCCGGTGTTGCGGAAGCATTTGCCTGCACCAATATCCTGGTGGGGAAAAAGGCATCGGCCGATGGATCGGTGCTCTGCACCTACAATTGTGACACCTTCGGCTACAGCGGCTGGCTCACCCAGTCGCCGGCCGGTCGGCACGAACCCGGCGAAAAGATTGCCATCCGCAATTTCTGGCATCCGGGAGAGATCAAGGGCTATGTGGACCAGGTGGAGTACACCTATAACGTAATCGGCTACATGAACGAGCACCAGCTCACCATTCTGGAAACCACCTTCGGCGGACGGGAAGAACTGGTGAATCCGGAAGGAATCCTGGGCTATGACAACGTGATGCAACTGGCCCTTCAGCGCTGCCGCACCGCCCGCGAAGCCATCCTGGAAATGGGCCGATTGATGGACGAATACGGCTACTGCGACAGCGGCGAAACTTTCTCCGTATGCGACCCCAACGAAGCCTGGATCATGGAGCTTATCGGCAAGGGTCCCGGCCGGAAAGGAGCCGTCTGGGTGGCGCTCCGCGTTCCGGACGACGCCCTATGCGCTCACGCCAATCAAAGCCGCATCCGGAAGATTCCTTTCAAGGATAAAGAGAACTGCCTTTACTCAAAAGACGTGGTGTCGTTTGCCCGTGAAATGGGGTTTTTTAGTGGTAAAGACACCGATTTCAGCTTTCGGGAGGCTTATTGCCCCTTTGACTTCCAGCACATGCGTTTGTGCGAGCCACGGGTCTGGAGCATCTATCGGCACCACACCGATCCGGCCTATATGGACAGCTTCCTCCCCTATCTGAACGGCCAGTTCGATGTCTGCGACGAACTCCCGCTCTGGATCAAACCCGACCAGCCGGTAACGCTGCAACAAGTGATGGCCGATATGCGCGACCACTTCGAAGGCACCCCGCTGGACATGACCGTAGATGTGATGGCCGGCCCCTGGAGCTCCCCCATCCGGCCCCGGGCCAAAAGCTTCACCTCCTCGGACGGCAAGCAATACTTCCGCGAACGCCCCGTCTCCACCCAGCAGGCCGGCTTTGCAGTGGTAGCGCAGATGCGCTCCTGGCTGCCGGACGCCGTGGGCGGAGTCTATTATTTCAATTGCGACGATCCCGGGATGGTAGCCTATGTGCCAGTCTACTGCGGCGTCACCCGGATTCCGGAAGCTTTCGATGCCCAGCATAACCAAAACGGCATTTTTGACGAAGCCGGCGCCTACTGGCTCTGCAACTGGGTCTCCAATATGGTTTATCCCCGCTACAGCGCCCTGATGCCTCCCCTGCTGGAGGCCCGCAGCGAATTGGAGGCCTTCTTTGCGGCCGACCAGGCAACGGTGGAGGCCGAAGCATCGGCCCTGACTCCCGGCGAAAGGACGGCCTACCTCAACGCCCGTACCGCCGCCTATACCGAAAAGATGATGAACCGCTGGAGCCGCCTGGCCCGGGAACTCATCGTGAAGTTCAACGACCAGCCCGGCACCTACGACCAGCAATTCTGGGATGCCGTGGCCCGCGATACCGGCGACCGCTACCTGATGCGGTAACAACCCTACTACTTTACTATCATGAAAACGCTGCTGAAAATACTCCTGCTTATGGCTTTCACGCTGTTTGGATGTGCCTGTAGTGCACAAAAGGCCCCCAAGGGGAAGCTGACTTACTGCTCATACTCCCGCTCCGGTGGCGGCGCAATGAGCCGGGACTATTGCGAGCTTATCGCAGACAAAGACTCCGTTGCCAAGGTGGTGGTAGCCCTGGATGTGGGCAACCGTTTTGGGGATCCGGAGACGCACATGGAGTTCCCCGTGGGTCCCGAAGTGGTGGAGGCCCTCCAGGCCGGACTGGCCGAAAGGAAGGTCTATAAACTGGACGGCTACAACTTGGAAGAACCCATTACGGGCGGCCATGCTTACCGTATTTACCAAGAATACGACTCCGGGGAAAAAATCAATGCCCGCTGGTACGGCAATAAAGTCAAGAAGAAAGCCCTGTCGGCCTATTTCTACCTCGAAACCTTCTTCGAACCCTGGCGCAAACAGGCCGAGGCCCAGAAACAGACCCCGTAACCTACATGCGCATCTTCCGTTTCCTTCCTTTTTTGCTGGTCACAATGCTTGTGGCCACCGCTTGCCATTCTGTCGATCTTCCGGCGTTGAAGTACAAGCAACTGTTAACGGACTATGAACCGGAACTTGACTACAGGCCCTGGCAGACCCGTTCCGGCTCCGACGCCAAGCTGACAGGTGCCGGCGGCGATTTTTCGTATTGGTGGGAACACCGGACCGAAGTTCAGGGCTCCACAGCGCTGTGGGGCTTGTGCCAGCTTTCCGAAGAGCAACTCGCCACGATGTCCACCCGGAATCTGGCCCAGATGGTTTATTTGTATCCGTACTGTAGCGATTATTCCTTTTTTGAGGATGAGTATCTGGGTATCTTGTTGGTAATGGGCCGCTTCAACGGAACTCGCGAACTGATGCAACGCCCCGGCGGTGCGTCTGAGCTGCTGCGGATTTATCAGGAAGTAGCCTATCCGCACACTGAATCGATTATATATTCACAGCCGCTCGATTACACGGAATATCTGGATCCGATGTATGCTTTCCGGGGAATCTCATACCTTTCCTTCCTGTTGATGACCGCTGTCGATTACGGAAAGTTCTCCAAGGCGGAAATCCCCGTATTGGCAAAAGCGGTCGCAGATAAGATCGAGGATGTCATGTCGGATTCTGAGCGGTATTCTTGGATGGGCAGTAGCCGGGTACCCTATGTGCTCGGTGCCTTTGTGGCCTGCCGTTACGATGCCACCCTTTCGGATGAGCAGCGTAAAACTTTGCTGTCATTTTTTGATTATACTTCCAATGAGCCGTTTCATGCCGTTGGCGTACCGCTGATCTATGACCAGTCGCAAAAAGGCTATGTCGTGAATGTTGAATGCATATCAAAGGCCACCAAGATTATCAGTAAAAGCCTTGTAACTATCGCCGCAACTGGACGCGTCCAAGAATGATACCTTGAGAGAAAACCATACGGGCTTTTATGTTTTTGTAACTTATTGATTAGCAAACATTTACACAAGAATGAAATCCCGTACCCCTTCAAAAACAGGGGTGCGGGATTTCTTCTTTCTCATAAGTTGCTGAGAGGTAGCTTGTTACGGGTTGCGCCAAAGCCTGGCGCAAGCTCGGGAACCGCATGTATTTCCCTGAAAAAGGTTGACAGATTTGAGGGGACTCAACTAAACGAGTTTACATTCTCCCTAATAAAGTTTACATTCATCGC
>JBGVCF010000016.1:0-21840 GCA_045226315.1 Candidatus Cryptobacteroides sp.
CGGCCTAGGGCGAAACAGGTAATTGGGGCTAAGTCGTAACAAGGTAGCCGTACCGGAAGGTGTGGCTGGAACACCTCCTTTTTGGAGCGCGTTCCTGACAGAGACGCTCGGATGAGTGCAAGGCAAGTGCCTTTAGTCTTTCATTATTATACAGGCTCTTAGCTCAGTTGGTTAGAGCGCTACACTGATAATGTAGAGGTCGGCAGTTCAACTCTGCCAGGGCCTACCAAAAACGCCGGCCACCAGACCGGCGTTTTTTAGTTTCCGGGGGTATAGCTCAGCTGGTAGAGCACATGCTTTGCAAGCATGGGGTCGCCGGTTCGAATCCGACTACCTCCACTCAAAAAGCCATCGCGTAATTGCGATGGCTTTTTTCGTACAGGTAGTCGGATAGTCGGCCCACGTTACCCTCTCCCCAAACCCCTCCCCTCGGGGGAGGGGCTGCCGGCAGAAGCCGGCTGCAGGCCTTCGGCCCGCCTTATCGCTTCGCTCCAAACTCTACTCTCCCATATCGCCCATCTTTCCTGGCAGGTATCTTGCTGATTATTAGGCAGATATGAAAAGTAATCGTCGCAAAACGCGACGATTACTTTCTGTAAGTCGTTGATTGATAGGTGGTTATTTGCCAGGGTTGTGCTGTGTAGATTGTTGCTATGAGTTTATCAAGAACTACAAGGGTGTTTCCAAAGGTGTTTTTGTTATTGCTCAAGAAATCAGTATCTTTGCAATGCCTTCTTTGTCGAAGGTATACATATTAGCGAAAGTGTTTTCGCGTTGTCTTGAACTGAAATCCGGAAAATTTCGAGAGGGACGACGAAAAGACACTCCGCTCGGCTATGTAAATGTGGTAGGACGTACTGTACCCTGTTGTGGAACAGTCGACTGTGCTCCATATAGTCGAGTGTGGAGTCTAGGTCGTATTCATCTCTCAGGGTCTTTCCGGAACCTCAGTTCAGTGAATGCGAAACGGCTCCACACTTTTGTATTTGGTTTTAGCCGAACCTCTGGGGCTGGGGTTCTTGAAAAGAAATATGAAAATAAAACGGGCCCTATTGATTGTTTCGCTTCTTTTGAATCTTGCTCTTCTTGGTTGCACCATTTATATTGGCGGAGTTAAAACCGATTTCTTCCGTAGAGTCGGAACCGGAATAGGAATCTGTGAAAGAATACCTAAAGATAGAGGCGATTATTGGTGTATCCAAGGTTGGAACAATTCTTTTTTGAAACTAGGGGTAGATTTTGACATTGTTTTTTTCGGGAACTCCATTACTCGTGGAAGCGATTTTCGCGAATACTTCCCTTCAACGACAATTTGCAATCTGGGATACCCTGGAGATAATATGGATGGAATGAGGCTTCGCATTCGCTCTATTCAGGGAGTACATCCTAAAAAGGTCTTTGTAATGGCGGGTATTAATGGCCTCCATAGGCAGCCGAAAAAGGTTTTTATTGAAAAGTATGAGAATTTGGCTACCGCATTATGTGATTCTCTGCCTAATACGCAGATTTATTTTCAAAGCATCTTGCCCGTAAATAACAATGACTTTGGAAAATATGTTTGCGACAACGAAAAGATTAAATGGGCAAATACCGAAATAGAGCATATTGCCGCGAGTCATAATTGTGGATACATTGATTTATTCTCTGTACTGGCCGTGAATGATGAGCTTCCCAAAGAAATCTCTCGGGATGGTGTACACCTTCTACCAGGAGCATATGATAAATGGGCTAAGGCAATTGAACCATATATATTGCAATAGAAATATTTGGCAGACAAAAACAGGCTTCCGCTAACGCGTGGGCCTGTTTTTCATATGGGTGACTTTTTCTTCTTCAAGCAAAGATCGTTCGGATATGCGGGAAGGGAGATGGGGTGCCGGGGGGCTTGTGCACCCTCGCACTAGGGCAGGGGGAGGGGCCCGCCGGATACGAGTTCTTTTTTGAGGCCCTAGGCCGATAAAAAGGACGCAGTGGACGGTGGGAGGGGCCGGAGTGAAGGACATGCCAGGCGGAGCCAGGCATGACTGAACGGAGTCCCCCCGGCACCCCATCTCCCTTCCGCATATCACAATTTGTGATTATGGGTGCCATGTACAACACGTTTTCGGCGTTTTTCGCGTTACCGTGGTTCAGTCATTTGCGGCGTAGAGGAACTTTTCCGGCAGGTATCTAGCTGATTATGAGGTAGATATAAAAAATAATCGTCGCAAAACGCGACGATTATTTTTCTGTAATTCATTGATTGATAGATGGCTGCGTGTCGGGATTAGGCCAGGCCGCCGTTGAGGGCGTAATCGGCCTTGACTTCCTCGTAGAAGGCGGATTGTGCGGTGTAATAATAAGGCGTGATCCAGAGGCTGGCGATGCCGAAAGTGACAACGCACAGCAGGAACCAGCCGATGAAGCTGAGCTGCAGCCAGAAGAGATCGAACTTGTGGCCTTTCATCATCATGCGGCTGCGGTGGATGGCTTCGCTGGCGCTCAGTTCCGGATTCTCGTCCAGGATATAAGGGGTCATGGCATAGGAGTATGCCTTGATGATACCTGGAATGATGAACAGTAGAGTCCACAGAAATACGAGGATACCCATGAGCACCATGCCGCCAATCTTATGCCAGTAATTGGAGAAGTTGAACAGGTTGGACACGCAGTTGTTGTCCCCGTTGACCAGCAGCTTGCGGAAGATATTATAAAAGGCCACTGCCATGGGCAACAGCAGGAAAATCTCTGCCAGGAAAGTGAAGGCCGATGTGCCTTGGGTCTGCTTCTGCAGGGCTGCTACCTCAGGGTCGGCGGCCATGGCAGAAATCTGGCTGACGGAATTGAGGGAATAATCATCCATCGCATCTGCCATCTTGACGGAAGTATAGGCCACGGGGCCGCTAATGGCCAAGGCAATCAATACATATACAATGGTGGCCAGAATGGTCTTTCCCCAGTTTCCACGAAGCGCATTCAGGGCGCTGTCCTTAAAGAAGGTGTTCGATTTCATATACAAATATTTTTTTTCTATTGACAAATTTACGTATTTTTCGGATATTTGTACAACAAAAAACCAAAACTATGACACTGATTATCGTTATCGTTATTATCGCAGTCCTGGCACTGTGGGTAATTGCCGTCCAGAACAGACTGGTCAAGAACGACGAATTCTGCAACAATGCGCTCAAACAGATAAGCGTTCAGCAAACCAGCCGTTTCGACGCTCTGGAAACCGCTGTAAAGATTGCCCGCGAGGAAAATAAAGTGGAAGGGGACAACTATGCGAAGATTATCGGCATGCGTCGTCCCACCGCTTCGGCCAATCCTACAGTAGAGGAAATCAATGCCACAGAAAGCGCCCTGGGCGGTTTCGCTGCTCGCCTCATGGCTGTGGTAGAGCGCTATCCGGAGCTTAAAGCCACCCAGGCCTATCAAGATGCCATGCACAAATACTTCGAGTTCGAAGAGCAGGTGCGCCTGAGCAGAATGACCTTTAACGATACTGTTACCAAGTATAACCGGGATGTACGTGCCTTCCCCGGCTCCGTAGTCGCTTCCATGCTGGGCTTCTCCCGCCGCGACTATCTGGCCGACAGACCCGAAAAGGCCGATATTCCCCAGGATCTCTTCAAACAATAATTCCATGAAGAAATGTTTGCTCACCGCAGCAGCCTTGTTGGCTGCGGCGGTTTTTTCCTATGCTCAGGAAATACGGGACATCGAGACCACGGTGAACCTGTTCCGTAATGGTAACGCCCAGGTGATCCAGAAGTGGGATGTTAACGTGGTGAGTGGCACCGAATACTATATTCCCATCGACAACCCCGGGAAGTCCTATATCCATGATTTCAAGGTGTTTGAGAACGGGAGAGAATATGCCAACGACGGACGGGATTGGGATTCCGACCGCTCCAGGGAAGAAAAGACCGGCCGATGCGGCATTGTGGAGAAGGGGAGAGGCAATATAGAGATTTGCTGGGGTTTAGGCGAATATGGAGACCATGTGTACACCATAGCCTACATCATCGACAATCTGGTGTTATCCTATCCCGAATGCGACGGCTTCCACTGGCATTTCCTCAACGATCAGTGGAGCGTCCGGCCCCAACATGTGTCCATCCGCCTGGTGAACGAGACGGAGGCCGATACCTGGTACTGGGCCAGCCCGGACTCCTGCAACGTTCGTTATTGGGGCTACGGCATGGAGGGCGAATCCGGTATGACGGAGCAAGGCAACATTCTCTTTGAATCCACTACCCAATTTGATTACGACAGCTTTTTCTCGGCGCTGGTGCAATTCGACAAAGGCCTGTTCGAACCGCGGATGCATGGAGATGGAACGTTCGAGGAGCTCAAGGAAGAAGCCATGAAGGGGAGCGACTACGGGGAAGAGAAAGAAGGCTTTTGGGATTATGTGTTCTATGTTTTCTTTGCCATTATCTTTATCGGCATACCCATATTCTTGGTGGGATGGCTTATTTTCTTGGGTATCCGGCGGATATACCGCCGCGTGACCGGCAACCGCTACCGTAAGGAAATATTCGAACAGACCAAAATCACCACCTGGAACCGGGATGTGCCCTTTAATGCCAATCCCTGCGTCCTGTATAGCTTGCTGCAAAGCGGCGACATCTTCCATCAAAGCAAGAACGCCGCCTTCTCCAACGTGGTGGGAGCCTATTTCCTGAAGTGGATTCAGGAAGGCCTTGTTAAGGTGGAAAAGGATCCCGATAAAGAAGACCGTGTGAATCTCCGTTTTGTGAAGCCGAAGGAAGAGGAGATTTCCTTTGCGGACAGGATGGAAGCCACCATCTATCAAGGCGCCCGAGAAGCGGCCGGGGACGATGTCCTGGAGGTCAATGAATTCAAATCCTGGTCTTACAAGCACGATAATACGGTAGCCTCCTGGCCCAACGAAGCCATCACCAGCGGACGCAATGTCTGGACGGCCGTATCTCCGGAAATGCGTCGCAAAGCCGTGGAATTCAAGAATTTCCTGGAAGACTTCACCCTGGTGGACGAACGTTCGGTTCCGGAATTGGGCCTTTGGAAACAATACATGATCATGGCCGCCGGCCTGGGTATCGCCGACAAAGTGGCCAAGAACTTCGAGAAACTGTTCCCTAAGGTGATGGAACAGTATACCCGTGAGACCAACATGCTGGATACCATGACCACCTATCAGGTGCTCAACAGTCTGAGCCGATCCTCCTCATCCATGATGAAGGCGGCGGAAACCCGGCAGTCGGAAAGGGCTGCGGCCAGGGCGGCAGCGGCCAGACGCTCCAGCGGCGGTGGCGGATCCATTTCCTTCGGCGGTGGCGGCGGCGGATTCGGCGGCGGCCACGGCGGCGGAACGCGCTAATAAATTATTGGAAATTCAGGCAAACCAAGGTGAGGTCATCGCTGGCCTCGGCATTGCCTACATGATCGGCGACGGCTGCCAGCAGAGTGTCCACCAGATCCTTTGCCTCCGTGAACGGATGCGTGGACAGAACTGTTAACAGGCGGTCGTTGCCGAATTCCTCATGCTGCTCGTTTTCGGCCTCGTTGAGTCCGTCCGTATAAAGCAGGAGGGGCGTATTGCGGAAGTTTTCCAACACCTGGCCTTCAAACTCCCAGCCGAAACAAACGCCGATAGGGGTATTGGGCAGGCACTCCATGAAGTGCGGCGTAGGAGCCAGGATAACGGGCGGATTGTGTCCGCAGTTGCAGAACTCCAGACGGCCGCTTTGCAGGTCCAGACGGCCGATGAAGAGGGTTACGAACATGAGTTGCTCGTTACTCTCGGACAGGCTGTCGTTGATCTGACGGGCTATTTCGGCGGGAAGAAGTCCCTGCTTGGCCAGCAGGCGGAACTGGTTACAAGCTACAGCCATCAGCAAGCTGGCGGGCACACCTTTACCGCTCACGTCGCCAATGCAGAAATACAGTTTCTCGTCCTGGATAAAGTAGTCGTACAGGTCGCCGCCCACTTCCTTGGCAGGACGGATGATGGAGTACAGGTCTATGTCTTTCCGGTCCGGGAACGGCGGGAACACACTGGGCACCATTCCCATTTGGATGGTGCGGGCAATGTGCAGTTCGCCCTCAATGCGTTCGCGTTTGGCCGTGGATTCGGTGAGTTCGTGTATATAATTCACCAGGGAGCTCTGCATTTCGCCGAATGAACTGGTGAGCACGCCGATTTCATCATCGGCCCGGCGGGTTTCCGGGAGTCTCTGGTCAAATTTACCAGAGGCAATTACGCGCACTTGCGCGGCCAGGTGGCGCAGCGGGGCCAGCAGATTGCGGATGAGCCGGGAGAACACCAGGAACATGAGCAGCAAGAAAAGGGCCACGATGGCGATAACAGTGTTCTGAAAACGGTGATAATTGCCGAAGATGTCTCTTTCGGGACACACGATGGCTACGCTCCAGCCTGTTGCAAGCATGGGACGGAAAAACACATAGCATTTTTCGCCATCCAGTTTGATTTCCCGCATGCCTTCCTTCCAGTCCAACATGTCTTGTCCCAGTTCCCATTGTTCCAGGTTGGGGCTGACCAGCTGCTGGGTGAAGATGGTCTGGTAGAACAGTTTTTCCGGGTCCGGATGCACCAGGTAGGTGCCGCCCCTGCCCAGCATGATGGAATAGGAGTGGGGGTAGGGCTTAACGGCCGATATGGTCTCTGACAGCCATTCCAGGGAGATGTCCAGCGAGAGCGAGCCCACAAAATTGCCATCGTTGCCGATGAGCGGCCGGCAGTAAGACACCATCATCTTGGAATCCATGGTAAGGGCGTCTTCCTCTTCCTGGTCTGTATAAGGCTCCGTCCAGCAAGGCTGTCGGAGCAGTTTGGGCAGCAGATACCAGTCCAGATAGAAATACTGGTACTTGTCGTTGCCTTCCTGCTGTGTGTATACGGTTTTTCCGTTATTGTTGGAATAACAGGAATAGTATTTTCCCTTGGATTTGTAGAAATACGGCTCGAAGGAAATGGAGCAGCCGTTCAGGAACGAGTTGTTCAGCACCACGGAACGGGAATATTCCATCATGGCCTCCGGGTTATCCAGGTCGCGGTAGATGAGCCATTCCAGATTATCGGCCGTAATCTCTACGTTCTCCAGAATATCGTTGACCCTTTGGACTGTGTTCTCCAGTTCACGGGTGGCACCCTGGATGGCTTCCTGCCGTACGGTCTTCTGTGCTACCTGGAAGATATAACCCAGCGACAGGAGGAACATGGCGGCGGCAAAGAGCACGATCCAAAGACTGAGCCGGGAGCTTAGCGAATGGCGGATTACCGTGTTATTGTCGGGGCGTTTCTTACTCATCGACTTAGATCCTCCATGGTAATGGGACGCTTGATTTCTCCGTTGCGCAGCATCAGATCACTGGCTTTTTCCAGCATGTCGGGTCGAAGTAGGAAAGCACGTTCTCCGGTGTCCGGATCCAGTTGCAGACGCAGGATTTCCTGGAGCATGAGCCCCTGGATTACCCGGTTGGTGGCGATGAAGTTCCGCTGCACATATTCCATCACAATATCCAGAGCCTCCTCCGGGTGTTCGGCCACATATTCCCAGCCCCGGCGGCTGGCCCGGGCAAATTTGTCGGCCTCTTCCTTGTGATTCTGGTAGTAGGCGCGCGTCATGTACAAGCCGTCTTCCTGGATATTGTAGTTGTGGTCGCTCAGGCGATATACATAATCTTCCGTAATGGAAATACCGGACTGGAGAATCTGGAAGTATTCGTTGTAGCTCATGGCTACCGAAGCATCTACGGCGCCTGCTATGAACAGGTTCACGCTATTGGCCGCTTTCACCCACTCATAGTCCAGCTGGGATTCCTTTACCATGCATTCGGCCAGCTGGGTGAAGCCGGCCTGCCAGATGGCCACCCTGGCGCCCCGCTGGTTCAGGGGATTCTTCCCGCGGCGGGAAACAATCACCAGGGCGTTGTTCATGGAGGTTTGCAGCAGATTCACCAGCGGAACTCCGTCGCTGATAATCTGCATGGCCTGCGCCAGCTGCAAAGTGGTGATGTGGCTTGTGTTGTTGCGGATGCGCTCTTCCGACGACTGTGTGGCATTAGGGTGGACAATCTGGACATCGATTCCTTCTTCGTCGTAGAACCCTTTTTCCTTGGCCACATAGTAACCGGCAAACTGAGCCTGCGCTGTCCACTGGGGAGTAAAGATAATGGGCTCCGGTTTTGTTTGCCGATGACTTTGCGCCTGCAGTGGAAATATGGCAAGCAGCATCAGGGCCCCTATGACAGTCAAGTGTTTCATTATCGTACAAATGTACGAAATTTTTATAAAAACTGACAGGGTAATTTTACAAATCCAGGATTCCGTCGGGGAGTTGCAGGGTAAGGGTGAGGGATGCTTCGTTTACGGAAACGACAAGATCCTCATGGAAGGGGAGGAGCACCTGCTGTCCATCTGGCCGTTCTACCCACAGGCAAAGGTTGCCGGGGATATCCTCATAGTCGGTTACGGTGCCGATTACAACGCCATCCGGCGTACGCACCTGCCAGCCCGAGAAGTCTTCCTCGCCTTCTTCTTCGAAATAATCGGCATAGATGGCCGATCCTGCCAGTTCGTCGGCGTCTTTTAAGGAGTGGACGCCGGTGAGGTGCACCAGTGCGCGCTTGGTGCCGCGGGGCTGAAACGATTCAAAATAAAAGGGAACCGGCAATCCATCGAATGCGATGAATACCGGTTCCTGAAGGTCGATATCTTCCGGGGCGATGTCCAGGAAGCTGATTAAAAGCTCGCCGTCCGTCCCGTTGGATTTCAATACCTGGGCAATCCGCAGCATTATTCTGCCGGGGCTTCCACAGGTTCGGCGGTAGCGGCCTGGGCAGCTTCCTCGGCGGCCTTGCGGGCGGCTTCTTCGGCTTCTGCCTTCTTGGCGGCGATGGCCTTGGCACGGGCTTCGTTCACGGCAGCTTCGGCGGCCTTGGCAGCCTTGGCAGCAGCGATAGCCTCATTCTTGAGGCCGGTCTTCTTGGCGGCGATCTTTTCGTCGCGCTGGGCCTTCCAGGCAGCGAATTTGGCATCGGCCTGGGCCTCGGTGAGGGCGCCCTTGGCTACGCCTTCTGCCAGGTGCTTGCGAAGGAGGACACCTTCGTAAGAGAGGATACGGCGGGCCGTAAGGGTGGGCTGGGCACCTACATTGAGCCAAGCCAGAGCCTTGTCACCGTCCAGGATGATGGTGGCAGGGTTGGTGTTGGGGTTGTAAGAGCCAAGCTGCTCGATGAATTTACCGTCGCGCGGAGCGCGGGAATCGGCCACTACAATGTGGAAGAATGCGAAATTCTTCTTACCGTGGCGCTGGAGTCTGATTTTAACAGCCATTGTGAATCTGTTGTTTAAAATTAATAATCCGTAATGCCCCAACTCGTGGGAGCTTGCAAAGGTAGAAAAAAATTTTGGGATTACAAAAAATGTTCTTATCTTTGCAGTCCCAAATCAAGCGGGTGTGGTGAAATGGTAGACACGCCACTTTGAGGGGGTGGTGGGCATTAGCCCGTGGAAGTTCGACTCTTCTCACCCGCACAAAAACGCCAGGCAATTCCGCCTGGCGTTTTTTGATATTACGTAGCATTATGGCCGACAATTATCTGGAAAAGCGGGCCGAAGAGCTCCGCAATCCGCGCCCCAAGGTGGTGCGCAACCATCCCTCGCTGGAAAGTCTCCTGAAGCGTAACCGCAGCTATCGCGGCTACGATGCCTCCCGTGAGGTCACGGAGGCCGATCTACTGAAACTGCTGGAAGTGGTGCCCTGGGTGGCTTCCGGCATGAACGCCCAGCCGCTTCGCTTCAAGCTGGTTTACGGTGATGCTGCCACCCTGGTGCACCCCTTGGTCCGGTTGGGCGCCGCCCTCCCGGAGGAGCACCTGCCGCATCCCGGTGAGGAACCATCGGCCTATATTGTGGTGTGCGCTGCCGCCTCCGGCCGGGTAGTGGACATCGACCTGGGCGTAGCCGCGCAGAGCATCCTGCTCCGGGCCGTGGAGATGGGACTGGGCGGCATCTTCATCCTTAATTTCAAGGCCACCGAACTGGCCGCCGCCCTGCAGCTTCCCTCCGAACCCCTCGCCGTCCTGGGTATCGGCAAACCCATCGAACGCATCTTCCTGGTCCCCGCCACCCCCGGCGATTCCCTGAACTACTACCGCCGCGACGGCGCCCACTTCGTTCCCAAACTCCAACTCCCCGACCTCCTGCTGTAGAGCTTCAGTATCCTCTTCCTTCTCCGTCCCTTTCCAGAGGCGTGAAATGTAACAAACTTATTTACAGGAACTTGTGCAAATCCTCCTCCGCAAAACGGAGAAGAGGATTTGTGTTTCTTACTAATTGTCAAACAATTACATTTCACGCTCTCGAAAAGAGCATGGAGGATTATTCCTTTTCCCACCAGTGAAGGAATCTGGAGATTTGCTCAGGCAAATAATTTGTTGTCATTTTCAAATAGCGGAAAGCCTCTGCCTTTTGTGTTGGGGACCATGAAAGCATTTCGTGGATATCGTCCAGTTTGTACTTTTCCGTTATGGCCCGGATCATACTGGCGTAGGGTTTGTCTGACCACCCCACAAAAGATTCGTTTAAATCGTACTCCTTGGCTGTAGAGATGGCTAATGCTCCGGTCATTTTATTGTAGTCTCCGTCAAAGAAACGGAGTGCTTCCTTATGATCTATAACATCATAAGTGCTAATGATGAAGTCAATCAATTGCTCCTTCTCCCTACTGTCCAATTTTTTGGAGATTCTTTGCAACAGATTATATTTCAATGGTTTTGAACCCTTATGTTGTGCGCGTACTTCCATTATCGCCTGTCGCAAGGACCAGCTTGCATTTCTGATAACCAGTTTCTCCGAGAACGGGTGCTTACTCACCGCATAGGCCAGGAAGGTCCAACGGTAATCTTCGGCCTTCGCTGCCAATTGCCGCTCGGGAGGATTGTTTCCTACATAGAGGAGGCAGGTCCTTCCTTTTTTGCTTCCTTCTTTAGGAACACTCCCAAAAGGTTTTTCAAACCAGGACCATTTCAGATGACAGACATCATTTTGAAGTTTTGAGAAGGTCCGGTTCACTTCTGCCATGAAACGGGAAAGGTCCTGTCTTGACCGCGCAACCACGGCCATATGGATGTGGTCTGGCATGGGACAGAGGCCCAAAATCTTGATGTTGTATCGGGGCGCGACAGTGCAAACGATTGTAAACCAGACCAAATAGTCGCTTTGGCAATAAAAAATGAGACCGTGGTCGGCCGATCTTTGGTAGCAATGATTTAAGATGCCACTTTTGAAGGTTCGGTACTTCATAAGCATATCATTTTTCTACTACGCGTGGTAGCAGTACTTGCGGGCATCCTAAACCGCATAACAAAGATGGATATTTCGTTTGAATTCTGCAAGGGCCACTTTGTGAGCCGTGAAATGAAAGCAATTGATACACTGCGACTTATACGTTTTTTCCTCCGCGTTTTGCGGAGGAGGATTTGTGTAAATGCCGATGAATGAGAGAGTTGCATTTCACGATCATATTTTTAGAAAAAATAGTTGTGCAACTAAAAAAATTAGTTATATTTGCAAAAAAGAATACATGCTTATGAAACGACTGACCAAGAAAGAAGAGGTGATTATGAATCACTTTTGGGATAAAGGGCCCTTGTTTGTCAGGGAGTTACGGGAATTATATCCGGATCCTCAGCCTCACTTTTCTACCCTGTCCACCCAAGTGCGAACGCTGGAGGAGGAGGGCTTCGTTGACCATAAGGTGTATGGCCCCACCTACCAGTACTTTGCCAAAGTATCGCGGGATGAATATAAGCAAAGATCGCTTATCGGCCTTATTGACAAGTACTTTGACAACTCGTATCTCAGTGCCGTTTCGGCCCTGGTGAAGGAGGAGAAGATCAGTGTGGAAGAACTCAAGGAACTCATTGAACTGGTAGAAAAAGAGAAATAACATGCCTGCGTTCCTTATATATGAAGTAAAAGTGGCCGTGGCTCTGGCCATCTTCTATATGTTCTACCGGATCATGCTCCGGAAAGAGACCTTCCACCGCTTTAACCGGGTGGTGCTGGTGGGCACGGCCGTGCTGGCTTTTTTACTGCCATTCTTCATCATCACCATCCATAGGCCCATGGAACTGGCACAAGCCGTAGAGAGTGTCCTTATACAGGCCGAGGAACCCGTTACACTGGACATGGCACCTGCCTTGGAAGCATCGGCTCCTTGGTGGCCCGCCGCCCTGGCAATCCTTTTCTGGGCCGGCGTTGCATTCGTGCTGATACGGGCGGCGATTTCGCTTCTCAGTATAAGAAGGATCGTACGGCAGGGAAAACTGGTGCGGGAAGAAGACGGCTGCAAAATTATCGTGAGCGAACGGGACATCGACCCCTTCAGCTGGATGAGGTACATCGTGCTGTCGCAAAAGGATTGGGAGGGACCGCACGAATCCATTATTGCGCATGAGAAAGCGCACATCGGCCTCCGGCATTCGGCCGATCTGCTACTGGTAGATCTTCTATCCGCCTTCCAATGGTTCAACCCTGCCATCTGGATGCTCCGTGCGGACCTCCAGGAACTGCACGAATACGAGGCCGATGATGCCGTCCTCCGCGCCGGAACCAATATCAAAGAGTATCAGTATCTACTTATAAGAAAAGCTGTTAGCAAGAGCGGCTACTCAGTTGCCAACAGCTTTAATCACAGTATCCTTAAAAACCGAATTACTATGATGTCAAAATCCAAATCGCCCCTTTCGCGGGGTCTGCGGGTGCTCTGGTTGCTCCCGCTCGTGTGCCTGGGCATCGGCCTGCAGGCGAGGACTGTCTATGTCCCTGTGGACAAAGATAGTGAAAAAATCCCGGCCGATGAAAAATTCGAGTACGTACTTAACAAAGTGACCGTGGTCAAGTATGCTCCCGCTACGGTGAAAGAAGAGGATGTGATCCACGTGAACAATGTGGGAGAAATCCAGCTCACCGCCGGAAAGAACTTTGACACGGCCCCCGTTTGCAGCGAGAACTTTGGCTACTGGCTCACCAGCCGCATTCAATACCCGGATGACTGCCTCTACGACGGCACCCTGGTGGCTATGTTCACCATTGGAGAAGACGGCAAGGTGGGCAGTGTCCAGATTATGAACAGCCTTTGCGAGCAACTGGACAAGATTGTTGTGAAAGCAATTGAAAAGTCCCCTGTCTGGACACCGGCTATGAAGGATGGCAAACCCGTGGCCACCGTGCTCTTCCAACCCGTGACTTTTATGATCCGCGTTTCCTTCAAGGCCCAGCTAACCACCACCATATCGCTGAAGGTCCTGCCCGACGGCAAAGTGGAAAAAGACGGTAAGATCTACACCAAGGAACAGATTAAAGACATCGTCCCCGCTCACAAGGCCGGAGAGCCCCAGATTACAGTACAGATTATAGCCGCTGAAAATGTTCCTGTGGGCGTAATCGACGACGTGAAGATGGAACTCCGCAAACTGGAGTCTTTGAAGATTCGTTACATCAGGGAAGACAGCCAGGATGGCGTAACCCGTTATATGCCCCCGATGCCGCTCGGCGGCACCGTCAGGGTCCAGGATCCCGCAGCTGGCGCAAACCGGGAGGACGTCTTTGTGATACGCATCAATTCGGCCGATAAGATCTTCTTCGGAAACAAGCCCTGTCAGGACGATGAGAAAATGGTCAAGATAGCGAAGGGCTTCCTGAAAGAGCATGGCAGAAAAACCAAATTCTCCCTGGCAACCGACCGCGCAACCAGCTACGGGGCCTATACCCACATGCAGGAACTGCTGATGCGGGTTTACAACGAGGTCCGCAACGAGAAGGCTCTGGAAGTATACGGCAAGCCCCTTTCCGAACTCACGGTTGAAGATAGGAACCAAATCAACTACCAGGTCCCCTTTAGCATCAGCGAGGCAGAGCGGAAGAACAGCAAGTAGCCTCCTTATCCGCGTGAAACGGAACTAGTTAACAATCACTACATTATGAAAATCCTCCTCCGTAAAATGCGGAGGAGGATTTGTGTAAGTATCAGTAACTGAGATAGTTACATTTCACGGGAACTACTATTCGGTAGGTAGGGGTTTGCGCCAGAGGGCGGTCATGTCTTCCAGGGTCTTGCCTTTGGTTTCCGGCACCAGGCGCCACACGAAGACGGCGGCCACGATGCAGATGAGCCCGTAGAGGGCGTAGGCGAAGAAGTGGCCGAAGCTCTCTCCCATGGCCCCCAGCTTCATATTGTACATGGGCACGAAGGTGCTGGACACGATGAAGTTGAAGATCCACTGGAAGGCAACGGCGATGGCCGTGGCCTGGCTGCGGATGGTGTTGGGGAAGAGTTCCGCGATGTACACCCAGCAAATGGGGCCCCAGCTGAACATGAAGCATGCGCTGTACAGCATGATGCTGATCACAGGCACCACGGCCGGCATGGAAACCACGTTGCTCAAAGCTACACCCAGAGCGCCAAGGGCCATACCCAGGGAACCGGTGATCAGGAGCGGCTTTCGGCCCAGTTTCTCCACCGTGAAAACGGCCACCAGCGTGAAGGAGATGTTGATGATACCCATGATCACCGTGAACAGCATGTTGTTGCTCACGCCCATGGATTCAAAGATACGGGGTGCAAAGTACAGCACGGCATTGATGCCGATAATCTGCTGGAACACAGACAGCATACAGCCGATGAAAATCACCAGCACGCCATAGGAGAAGAGGTCTTCCCGCTCTTCCTTCACGGTCTCGATGATATCCAGCAGAATCTTGCGGCCACGGCCTTCTCCGTTGATCTTGGACAGGATTTCCAGGGCTTTCTCGTTCTGTTTGCGAAGCACCAGGTAGCGCGGCGTTTCCGGCACCAGCAGGATCAGGAGGGCGAAGAGCCCGGCGGGCACTGCTTCGGAGACGAACATCACGCGCCAGCCGATAGCATTGGTCCAGGCCACCACGTTAGGGTCGGAGGCATGGCTCTGGATAATGAGGTAATTCACGAAATACACCACCAGCTGGCCGAAAATGATGGCGAACTGGTTCCAGGATACCAGGCGTCCGCGTTTGCGGGCAGGGGCAATCTCGGCGATATACATGGGGCAGATGGCCGATGCCAGACCCACGCCCACACCGCCCAGGATGCGGTAACCGTTAAAAGCCACCAGCAGGCCCTTGGTAGCAACGCCCTTCTGGAAGAAGAGGAACTCCGGATAATAAGAACCCAGGGCACTCAGCAGGAACAGGACACCAGCCACAAACAGCGTTTTCTTGCGGCCGAAGCGATGGGCCAGCCGGCCCGAAAGCAGGGCACCGATAACACAGCCGATAAGCGCGCTGGAAGTGGTGAAACCATGCCATCCGTCCGTATAGGTAAAGTCTCCGGCACTCTTGAAGAACTGCTGCAGACCTTTTTCGGCCCCGGAAATGACGGCGGTGTCGTATCCGAAGAGCAGTCCGCCGATTACTGCCACCAGCACGATGCTGATCAGGTACAGCGTACTGCCTTCTTGTCTGTAAGAACTACTTTGCATAGAGGTTCAGGTAAGTTTCGTACAGTTCCTGTTTGCCGGAGGCTGCAACGGGTTCGCCGTTGGCTTTGGCATATTCGTAGAGGTCTTCCAAAGAAGCCTTTCCATCTTCGAAATCTTTACCCAGACCGGAGTCGAAGGAAGCGTAGCGCTCTTTCACCATGGCGGGCACCGGGCTTTCTTCCAGGATGGCGGCGGCGTTCAGCAGGGCGTGAGCCATAGCATCCATGGCCGAAATATGTGCGATGAAGATGTCCTCCGGATCCGTGGAGGAGCGGCGGAGCTTGGCGTCGAAGTTGGTGCCGCCGTTGCCGAAACCGCCATTCAGCAGAATCTGCATCATGGCCTGCGTCAGATCCAGGGCGTCGATGGGGAACTGGTCGGTGTCCCAGCCGTTCTGGGCATCGCCGCGGTTGGCGTCGATGGAGCCCAGGAAGCCGTTCTCGCGGGCCACGGTGAGCTCATGCTCGAAGGTATGGCCGGCCAGGGTGGCGTGGTTCACCTCGATGTTCACCTTGAAGTCCTTGTCCAGACCATTGGCGCGGAGGAAGCCGATCACCGTTTCCGTGTCTACATCGTACTGATGCTTGGTGGGCTCCATGGGTTTGGGCTCGATGAGGAAGGTGCCCTTGAAACCCTTGCCGCGGGCATAGTCGCGGGCGGCCTTGAGCATATTGGCCAGGTGGTCCTTCTCCCGCTGCATCTGGGTGTTCAGCAGGGTGTAGTAGCCCTCACGGCCACCCCAGAACACATAGTTGGAACCGCCCAGCTTGATGGTGGCATCCAGGGCGTTCTTGATCTGAACCGCTGCGCGGGCCACGATGTCGAACTGCGGATTGGTGGCGGCGCCGTTCATGTAACGCTTGTGGCCGAACACATTGGCGGTGCCCCAGAGGTTCTTGATGCCGGTCTCCTTCATCTTCTCCAGGAGATAGTCCGTAATGTCTTTCATACGGGCTTCGTACTCGGCGATGTCCTCGCAGTCTTCCACCAAATCGATGTCGTGGAAGCAGAAATACCCGATCCCCAGTTTCTGCATCAGTTCAAAGCCTGCATCGGCCTTGGCACGGGCGCGGCAATAGGGGCATTCGCCCTTGTCCCATTCGTAGCTGCGGGTCTGACCGCCGAAGGGATCGGCCGATGCCTGACCCAGCGTGTGCCACCAGGCCATGGCGAACTTGAGCCAGTCCTTCATGGGTTTGCCCATGACCAGGCGTTCGGGTTCATAGTAATGGAAAGCAAGGGGATTCTTGCTCCCGGTCCCCTCAAAAGGGATTTTCCCGATAGTAGGGAAGTATTCTTTAGCCATAGTGTTATTGATTATTTAAATATGATTTCCATTGTTCATAGGCGGCGCGGTATTCCTCCTGACGTTTCGGGAACACTACGTCCAGCCGCTCCAGGGTGGAGAAAGCCTCCCGTGCGTTCTTGTAGATGCCAGCACCCATGCCTGCGCCCTTGGCTGCGCCCACGGAGCCGTCGGTGTTGTACAGCTCGATGGTAGCACCGGAAACGCCGGCAAGGGTTTCCCGGAAGATGGGGCTCTGGAACATATTGGCCATGCCGGCGTGGATCTTATCCACCTTCAGGCCCATTTCCTGCATGATTTCAATGCCGTACTGGAAAGAGAATACAATGCCTTCCTGGGCGGCGCGCAACAGGTGAGCCTGACCGTGCCGGTTAAAATTGACCCCGTTGATGCTGCAGCCTTTATCCTTGTTCAGCAGCATGCGCTCTGCACCGTTGCCGAAAGGCAGGATGGACACGCCGTCGCAGCCGATGGGAACCTTGGCCGCCATGGCGTTGATTTGGGTA
This sequence comes from Candidatus Cryptobacteroides sp., assembly GCA_045226315.1. Classification (GTDB taxonomy): domain Bacteria; phylum Bacteroidota; class Bacteroidia; order Bacteroidales; family UBA932; genus Cryptobacteroides. The sequence goes on from JBGVCF010000016.1 coordinate 17,326, forward strand.
TAGCTCATGCCCTCCACCAAGGTGCGGCGCATCCAGGAGTTCAGGATACCTGTGCCATTGATGCACAGCAGCACGCCCAGCCGGGGGTCTTTGGCCGTATGGTTCACGTGCGCAAAGCTGTTCACGCGGGACAGAGGGTCATAGTTCACCTGGCCGATAACGCCATAGACCACGCCGGAAGTGCCGGCCGTGGAAGCGATTTCGCCGGGATTGAATACGTTGAGACTGAGGGCGTTGTTGGGTTGGTCGCCGGCGCGGTAGGTGACCGGGATGCCTTCCGGCAGTCCCAGGGCCTCCGCTGCCTCCCGGGTGAGCGTTCCCTGTACACCGAAAGTAGGTTTCACCTGCGGCAGTAGCGTAGGATTGAAGTCGAAATACTCCAACAGCTCCGCCGAAGGCTGATTTTTACGGAAATCCCAGAAAATACCTTCCGACAAGCCGCTAACCGTGGTGCAGGTGACACCGGTAAGGCGCATGGCGATGAAATCGCCGGGGAGCATCACTTTCCAGATGCGTTTATACACCTCCGGCTCATGCTCTTTCACCCAGGCCAGCTTGGCTGCCGTGAAGTTGCCGGGCGAGTTAAGCAGATGGGAGAGGCAATAGTCTTCTCCCAGTGCCTCGAAGGCCCGCTTACCGTAAGGGACGGCGCGGGAGTCGCACCAGATAATGGCCGGCCGCAGCACGTTCAGGTTCTTGTCCACGCACACCAGGCCGTGCATCTGGTAGGAGATGCCAATGGCTTTGATGTCTTTGGGACTAAGTTCCTGCTCCTTAGCCTGGGCCAGTACGTCGGCCGTGGCCTGCCGCAGATAACCCAGCCACATGGAAGGGTCTTGTTCGGCCCAACCGGATTTCTTGGAGATAATGGGCGCTTCCGTTTCGGGATGGAAGGCCGATGCGAGGCATTTTCCGCTTTCTGCATCCACCAGTGAAGCCTTCACCGATGAACTGCCAATATCGTATCCTAGTAAGTACATAGTGTCGGGGTGACAAGACTCGAACTTGCGACCCTCTGCTCCCAAAGCAGATGCGCTAGCCAACTGCGCCACACCCCGAATACAATGTGTAAATATACGCCAAAATTTGTATCTTTGCAAACCTATGATCCTGTCGGCACAGCATATCGTCAAGTCCTTTGGCACCCTGAAAGTGTTAAAGGGCGTGGATTTTTCGGCCGATGAGGGAGAGGTGGTGGCCATCGTGGGCGCTTCGGGCGCCGGGAAATCCACCCTCCTGCAAATCCTGGGCACGCTCCTGGGGGCGGACGAAGGCACGCTGGAAATCGACGGCACGGATGTACTGCATCTGGGGGAGAAGGCCCTGGCCGCCTTCCGGAACCGCCGTATCGGCTTTGTGTTCCAGGCCCATCATCTGCTGCCGGAATTCACCGCCCTGGAAAACGTCATGATTCCCGCGCTCATCGGCGGGGAAAGCACGTCGGAGGCCCGCAAAAGGGCGCTGGAGCTCCTCCAAACCGTGGGGCTGGCCGAAAGGACCGGCCACAAACCTTCGGAACTTTCCGGCGGCGAACAGCAGCGTGTGGCCATCGCCCGGGCCTTGGTGAATCGGCCCGCCATCCTCTTTGCCGATGAACCCACCGGCAACCTGGACACCCACACCAAGGAGGAAATCCACCGCCTTTTCTTCGACTTACGAAAAAAAATGAACCAGACCATTGTCATCGTAACGCATGACGCTGGTCTGGCTGCTCTTTGTGACCGCACCTGTACCCTACAGGACGGTGCGTGGGTGGATTAATTTTCCACGGGCGGACGGTTGCTCCTGTGGCCCATGGGCATGTCGCCGGGACCGGGACGGTTTCCCTTGCCGCCCAGCTTACCGATCTGCTGGTGACGGAACTTCTCTTCGGCCATCACTAACTTAGCCACTTTCTGTACGGGAAGCACCTTTTTGTAGCGGTTCAGGGACTCGGTCTCCAGGGCTTCGCACTTCTTCTTGGCGTCCAGGTAGTTGTTAAGCAGGGTGTTCACATCGGCCCCGTCAACGCCTTCCTTCAGGGCTTTGAAAGCCTCTCCGGAAGCCTTGAAAGCTTCGCGGCGCTGCTTCTGCACCTCATTGTACACGGGCCAGAAGGCCTGGGCTTCGGCCTCCGTCAAATCCAGTTCGGAGGTAATCATGGCCACTTGTTCGGCGCGAACCTTCTCCCGCCATTTTTCGGAATCCTTCTTACCGTTGTTCTGGGCCAGAGCCACTACGCTCACCAGCACCAGGGCGCATAAAACACTAATAATCTTCTTCATAATCTAATAAGGCTAACTGTTCAACGGAAATGTTACTGGCGATAAGGAAACTACGGATTTCGTCATCGGTGAGATCGGCGGTCTCCACGAGCTCGACCTGTCCGTCCGGATCCAGTGACTGGGACAGATAAGAGACGTAATCCCACGTGTTGTCTTCTTCGGTGGCTGCAGCCCGGCCGAAGATGAAATTCCCGAGGCCCACCAGCACGGCCAGACTGGCGGCATAGGCCAGCCAGGGCGATACGCGTTGGATCACCGTGGGCTTCACCTCCCGCTTGGGGAGGGTTTGCAGGCGCTGTTCCAATTGCTGGAAGTAGCCTTCGGGGACGGATATGTCGTTTTTCCTTGTCATCACTGCTTACTTTGACACCTCGGATTCGGAAAGGTTTAATTTCAATTTTTCCTGGGCGATATGATAGGAGGCTTTGAGGGCGCCCACGCTGGTGCCGGTAATGGCCGATATCTGCTCGTACGAGAGTTCGTCCCACCAGCGCATGATAAACACCTGGCGCTGTTTTTCCGGCAGCCGGGCCACGGCCTTGGCCAGTTCCCGCTGGGCGGCCGTGCCGTTGAAATAGGGATCGGCCTCTATGCGCTGGACCACCAGGTCGTCGGCCGATGCAAAGCGCAGGGCGGCGCGCAGCTTTTCGCGGCGCAGCCAGTTCAGGCTTTCGTTGGTGGCGATGCGCCACACCCAGGTATAGAGCTGCGCCTCCCCCCGGAAGGAGGGAAGCGCAGTCCAGATTTTCAGGAAGATGTCCTGGAGCAGGTCATCGGCGTCCTCGTGGCTGCCCACCATGCGGCGAACGTGCCAGTAGAGGCGCTCCGAATACTCTTTTACGATGCCGTTAAATACCTGCTCGGGGGAATCCATTTACTTTTTGGCGATGGCCTTTTTCGCGGCCTCCGCAATGTGCGGGGCGTCCAGGCCGTACGCCGCCATTAATGCAGAAGGCGTGCCAGACTGGCCGAATTTGTCCTGACCGTTCACAAAAACCATGGGCGTAGGGCATTCGCGGGCCAGTACGGCGGCTACGGCTTCGCCCAGGCCGCCGGAGAGATTGTGCTCTTCGGACACCACCACGGCACCGGTCTTCTTGGCGCTCTTGATGAGGGCTTCCTCGTCCAGGGGCTTGATGGTGGCCATGTTGATGACCTCGGCCTTGATGCCTTCGGCTTCCAGGGCCTCCGCGGCCAGCAGGCTCTCCCAAACGGTGTGGCCGCAGGCGATGAGGGTGACGTCGCTGCCCTCATTGAGCACGATGGCCTTGCCGATCACGAAGGGTTCGTCTTCGGGGGTGAAGTTGGGCACGGCGGGACGGCCGAAGCGCAGGTACACGGGACCGTCGTACTTGGCGGCTGCCAGGGTGGCCTGCAGGGTCTGGTTGTAGTCGCAGGGGTTGATCACCACCATTTCGGGGAGGGCGCGCATGAGGGCGATGTCCTCCATGGTCTGGTGCGTGGCACCGTCTTCGCCCAGGGTGATGCCGGCGTGGGAAGAGGCAATCTTTACGTTGGTTTTGCCGTAGGAGACCTCCTGGCGGATCTGGTCGTAAACGCGGCCGGTGACGAATTCGGCGAACGAGCCGATGAAGGGAACCTTACCCGTGAGGGCCAGACCGGCGGCGGCGCCCACCATATTGGCTTCGGCGATGCCGCACTGGAAGAAACGCTCCGGGAACTCTTTGGCAAAGGCGTCCATCTTCAGGGAGCCTTTCAGGTCGGCGGTTAAAGCTACGATGCGTTCATCGGCCTTTCCGGCAATGAGCAGGCCGGCGCCGAAACCGCTGCGAGTATCTTTTTTACCTGTGTCGATATATTTTTTCATACTCTTTTTCTTTTTGGAGATTCTTCGCTTCGCTCAGAATGACAAAGGGGTTAAAAATCACCCAGAGGGGTTTCACCTAACTGTTTGAGGGCGTCTTCCAGCTGCTCGGGCTTGGGAACGGAGCCGTGCCACTTGTGGGTGCCGGCCATGAAATCTACGCCGTGACCCATTTCGCTCTTGAAGAGGATCATGGTGGGGACGCCGCTGCCCTTGCCGGCTTTGGCCAGGGCGAAGGCCTGCTGGATGGAGTCGAAATCGTGGGCATCGGCCACAATCACGCGCCAGCCCCAGGCTTCCCATTTGGCGGCAAGGTCGCCTTCTCCGGCCACTTCTTCTACGGGGCCGTCGATCTGCTTGCCGTTCCAGTCGGTCATGGCGATGAGGTTGTCCAGCTTGTGGAACACGGCGAACATGCCGGCTTCC
>JBGVCF010000017.1:0-115971 GCA_045226315.1 Candidatus Cryptobacteroides sp.
GCCGAAAGCACCCTTTCCATAGTACTTGGCCTCGAAGACCCGGTCGCTCGCATCCACGTACTCAGGCGCCTTGAAGCGGCGCTTTCCCACGGGCGGCTTTGCGTAGGGGATGCCCAGCCACGACGCCACCCCGTATTCCTCGGTTCCCACGAAGGTACCGTTCACGCACTTCACGGCATGGGCCTTGTCGTAGTCTCCCGTGATTTCGCTGTTCAGGTACTCGTAATGCTCGAATCTTACCAAATCTTTGAATTCTCTTTTCATATCACTCGTTGTTTATTATTCTTCACTGATATAAACCCGCTCACCGCCAACCATGGTATATAATACCTTGGTATCGGCAATGTGCTCGGGCTCGCAGGCGGTGATATCCTCTTCCAGCACCACCAGATCGGCCTCTTTGCCCACGGTGATGCTACCCAGACGGTCATCGCACCGCAGCTGATAAGCCTCGTTCAGGGTGGTGGCTTCCATCATCTGCTCCACCGTAACCCTTTCGGCGGGCCAATGCAAGGTATCAGGCTGGCCGGGCACTTGGCGGGTGACGCCTTTCTGGATGCCCGTGAGCGGATAGGCCGGATTCTCCACGGGATAGTCGCTGGCCGATGTGACAACGACCCCGGCGTCGAAGAAGGATTTCATGGGAAGCTGAGCCTGGGTACGTTTCTTACCCAAAACCCCCTCCATGATACCCAGGTAGCCTTTATCCATCCCAAACCAATGCGGATCCGTCACGGCCACAACGCCCAGTTTAGCCATACGGGGAATATCTACAGGATCTACCAGCTGCAGATGCGTAACGGCATCCCTGCAGCCGTGCGGTCCGGTCTGCTCCAGCGCTTTCTCCATGGCGTCCAGGGTGAAAGCCAGCGCTCCGTCGGCCATGGTATGGACATGCACGGTGAAGCCCAGTTCGTGGGATCTTCTGAACACGGCCGTGAGGGTTTCCAGGTCCATGCGAAGCTGCCCGCGGTACTGGTGTTCCTGGGACCAGGGATCAGAGTAAGGCTCTTTTACATAGGCGGTTGCCGGCGGCGGGCCGATGGTTCCATCCACCTGAACCTTGATATTGCTGAGCTGGAACATCGGGCCCCAGGTGCGCTCCCGAAGCTCGGCCGCATGTTCTATTTCGGCCATCGTATCATGCCCTTGAGCCTGGAAAACCTGGTAGGCGGCATAGATGTGCATGTGCAGCTTCCCTTCCAGGTCCAGCTGGTGGCAGGCTTCGGCCGCATTGTCCGTAGAATCCCAATTGATGATAGGATCCAGGATTAGGGTCTCTCCATGGGCCAGGTATTCTTCCTGGAAATACAGGACGGCCTGCCTGTACTGCTCCACGGAAAAGACGGTGAGGGGTTTCAGCAGGTCCATGGCGCCTTCACGGAAATAGCCCACAGGGGTACCCTCAGCATCCCGGACGACGATGCCGTCGCTCACATCCGGTGTATTCTTGTCAATGCCCAGCCGGTCCATGGCGGCATGGTTCACCCAGTAGGAATGGTGGCCGACATCGGCCAGGACAATGGGCTTGTCCGTAAGGCCCTCCAGCATATCGGCGGTAAACTCCCCGGTGGGCATGAAACCGGCGCCTTGAATAACATCCAGTTCCGGGTGCTTGTCGGCAAACTCCTTTATGGCATTCAAATGCTCTTCCCGGGTGCCATAAGGGTTCAGGTGCACCGTGAAAAGCGTCTCGGTGCCTCCGGGCGCAATGTGGCCATGCCCTTCGCCGAAGCCCGGCAGGATGATGCCGCCATCAAACCGCAGCACTTCCGTGTTTTCGCCGATATACACTTTTACGCCGGCTTCATCGCCCACATAGATGAATTGGCCGCCGGCAATGGCTGCCGCCTGTGCCTTGGGCTGCTTCTTGTCCACGGTGTAAATGTTACCAATGACGACTTTGTCTGCTTTCATGGTTATTTTTATTGTAAAGCCTGGATCTGTTCGGGAGTAAGTCGGCCCGATTCGATATAAGACTCCTCGATGGCATTGAGCTTCTGCTCCAAATCCTCACTCATCGTGTAATCCCACTTCTTTGCCTCTTCGGCAGTTACACGCTTGCCGCCGCTATTGTGGCTGTTGTCAAGACAGTAGAGCTTCATATTGGGATAATGCTCCTGGATATACTCCACTCTCCCCTTGAACTGGGGAAATACCGAGATATAGGCCTGGTACCTTACGGCGCGGTTGGAATGGATGAGCCGCTCCATGCAGTTGGTGAAGCCGGTCTCGGGATCGTTATAAACATACAGCACATGGGGCTCAAAGCCTCTTGCCCCGCTCTTGGCAACCATGTCGTCGAAGGAGGCCACATTGCTGTAAGCGCCTTCGGAAATCACGCCCACTTCCTCGGAAAGCTTCTTGATTTCGGGATTGTTGTTGATGCTGGTGGTCTTGCCGCATCCGTACATCCCCATCGTGAAAAGGATGGTTTTATTGCCGGCGGCTTCGGCACGGTCCATCAGACGGATAAAAACGACGCTGTCAATTACCCAGCCGGCCTCCCGATAGTCGAATACATTCAGGCGTGTATAGCCAATGCAGCTGAGCATGTCTCTGGTTTTATCCGGATCCAACAGATTGCCGCAGTCGGCCATATATACGTTAACCAGGGAATCCAGATGATTCCTTGTCCACTCCACAGCAGCCTTGCCTTTCAGGACCAGAGGCTGCTGCGACGATTGTGTCCTGGTCCTGGCTATAGAGCAGCCTGTCGTGAGGACCAGTGCCAATACCCACAGGTGGATTGTCTTCAGTGTAGCTGTTTTCATAATCTTGTTTTACCTCTCCTGAGTAAGCTTCGAGGTGATGTCGGTGCCGTTCACGCTGATGGTATGAGAGTCGTAAGCATCATTGTGCACTGTCCAGAACTTCCATGTGTTTTTCTCCGTGAAGAAATGGATCTCGAGCTCACTGTCTGGGTCATTCCAGTTTACAGCATGGAATTTAAGCGTAGATCCGTCTAGCTTCAAGCTGCTGCCTTGGAAGTCATCGGCATCTTTACCAGTGATGGAACACGCAAAATTACCATCATTGATGAAGGTAAAGACGACAGGAGCGTTGTTACTGTAATACTTGACCGAAATCACCACCTTGGAGCCTTTCACGAGTGCGGCGGCCAGGGTGCCCGAATCGCCGGAGACATCCAGCTTAACATTAGTCACCTTGTACGTTTTGTCGCCCGCAGTAGCCTCCAGGGTACTGCTTTTAATATCGTAGACAGCGGTGAGCACCAGCTTCCCGCTTGCTTTCTCCTTCACATAGAATGTCAGCAGGGATTTTGCCTTGTCATGCACCATCGTGATATAATAATTCTTCTCCGAGGCTTCCGGCTCCCCTGCGCGTGTCAACAAATATTCTTCCAGCAGCTGGTAGGTGTCGCCAACCCTTACAAAGGGAACGTAGCAATCCTCCCCGTTCACCTGAAAAGACAGAACCACAAGGGTCCCGTCCGTCAGGGTGTCAAGTTTTACTTCCTGTTCATTGGGATTGTTTTTGTTACACGATGCCAGGCAACTTCCTACAATGGCAATTGCGAGCAAAAGGATAGTCTTCAGTTTCATGATTTCAATATGTTGGTGTTCTTCTATTGTTGCTTCCTAATGTTACTACGTTAGCAGACCCGCTTGGACGAGCCGTTCCCAAGGCGCTTGGCCCAGGACATCATGAGGTCTTCCCGCCTTCCGAAAAGATCCTTCTGCTTGCCGATGAAGGTCCCGTTGTTGCATTTGACGGCCGTTTTGTTCTCGCTATTCATTTCTTCCAAAGTTTTATGTCTATTCTATACGGGTTCTCTCAATTAATATGCATATTGAAGGCTGTATTTCTCATGCAAGGCCTTAAGGCGGCCATCGGCCTTCATCTGACGGATGGTGGTGTTCACCACTTCCAGAAGGTCCTCCTGACCTTTCCGCATCAGGACGCCGATCTGCCCGCGGGTAAAGGGCTTGTCCAGCAGCGGTGCAGCAAGGCGCGTGTCGTTCTGCACGTACCAGGGGGCTTCGGTGATTTCGGTAATCATGATGTCGGCATTGCCGATGGCCACCTGGGCGGGAATTTCTTCGTTCTTCTGATAGACGATGATGTTGGCCTGGGTAAGGTTGGCCCTGGCGAACTTCTCGTTCAGCCCGCCCGGATTCACCATCACGCGCACCTCCGGAGAGTCAATATCGGCCAATGACTTATACTTGTCTGCGTCTTCCTTCCGGCACAGGATGGTCTTTCCGTTTCCCAGGTAGCCGTCGCTCATCAGCATCGTTTCCTTGCGGGTATCGGTGATGGTGATGCCGCAGATGGCAAAGTCAAAGGTTTGAGGATGGGCCTGCACGTCGGCCGAGAGCGTGGGCCAGGAAGTGGGAACGTAGCTCACGGTCACGTCCATGGCCTTGGCAATCTCCCCTGCCACATCCAGGCAAAATCCCCAGTACACGCCGGTTTCTGGCTCTTTGTAACTGAGCGGCCGATAGTCTCCCGTGGTGCCCACCAGCACGGTTCCCCGCTGCTGAATCCTGTCCACGGTGGGCGTCTTGGAGACCGTGGACGTCTTGCAAGATACGCCACAGCCCAAAACCACAAGGGTCAGGCCGACAAGCGTGACAAACGACAGAAATACCCGTCTATTCATGCTGTATCTCCTTTACAAAACACGCCACCATTCCGTATGTGATGGTGGGACGAATCCAGATTTCAACCAGCATATAGTCCGTGAACTGGTCCGTGGGCTCCAGGTAAATATCCAGGTTGTAGAGCGCCGCAATGACCAAATCCACGAGGAATATCATCCACAGGTTGCGCTTGGAGTAGGTTTTCCACTCCTTGCGGGCGTAGAAGAAGGTGAGCATCAGGAGCAGTGCCACAGACAGGGTGAGGCACGCCAGATGAATGGAGTAGTAGCCCAGCGGCGGCGCAAACAGGATGTCCCGCAGCAGGATGGTGGCGCCCACATTGAGCGTACACCAGTAATTGAACTGCTGCGAGGTGATGCGGCCGCCCAGGAAGTACATCCACATCATGACGATACAGGCAATGTAGAAGACGTTCAGCACCAGTTCCGGCCAGGCAATCTGCAGGCCGAAATGCCATACGCCGTATAGCATGACGCCCACGGAAACTACCGCGGCTACGGCCGTAACAACAATGTTAAAGATGTCCGATTTATTATTGAATCTTACTTCCAAATCTGCAAATATTATTTCTCGTCATTGATCACATGGATATCCAACTGGTTGAACGGGATGGTGATGCCGTTTTCCCTGAACGTTTTGTAAATCAATTGTCTGGCATTTTTGATAAATCCGAATCGTTTCTCTACCAGCACGGACTGTTTCATGGCGATGATGATGGCACTGTCGGCAAAATCGGCGATGTCCACCTTGATACCCCACTTCGGGTCAACGATATCGCGTCCGTACTCGTCCTTTGTGAGCAGCTCCTTGCTTGCCTCCAGCAACAGTTCCCGAATCTTGTCTACGTCGGCATCGTAGCTGACGCCTATGTTAACCTTTGTATATACATAGGCACTGCCGCGCGTCAGGTTCTTGAAGTTCTTGTTGAAGAGCGCGGTGTTGGTAAAGGCGATGATAGGACCGCCCATCTCCTGGATCTGGGTGCTCTGGTAATTGATAGCTACCACCTTGCCCAGATTGCCGTCACATTCAATCCAGTCGCCCACCCGCAGACGGCCGCCCATGAGTTGGACGCCGTAGATGAAGTTGTTGATGATATCCTTCAGGGCAAGACCTACGCCGGCACTGAGGCCGCCGGCGATGAGCCCGAGAGAATCTGTGGGGATATGCAATGTGAGGATGAAGATGTCGGCATAGATAAACCACACCAAAACACTGATGAGGCTGTTACCCAGGGAAAGGTTCACCTCGTTGGCACGCACGATGGTCCGGTCGTTCTTGCGGAGGAAACGCTTGTATGAGCAGGCCTGCCAGATGGTGTGGAAAGCCTTGTTCGCGTAGCGGAAAATGAAGAACAATCCAATGAGGAGCAGAATGCTAAAGATGGATACCCGGAATTCGCCCTGGGTGAAGAAGGGCTTCTCAAAGATCGTGACATACAGGTCGTTGAATTCGAAGATGTCCAGTGCCCATTGCACGCAAGTGGGAATGGAACCTAACACCAACCACGGAATCAATACCTCACGGATAAGGTCATAAAACCAGGTGGCGCCGAAAAGAAGTTTTTCCTTGTCTGATCCTGACACATAGGTAATCTTGTCACTTAAAGCAGCCACCCGCTTGTCCAGCCGGTTCTTCTTGTACAGGTTCAGCAGGCTCACGACAGATAAAACAGCCAGAACCACCGCCAGTTGGAAGTACCACCACACCAGGATGATAAGCGAAAGGAAAACGTAACCGCCCCAGCCGATACAAGCGGTCAAGGCCGTAACGGTAAAGGAGACCCAGCCAATCACCATATCGGTTCTGTCGGCCTTGGCGCCGCGCCGTATATTGACAGCCAGCTGCCACAGCGTCATGCTAAGGAGCAGCAGCGGGAAGAAGAAATTCAAAAAGGCATTGGGCACGAACAGCAGGCGGCAGACAATAACCAGCAAAGCCGTGAAAATAGTGGGGATGTAAATCTTGACACTATCTTTGAGTTTGGTAGATTGCAGCCGGATCAGGAGGGCTGCATTGATGGCCACCAGCAGCCACATAAAGGAGTGCATCACGCTGATGATCTTGCGAGTCAGGTCGTCGTCGGTGACCTCAATACTCAGAATGATGAACAGGATGCAAGCCAACACAAGGGCCAGATACCGCTTCTGCCTTTTGGCAACCCGCTTTCCGATCGGCTTGATAAAACGGTAGATGGGGAGCAGCACCAGGGCAGAAAGGCCCCATAGGATAAAGAATGCCAGGATATAGACTATCAGCCAGTAAATCCTGGCCGAGTTCATGAGCCGGTTGCTATTGACTATCTCTTCATCCGTATAGTCCCGCTCATTGCTGATAAGCGCTTTCCAAATATCGCGGAAGCTGTATTTCTCATTCATGGCACTCCAGGCCTCCCTCCAATACTCACCGGGATGGGAGAGGATGGTCCACCAGGGGGTCTGTCCCTCAACAAACACTTTCTCCTCCAGGATGTCATAGTAATCCCGGGCATACTGGTAGGATTCCTCCATGCGCAGCCTCGCTTCCCGGTAATGGGTGCTGTCGGCCATCACCAGCGCCCGTGTCTCGGCATACATCGTAAGCAGTTCAGATGCATACCGGAGGCAGGAATCGCGGTCGGCCTGGCCGGCTTCACTCAAGATAAACGCAGCGGCCGTTTTCTCCACAGCTACCGTGTCTTCCACCGCCTCGTTCAGGGCCAGGACAGCCTCTACCTGCTCCTGAAGCTCTTGCTGCAGGAGGCTTTCGGTTTGCTTGAGATGGGCGTCCAGCGTGTCGTTATGATAGGCCAGGCTGTCCGGTACCACCTCCAGGTCCAGCAGTTCCGGAGGGAGGCGGCGAAGGGACTCGATCAGGCGGGCATAACGGCCGATCTCCACATCCAGGTTATTCACAATCCGGTCGTACGGGGTGCGGTTTTTATTGAAGTCATTGAATTCCTTGGTGACTTTTTCCAGGGCATAGCTGATGTCGAAGGTATAGTCCTGCTTCTGGGAATACAGCATCAGGGAAAGGTCGTTGCACTTTTTGACGATCCCCACCATCCGCCGGTGCTGCACCTCATATTTGTCATTGAGTTGCTGCCGGGTCTTATCTATCTGCCGGTAGTCATAATACAGTTCGCGGCGCAGGTTGGATAGCGTCGCGTCCAGATCCATGCTCGTGAATACGGCCATGGCCGGCACCGCCATGGCAAACAAAGCCACAAGGATGCTCAGGAATTTACGTTTTTTCATAAATAAAAAAACAATTAGCTTTAATAATTATTAAAGCAAGTTCGTCATTTTTTCTTGAGGATACAATAAAGGCAGGGCCCCAGCTTGCAGATTTTGCAAATTCTGAGACTTTTTTGCAAATTCTGAGAATGAGGTGGCGCGGAAAACTACTCCGCGTTACTGCGCATCCACTGCGTTACGGTCATTCCCATATTCTGCTTGAACGTGGTGCTGAAGGTACTATAGCTGTGGAAACCGCTCTCGAAAGCCAGTTGCTGGGCAGTAACATCACGCTGGCCAGCCACCGCTTCATGGTACAGTTGGATGAAATGACGGATGCGCAGGCCGTTGATATAGGCATTGTAAGTGATGCCCTGCTGGGCAAAGAACTGACTCAGGTAATATCGGTTGGTGCCGATGATCTGTGCCAGCTGGGCCAGGGTGATGTCGTGCTGAAGATAGAGCTGCCCTTCTTCGCAATGCTTTTTGAGACGGGGGCCGATGTTGGTGGGGATGGCCGGCGGAGCCGATGATTTCTGCACTTCTTCCGCCGGTTCTTCTTCCGGTGTATTTTCGACCATCACTTGCAAGTTTTCCACGCGCCACACCAGCAGCCCTACAATCAGGAGATTGTCTATCTGAAGAAGATACAGGAGAATCCTGTTATCTTCGACGGTACTGCTGTAATTGACAAAGAACAGCAGGAAAACAGCCAGAATCAGAAGACTTTGCCAGACTTCCTTGTGCTCCAGGTCGGCGTAGTTGTCCCGCAGCCAGCGCCCATAGCGACGGACGGCAAAGAACATATACAGCATAAACAGCGCATACAGGGTAATGACATAGATGCTCAGCGGAGCAATAAGTCTGTCATTACCCCGGATGATACAAAGGGCCAATACCACGACGGTAGGGACCAGCGCCACTGTCACAGGCCATATTCTCCGGTGCCGGTCCTGCAACATAGACAGCAGGATTCCGGCTATAGAGGGAATGAGCAGCAGGATATCCAGACCACAGACGATCAGATAGGCGGTATGAGAAGGATGCTGGATATAGAACAGCCAGAAAAAATGGCTCACCGCTGCATACAACATGAAAAACGCAGACCATTGCCTTAGGCGCACGGGGGACGTCACCTCCGGGGCAAAGGCATTACCACGCCTGAGCAGCAAGTAAAGGGCCGCCACTACATTGAGCATGGTGACACCACCGTAGAGGACAACAAAGAATACGTCTTCCAGTATGGATTGATCTTCCATCTTGTGGAGGTGAGCGGACTCGAACCGCTGTCCAAACGTCGCACCAGGCGGCTTTCTACATGCTTATCCTTCCTTTGGTTGTAGGGGAAGCCCTGCCGGAAGGCGGGCGAAGCATCCCTTAGCCTTTAAATCTTAGCCGGCTTTAAAGGCGTCCACCGGAGCAGCCTCAAATGGATGATACCCCTTGATCGGCCCTTATGAGGCGGAAGGTCCGAGGGATACTCGTCGGCCCCGCAGCCTTGGCGGGACGGATTAAGCTAATTTGCTTGGCAAATTAAGCAGCGAGTGCATAGTTGTTGTTGGCAACTGATTGTTCGAGGTCTGAGATTTACGGGCAAGGCCTCCACGCCCGACATGCTTACCGTCCAGCATCGGCGCTGTCAAAACCAAAACACCCCCATAACTGAACGTGAGCGCAAAAATACGCAAAAAAACCGAATAATCAAGGTTTTCTGGGCTCGTCCGGAAGGAAGCGACGCGCGCCGATATAACGCATCAGATAGTAGCTCTGCGTGGATTCGCTCTCAATAACGCCGCCCGAAGTGGAGGCATGGATGAAACGGAAACTCCCCCGTTCCTCGTCTACCGACACAACAATGCCCACGTGGCCGATATTCCGCACACTCCCCCGCTGGCCGAAAAACACCAGGTCGCCCTTCTGCAGATCGGCGAAAGAAGCCACCTCCCGGCCTTCCTGGAACTGCGCCCCAGTATACTGTGTCATCTCATAGCCGAAATGTTTGTATACATAGCGAGTAAAGCCGGAGCAGTCGAATAGACGAGGGCCTGAAGCACCTAATTTATAAGGCGTTCCCAAGAACGTGCGGGCATAGGTGACCACCTGGTCGCCAAGGGTCTCAGGCTGATCCTGCGAGGCCGATGGGGCCGGCTTCGCCGCCTCCGAAGCCTTTTTTTCCGGCTGCTGTTCCTCTGCTTTGCCCTGGGGCGCTTCCACCACGCCTACCTCACGCGTACGAAGCGTAGACGACGCATCTGTGGAGGCAGAAACGCCGGTCCCCTGGCGCGAAGTCCCGCAGGAAAGCGCCAGAAGGACCAGAGGTATTAAAGCATAAGGGATACGCATGGGCCTGTCTATTGTTTCAGAATGGCTTCATGCCCCTCTCCATCTATCAACGTGACAAAGGATCCGTTCACACTCTTCACATAGAACGACAGACTCTCCTGAATGGAAGGAAGCGAAGTATCCACGTTCTGAATCAAATCTACAGACAGCTTAGTTCCCGCTTTCAAAGAAGCAAAGGGAGCATAACGGAGCTGGATGAGCCGGTTGGTGGACGGTTCCATGAGGGTAAAGACGCCGGTGGTTCCCTCCGCGTTCCGTCCCATGTACAACTGCATCTTCTGAGGCACAAAAGCCCAAGTCAGGCCGGCCATGCCGTAGAATCCCGGTTCCTTACTGTAGTCCGTCCGCATGCCCTGCGTTACGGTGAGTGTCTGAACAAGGTCTTCATGACGGAAGGTAATGGTCCCTTCACGGGGTTCGCTGCCGGTATTTTCTTCCACCTGGAAATACAGATGTTTTTCGGTTAGCGCCTTAGTATCCAACTTCTTGATCCATGAAACGCCAATTTCCATTTCCGGTTCCACATTGGTACGGAGCAGGATATCCAGTTCGCTAGCTTCATAGGAAATCTCCACTTTATCCGGCGAGAGCAGGATGGCATTGTTCTGCGCCTGCGTCACTTTCACGCTTTCCGAAAGGCCCAGTTCATCGTTGAAGAAACGGATGGAAGCCTCCCGGGATCCATAGGTGTCGTTGGCCGACACCTGGAAAGTATAGCTGTCCGTGGACATCGCCCGGGTAGTGACCTCCGAGAGCCAATCCACTCCCTTGGGCAATTCCATGCTCACCTCCACATTGTGCCGCACTTCCACCGTAAAGGTGCCCCCGTCTGCGGAAACCGTCTCCTGATTGGTACTGAGCACCAGCGTGACCTCCGAACCCAACTGGAAAACCTTGAACGTCTCCTGTCCCAGCGAAGAGGAAACCGTCACGGCGCCTTCCCGCTTTTGGGTGTCATCGTTGGCCGCCACCTTGAATGTAAGCGTATGATTGGAAAGGCCTTTCGTTTGAACCGGAACCAGCCATTCGGCACCGGCAGTCACCGAGCTGGTGAAACTGATGTTGGTGCTCACCTGGATGGTGAAGTCGCCCCCCTCCGGGCCGAACTCCTGCTTGGATGCCGATGCCGTAAAGGCGTCTTTCTGCTTCTGGGTCACCTGCAAGGTCACCTGAGCTGTACCGCACTTCACCTGCACGGTGGCACGCCGTTCATCATACTCTTCGTTCGGGCTCACCTGAATAGTCAGGGTCCCCTTCCCCTTGTTCCCGCTTTCCGGGCTCAGGCGCAGCCAGTCGGCCCGTCCGTTGATAATGGATGCTTTCCAGGCATCGCTGGATGTGAACGAAACGGAAAGCGAGCCGCCACTGGCGTCCATCACGGGATTCGTATTCACGCCGGCATCCCATTTAACGGTGGGAGTGTCCACGATACCGGGTGTTACATTAGGACCCGGAGTGTTCGTGCCTCCCTGGCAGGAGACCATCAGCAGGGCCGCAACGGCCCATCCCATATAGTATAATTTTCTCATGGCACTTCTCATTATTGGACAACGATTTGGCTCTCTACTTTATCTTCCCTGCCGTCGGCATACTGCATACGGACCATAAGGATGTGGGTCCCGGCCGTAAGGACAAGGCTCTCCCCTTCCACCGGCATGCCATCGTAGAACCATTGGACGCCGGAAGGTTTTGCAGCAGGGCTGCTTACCAGTTTGAGCGGCAGTTTCTGCCCGTTGGAAAGCGTGCCCGAAGGAAGATCTATATAACTGATGCCCAAATCTGTAAGGGTAGTACCCGGAGCCAGATGGATCGGGGATTTTACGGTGAAGGCAATCAGGGCATCACCAAT
The DNA here is from genome assembly GCA_045226315.1 of Candidatus Cryptobacteroides sp. Classification (GTDB taxonomy): domain Bacteria; phylum Bacteroidota; class Bacteroidia; order Bacteroidales; family UBA932; genus Cryptobacteroides. The sequence goes on from JBGVCF010000017.1 coordinate 12,036, forward strand.
GACACTCCCTGAGAAATTCACGTCTTGCCAGCCACTCTCGCCGGGTGTTGCCGTTGTGGAGAAACCGTGATAAAACATAGTACCGCCCTCACGGGGATTCTCCTTATTATTATCGGTAACCACGGCGTAGGAGACATTGGACTGCTTGATGAGGTAACCCACATACAGGTCTGTCCCCGCCGGGATCTTCACATTTGCATCTGAGATATCCACCTGGTTGGAAAGCCGATCGGCGTACACCGCAGTGTTGATGGTTCCCGTGACACGCCGGGCCAACACGCGTTTCTTGGTTCCGTAATCCACAAACACCCAAATCTCTGCACCGCTGGCTATGGTGGAGAAAGAGATGCTGGAAACGGTTCCCTCCGCATACTCCTTCAGTTCCTCCGCCGTGTAATGCACCGCTACCGTATAATCGGTAGTAGAATTATATCCCCATTTAAGGTATTTGGAGAGAGGAAGGACGGCTTTGGTAAGTCCTACATCGGTTCCACCTGCAATGACGGGATCCAACTGGATGTCTTTGCGCACCGACCATCCGCTCAGATCTGCATGCGCGGGCTGATAGTCCGTTGCAAATACCGAAAGCAGCAATTGCTGAGAGAAATCGTCCGGCAGTTCAATCATGAACTGACCGTCGTAATCCGTTTCCGCCTCATAGCTGGCCGATGAACGGGCCGCAGACAGCCGCATAGGCAAAACGCGTGCGGGAGCGGAAGATGTTTTCGCCTCCAGAAGGACTACGGCTCCCTGCACGGGGGCGCCCGTCTGCGCGTCGGTCACCACGCCGGTAACCGTCCGGCTGCCGCGGGTCATGGTAAAGCTGGCCTCCCCATTGGCATATTTAATACCATGCAGGGAAAAGGGCTGGCTCCCGTCCCAGGCCTTCAGGTCGATGTCTGTCACATTGTAACTTACATTCCAGTCTGAGTTCGAGGGGAAAACCCACAGTGAGTGGAACTCGTTTTTGTAGTCGCCGTCTATGGGATGGCCGTAAGGAAGCAGAGTCTTGTCCGGAATCTCCAGATAGTGACAAGGGTGATATTCATACCCGTTGATCAGGTTCCAATCCTCCCAGCGCTGGGCCGCCGGCACGCCGTCAATCACATTCTGGGAACGGTCCACATGGTAGATGAGCATACCGGCCGGAAGCGCGCTGTCGAAGCCGCTACCATCGCGGACCTCGGGCAGGAAGAACTCCCCTTCGTTGGTAGTGGGGATGCGATAGATAGCCGGGCTGTCCAGATTATGTAAAGTGACCTGTCCGGCTGCATTCAGGTCGTGTACTTTCGTTATATATCCCAGGATATATCGCTCCATCAGGCTCATTCGGGCAGGGATACGGCCGTTTGCATTGTGGTTACCGCTGGCCATCAGGTTCCAGGAACTGGGATGGATCGCCTGGCCGTTTACCGCGTAATCCGTATCGTAGAGGTCCGGCAGGCCCAAAACATGGCCGAATTCGTGACAGAAGGTGCCGATACCGGTCCGGACAGAACCGGAATTCCCCGTCAGTTCGGCCGAACAGGCATAACGGCGGAGCCGGACTCCGTCGTAAGTTTCGCCGGACGACACATAACCGGCATGGGGCCAGATGGTGTCGTCTCCACCGCCGTTGGACTGGGCATAGCCAGGATAGACCATGTACACATTGTCCACATACCCGTCCTTATCAATATCGTACTGGGAGAAATCCACCTCGTTGTCCAGTTTTGCGGCCGCTTCTTTAACCATAATCAGCCCCATCTTATGATGCTCGTCATCGTCGCCATCCGGATAACTGTTATGCTTGCGGGAAATGGTAACGGGTCCTACCACGTCGAACGAGGGCTGGAACTGGAGCTGGGACGCATCCATATAATAATCTCGGACCGATCCCACGCCCCCGAGGTCGGAGAAACCGGGCTCGTTCAGGGCACGGGTGAAATAATCCTTGAATCCGCTCTGGAAAGCCTGGTCCGACCACTGGACCAGAATCACCAGGAAATGCTTTTCTCCCCAGCCCACTTTACTTGCTCTAGCCCCCCTGATGCCGGCATCTCGTGCAGCCCTTTGTTCGCGCGCTGCAGAGCGCATGGCCCGATTGGGGCCACCACCGCTGTCTACGCGCCACCAGCCATCGGCCCCGCGCTTATAGACCGTGCGGCCATCTTCCGACGTATACCAGCTGCAGAACTCGTCGCCGTGCAGGCGAAGCGTGATGGTGCTGCCGTCCGGCTGCCGCATCTTGATGGGGTTCGGCGTTGCCGAATCGGCCCACATGACCAGCCATCCGGAAACAGCCAGTAAAAAGAAAAGTGACAGGAAAAACTTTTTCATATCTATTTTAAAATCAATTCTTTGACATATCCCACAGTGGTATCTTCCCCAGTAAACAAATCATCTTTCGCCAGGAAAGCATTCATTTTTTCCACTAGCACATCCCGCTGGAAATACAGCTGGCTACGAATTACAGAAGAACCTAGGGTGATATAAAGTTTTCCTCCGCGGAAAAAGCGCTTGAGGGTATAGGCTTCCGCCCCGGAACAGGCGTCCCAGGCGGCAAAAACCCGTTGGGTATTGAGCCCTGCAGTAAGTTTCATGGACTGGATATACTGGCGTACGACCTGGTCCATGCCGATGGCTTCCTTCCTATGAATCTGCACCGCCATCCTCTATTCCGCTTTAGAAAATTCGCCGCCCCGGGTGGTAAAATACGCCCGGTCGTCCGTCATGCGGTCCACGATGCCGGCAAGGCGCGCCGCATCCGTGTCCGTGATGAATATCTGGCCGAAATCGGCCCCCGCCACCATGCCGATGAGGTTGGAGATACGGCCCAGGTCCAGTTTATCAAAGACATCGTCCAACAGCAGCATGGGTGCAAAACCATAAGCGCGCTTCATGATTTCGTACTGGGCGAACTTGAGAGCCACCAGGAAACTTTTCTGCTGTCCCTGTGAGCCGGCACGTCGGATAGGGTGACCGTCCATGGAGAAGAGGAAGTCGTCGCGCTGGATGCCGGAAGTGGTATATCGCAAGCGGAAGTCTTGCTCCCGATGACGTTCGAAAACTTCTGTCAATGAGCTATTTTCCAATTCGGATTTATACGAAATGGAGACCTCTTCCCGATTACCGGAAATAAGTCTATAGTACTGGGATACCACGGCTTGCAGATCCGCTGCCAAACGAGCGCGGGCCTGGTGTACCAGAGCGGCCGGAGCAGCCATACGCTGGTCCAGTACCGCCAGTAGCGACGGGTCCGGATCCGGCTCTTTGAGTAGTTTATTCCTCTGGGCCAGAAGCCGGGTGTAGGTTTGCACGGCCGCCAGATACTCCCGGTCCATCTGGGAAAGGACTGCATTGGAAAGCCGCCGGCGTTCCTCGCCGGATTCGCTCACCAGGGCGATATCCCCGGGAGAGACCATCACCACAGGCAGGATGCCGATATGCTCTCCCATCCGGGCATAGGGTTTGTCGTCGCGCACCAGTTTCTTTCCCTCCGGACCCACTTTCAGGGCGAAACGGGATTCCAAACCGTTTTCCATGGCATAGGTGCCACCAAGGGTAAACCCATCCGTCCCATAGCGGAACTGGCTTGAATCCGGAGCAGGAAAAGCGCTTTTGGTCATGGAAAGAAAATAGATGGCATCCAGCAGATTGGTCTTCCCTTCCCCGTTGTTTCCGCTGATGCAGTTCACGTTGGGGCTGAAGGAAAGTTCCTGAAACGCAATGTTCCGGAAATCCTGGACTACAATCTTCTTTAGAACAGGCATGAAAACGACGGCTGATTACATTGCAAATATATAAAATTTATTGTAAATTTGCGGGCTCAAAAGTTAATAAAGTAATAATAGATAGTATGGCAAAAGTAAACAAGACCGAAGCGGAAGTCCGTCAACAGAATATGGTTGAGGCCGTTTCCAAGACAGAAGAATTCTTCAAGAAGTATGGCAACATGATGTACGGTTGCATTTTGGGTATCCTCATCATCGCCCTGGCCATCCTGGCCTACAATCGTTTCATCCTCCAGCCCAAGAAGCAGCAGGCCACGGATCAGATGGTCCGCGCCGAACGCTGGTTCGACGCCGGTGAATACGAACTGGCCCTGAACGGGGACGATAACGATCCCGGTTTCCTCGACATCATCGACCAGTATGGTTCCAAGGCACCCGCATCCGTGTACATGTACACCGGCGTTGCTAAGCTGCAGAACGGCGAATATGAGGAAGCCCTCGGTTACCTCAAGAAATACAACGGCAAAGACCCTATCATGCTGGCCCGTGCCCAGGCTTGCATGGGTGACTGCTACGTTGAGATGAAGGACTATGAAGCCGCCATCGGTTGCTTCACCCAGGCTGCCAAGACCACGGACAACGCCCTGGCCGCCGCGTACCTTCTGAAGGCCGGCATCGCCGCCGAAGCCGCTGGCAAACCCGAGCAGGCCCTCACTTATTATCAGGAGATCAAGGACCAGTGGGCCAATGCCCCCGAAGCCCTGGAAATCGACAAGTACATCAGCCGTATCCAAATCGCCAAATAAATATGGGAAGAGCGTTTGAATTCCGCAAAGAGCGCAAGATGAAGCGCTGGGGCCACATGGCCAAGACCTTCACCAAGCTGGGCAAGGAAATCACCATCGCCGTGAAGCAGGGTGGCGCCGAAGTTACCGGCAACCCCCGCCTGCGTGCCCTCATCGCAGAGGCCAAGGCCGAACAGATGCCCAAGGAGAACATCGAGCGCGCCATCAAGAAAGCCACCGAGGCCAAGACCGGCGACTTCAAGGAAATCATTTACGAAGGTTTCGGACCTTTCGGCATCGCCTACCTGGTAGAGGCCGCCACGGACAACAACACCCGCACTGTGGCCAATGTACGCAGCTACTTCACCAAGTGCGGCGGCGCCCTCCAGACCAGCGGCTCCGTGGCCTTCATGTTCGACCATAAGTGCGTGTTCCGCATCAAGGAAGATCCCGCCAAGCCCATCGACGTGGAAGAACTGGAACTGGACCTCATCGACTTCGGCGCAGAGGAAGTGTTCAAGCAGGAAGTGGAAGACGAGGACGAGAACATAACCGTGGAAATCTCCATTTACGGAGACTACACCGCCTACGGCCAAATCCAGAAATACATCGAAGAGAAAGGATACGAGCTCATTTCCGGCGGCTTCGAACAAATCCCTAACGTGGATCTGAAAGAAGTAACGCCCGAACAGCGCGCCACCCTGGAAAAGCTCACCGGCCTGCTGGAGGACGACGAAGACGTAACCAACGTCTACACCACCCTGGCTCCGGAAACTGAGTAATTCCAAACCTTGAAAAAACTTCCCCTATTGCTAATCCTATTGGCATGTACGTCCTGCGGAGTCTTTCGATTCCGTTCTTCGGAGCGTTACCTGCCCGGGCCAGCTATTCGGGATTATCAACCTAGCGGGATAGTAGAGGAAGTACAGTATTCCTCCAGCGTTCCCGGTCCCACCAATAGAAGGATGATCGTGTACCTCCCGGCCGATTATTATCAGAGCCAGGACCGCTACCCGGTCATCTATCTTTTGCATGGCGCACGCGGCTATGAAACCGCCTGGGTCCGCTTCGGGAAGGTGTACGAGAGCACCGACAGCTTGTGCCGCAGCGGGAGAGCCCTCCCCTGCATTGTAGTGATGCCCAACGTGAACCAGTATAACGACGACAAAGACTATGAAGGCGGCCGGTTCAAGGACGCCTGGGAGTCCATCTGGGAAGTGGACGGCGTGGTGGAATCGGCCTTTGTACAAGATGTTGTAGGGGTGGTGGACAGCCTCTACCGCACCATCCCGGACAAAGCGCACAGAGCCATTGCCGGTCTTTCCGTGGGCGGTTACCAAAGCATCTGGATCAGTGCCAACCACCCGGACACATTCGGATATGTGGCCGCTTTTTCGCCCTATATGTGGTGCCTGGGCAAGTCCAACCCCTACAAAAAGCAGTTCTATTCCAACCTGTATCAGAAAATGGCCGTCCAGTTTGCCCAGTCTCTGGAAGGCTATTACCTCTATGCCGGCGAACAGGACATCATGCTCCCCTCCACCGAAGATTTTCATGACAAAATGAACCAGAGAGGTTTCCGGCATCATTTCTTCCTCTTCCCCGGCGGACACGACTGGAAAAACAGCTGGGTAGAGGAATACAAGGACTTGTTGCAACGTGTTTTTAAAAACTAACCAATGAAAATCCTCTTTGTCCTCAATAATTTCTATACCACCGGGAATGGTTTGGCGGCCAGTGCCCGTCGCACCGTAGAAAAACTGCGGGAGCTAGGGCACGAAGTACGGCTGGTCTCCGGCCCCAACCACAAGAATCCGGACCAGCAGCCGGATTACACGCTCAAAGACTACAAGTTCCCCATTGTGAACCCCATTATATCGGCGCATGGTTACGTCTTTGCCCAAAGCAACCTGCCCCTTATGGAAGAGGCCGCACGCTGGGCCGATGTCATTCACCTGGAGGAACCCTTTGTAATTGAGGACCGTATGATCAAAATCTGCGAAGAGTTGGGCAAACCCTTGACCGCCACCTATCATCTGCATCCGGAAAACATTACCAACTCCCTGGGACCGCTGGTATATTGGAAAGCCCTTAACCGGATAATCCTGAACAACTGGCGGGACCTCACCTTCAACCACTGCGAGTATCTCCAGTGCCCCACCGAAAATGTGATGGACCGCATGCGCCGTTATCATATTCAGGCCCAATGTGAGGTTATCTCCAACGGAATCGTACCAGACCCCTGTATCCGTCCGGAGACCCCGCCCGCAGATTACACAGACCCTAATCGGCCTTTCAAAGTCATTTATATCGGCCGGCTTTCCCGCGAAAAAGACCAGCCCACCCTGCTGGAAGCCATGCGGTACAGCAAGTACGCCCACCGCATCCAGCTTCATTTTGCCGGTAAAGGCCCCACCGCCAAGAAGATCAAGCGGATGGCCCATCAGCTCTACCTGGAAGGCGTCCTGGCCTATGATCCCCTCTTCACCTTCGAAGACCGCGACGGTCTGCGCCGAATGGCCGCCCAGGCCGATCTGGCCATCCACTGTGCCACCATCGAGGTGGAAGGCCTGTCCATCATGGAGGCCATGCAGCAGGGTGTCGTCCCCATCATCGCCGAAGGCCGATACAGCGGCACCTCCCAGTTCGCCCTGGACCGCCGCAGCATCTTCCCCGAGCAGAACCCCGAAGCCCTGGCCGACCGTATAGACTATTGGCTGGACCACCCGGAATTACGCTGGAAAAACGGCTGGCGCTATGTGACACACATGGAAAACTACAGCATTGACGCCTCCGTAGAGAAATTGGTGCAGATGTTCCAGAAAGCAATCGATGCAAAGAAAGGCTGTTAGGGCCTTTCTTTTTTTGCTTTTTTTCAGTACTTTTGCGTAATGTGCAGCAAATGGATTAAACATCAATAACTATGAATCTCAAAGACAACAAGTATGCGCAGTTCTATCTCTGCCGCGAAATGATGGACACCGTAGACGTGATCCGCAAGTTCAACCCGGAAACCGTCAACTTCATTGTGGAATCGGCCAAAAAGACCGGCCACATTATGTTCTCCGGTGAAGGTTCCAGCCGCATTATGCCGGCCAAGAACGCCGTCCGCAAGGCCCTCCGCTGGGGGATTGACACCGTTACCCATACGGAAGGCTCCCACCAGGCCAGCGAGTACAAACTGGACAATTACACCGTCCTGCTGGATTCCAATTCCGGCCGCACCAAGGAAACCCTTATGCTGGCCAAACAGCTGCAGGCCGCCGGTCACCAGGATTATTTCGGTGTAACCGCCAACCCCGGCACACCCCTGGAGGAAGTCTGCAAGAAGACTGTCGTACTGGGTTGTGGCTGGGAAAACGCCGTAGCCGCCACCAAGAGCGTAGTGGAGCAGACGCTGCTGTTCGAAAGCGTAATCTGGAAACTCGCCGGCAAGGATATCGCTCCCGAACTCAACGCCCTGGCCGATAAAGTGGAGAAGGCCCTCACCGTTGCCATCCCCGCCCAGGTGGTGGATTGGGTCCGTGGTGCCAAGACCATCTACTTCGCCGGCATGAACGACGGCGTAACGGAAGAGCTCACCCTCAAGACCAACGAGATTACCCGCCGCAAGAGTGACTTCCTGGAGGGCACCTACGCCCTGCACGGGATTGAAGAGGTGATGGAAGACGGCGATATCGTCTTCGTGGTTGAACCCATCCAGAGCGAGTACGAGAAATACCAGAAGGTCTTCGGCGGCGCCAACGTGCACGTGGTGGCCATCGACACCAAGCCCACGCCTTTCACCACCATCGTAGTTCCCGATGCCGGTGACCTCCAGGCTTACGTATACCTGGCTGCCGGTTGGAACACCCTGGTAGAAATTGCCCAGGCCGATGGAATCAACCTGGACAAACCTAACCGTGCCCGTAAAGTAGGCAACGAGATGTAAACTATTTCAGCGTAAGGGTGTTTTTCCCTCCCTGAAGCGGCTGAGTTTTCCCGTTCCAGCAGATAACACCCTCTACCCCGTGAGGCAGCTCTACCGTAGCGTGGAGCTGCTTTCCTTTTACCTTGTACTGGACCGTGATGGCGCCCTGCGGATGCGGGATGGTGCCGCCGATTTCCTTGAGATCACCCAGACGAGGCTCGATGCGCACTTTCTTGAAGCCCACGGCGTCGGAATCGATGCCCAGCACCGTGCGGTACAGTTCAATATTAGGGCTGGCGCCCCAGGCGTGGCAATCCGAGCGGGTGCCGAATACATCGGCGTCCTCACCCCAGGTAGTAAGGCCCATAGCCATATTCTCCCGCCAGGTGTCCAGCCAGTTCAGATAATCGTTACCAAGACCGGCTTTCACATAGGCCTCGTGCAGGTAGAATTTGTAATAGATGGTGCACTGGGCCAGGGTTTCGTCCGTCAAGAGCTTCTGCGCCAGAGCTTTGGGGTCCTCCACAATGCCGCAGAGGATGGCCAGGGCATTGGGGTGCTGGCTGTAGGCGTCGTGTTCCATGCGGTTGGCAAAGAGGCCTTTCTCCGCATCCCAGTAGGCTTTTTTCACGCCTTCGGCCAGGTGGGCGGCCTGTGCGCGATACTCCCCTGCCTGCCAGGTATTGCCCCGCACTTCCTCCATATGGGCCATAAGTTGGAGGGCATACAGGTACTGGAGATCCATGTTGCTGGAGCAGCCGTCGGCACCGGGGAGCTGTACGCCGCTGTGCCAGCTGTCGGGACGGTCGTTCACCCAGTCGGAGAAGCTCCAGCCAGGAAGGTTCTTTACGCGGCCGTCTTCCTGCTGATAATGGCTGTAGTAATGCATAATCTGCTCGGCCCCGGGCAGCAAGTCCATCACAAAGGCCGTATCGCCGCCGTACATCATATAGTCGTGCAGGGCGTAGACATAGCTCAGCGCATAGGGCTGGATGTGCTGCGGAAGGGTGGTGGGATAGCGGCTCTTAGTGATGCCGTCGGCACTGCGGGAGACGTCGGCCAGATGGAGGAAATTCTTCACCAGGCGGTCGTCTTTGCTGTTGTAGAGCGTCACCAGGGCCTGGATGCGGGTGTCGCCCAGGTACTGGAGCTGCTCATAGTACGGACAGTCCATATAGGTTTCCCAGGCGCAGAGGCGGGCCGTACGCCAGCCAATTTCCAGCATGTCCTTCAACTCCTGCCGGTCGGTGTCCAGGCTGGCGTCCAGCGTAAAGGGATAGCCGGTAAAGATGCCGGAGATATCCTTGATGGCCAGCGGCTCATCGGCCGTTTCCACCTGCAGGCGCACATAGCGGAAGGTGCGCCAGGAAAGCGTCGTGTATTCCTGATTCTGCAAGCCACTGGAAATGATCTCATCGGCCCGTCCTACAAACACCTTTCCTTCCGTCTCGTTGCGATTGCCCTTACCCTTCACCTTGGGGGCCAGCACGTAGGACAGATACTCTTCCGGGACCTGGGCCAGTTGCTCGGATGTAAGGTCATAGGCCGGGCCGGAGCCGTCCGGAATGTACAGAGATTCGGCATAGCTTATCCGCAGTTTAGCATCCTTGCCGCCGCTCATCCGCAGGCGGAAGTAAGCATTGGTAAGCACCTTATTATCAAGGAGAACCTCCTTCTTGGAATGAGCGGGAACGGTAAATCCTTCTCCCAGGTGGAAAGGCGTCCGCTCCATCTGCGGCAGGGTGGAAGACCGGAGCATATGGTCGTCAAAATTCTGCATGCCCATCACGCCTGCAGTTTTGCCGGCAGGTCCTTCCTGTGCCTCCTTCCACGCCGATAAATCGGCATCGGCCTTGTTCCAGTCGGCGATGCTGCAGCGCAAATCCACCTTCTCTCCCGGGCCACCTACATAATACCCCACCACAATGGGATTGATGGGACTGTAGGAAGGATCCTGGATGCAGCGCCAGCTCTTATCCGTGAACAGCTCGGCCGATTCCGCCTCCCCCTGCAGGAGGAAGCCCGTCCGGACGGAAATCTGGGAATCCGGCCGCTTAGCGCCTTCATTGTACACCAGGGCGGCAATCACATTGCGGCCACCGTTCAGGTACGGCGCCAGGTCTACGGTCTCGTAGTTCCAGTGCAGGGCGTCTCCCTTGGCGGGGCCCATGGACACCAGCTTTTCGTTCACATACAGTTTGTAGCGGTTGTCGCCGGTTACGTGCACCAGATAGCGGGCCGGGACAGCAGCCAGGTCCACGTCTTTCCGGAAGTAATACACACCATAGTCCAGTTCCGGGCTTCCCGGTACGGAAATCCATTTGGCCGGCCAGGGCTGACTGGAGAGGTCCGGCTGGGCAAAGGCCTGCGCGCAGAGCAGGATCGCAGCAAGCGTGGAGATAAGTCTTTTATTCATAATCATTAACCTTTATATTCTGAGGGCGGAACGCCAAATTGCTTCTTAAAACACGAGGAGAAGTACGACAGGCTGCTGAAGCCCGTATGGTCGGCCACTTCGGATATGTTGTACTTGCCTTCCAGCAGGAGGCCGGCGGCCTTGTTCAGTTTGTAGCGGCGGAAGAACTCTCCGGGGTTCTCTCCCGTGAGGCCTTTCACCTTATAGTAGAACTTGCTGCGGGAAATGCGCAGCTTTTCGCTCAGGAGCGTCACATCCAGCTCGGGATTGGACAGCTCTTCGTCCATAAGCCGGTACAGTTCCTTCATGAAGGTCTTATCTTGCGGCGCCATGCGGGTGTCTTCCACCTCGGACGGGTTACTCACCCGCCCCAGCTGGCTGCGCAGTTTTTCACGGTTCTCCAGAAGAGAACCGGCCAAAGCCAGCAGATAGGCCGGATCGAAAGGCTTGGTCACGTAGGCGTCGGCCCCCTTCCCCAGGCCTTCCACCTGGGAAGACACCTGCGTCATGGCGGTTACCAGAATCACCGGGATGTGACAAAGCTGGATATCCCGTTTGATGGCGTCGCAGAGGTCGAAACCGCTCTTGCCGGGCATCATCACGTCGCTCAGGACCAGGTCCGGGGCCTCCTGCGCAATGGCCTCCAGGGCCGAATCCACATCGAAACAGGTATCTACTTCATACTGCGGCTGCAGCATCACTTTCAGGTAATTGGCGATGTCCACATCATCGTCCACTACCAGGATTTTCCGGCGCTGTCCCAATTCCACGGAAGAATGGTCTTCCACACCCATCACGGGGAACAGTTTCTGCTGGGACACTTCCCCGGCCTTTTCTTCCTCGGTATAGGTGCTGGCCGGCAACAACAGGCCGAAAACCGCGCCCTGCGGGCCGTCCGTCCGGTTCCAGGCCTTGAGGTAGCCATGGTGGATGGTAGCCAGCGAACGGGAGTAATAAAGGCCAATGCCCGAACCCAGCGCCACCTGGCCACGCTTGACCTGATAGAAACGCTCGAAAATGCGTTCCAACTGTTCCTCCGGGATGCCGGGGCCGGTATCTTTCACGGAGAGGTACACATAGCGGTTGTCCGTATCCTTTTCCTGCAGCGGGAACAGGGCCGATGCCCGTTCCCGGGACAGCACGTCCATCGTCACTTCAATCTGGCCGCCGGAAGGAGTGAACTTGAGTGCGTTGGAAAGCAGGTTCATCAGGATCTTGGTTACCTTGTCTGCGTCCATCCACAGCTGGAACCCGCCGTCCACCTGATCCGAGAGGGTGATACCTTTGGCCTGGGCGTTGGCCCGGAACACTTCCAGCACCTCTTTTACCGTGGGAACGATATCCTGCTTGGCCACCTTCAGGGCCAGCCGGTCCCCTTCCAGGCGGTTGAAATCCAGGATTTGGTTCACCAGGTGCAGCATCCAGTTCACGCTGCGCTGCATCACAGAGAGCATCTTGCGGTCCTGTCCGGCAATGCGTTCGGAGGCCGACAAGGCCGATACGGGCCCCGCAATCATGGTGAGCGGCGTCCGGAATTCATGCGCCACATTGGCGAAGAAATTCATCTGCATGGCATTGAGGCGCGAAAGCTCCTCTGCCTCCTGGTCTTTCTGCTTGCGGAGCCAGCCCTCATACACGCCCAGGAACAGCAACCCCAGACCCAGCAGGATATAGAGGCTCACGGCCCACCAGGAACGCCAGGGGTCCGGTTTCACGCGAATACTCAGTACCGCTTCGCAGTCCGTTAGGCTGCCTACGCTGTCCATGGCCTGCACCCGGAAGGTGTAGCGTCCTGCCGGAATGTTGGAATAATCGGCCTCATGTTCGCGGCCGGCCTCTATCCAATAAGGGTCCCAGCCTTCCAGGCGGTAGCGGTAAGTGATGCGGTTGCCGTTGATATAATCCAAGGCGGCATAGGAAATACTGAAGCTATTCTGCAGATGATTGAGTTTCACGGAAGGAAGATTGCTCATCGGGCGGTCTATGGGGGCATCCGGGCCGGGGTTCACCAGCTTGTTGTGCACCCTCAGCTCCTGAAAACAAAGCGGAACCCGGCGGGGTTGCACGTCGGACAAGGGAGTGAAAAGGGTCAGGCCCATGGGGCCGCCGAAAACCACATGGCCATCTGGCAGCGTGGCGGCACAGGCATCGGCAAACTCGTTGCCGGCAATGCCGTCTTCTTCGGAGAAAACGGCCATTCCCCCGGTGGCAGGATCCAGGCGGACCAGTCCGTCATTGGTTCCTACCCAGAAAAAACCATCCCGGTCTACCGCCGCGGAAGCATAGGCCCCCTTCATGGGCGGGAAGGCTTGCATCTGCAGGCCCCCGTCCGTGATTATACCCCACTCGTGACCGTCCACACAAGCCCATACCCGGCCCGAACGATCCCGGAAGGGAGGAAACACCGCTTGATCTGACAGATTATCCATCTTCCCTTCCTTGTCAATCAGGCAGATGCCCCCGGAAGAAGAAGAGACCAGAACACGATCCCGATCCCATTCCAGCAGACCGTCCACCAGATGGATCTTTCCGGAACCGAACGGCGTAAACGACTCCGTTCCCGCAGGAGTGCAACGATACAGCATACCCGTAACGCCGCCTATCCAGACCGTTCCGTCCGAAGTCTCCAGCAAATGGTCCGGAGTCAAGACATCCCGGAACCGGCGGATTAATTCCAGCCGGCCGTTCCGATAACGCATATGCAGCACGGTGGCATTTCCCAGCAAGCAAAGCCACAGACTACCGTCGCGGGCTACCATCACCCTGTTACAGTAATCAATGCCAAGGGGATTCTCTTCCAGATAGGCCGATAAGGAAACCGGCACAACGCGCCCCGCCTCCATCTCACAGTAGAACAAGCCGTCCCGCTTAGTGGAGACCCAGAGGTTCCCCTCCGGCGTAGCCGCCACGGATGCAATGGATTTGCGATAGAAAAACTCCCGGATGGCCGGATTGTCCCCATAAGGATTGGGATCCGACATGGAAACAGCATAACCCTGGTCCGCAGCACCAAACCACAGGAGGCCCTGAGAATCCGGGAAGAGCGTCTGAATCTTGAAGCCAGGCACTTTGTAAGGGAAAGCCTCCTCTTTCTGGGAAAGCAGAATATCAGCATTCCGGTCGTACAGGCACATGCCGTCCGAGGTAACAAACAACAGTTTTCCCTCTTCCGGCTCACAGATGACATCTATGTCACAATCGGCCAGTTCCGGCCAGCCATAGGTTTTCCGTTCGAAGGACTGGAACTGGCGGCTGCGGGTATTGAAAAGGGAAAAGTGGCGGGAACCTGCCAGGCACAGGATGCCATCCTTTGTGAGCTGGCTGCAGGTAACCGGGTGCGGTGTTGAATAGCGCACTTCCAATTCCAGCGACTGGGTATCCAGACAATAGATATCGTTGACGGAAACCACCCAGAGCGTGTTCCGGCTGCCGGAATACAAACGGGCCTGACCATAAGATTCCGGGGTTTTCAGGGCCTGTTCAAGACGACCGGAGCCTTTCCGGCACACGGCTATATGGTCCTGACATACCACAAACACATCCCCTTCCGGAGTAACGGCCAGTTTGAAAGTAATAATATCTAATGGATCCTTGGACGCTATTTGGTGGAAGCGCCCGTTTCCGTCCATCCAGGCCACGCCACCCCAGGTGGCCACCCAGAGCATACCATCCGGCCCAACCTGTAAATCAGACACGTGATTATCCGGAAGGGAGAGCGTATCGGCCGAATGGAAGAACTGATGGAAAAACTTCCCGTCAAAACGGTTCAGGCCCCGGGATGTGCCCATCCAAATCTGCCCCAGAGCATCCTCCGCAATGGCGTTCACCTGCCCGCTGGACAGGTGGTCCGACACGGCGCGGGAAGCATCTTCTTCCAGCACGGGGATTTGCCTGGTGCAGGAGAAAAAGAGCATAAGGAACAAGAGAATGAATGGGGTTTTCTTCATATTCCAAATATACGAATTTTAACGCATTAAAAGGAGCATTTACACAAAATCCAACACATTTGCACAAATTCAAAAACCGGCTTTGTACCATTTCTAAACATCTTGCAAGCCTGTGCAAGCCCGCGTGCGTATTTATAGGGAACTTTGCAAAAGCAAAACCGCAAATCACAAACTAAACCAAACATAATGTACCCTATGATTCCTTCTGCACTCAAGAAACTGACAGCGTTCGCCCTGTCGGTCCTGCTGCTGGTACCCTCGCTGCAAGCGCAGCAAAAGGTTACCCTGAGCGGCAACGTAGTAGATGCCCTGGGTCCGGTGATCGCCGCCGGTGTTGTCCAGCAAGGGACAACCAATGGCACCGTCACCGATGCAGACGGCCACTTCTCCCTCACCGTTCCCGCCGGGGCTACGGTGGAAATCTCCGCTATGGGCTATCTGGCCCAGCAGATTGTGGTGAACGAGTCCAAGACCGTCACCATTACCCTGGAAGAAGACAACTTCCAGTTGGAAGAAACCGTGGTCGTGGGCTACGGTGTCCAGAAAAAGAGTGACCTCACCGGCGCCATCTCGTCCGTGAAGGCCCAGGACCTGGAGGCCCGCACCATCACCGACGCCAGCCAGGCATTGCAGGGCAAGACCGCCGGCGTGCAGGTAATGAACTCCTCGGCCCGCCCGGGTGCCTCCCCCACCATCCGCATCCGTGGTATCTCTTCCAACGGCGACTGCGACCCGCTGTATGTAGTGGACGGCCGTGTCACCTCCGACATCGGCGGCATCGACCCCAATGACATCGAGTCCATGGAAGTGCTGAAGGACGGCGCATCGGCCGCCATCTACGGCGCATCGGCCGGCAACGGCGTGGTGCTCATCACTACCAAGAAGGGTAAGGGTGAAGGCAAGATCTCCTATGAGTTCCAGTACTCCATCCAGAGCCTGGGCAAGACGCCCAAGGTGATGAATTCCGAGCAGTACATTGATTATTATACGGAGGCCGGTCTCATCTCCCTGGACCAGGTGTACCGCAACTGGGACTTCCAGACCAATACGGACTGGATCAATACCGCTTTCGAAAAGGGCGCCATGCAGCGTCACAACCTGTCTTTCCAGTCCGGAAACGACAAAGGCAGCCTTTATGCTTCCATCAACTACCTGAACAACAACGGTATGTTCGTTGGGAATGCCGACACCTATGAGCGTATCACCGGCATGGTGAACGTGTCCTGGAACATCAAGCCCTGGCTGGAGTTCGGTTCCAACAACCAGCTTGAATTCGCCACCGGCCGCAACATCTCCGATGCCGGTACCGTCATCAACTCGCACACGGACCTCAACGCCATCCTCTCGGCCCTGCGCCTGGATCCGCTCACGAAGCCGGTTTATGCAGCCAATGAACTGCCGGCCAATATGCAGCTCATCCTGGACAATCCGGACTGGGGTGGTCTGCTGGGTGACGGCAAAGGAAACTACTATGGAATCTCTAATTTCATCATCGATTCCAACCCCAACCCGCTCATCCTCAGAGACCGTTCCTATATGAAAAGCAGGCGGTTCGTCATCAACGGAACCACCTTCCTCAACCTCAAACCCATTAAGGGTCTCCTCATTACTTCCCGCTTCTCCTACAAGTTCACGGGCTCCAACGAATACACCTACGACATTCCCTATTATGCCAACCAGAAGGCCCAGCAGAGTTATGTCACCCTGGCCAGCGTTGCTTCGGTTCCCGGTTATTTCCAGTGGGAAAACTTCGTCAACTATACCAAGGATTTCGGGAAACACAACCTGGGCGTAATGCTGGGTACCTCCTACAGCCAGACGCACGACTTCAACGTTTCCGGTAATGTTTCCGGCGGAGAAGGAGACCTGGGCGTGCAGAAGAACAATCCGCTGTTCTACTATTTCGGCTATCGTTCCGCTTCCTCAAGCCTTCGTCTTTACGGCGGCGAGGACCTGTTCAAACGCAAGCTTGCCTACTTCGGCCGAGTGAACTGGAGCTATGCCGGCAAATACCTGGTACAGGCCTCATTACGTGCCGATGCCGCCGACTCCTCCGTCCTGCCCGTCGCCAAACGCTGGGGATACTTCCCTGCCGTATCGGCCGGTTGGACCATCTCCGAAGAACCCTTCATGGAGGGCGCCAAGAGCTGGCTCTCCTTCCTGAAGATCCGCGCCAGCTGGGGCCAGAACGGTTCCCTGGCTTCCCTGGGGGATTTCCGGTATGCCAACTCCATCGCTTCCTTCTATAATTATTATGCGACGGAAGCACTTCCCACCAGTGCCAATCCGGACTACGGATACATCTACGGTTACGCTCCTTCTTCCTCCGGCAACAATGAGCTCAAGTGGGAAACTTCCGAGCAGACCGACCTGGGCCTGGACGCCCGCTTCCTGGGCGGCAAGCTCACTTTCTCCATGGACTGGTTCAACAAGACCACCAAGGACCTGATTGTGGAAGGTCTGGTGCCCTCCACCATCATGGGCGTGACGGCTTCTCCCATGAACGCCGGCAACATCCGCAACACCGGCTTCGAATTTGAACTGGGCTGGAGCGACCAAATCGGCAAGGACTTCACCTACAGCATCCGCGGCAACCTGTCCACCCTGAAGAACCAGGTGACCAAGATCCACGAAACCGCCACCTATATCCAGTCCCAGGTGGCCCCCACCCGTTTCGAGGTGGGCCAGCCTGCCTGGTATTTCTACGGCTATAAGTTCCGCGGTATCGACCCTGCCACGGGTGAGCCCGAGTTCGAGAACCTGGACGACGATCCCACCATCGGCGACGGGGACAAGACCTATATCGGCAAAGGTATTCCGGATCTCACCGGTGGTATAACGCTCAACGCCTCCTGGAAGGGCATCGACCTTCTGGTCTTCGGCACCGGTTCCTATGGCAGCCAGATTCTCTGCTCGCTTAACAGCACCAGTGGCGCCTATAACAAGCTCACCTACTTCACGGAAGACCGTTGGACGCCCACCCATACCCAGGCTACCCAGCCCCGCGCCGGCGCCAACGGCCTGGACAAATTCGCCATCTCTTCGGCCAGTGTCTTTGACGGTTCTTACTTCAAGATCAAACAGATTCAGTTGGGTTATTCCCTGCCCCAGACCCTGCTCTCCAAGATCCGGATGAGCCATCTCCGCATTTACGCCTCCCTGGACGACTGGTTTACCTTCACCAAATACCCTGGTTTCGACCCTGAAATCACCGGCATCGGCCAGTCTCTGGGCATTGACAGCGGTAGCTATCCTACTTCCAAGAAAGTCGTTTTCGGCGTACAGGTAACCTTCTAATTCCAGACAGACATGAAAAAATCATTCACATATATTTTCGCAGGAATCCTGCTTGCCGGAGCCTCGCTTTCTT
This sequence comes from Candidatus Cryptobacteroides sp., assembly GCA_045226315.1. Lineage (GTDB taxonomy): Bacteria > Bacteroidota > Bacteroidia > Bacteroidales > UBA932 > Cryptobacteroides. The sequence continues at coordinate 30,177 of JBGVCF010000017.1, forward strand.
GCAGCAAGAATCTGAATATCGAACAGCACGGTTCCCTGAACTACGAAACTTACTATAAGACGGACGATGAGGCCGAAACGGCCACCGCCTACACCCTGCTCACCATCCGGAACATGGAAAGCGACATCTTCCTTACCAAGAACATGCTTTCCGACGATTTCTGGGCCGGAGGATCCCAGCGCAACGACGCCGCCGCCCTGGAGAAACTGAACGAGTTCACCTTCGACAGCGAGCACAGCAACATCAAAAGCCTGTTCAGCAGCTACTACAGCGTGATTTACTACGCCAATGTTGCCATCCATCACGTGGAACCCGACACGCCCGTGAAAAAGCGCGTTGTGGCCGAAAACCGCGTCCTGCGCGCCTGGGCCCACTTCGAGCTCGCTTCCCTGTGGGGCAACCCGCCCATTGTGGACCACGAGTTGGAAGCCAGCGAATACGCCCAGCCCAACTCCACCGACGAAGCGCTCTGGAGTTTCCTGGAGACCGAACTCAGCGAGGCCATCGCCAGCGGCGCCCTGGCCCAGAAGAGTGGCGTGAAGGATCAGGACACCTGGCAGCCCACCAAACAATTTGCACAGGCTATCCTGGGCAAAGTTTACCTCTGGCAGGGCAAGAAGGCCCAGGCCGCCCAGGTACTGGACGAAGTGATCAATAGCGGTCTCTACGCCCTCTATGACGGCGAATACGAAGACTTGCAGCGCTACGACAACGCCCTCAACTGCGAAGAAATGTTCACCATCCTCCGCGTGGATGATCCCGCCGCCGTATGGGTAAACATCAATACTTACCGGATCGGCATTCACTGGAAGACCGACGCCATGAACCTGAGCGGAGAATTCTCCTCCACGGGCTGGGGACAGTGCAATCCCCAGAAGGGCCTCTACGACGCCTTTGTACAAGCCGAGGGTGAAAACGGCTACCGTCTTGGGCAGAGCATCAAGACCGTGGACCAGATGGCCGCCATTGGCAACACCATCAAGGACGGTATGACGCTTTACGGCAATGAAGGCTTCTTCATGTGGAAGTGGCGCCGTCTGGCCGGGGAAGCCCCCGGAGCCGGGATGGGTTATGCCGACACCAATTCCCCCCGCTACATGCGTTTCGCCGAAGTGCTGTTGCTGGCCGCCGAAGCCAACCTGGGCGTGGACCAGGCAAAGGCCGATGAATACTTCAACATGATCCGCACCCGCGCCAAGGCCGCCACCAAGAGCAATGTAACGCTTGCCGACATCCAGTTGGAGAAACGCTGCGAGCTCTGCGGTGAAGGCACCCGTTTCCAGGACATGCTCCGCTGGGGCATCGCCGCCGAATGCCTGAAGAATCAGGGCGGTGAAATCCCTACCCTGGATTCCAACGGCAACGTATCCTATCAGCAGTACAACAAGGACGCCTCCAAGTACGGTTTCAAGGATGGCAAGCACAACCTGCTCCCTTACCCGGCCCTGGAGACCAGCCAGAATACCAACATCAAACAAAATCCCCAGTGGTAAGCGATTATGAAAAAGTATATCCTCTATATAGCCGCCGGCATCCTGGCCCTTTCCTGTACCAAGAGTGCCCTTGAGCCCCTCTCCGGCAAGTATCCCAAGCCGGAAACCTATGCCCTCACCCAGCTCACGCAGGGCGAGCGTACCAAGGACGAGAACGGCAAGTTCCACTTCCCGCTTTCCATCGCTTCTTCCGACGGTTCCGTGCTGAACCTGGTCCTGGTGGCCGACACTTATTATATCCCCGGCATCACCTTCTCCGGCAACACTTCCGCCAACGCCAAGGCCGGCAACTACCTGGCCGATGAGAGCTCCTTCAGCTTTGCCGGCGGCAGCGCCAGCGCCCTCAACACCGAGGGAACCCTTACGGTGACCAAGGCCGATGACCATTACACCCTCGCCGGCTATCTCTGGACGGTGGAAGGCAAGGCTTTCCGCGTGGAAGCCGCCTTCGACGCCGTGTATGAGCCCGAGAAGGAAGCCCAGCGCATGGACCTCCTCCTGGGTGCCAAATCCTTGGAAAGCAGCGTACTGGTGTACATCGGCTCCGGCGACATCACCGTGGGCACCGACCTGGCCGGCAACCCGTTCTTCACCGGCGACGGCAAGGTGCTGATGATGGAACTGGACAGCCCCGACGGCAAACTCTATCCCGATACCTACATCGTGGGCGAGAACGCCAAGGCTGGTGACTTCTGGACCTATGAATACATGCCCGGCATGTACTTCACCGGCGGCAGCGGCACCAACTGGTTCGAGGTAAATGAGAGCGGTTACACCTGCACCAACCTCAACAGCGGTGTGTTTACCGTAACCAAGACCGGCAGCACCTACGACATCGAGTATAAGGACGAAGCCAGCGATATCTGGGTGGCCTACACCGGTCCCATCGAGGCCCTGGACTACGAGATTATCGAGTACATCCCGCTCACCCAGGTGATAGAAGTTTCCAAGGGCGAAGGCACCGTCACGCTGCGCCTGGCCTCCGAAGGCATCACCGCCACTTATAATGAAATGATGTATGCCTGGTCCTACTCCGGAACCGGCTTCTACACTACCCTGGAGCTCTATTCCGCCGATGGAACGGTGGCGCCCGGCAGCTACAAGGCCTGCGCCATCCCCGGATGGGTACAGGCAGGAGAGTTCGGTGTCGGATTCGAGTACAATTACGAATATGCTCCCGGTATGTTCTGGCCCCTGGACATGGGCTCCGTATGGTTCTCCCTGGACGGTGCCGAGGTCAAGACCTACATCACCGACGGTATGGTGAACGTTTCCTATGAGGGCGACGTGTGCACCATCACGTTGGAATCTTCTATCGCCAATGCCAAGTTCGTGGGCAAACTATGAAAAAACTGATCCTTTCCCTGGCAGCCGCGCTCCTCGCGGGCACGGCTGCCTTTTCCCAGAACGCCGTCTCCTTTGACCTGAACTATCCCACGGACCAGGTCATCGCCCCTATTTCGGTATCCAGCGGCCGTATGCTGCCGGCTGAAGCCAAGACCTATCCCACGCGCGAAGGCTACCGCTTCGGAGGCTGGTATACCGCACCTGAATGTCAGCCTGAGCAGGAATGGCGCTTTGGCAACAATGCCAGTTTCTTCGTGCCGGCCACGGACTCCATGAAAGTGGAAAAGTCCATGACCCTCTACGCCAAGTGGGTGGCGCCTAAGGCCATCCGCACCGTGGAGGAACTGGATGCCATCCGCGAGGACCTCTACGGCTGGTATGTGCTGGAAAATGACCTGGACCTGTCCGGCATCGCTAACTGGGACCCCATCGGCGAATACGAGGGACCTTATGAGTTTGCCCCGGCCGAATGGTGGCGCCACGCTTTCAAAGGTATCTTTGACGGTCAGGGACACACCATCAAAGGCCTGCGCATCACAGCCCCCAAGGGAGATAAATTCGGCCTTTTCGGCACCATGGCCGATGGCGAAATCTGCAACCTCTCCCTGGAAGGAAGCCAGCTATGCTTCACAGCCGAAAGGCCCTACGGAGGCCCGCTGGTGGGCATTATCAAGCAGGACAAAGGCGTAGCGGCCGTACGCAACTGCACCCTTTCCGGTACGGTTATTAAGGTAAAAACCACCAATAGCGAGGGCACCTTCCACAGCTTCACCGGCCTTTGCGGAGGTATCTGGGGCGGTATCATCGAGAACTGCACCGTAGACGGTACAATGGATATCGAGATGGCCGGAAACGGCGGCGGAGAGCTCTACGTGGGCGGATATGCCGGCGAGGCCTACAATGATACCCGCAACTGCACCTCCAACTTTGACATCGATATCCGCTTCACACAAACACCCAAGGCCGAATTCAAGGCCTTCATCGGCGGCCTGCAGGCATCGGCCACCAACGTGGAGAACTGCACGTCCAGCGGCAGCATCCGCCTGAACGGAGAAACTGGCTCCAAGCAAATCTTCGTAGGCGGTCTGGTGGGCAGCGAGCGCTATGGCTCTGTCAAGAACAGTTCCTCCACCGTAGCCATTACCGTAGAGAACACGGGCTTCGCCCAGGTGGGCGGCATCGTGGGTGAATTCAACGCCACGTACGGCACCATGGGATCGGCTTTCGGCGTCACCACCACCAGTGTGGAGAACTGTGACTATGCCGGAACGCCCGTCTTTACCAACGTGGCCCAGCCGGTCTTCGGAGAGACAGCCGGTGCCGGGGAGCCCGCTCCCCTCACCTCCTACTGGGGCCCTGCGATGAACTATAAGATAGCCGGCTGCACGTACCGCACCTCCCCGCTGGATGGGCAGTGGTACGGCCTGTATTGCGGCAGTCCCGTTACGCTTACGCTACAGGACGGGCAGTTTACGCTGGTCTCGGAGGCTTTCTCCTCTATGAATATGAGCTGCGGTTATACCCTCAAGGGCGGAAAGCCTGCCGGGATTTCCCTGTCGGTCGGTCCCAGCGGTATGGCCGGAGAGGGCATCTATGCCCTTCAAGGCAATACCCTGGACATTCTGCTCATCTTCGGTGCGCCCGGCATGGTACAGGCTCCCCAATCCTTTGAGGAAGGGGCCACCAACTTTGCCGCCACCCGCCTGTTCCTGAGCAGGGAAAGAAGCGCTATGGATGCCGCCACGGCCCCCGTGGACGTTCCGGCAGCAGCTGCACTGGCTTTCGAGCGCAACAAGCGTCTGGGCGCCGGGGTGAACCTCAATTCCACCCTGGACGGCCTGAACGGAAACGAGCCCCTCAAGCCGGGCACCATCAAGAAAATCGCCAAAGCTGGTTTCAAGAGCGTTCGCATCCCCCTGCTCTGGCCCGCCCATATGGAGACATCGGCCCCCTATACCATTGACCCCGAGTTCTTTGCCAAGGTGGACGCCGTAGTGGACGAGTGCATTGCAAACGGACTGACCGTAATCCTGGACAACCATTACTATCCGGTCATTTCCTTCGGCTTCACCCCGCAGGACCTGTCCTATTCGGACAACATTGACCGCCTGTACAGCCTTTGGCAACAGGTTTCGGCCCATTATAAGGGCTATGCCGATGAGGACGTTTACTTCGGCCTCATGAACGAGCCCAGCTTGCAGCTCTCTCCGGATCTCTACGGCGAAATCATCGCCGCTTCCGTGAAGATGATCCGGCAGGACAATCCAGGCAAGACCATCATCGTGGGAACGCCCAGCCTGGGCCAGCACTGGACCATCGGCCTTCTCCAGTTCCCTGCCGATGACTGGAACATCATAGCAGAGGCTCATTACTATCTGCCTCAGACCTTTACGCACCAGGGCATCGAGTTTGCCATGGCCGGCAGCATCAAGGACGTTCCCTGGATGGGAACCGCGGCCGACAAAGCCCCGCTGGAGCAGGATTTCGCCTTCCTCTCCCGCTGGAGCCAGCGTACCGGACGGCCGGTGAGCATCAGCGAGTTCGGCGCCTGCGACAATGCCGACGACGCTTCCCGCGCCCGTTACATCGGCTTTGTGCAGTCCCAGGCCCGTCAATATGGTTTCAGCACTATGATCTGGTCCTTCTACCGCGATGGCTTCTCCATTTACGACGACGCCTCCGGCAAATGGAACAAAACCCTGTTAAAAGCCCTTAAACTGAAATAGCATGAAACGCAGTTGGTTAATAGGTTTGGCCTGCGCATTCCTGTGCATCGAAGCCGGTGCACAGGACCAGCGTTTCGCCAATCCCCCCAAAGAAGCGCACCCCTATGTCTGGTGGCACTGGATGAACGGGAATATCAGCAATGAAGGCATCCGCAAGGATCTGGAATGGATGGACCGCATTGGCATTGTCGGTTTCCACCAGTTTGACGCCGGCGGCGCCATGATGGCGGGCCTTCCGCCCGTGGTGGAGCCCCGTCCTTACCTGAGCGAAGGCTGGAAAGAGAGTTTCGCCTACGCCATGGCCCTGGCCGATTCGCTGGGCATGGAAGTGGGCATCGCATCCGCACCGGGTTGGAGCAGCACCGGCGGCCCCTGGGTACAGCCGGCCGATGCCATGAAAAAGCTCACCTGGCGCACGCTGGAAGTGGAAGGGAATGGCGGCAGCCAGACCCTCCCGCTCCCGGCCCCGTATAAGACCATCGGCCGTTTCCAGAACGTGAGCGCCGGCATCTACGCCCCCGTGTTTGAACGGATGCCCCAGTGGTACGACGATATTGCCGTGGTGGCCATGCGCGTTCCCGAGGCCGAAAAGACCCTGCAGGAGCTGGGCGCCAGCGTCACCTCCAGCGGCGGAGATTTCACCGTGGAGCAGCTCTCCAATGGCGATATCAACGACGGTAACGAACTGGCCATCAATCCTTCCGGAAGCCATTCCTGGATTCAGTACTCCTTCCAGGAGGCGGTAACCATCCGCTCCATGACCCTGGTGGGCGGACAGGTCCAGGGACAGTTTGAGCATACCCGCACCTACGCCAATTCTCTCCAGTGCAGCCAGGACGGCATCACCTGGAAAGAGGTATGCCCGGTTCCTTCCTCCAACCTGGCCCAGCTTACCCTGGACATCCCGGAAACCACGGCCCGGTACTTCCGGCTGATGGTGGTGAATCCGGTGCCGGACTACAGCATGGCTGCCTACGGCGTTCCCGTGGTGATGCCCACCGGTACTCCCATCCACGAGTGGCAGCTCCATACGGTATACAAGGTGAACCACGCTGAGGAAAAGGCCGGTTTCGCCTCTCCGGGAGATCTGCTGCAACGGCCCACTCCCGCATCGAACAGCCCTGTGACCGAGGTTGTGGACCTCACAGACCGCGTAAAAGACGGCGTGCTGGAATGGGCCGTTCCCGCCGGGAAGTGGCGCATCTACCGCTTCGGCGCTTCCCTTACGGGCAAGCAAAACCACCCCACCCCGCCGGAAGCCACCGGCCTGGAGGTGGACAAGCTGGACCCGGACGCCTGGAGCCGTTATTTCCACACGTACCTTGATATGTACAAGGAAGCCGCTGGCGGACTGCTGGGCGCACGCGGCATCCAGTACCTGATGATAGACAGCTATGAGGCCGAACACATGACCTGGACTCCCAAGATGGAACAGGCTTTCCAGAGCGCCCGGGGCTATGCCCTGCGCCCCTGGCTCCCCGCCCTCACCGGTGAGATCATCGGCTCTTCCGAAGACACCGAAGCCTTCCTCTTTGACTGGCGGGAAACCATCGGCGAGCTCTTTGCCGCCAACTATGACCGCGTGAACGATATCCTGGCCGAATACGGCATGAAGGGCCGTTATACCGAGAGTCATGAGAACGCCCGCACCTTCGTGGGCGACGGCATGGATCCTAAGCGTACGGCCGCCGTACCCATGGCCGCCATCTGGACGGTGGGTGCCGCGGAAAGCGTTGCCTACCAGGCCGATATCCGCGAATCGGCATCGGCCGCCCACCTGTACGGTCAGAATATCGTAGCCGGCGAAAGCTTCACCACCAACGGTATGCTGGGCGGTGCCTACAGCTGGTATCCCGGCAACCTGAAGGAAGTGGCCGACGTGGCCCTGATGAGCGGCCTCAACCGCTTCTTCATCCACGAGAGCGCCCATCAGCCCTCCGACGAGCTTCGTCCCGGCCTGGGCCTGCTGATTTTCGGCCAGTGGTTCAACCGCCACGAAACCTGGGCGGAATACGCCAAGTATTGGATGGACTACCTGGCCCGCAGCTGCTATTACCTGCAGGCCGGCCATAACGTGGCCGACGTGCTCTGGTACTACGGAGAAGACACCAACATTGCCGAAGCCTATGCCAAGGAGTTGCCGGATGTACCGGAAGGCTATGCCTACGATTTCTGCAGTCCGCACGCCCTGCTGAATGTTCCCTCGGTGAAAGACTATAAGGTCCTTTGCCTGGGCAAGCACACGCAGGTGATGAGCCTGGAGATCCTCCGGAAAGTGCACCAGCTAGTCTCTGAGGGCGTTTTCCTCATTGGAGAGGAACCCGCTCGCATGGCCGGACAAGGCGACAATGCCGCCGAATTCGAGCGCCTGAAAGCCGGTATCTGGCACGCCGCCCGTCCCAATGTGTGGACCGGTTCCGTGGCCGAAGGCCTGCAGCGCTCCAGTGTGGCCCCGGACTTCGTTTCCTCTGTTCCAGGCGTTCGCTTTGTGCATCGCAAGGACGGCGTTCGGGATATCTATTGGGTGCGCAATTTTACCGGCGCTCCGGTGGATACCGACATTATGCTGCGCGATGCAAAAGGTCCCGTGGCCGTGATGAACCCCGTCACCGGCAAGCCCGTATTCGGTGCTTTGCGCGAAGGCCGCCTGCACTTGGGCGCCGATGATGCCCTCTTCCTGGTGGCCGATCCTACAGCAGCTCCATTGGCAGAGCCCGCTCCCCTGCAGGCCGCCGGCGAAGTGGCCCTGAGCGGCCCCTGGACGGTTTCCTTCGAGGGTTTGGACGCCCCTGCCGGCACCCGTTCCTGGAAAGAGCTCCGCTCCCTTACCGAATCCGACGAAGCCAATGTGAAGTATTTCTCCGGCACCGCCACCTATAAGAACAGCTTCAACCTCGGGAAGAAGAATCTGCCCGCTGCCCTTTGCATCGACCTGGGCCAGGTGGGCCAGATGGCCGATGTCTATATCAACGGCGAACACGTGGACTTCCTCTGGAAAGCCCCTTATGTGGTGAAGTTCGAAGGCAAACTGAAACCCGGCAAGAACGCCATCGAAGTGAAGGTGGTGAACACCTGGATGAACCGCCTCATCGGCGATGCACAACCCGGTGCGGAAAAGCACAGCTTTACCTCTGTACCTTTCTATGGCGCGAACAGTCCCCTGCTACCTTCCGGTCTTATGGGCCCCGTACGTTTGGAAATGCTGAAGTAAACTCATAACTTTGTGGTTATGAGTTTACATAGCATTCTTACAGTCATAATCTTGTCGGCATCCCTTTCCTCGATGGCCGGCCCTGTCAATTGCCCGTCCGCTTACAAGGACGGGCAATTAATCGTTGACGGCAAACCTTTCACCCTGCTGGCCGGAGAACTGCACAATTCCACCACCGGCAGCGTACAGTACATGCGGGGCGTCTGGGAACAGATGGCCCGGAAAAACCTGAACACCGTATTTGCCGCCGCCAGCTGGGAGCTGGTGGAACCGGAGGAAGGCAAGTTCAATTTCCGGGAAGTGGACGCTATGATCGACGGGGCCCGGGAAGCCGGCCTGCGGCTGGTGGTGCTCTGGTTCGGGACCTGGAAGAATGGGGATTCCTCCTATGTCCCGGCGTGGGTAAAACTGGACCCCAAGCGCTTTCAGCGGGCCCTCTTCCAGGACGGACAGCCAACGCAGGCACTTTCTCCCCTGGGGAAAGAGAGCCGGAAGGCCGATGCCCGCGCCTTTGCCGCCCTCCTGGCCCACATCCGGGACTACGACAAAGCGGGAACCGTGATTATGGTACAGGTAGAGAATGAACTGGGCTCCGTAGATGTATTGTCCACCTTCACCGGAACGCCCAACCGGGGGATGCGGGATTATTCCCTTGCAGCCAACAAAGCCTTCAAGGAAGCTGTTCCCAAAACCCTTCTCACCTATCTCAAAAAGCATAAGGGAGCCCTGCATCCGGCCGTTGAAGCGGCTTGGGCACGGGGTGGTTACCGGACCTCCGGCAACTGGGAAGAGGTGTTTGGAACCGGAACGCTTACCTTGAAGGAAGGCTCTTGGCAGGATACGTATCCCTATCTCACGGAAGAGCTCTTCAACACCTGGCAGTACGCCTCGTATGTTGAAGCTGTTGCATCGGCCGGAAAAAAGGAGTATCCCCTGCCCATGTACGTGAATGCCTGGCAGAAGACGGAAGGCCAGTGCATACCCGGCAACTATCCTTGCGGCGGTCCCCTGCCGCATGTCTCCGACATCTGGAAAGCCGCCGCCCCGTCCATCGATTTCCTCTCTCCGGACATCTATGCCACGAATGTCTACGACTGGATATGCGACGGGTATACACAGGCCGGATATCCCCTGTTCATCCCGGAAACCACGTCCTCTCCGGACGGCGCCTCCCGCGCTTTCTACACCTTTGGGAAATACGGAGCCGGGTGCTATGCGCCTTTCGGCATTGACAGCGCCAAGGGCCTTTCCTTTGACATCACCTACGCCCTTCTGGGCCGATATATGAACGAAATCCAGGGCAGAAAAACTGCAGGGCTGCTCATCGATCCCCCGGCCGGCCGGGCCATGGACCAGGCCGAACTGGGCGGCTACCGCTTCACCCTCATTCCCAATAATACGGAACTGTTCACCGCCCTGACTGGCGCATCGGCCAATGCGGAGGAAGCTGCTTTAACGCCTGTCTCGGGCGTTCTCATCCTTCAGCGCTCCGCAGAGGAGTTCCTGATACTGGGAGGCGTGGGGCCCGCCATGCTGTCGGTCTCATCCACCAGCGGAAAGAACGCCGCTGTCCTGTCGGTGGATGAAATCCGCCAGGACACCGACGGCAGCGAGTACTTCCACCGCCTGAACGGCGACGAAACCTCCATGGGCATCACCTCCTTCGCCCCCGGCCAGGTCAAAGCCCTCCGGGTCCGCCTATATCAGTATTGAACGTTATGAGACAGCTCCTTACCCTTCTGGCGGCCCTGATGCTGCCGCTAACGGCACAGGCCCAGTTTTTTAATAGCATTCCCACATCCGTTTCACCCACTTGCGGGATGGTGTACAAAGATACGCTGGTGGCCGCGGCCGACGGCAGCGCCCTGGTAACCCAGCTGTACCTGCCCGAAACGCAGGAGCCTTTCCCCGTAGTGGTCTGGCGCAGCCCTTACTTGAACTTCCCTACCGGAGACTGGATGAAGGGAGCCCGGGATTATGCACAGAGGGGCATCGGCGTGGTCATCCAACGCTGCAGGGGCACAGGCGGGTCGGAAGGCGTTTTTCAGCCTAACATCTATGAACGGGAAGACGGCCTGGCGCTGCTGAGCTGGCTGCAGGAGGCGCCCTGGTGCAAGAGTATCGGCCTAACCGGCTGTTCCTATATGGGCCTCACTTCCTGGATTGTGGCCGATGTCCTGCCTTCCAAAGTGAAGGGCATCTACCTGGAGCACTACGGGGTGGACCGCCATCTGTCGGCCTATTCCAGCGGTCTGTTCCGGCAGGACATCCTCACGGCCTGGGCCATCGGCAATGCCACCGAACCCATACAAAAACCCACGGAATTCACTACAGACTTCAAGTACGGAGACCAGATGCTGTACCGCCCGCAAGTAACGATGGATGAAGACCTTCTGGGCACTCCGCTACCCTGGTACCGGGACTGGATTACCCACACGGATTACACGGATCCTTACTGGCATAGCGGCTTCTGGGAACTCCTCAAGAGCATTCCACCCAAAATTAACGTGCCCATGACCATCGTGGCCGGCCATTTCGACCACCACATGGAGGGAACGCTGCTAGGCTACGAGCTGCTCTCCGAAGAGACCAAGGCCAAGAGCCGGCTCATCGTGGGCGGCTGGGACCACAACTACAAGACCACGCCGGAACTCCCGGGTTTAGTACACGACATAGAGGTAAACATCAACCTGGACACGTTTGAATGGTTCCATTCCCTCCTGCTGGAGGAGAAAGAGCCTGAACATGAGGTCCTCGTGTACCAGATTGGTGCCGACCAATGGCTGCACCTGGCCGAATGGCCCTCCAAGCAGACTTTCCCCGTCTCCTATTACCTTGGATCGGATGGCAGGCTGCAGGCCCAGGCTCCTGCCGAAGAATCGGCCCTTTCCTACACCTATGATCCTTCAAATCCGGTACTTTCCGTAGGCGGCGAAACCTTGTTCAGCGCAGACTCCCGCAAGGGAAGCCGGCTACAGCCGCCGGTGGGTTATCGGGACGATATCCTTTTCTTCCGCAGTGATCCCCTTGAGCAGCCCCTCTATCTTTCCGGCTGTCCGGAAGCCACCGTCTGGTTCTCCTCGGATTGCGAAGATACGGCCATCGCCGTGAAAATCAGTGAAGAAAAGGCCGATGGCAGAACCTATAATATCCGCACCGGCATTGCCACGCTGGCCTTCCGGGAGGACAAACTGGGCCCTCGCGGAACCTACACGCCAGGAGAAATTGTGCCCGTTCGAATCCAACTCCTTCCCATAGAATGGGAAATCCAGGCTGGCAGCCGGATCCGAGTGGACATTTGTTCTTCCGACTTTCCCCAGTACAGCCTTCACTCCAATTACCCGGGCGTATGGTCGGAACAGGCCCGTGTAAAAGTTGCACATCAACAGGTTGGGACCGGTGCACAGCACGCCTCTTCCATTACCCTTCCCTTTTCCGTCCAGGCTTATCTGGCAGCACAGAAGCCGGAGCCGGAAAAACACATTCTCCGGCCCAAGAAGGGGAAAATCACCCAAAGGATAGCCGTTTTCGGCGGTTCCCTGTCCGTTAACAAGGAATCCGACGCCGCCAAACAGATTTGGGCCGACCGGCTCCAGGCCGAAGTCACCACCTATGGCGTTGGCGGGGCGGGTTTTTCCGTGGACCAGGGCTGCACTGTGCAGAAACAGGTGGAGCAGGCGGGCATATATGATGTGTACGTGCTCTGGGCCTCCACCAACGACTACACCAACAGCCGTCCCTGCGGCAGCTGGCAGGATTACACCGCACTGGACGGATATGACGAAAAGAAACTGCACACCCAGTGCGGCGGCATCAACTACTGCATCAAGACCATCCTGGAGAAGAACCCCAAAGCTAAAATCTATTTCTTTACCTCCCTGCGTTTTTTCAGTCAGGATGCCGGTCACAATCCCTTCAGTACCCAGCCCAATAAGACAGGGAAAACCTTCGCCCAGTACATCCAGGCCCAGAAAGACTGCTGTGCCTACTACGGCATCCCCGTGCTGGACCAGTTCTCCCTGCAAGGCATCAACGAGTTCAATTACGGCCAGTATTATCTTCAGGACAAACTGCACATGAACGAGGAAGGGTATAAAAAAATCGGCCCTGTGCAGGCCGATTTTCTATCCAGAGGTTATTAAATTCATTGATTGGACATCCAGACAAGTTCTTTTACAGCCGTGAAAAGGATTGTGAGAGGAAAGACGTACCTTTGTATGCCTTATTGCAGACACTAAAACCGTTATGCACAATATGAAAAAAGCAATCCTTCTTTCTGCCGCCGTCCTGGCCCTCGCAGCCTGCCAGAGCGGTGATCCCCAGCTGGGGAAAGCTTCCATTGACAAGGTTCTCAAAGCCATGACCCTGGAAGAAAAGGTCCACTTTGTGATTGGTACCGGCATGGCCGGGGCCGATGGACAATCGGCTGTGGTGGGCGCCACCAAGAACATCGTTCCGGGTGCCGCCGGCACCACTTATCCCATCGAGCGTCTGGGCATTCCCAGCATCGTGCTGGCCGACGGTCCTGCCGGCCTGCGCATCGATCCCATCCGCGAAGGCGACGAGAACACCTACTACTGCACGCATTTCCCCATCGGTACCCTGCTGGCCAGCACCTGGAACCAGGAACTGGTGGAGAACGTGGGCGAAGCCATGGGTGAGGAAGTGCACGAGTACGGCGCCGACGTTTACCTGGCACCGGCCCTGAATATCCACCGTCATCCGCTGAACGGCCGCAACTTCGAGTACTATTCGGAGGATCCCGTGGTGGCCGGTAAGACGGCCGCCGCTTATGTCCGTGGCGTCCAGAAGAACGACGTGGGCACATCCGTGAAGCATTTCGCCTACAACAACCAGGAGACCAACCGTACCGGCAACAACGCCATCATCAGCCCCCGCGCCCAGCGGGAAATCTACCTGAAGGGCTTTGAGATCACCGTGAAGGAGTCCGATCCCTGGACCATCATGAGCTCTTACAACAAGATCAACGGCACTTATACCTCCCAGAGTAAAGACCTGATTACCACCATTCTGCGCGATGAATGGGGCTTCAAGGGCCTGGTCATGACCGACTGGTACGGCGGAGACAACGGCGCCGCCCAGATTGCCGCCGGCAACGACATGCTCCAGCCGGGTACGGACCTCCAGTACCAGCAGATAATGGAGGCTATCCAGAACGGCACCCTTACTGAGGCCGAACTGGACGTGTGCGTGAAACGCTGCCTGGAACTGGTGGCCCGCAGCCCCAAGGTGAAGGGCTACGCCTACACCAACAAGCCGGACCTGAAGGCCCACGCCGCCGTCACCCGCCAGAGCGCTCTGGAAGGCATGGTCCTGCTGGAAAACAAGGGCGTTCTGCCCCTGAAGGACGTGAAGAACGTGGCCGTTTTCGGCTGCACCTCCTTTGACTTCATCGCCGGCGGCACCGGTTCCGGCAACGTGAACCGCGCCTACACAGTATCCCTGCTGGACGGCCTCAAGAACGCCGGTTTCAACGTGGACGAGAGCAAGAAGGAAGCGTACCTGAAGCACATTGCCGATGAGGCAGCTGCCTTTAAGGCCAGCCTGGGTGACGACCCCCTTGCTGCTTTCTATCCCACACCTCGCCCCACGGAGCTCATCCCTTCGGCCTTGGACTTGGTCGCATCGGCCAAGGCCAACGACGTGGCTATCATCACCTTCGGCCGCAACAGCGGTGAATTCTTCGACCGCAGCAGTGCCGACTTCGAGCTCGCTCCCAAGGAGCGCGAACTGCTGAACAAGGTGACGGCCGCCTTCCACGGACAGGGCAAGAAAGTGGTGGTGGTACTGAACATCGGCGGTGTCATCGAAACCGCTTCCTGGAAAAACATTCCGGACGCCGTTCTGTTGGCCTGGCAGGCCGGTCAGGAAGGTGGAAACTCCGTCACCGACATCCTTACCGGTGTGGAAAGCCCTTCCGGCAAGCTCACCATGACCTTCCCGGTGAACCTGATGGACGCCGCTTCATCGGCCAATTTCCCCATTGATGCCACCAACGAAGTCTATTTCATGAACCGCCGCGAGAATGCCAACGTGAAGGACGTGGACCAGACCGACTATGCCGAGGGTATCTACGTGGGCTACCGCTGGTTCGACAAGCAGAACCTGCCCGTTTCCTATCCCTTCGGCTATGGCCTCAGCTATACCTGCTTCGAATACAGTGAGCCCGTCGTAATCAACGATGGCAACAAGGTAACTGCTTTCGTGAATGTGAAGAACAACGGTACCGTTGCCGGCAAGGAAGCGGTCCAGCTCTATGTGAGCGCCCCGCAGGGTAGCCTGGACAAGCCCGTGAAGGAACTCAAAGCCTATGCCAAGAGCCGGAAGCTGGAACCCGGCGAGACCGAAACCCTGAGCTTCTCTTTCCCCACCGCCGAACTCGCTTCCTTCGATGAGGAAGCATCGTCCTGGAAAGTGGATGCCGGTACTTACACCTTCCTCTTTGGCGCCTCTTCCCGTGACATCCGCTGCACCGTCACGGCCGATGCTGCTGCCTCAGAGGTCCCTGCTCACCGCGTGCTGCTGAAATAGCGTGGAACGAACTGCCTGGTTTTCAGGCATATAAGTGATTGGCTCCGGGTGGTTTTCACCTGGAGTCAATCGTTTAATCACCTGCTGTTCAATCAAATACGTCCACGGCTGGTATTCATTTTGAAAAACCTGCGTTTTTCACTAATTTCGCAGGAGCAATACCCCAATATCATGAAACGCTTTCTATCCATTCTCGCCCTGTGCGCCCTCACCACCACGCTCGCATACAGCCAGTCCAATAACGGGAACCCTTTCGGCAACATGAGCCGTGAGGAAATCGAGGAACTGTTCAAAAAGATGAACACGCCGCCCTCGGACCCCGCCTACCGAATGGAGGTGGTAGGCTGCGTCAGTGACGGCAACAAGCTCTACGGGGAAGCATTCATTCCCGTAGCACCCGGCAAACATCCGGCCGTGATCCTTTCCCACGGCTACGGCGGCACCCACCATGGTTTCTACGCCATGGCCGATAAGCTGGCCAAGGCCGGATACGTAGCCTACTGCTACGACTTTGCGGGCGGTTCTCCCCGCAGCCAGAGCCAGGGCCGCACGGAGGAAATGTCCATCTTCTCCCAGCGCCAGAACCTGAAGGACGTGATTGACATGGTACGCAGCTGGAACTTCGTGGACAAAAAGAATATCTTCCTGCTGGGAGAAAGCCAGGGAGGCTGCGTGAGCGCCATTACGGCCCCCTATGTAAAAAAGAAGATCAACGCCATCTGCCTCACCTTCCCTGCCCTGTGCATCCCGGACGACGGCTTCGCCCTCTATCCCACGCTGGCCGATGTCCCCGAGACGGTGAATTTCATGGGTATGACCATCGGCAAAGCCTATTACGAAAAGTTTTACGAGGGCTTTGACATCTATAAGGAGATTGCCGGCTATCAGGGCCAGGTACTCATTGTACACGGCACGGAGGATTCCCTAGTAAAGCCCGAGTATTCCGCCAAGGCCTCCAATGTGTACAAAAACTGCGAACTGCACCTGCTCTTTGGTGCCGGCCACGGCTTCTACCAGCCCCAGCACGTGGAACTGTACCACCAATATGTAATGGATTTCTTGAAGCGTAACCTGAAATAATGAAACGGATTCTTTGGGCTCTGCCCCTTCTCCTTCTGGTCGCTTGCCAGAGCAGGGAATTCATTCCTACCGAGCCCGAATACAACGACCCCACCTGCTGGTACACCGAGATGAATGATTCCACCTCGCTGGGGGCCGATGTCTTCTACGTGGTCTCCACCTGGGAAGAGGATTGGAAAACCGAAAACGGTAAAACCAGCCACTATGCCGATGTCTGGAACCCCACCCATCGGGAACACATGGCCTCGGAAATCAGCCGAATAGCGGCGTATATGGGCCCGGGCAACAACTTTTATGCTCCCTATTACCGGCACCTGACCATCAACACCTGGGTCACGCGAGACGAAGACCTGGTGAACCGGCGCATCGGCCTGGCCATGGATGACGTCAAAAGCGCCTTCAATCATTTTCAGGGCAAACGGGACAAGAGACGTCCTTTCGTACTGGCCGGCTTCAGCCAAGGTGGCAGGGCCGTTGTGGAGCTGCTTAAATACATGGACGACAAGGACTTCGAGAAGATGGTGGCCGCCTATGTCCTGGGCTACAAAGTAACCCCGGCAGACACGCTGGCATGCAAACGCATCCGTCCTGCACAGGGAGAAAAAGACTTGGGAGTGACCATCTGCTACAATACGGTTAAGGATGTGAAATATATCGTTCCCATTATTTCAGCTCCCTGCGCCATGTGCATCAATCCGGTAAACTGGCAAACGGACGCTACCCCGGCCCAGTTGCACGACACCGTCACCGTGGCCGTATCCCCGGAACACCACGTGCTGGTGGTAGAAGGTTACAGCGGGGACGAATATCCACCCTACGCCAACTTCATCAACGTTGGGGACATCCACAGCTGCGAGCCGTGGCTCTACCAGGAAAGCCTGAAGAAAAACATAGCCCTCCGCATCCAAACCTGGAGGGAGGGCTACTCTTTTACAAAACGGGGTTTCCTGCAAGTTCCCAACCGGTAATGGTTGCTATATGCGGAATAAGCGACATCGCCTTTTTCTGGTGGCCGAAGTAATTGGGGTGGTAGGATGCGCCCAAGTCGCTGTCGGAATTTACCACGGAAGGGGTAAGAACCGCCATATGGACATTCTTCATACCGCAGTGTTTCACGATTTCATTCACATATTCGGCACATAGAAAATCCCTAGGAGCGGCAACGCAAAGGATGGGATGGTCTTCTCCCCAATTGTCCTTTATCTCCTTGAGAAGGGTTAGGTAACCCTCCTTGAAAACCGGCAGCGTAGGTTGACGTCCTGTAGAAAAGTCATTGGTTCCCAAATAGATAATAGTAATATCCGGATGATATCCACTGGCCTTTGCATCCCAGATCACGTCCTTGTCACAGTCAAAAGTGCGGAGATATCTCTCCGGCATATATCCTTCTTTTGACGTGTCTCCGTAATTGCGGGCTATTCCTATCCCGGAATGGGAAGCCAGTATATAGTCAGCATCAAAATACCGGGGAACAATACAGGAATAGGATTTATTGCAGTTCTCCGTCTCCGGTGTAAAAGGATCTTCCTTTACGCTATTTTCAGACCCATAACCACACGTGTATGAGTCTCCTATCACCTCTATCATCCTTTCTTTCAAGCCATCGGCCTGCATCAATTGCCCATCGGTCACAAAGGAGGAAATGGTAACTTTTCCCTGGCTCCCTTCCGTCCTTTTCTGAAGGATGACATCATGGACAGAAGGCTTGCCTTTGCACTCGAACAGCACTATAAGGCTGTCGGCGCCATGTGTGCTCACAATTCTTTCCGGCTCACCGGTCTGCTTTGAATCCACCCACACATTGAAGTAATTCCGCTGGGTATCTGATGACTTCATTGCCAGGTAATTACCTGTAAAACTAATCCGTGCATATACTCCACTCCAGTCAAAGGAAACCTTGTCCCCAGACACCTCGGTTCTCCCCACGAAAGATATCCTGGAGTCAGATGCCGGGACAACGAGCCTCCGGGGCTCCTTTGCACCCAAGGCCACCGTGACTAACAGCAAAGCTGTCAACAGAATAAAAAAGCTCTTTCTATGCATAGCTGAAAAAAAGACCTTACTCGCCCACATGGAAGGCCACGCGGAGGTCTTCGATTTCGGCGTCGGTGATGGGGTTAAGCTTGCCCACAGGGGCAGCCATCACTAGGGAACGAGCGCTGAAATCGGCCACCTCCAGTTTATCGAAGGTGTTGATGAGCTTGTCGCCCGTAACCACGATGGAATCGTTGGCCAGGAAGGCGCAAGGCAACTTCTTGAAACCCTCGGCCATTTCCTCCACATTGTAATACTGCGTGCCGAACGGATACTGCGGGATATCCTGCAGGAAGATCCAGCTCTCCGGAATGGTGCGCACATCGAACTTCACGCCGGTGGTGGCATAGCCCATCAGGTAGGGCGTCTGGGTGAGGATGATGCTGTTGATCTTGGGATTACGCCGATAAATCTCATAATGGAGTGCCGTAGCGCGGCTGGCATTCTTGCCGGCCTCCACCATGCCGTTCTTCACCTGGACGATATCATTGGGTTCCAGTTCCCAGCGCTGCTTGTCGGAAGGAGTGATGAGGAAATCATCCCCTCTCCAGCGCACGGAAGCGGTTCCGTAAGAGGAGCACATGAGACCCTGGGCGCAGGCGCGGTGCACAATCTCGCATATTTCCGTGCGGATGGCCCTTTCATCGGAAGGATGCTCCACATTCATGAAATGCTGGAAATTGATGTGGACGGCCTTCTCATGCTTGAGAATCTGCTCTTCCGTCAGATACACGGGCTTGCCCAAAGTCTTGGCATTGAGGATGGTACGGGCGCAAAGCTCAAGCGTTTCCAGGCGTTGGTAGGCATCGGCAATATCCTCTCCCATAAGCACCACACCGTGGTTTTCCATGATTACGGCCTTGTACTCCGGATTCTTCTCGAACTCGGCAGCAATCTTTTCTCCCAGCAGTTCACTGCCCGGCAGGGCATAGGGGGCAAAGCCGATGGGGCCGCACACGTACTTGGCCTGCGGGATGATGGTGGTGTCCGGCACCTGGTGCACGATGGAGAAGGTCACCAGTCCCGGAGGATGGGCGTGGATCACGCTACGAAGATGCGGGCGCTTCTTGTAAAGGGCCTTGTGGAAAGGATACTCGGACGAGGGCCGATGCGGGCCCACAATGGTGCCATCGGCCTTCACGCACATGATATCGGACGGCGTGAGGGAGCCTTTATCGATGCCCGCCGGGGTAATCCACATGTCCCCGTTATCGTCCATGATGGACAGGTTGCCGCCGGAAGTGGTTGTCATCTTCCGGCGATAGATGCGGCCGATGATGAGGGCGATTTGCTCGGCCGGGTGCATTAACTGTGTATCAATTTTCTTCATAGTAATTCAGCAGATAGGTTTCGGCTTCCACATTCCAGAGGCCGTTATGGGCTTTGCACAGGCGGTCCAGCTCATCGAAGAGCGGAGTCCCTTGCTTGCCGAAATCGGCAATGGCCGTGAGCGGCATCTCGATATGCGTGTAGATGAGTTTCTTGCCGCCCGGGATGGAAGGAAGGTTCAGGGTGGTATCGATCACGGCATTGAGGCCGCCGATGTGCGTTACCAGACCCGCCGGGTCCATGCCCTTGCCCATATAGTGCAGCGCTTCCTTCATATCGTCGGTATTGCCGCCGGAAGTGCCCACCACGTGCGTATTATTATAGTGCACGTTGTAGAAATTGAACGGAGCCTTGAACGGGGCTTTGGACGGGCCGGCGAAGAAGTTCAGGCAGCCGTCGAAGGACAGGATATCATCGGCCTGCTCCACCACCGGGGCCACCGGCGCGAAGCAGAAGACATCGTCGTAGCCTTCCCCGCCGGTGAACGACTTGAGCAGCTCCACCGGATTCTCCACGCCCGTATTCACATAGTGCAGCTCAATGCCGCGGGAAGCGGCGAACGCCACCGTATACAGGCTGGCCGCGCGATCCAGGCGCTCCTGGTTGATATCGGTGACCACCAGCAGCTTAGGCCTGCGGTCTTCCCGGTGCAGGACATAGTTGATAGCCGCCAGGCCCATGGGCCCTACAGAAGCCAACAGGGCCATTTTGCCGCCGTCCTTGATTTCCATGGTGTGCACATACTTGCCCGGCGTCCCGTGGTAATTGGCATGCATGGCGCCGATCACGCAGGAAAGCGGCTCACTGAGCGAAGCCGGATAGAAGCCCTCGCCCTTGAACGGCAGCAGGCAACCCAGTTCCATCACCTCATTGGGAATAATGACATAGGTGGCATCCCCGCCGATGTACTGATAGGAATAGCCCGGCGCACTGTAAATGCCCACCGGACCGCCCGGATAGTTCATGGCCGGCTGGATGGAGAACTTATCGCCCGGCTGGAAGGCCGATGCCCACTTGGCACCCACCTGCACAATCTCGCCGGCAAATTCATGGCCGATAATGACCGGGTTCTGCGCCACATCGTTCGGGACCCTCTTATGGTTCGTTCCCTGGTGCGTGGCCTTGTACGACGACATGCAGATGCTGTCGCTCACCACCTTCGCCAGAATCTCGTTGTCCTTAATAGCCGGAAGCTCAAACTCCTCCAGCCTTAAATCGTCCTTTCCGTAAAGACGTACTGCTTTGGTTTTCATATACTGTTATCTATTATATTGCACCTACAGATTCTTCGCTTCGCTCAGAATGACATTCTTGTCATCCTGAGGAGCCGAAGGCGACGAAGGATCTCAGGCCAGCATTACTTGTCCACCGGTTACGGGGATGGCCTGACCGGTTTCGCCGGTCTGTTCAATGGCATAGAGGATGGCCTTGGTCACGTCCACGGGGTTGCACCCTTTGCGCATGGGCACCTGGGCCAGATAGAAGTCCTTCACGTCCTTCACCGTCTTGGCGCCCGGCACCTTGCCGGCGGCCAGATACTGCACGAAGAGGCCGTTCTCCGGATTGCTCCACAGCGGGCCATCGTAGAAGTTGCCGGGGCAAATGCTGTTCACCTTCACACGGAAGGGCGCCAGCTCCAGGGCAAAGGATTGCGTAAGGCCGATTCCACCGAACTTACCGCCGGCATAGGCAAAATTGGCCTTGGAGCCGCGCAGGCCACTCTTGGAGTTCACCTGAACGATATCGGCGAAGTATTCAGGATCGGCCGCCGTCTGGAGTTTCATGATGTGGCTGGCTACTTTGGCACAGAAGAAATAGGCCTTGTAGTTGATGTTGGTCACAAATTCGAAGTTCTCCGGCGTCATGGCCTCCAGGCCGCCCGCCCGCAGCACACCGGCGTTGGACACGAACACGTCCAGCGCACCGAAAGTGCAGATGGTCTGCTTCATCAGGTTGTGGAGACTGTCCATATCGGCCACATTCGTCTTCACGAAGATGGCCTTGTTGTTCCGGGCGATGGCATTGAAGGAAGCCGCCGTGGCAGCGCCTACGGCTTCGTTTAGGTCGGCCACCACTATGTTGGCGCCTTGTCCCATGAGCTCCCGGGCGATGCCCTCGCCGAAGCCCTGGGCTGCCCCCGTCACCACGATGGTTTTGCCTTCCACCCTGCCCTGAGATGCTGCTGAAGCCACTTTCCGGCGGTAATTTTCCACCTCCCAGGTGTCGATGAAACGGATCCAAGACGGTTCCATCCCATGCGCACCGCCGAATGAAGCGGCATACCAGGCCACCTTGATGGCATCCAGGAATACCTCCGTGATAATGCCGGCATTCTTGGCAT
Source organism: Candidatus Cryptobacteroides sp. (assembly GCA_045226315.1). Lineage (GTDB taxonomy): Bacteria > Bacteroidota > Bacteroidia > Bacteroidales > UBA932 > Cryptobacteroides. The sequence goes on from JBGVCF010000017.1 coordinate 52,290, forward strand.
GGTCACCCACAGCCACCAGGCCGATACCCTTCACCAACAGCACCTTGGGCGTATGGCCCCGGCGCTCCACATAGGCTTCGATCTGCTTTTCGGCCTCAACGACATCGGCCTCAAGCACCAAATACTCGCTCTTGCAATAGACTATGATATCCGGCGTGAAGGGAACCTGGACCAGACGGGGATTCTCCAGCGCCCAATCCGTGAGGGCATTGGATGTTACCTGCAGCGTCTTGAGGCCGCGCCCGCCGCGGGAAAGCACCTGACGGACCACCGGAAGGAACTCCGTCACGCAGTCGCACACCGGGCTCTCCCCTTCCGGCAAAGCCTTCACGCGCCCTTCCAGCCGGCCGATGATGCCGTCATAAAGAGCCTCAATCTCCTGAGGGGTATCGGCCCCCACGAACACGCCGTGGTTCTGCAGGAAAATCACCTGCGGCTGGCTGCCCTTGGCGGCCTTCCATGCCTGCAGTCGGTCGTGGACCTTCTTGAAAAGGGTGTACCCAGGGTCCGTATACTCGATGTACAGAGCCTCCGGGAACAGTTCGTCGCAGACATTGGCGGCATTGACCGAGCACATGAGGCCGTTCACCAGCGTAGGATGCAGGTGCACCACAAAGGCATAGTCGATGCAGTTGTGCAGGGACGTCTCCACGCTGGGCCGGCGGTCCTTGGTCAGGTTGGCCGATGCCAGATCTTCCTTCACCTGAGCTTCCCGCTCCACCACATCTGTACTGTATACTTTGGTGCCCATGGGCGCCAGCTTGCTGCGATCCAGCACGGCAAAGCCATCTTCGCCGATGGTAGCCAGGGCATGGCCGCTGGCCTTCACCCACAGTTTGTCGGCCGTCTTAAAAGAAGTGTTTCCGCCTCCCGCAATCACATAGCGGGAATCGGCCCCGTACTTACGGGAAATGACAACCAATTGTTCTATTGCATTCATAGTTAATCTATCTACAGATCCTTCGTCGTTTCACTCCTCAGGATGACAGATCTGTCATTCTGAGCGAAGCGAAGAATCTAATGCCTTTATAATCAAATCTTCGCCTGCAGCTATGCTATCCTTACCGCCCTGATGGGCGGCGATGGCACATGCTCCCCGCCAGTTGATGGCCTTGAGCTTATCGCTTAGTTCGGCGGCATCACGGGTGTGCAGGCGCACCGGTTCCATGGCCGGGGTGTTATGCTCCGAGCCGAAGCTCACGATGAAGCCTTCGTCCTCCAGATAGCCGGCATACTGCTCCAGAACGGCCGTGGTATTGCGCGTGGTAATGAATTCCACGCTGCGGAAGCAGCGTTTCTTAAGTGTATCGGCCGCCTGCATGAGGTCCCCTTCGAAGTCAGTGAAATTGCCCTTGGCATCATCGGCCAGGAAAGGATAGGTGGGGATGCCGCCCGCTGCCTCGATGATCTCCTGCACCGTTTCCGTGGGCAGGAAAGCCTTGGGATCTTCCGGCACAAACGCCGCTCCTCCAGCCTTCAGCAGCTTGGACCGAAGCTCATTCTCCAGCTTGGCAGGATTCTCCGCATCCGGATACAGGGCCAGGCGCAGGGCCTTGGCCAAGTGCCGCTCGCGGATGGAGCCCTGGGTAAGCTTAGCCTTGATTTCCTCGAAATCCAGGCGAACATCGTTCCCCTGCTCCTGCAGCCACTGATTCAGCTTCCCGCACATCTTCTCCACCTGCGCATTGGATTCGGCCTTCACCTCCTCCAACTGCTGCAGCGGCTTGCCGCTTAACTTCACGGGATAGGCCAGGCCCTTGCCGCTGATATAGGTACGGCCAGGATTGTTGGGGTCGTTCACCCGCAGTCCCGCCGCCTGATCGGCCGCATTCAGCGAAATGAACTCGATACCGAACAGCGGATACAAGACCCGCCTGGCACATCCCTCCTTCCAAGCCCTATACCCGTCCATGGAGTAGAAATCATTGATTCCCACCACCCTAACATCCTCAGCGGCAGCATGGTCCAACGCCTCGTCCACCGACCTAAAAGCACTGAACGAATAAGGCGTATGTATATGAGCATTTACATCAAACATATAAATATCAAAGTTTTATCAAAGATATATATTCAAAAATCTGTGGCCACCCTCGGCCTCATAAGAGGGAGGGGCCCAACCGTAAGGTTGGGAGGGGTCGGCGAAGCCGACGATTTTTGAATATATATCTTTGATTTACAAGACATTATATACCCTTTTTAGCTCTAATAATCTGTTGGGCACAGGTCTGGTTGCTCACGGGGATGTAGTCTTTGAGAGGCATCATCTTCTCATTGATGGCATCCAGGAACCAGCTGGGCTGCGGGAAGAAGGCCTCTTCCAGTTCGTGGCAAGGCGTGATCCAGTTGCGGGAACCCAGCACCACCGGAGCGGCGTCCAGATAGTCGAAGCAGAGTTCTGTGATGTTGGCGGCCAGGTCGTTCAGATAACTGCCGCGGGCGCTGGCATCGCCGGCGATGATGATACGGCCCGTCTTCTTCACGGAAGCTATCACCTTATCGTAATTGAACGGCACCAGCGTGCGGGCATCGATCACTTCGGCCTCCAGGCCATACTTCTCCTTGAGCTCATCGGCCGCCTTCAGGGCACGGTACAGCGTGGCGCCGATGGTGAGGAACGTCACGTCCTTGCCCTCGCGCTTCACATCAGGCTCGCCCAGCGGAATCTCGTAATAGCCTTCCGGAACGCCGCCTTCGTGGAACTGCTCGCCGATGCCATAGAGGCGCTGGCTTTCGAAGAAGATCACAGGATCCGTGCCCTGCAAGGCGCTGTTCATGAGGCCCTTAGCATCGTACGGCGTTACCGCGAACACCACCTTCAGGCCCGGGATGTGCGTGCACAGGGACGTCCAGTCCTGGCTGTGCTGGGCACCGTACTTGGAGCCCACGGAAACGCGTACCACCACCGGCATCTTTAGGATGTTGCCGCTCATGGCCTGCCACTTGGGCAACTGGTTGAAGATTTCGTCGCCGCAGCAGCCCAGGAAGTCGCAGTACATGATTTCCGGAATCACGCGACCGCCGCACATGGCATAGCCGATAGCCGTGCCGATAATGGCAGCCTCTGCGATGGGGCTGTTGAACAGCCGATGATACGGCAGAGCCTCCGTTAGGCCGCGGTACACGGCGAAAGCGCCGCCCCATTCGCGGTTCTCCTCACCATAGGCCACCAGGCTGGAATCCTTGTAGAAACGGTCCACGATGGCCTCGAATACGCCGTCGCGGAAATTGTACATCTTCATGGAGCTCACGGGCTTGCCGTCCTTGTCCAGGTAGAAACGCGTCTTGCCGGCAATCTGCTTCACGCGCGGATTCTCCTCCATAGGATGGTTCACTTCCGGTTTGGCATCGCCCAGGGCATCCACACTGCCGTTGGAGAACATCATATCGCCCAGAAGTTCGTTGTCCTTCACCAGGTCCATGCGCGGGCTCAGGGTCTCGTCGATGGCACGTTTGTACATCTCGAAGATGACATCCTTCACATAATTCTGGATACCGTCCAGCTCCTCCTGCGTGGCCACACCGGCCTCGATGAGCTTGCGGCCATAGCCCAGGATGCAATCCTCGGCCTGCCAGGCCTCCATTTCCTCCTTGGTACGGTAGCTGGATTGGTCGGACGGCGAGTGACCGCTGTAGCGGTACGTGACCACATCCAGCAGGCAGGGTCCTTCCTTCTTTTCCAGCAGTGACTTCTTACGGCGGAAAGCGTCGATGACGGCCAGAGGATTGTAACCGTCCACGCGCTCTGCATGCCAGGATTCCGGGTTGAAGCCGGCACCCAGGCGGGCGGGATAGGTGTAACCCATGGTTTCACCGCGGGTCTGGCCGCCCATGGCATACTGGTTGTCCATCACGTTGATGAGGATGGGCAGGCCGCCCTTCATATCCCCTTCCCAGAGAGTATGGAACTGGTCCATGGAGGCGAAGGTCATGCCTTCCAGCACCGGGCCGCGCGCCATGGCGCCGTCGCCCAGGTTGGCCACCACGATACCCTTCTTGCGGTTCACCTTCTTATAAAGGGCTGCACCTACGGCAATGGAACCGGAGCCGCCCACGATGGCGTTGTTGGGATAAATGCCGAAAGGCGTGAAGAAGGTGTGCATACTGCCGCCCAAGCCCTTGTTGAAGCCCGTGGTGCGGGCGAAAATCTCGGCCATGGCACCATAGAGCAGGAAACGGATACCCAGTTCCTTGGTGCTGCCCTGGAAGTCCTTACCGGCCACAGCCAGCGTAGCGCCACCCCAGAATTCCTCCATTACCTTCTTGAGTTCGGCCTCCGGAAGAATCTCAATGGAGCGCAGACCCTTGGCCAGGATTTCACCGTGGGAACGGTGGCTGCCGAAGATGAAGTCGTCGGTATCCAGGTTGTAAGCCATACCTACAGCCGCAGCTTCCTGACCGGCGGAAAGGTGAGCCGGACCGGGGTTGTTGTAGGCCACGCCATTGTAACCGCCGGTGGTTTTCACCAGGTTGAGCATGGTCTCAAACTCGCGGATCACGAACATGTCCCGGTAAATGTGCTTGAGGTCTTCCTTAGTGAAGTTGCCTTCGGACAGTTCCTGCTTCACGGTCTTGTCATAGGCCATGACGGGAATCTTGGGGAACTGAATCTCGTGCTCCTGCGGGCGGAGCACCTCATTGGGGTCGATGTATAACGACTTAGGCATAGTTTATTTCAAGGTAAAAACGGTTTCTTTCAAGATTTCAGACACGGTGGGATGCGGGAATACCACTTCCTTGAGCTGTTCCACGGTCATTTCCTGTTCGATGGCCACGCAGGCGCTATGGATCATCTCCGAGCAGGGATTGCCCAGCATGTGGACGCCCAGCACTTCGTGATACTGCTTGCCCACAATCACCTTGCACAGGCCCTCTCCCCTTTCATTCTCGGCCACGAAACGGCCGCTGTATGCCATGGGGAGCTTGAGAACAGTATAATCCAGGCCCTGCTTCTTGGCATCGGCCTCGGTGACGCCCACGCCGGCCACTTCCGGATTGGTGTACACCACACCCGGGATGGCATTGTAGCGCATGTGATCGGCCTTGCCCAGGATGTTGTTCACGGCCACTTCGCCTTCGCGGGAGGCAGTGTGAGCCAGCATGCTGAAGCCGGTTACGTCGCCCGCCGCATACACGCCGGGGACATTGGTGCGCATCTTTTCATCCACCTTGATGCCGTACGGCCGACCGGCGGGATTCAGCGCCAGTTCTACGCCGATACTTTCCAGGCCGATTCCCTGGAAATTGGCCCTGCGGCCCACGGAAACCAGGATTTTGTCGCCCTGCGCCCGGCAGGTCTTGCCTTCCGGATCTTCGTATACTACCTCGTTGCCTTCCACGGCCACCACTTTGCAGCTCAGGTGGAATTCCACGCCCTTCTTCTCATACTGCGCCTGCAGCATGGAGGAGATTTCGTCGTCCAGCGGGCCCAGGATCTTGGGCAGCATCTCCACCACCGTCACCTGCGTGCCGATGGAATTGAAGAAACTGGCGAACTCCATTCCGATGACACCGCCGCCGATCACCACCAGACGCTCCGGTTTTTCGGCCAGCGAGAGGATTTCGCGGTTGGTGACCACCACACCGCCCAGGCCTTCACGCAGGCCCGGAATGGGCGGGACGGCGGCCTCGGAGCCCGTGCAGATGAGCAGATTGCGTGCGCTATAGGAAGCATCGTTGCAGGCGATGGTAATGCCATCGGCCCCGCGGCCGGTGATAACGGCTTCACCTTTCACCACTTCCACCTTGGCACCCTTCATCTGGGCTTTTACGCCGCCCACCAACTTCTTCACCACCTTCTCCTTGCGCTTGAAGATGGCGCCGAAATCGATGGAGGAAGCCTCCACATTCACGCCGTATTGATCCGCGTGACGGGTATAATCGTATACTTTGGCGCTGTACAGGAGCGTCTTGGTGGGCACGCAGCCTTCGTTCAGGCAAACGCCGCCCAGTTCCCTCTTCTCGAAGAGGATGACGGAGAGTCCGGCTGCACCGGCCCGTCCGGCAGCCACATAACCGCCGGGACCTCCGCCCATGATTGCTAAATCGTACATATTTATAAATTTAGATCCTTCGTCGTTTCACTCCTCAGGATGACAACTGTCATTCTGAACGAAGTGAAGAATCTGTGTTAGAAATCGATCTCTAATTTTTCAATCTCGGTGGCCACCTGTTTGAGGAAGCGGGTGGCTTCACCGCCGTCAACGGCCCGGTGATCATACGTCAGGCTAAGTCCCATGTAGGGCACGAAGGCATACTCCCCGCCGCCCTGGTCCACCGGACGCGGCACGACAGTACCCACGCCCAGGATGGCGCTCTGCGGCACATTAATAATGGGGGTGAACCATTCCACGCCAAAGCCGCCCAGGTTGGACACCGTGAAAGAAGCAGCCTCCGGCGACAGCAGATCGGGATTGATGCTCCCCTTCTTACTGTCTTCGGCCACCTTCTTTAAGGCCTTGGACAGCTCCACGATGCTCAAAGTATCGGCATGCGGCACGGCCGGAACCATCAGGCCCCGTTCCGTATCCACCGCCAAGCCCAGGTTCACGTTCTTGAACAGACGCATGGAATCTCCCAGGCAATGGGAATTGAGGTTCGGGAACTGCTGCAGGGCCTTGATCACGGCAAAGCACACGAAGTCGTTGATGGTGATATTCACATCCACCTTCCCTTCTCCCAGGGCCTTCTTAGCCTTCTTGCGCAGGGCCATCAACTTGCGGGCATCGGCCCCCAGCATATGGGTGAGCTGGGCCGAATTCTGCAGGGAATTATACATGCTCTTGGCAATGAGCTTGCGCATGTTGGACATCTTAACCACCTGGAATTCAGTGCCTTCTCCGGCCAAGCCCTCCGTATGGTTGGGTTTCCAGACCTTGAGGTCGGCGCCCTTCACGGCTCCGGCCAAACCGGAACCGGCACCCGGAGATGCCAGGCCGCCTTGGGCCATCTTGGCCTTGGCCAGTCCCGTGAGCGTGCCCTGTGCCGCAGCGGCAGCCTCCACATCGCGAGCGATGATACGGCCGCCAGGACCGCTTCCGGCCACCTGAGCCGTATTGACGCCCTTCTGAGCCGCCATCATCCGTGCCCTAGGCGACACCGGTGCACCAGGAACAACAGCACCCATAGCGGAGGAAGGTGTGTCTTCTGAAACCTCTGGACGCCCATGTCCTGATGAATGGGAGGGGCCCGCCGACTCTGTCGGTGGGAGGGGTCGCGTAGCGACGGTTTCAGAGGGTGCACCTTCCGCAGCGGAGGCAGCGGAGGGCTTGAACTCCTCGAAACTTTCCCCTGGCTGGCCGATGACCATCACATTCTGGAGCACGGGGATTTCGTCCCCATCGGCCCAGAAAATGGCCAGGACGGTGCCTTCTACCTGGGAGGCTTCCTCGAAGGTGGCTTTGTCGGTCTCGTAGCCGAAGAGGACGTCGCCCACCTTCACGCTGTCCCCCACTTTCACTTTGAATTCGGAGATGATGCAGCTCTCCACAGACTGGCCCTGTTTGGGCATGATTACTACATGTGCCATTACTATTTAATCAATTCCGGCAGGAAAGTACTGAACACCAGGATCACCAGACCACACACCAGCACGGCGATGGTCTTTTTGGAGCATCCCTTCCATTCCTTGAGGATGATGCCCCATACATTGGAAAATGTGACATTGAAGGCCATCAGGATGCAGAAGGCCAGGGTCATCATGCTGCTGCCGGGCTGGAAGAAGCTCTTGCCCAGCGACAGGCCGAAGAACTGGCTGTACCAGAGAGCGCCGGCCAGCAGGCAGAAGAGCAGGTTGTTGCCCCACACGTTCTTCTTGGCGTAGTCGCCCCAGGTTTTGTTCTTATGGTTCTGCCAGAAGCAATAGATGGCATTGGTCACAAAGCCGCCCAGCGTTACCAGGAAGGTGGCAGGCAGGGTCCGGAACATATCCGGAGTATCGGCAAAATGAATTTCTTTGCCGAACTCCAGACCCACATTGAAGCAGCCGCTCATGAAACCGGCCAGCAGAGCAATGACAAGGCCCTTGGGGAAGTTGAAATCCTTGACGGCTTCCTTCTTCTCCTCTTCACTGAGGGAGGCCGATTTCATGCCGCCGGCGATGCCGATGACGGCAATGCCCAGCAGGCACACCACCACGCCCAGGATCACGGAGAAAGTGAGCGAGGAAAGGGCGTTCAGTTCGGGGAAGAAGATATTCAGCAGGACCGGACCCATGATGGTGCCCAGGCCGGCGCAGGTGCCCAAAGCGATGCTCTGGCCCAGGGCTACGCCCAGATAGCGCATGGACAGGCCGAAGGTAAGGCCGCCCACGCCCCACAGCACGCCGAAGAGGATGGTCATCCAGATGTTGAAGGAACTGGCCTGGGCAAAGAGTTCGCCCACGCTATGGCCGGCGGGAACCGCAAGAAGCAGCCCCAGGAACGGCAGGATGAGCCAGGCGAAAACGCCCTGCACAATCCAGTAACTCTCCCACGCCCAATCCTTGATCTTGTTGATGGGGACGTAGCAGCTGGACTGGCAGAACGCGCCGATGGCAATGATTAAAAGACCTAAAACGATATTCATAACTTATCGCTTGCTGGTTACCTCTTTCTCGTACTTTTCAATCTCGGGGATAAATTCGGCGCCCACGGGAACTTCGTTCTTGAGGTTGAAGTAATCGAACACGGCACCGAACGGGAGGGTCTTGGCCTCTTCCAGGAGAGCCAGACGCTGGAAACCCTTGCCGGCATCTTCGTATTTACGCAGCTGGGCCAGCGGTTCCAGCAGGGCGCTCAGGACGCACTTCTGTGTGGCGCGGGTACCAATGACATAGGCGCCAATGCGGTTGATGGCGGCGTCGAAGTAGTCCAGGCCGATATGGCTGCGTTTCAGGGCATCGGCGCGGACAATCTCCTTGAACAGATCCAGAGTCTGGTCGTTCATGATGGTCACGTGGTCGGAGTCCCAGCGGATGGGGCGGCTCACATGCAGCATGAGTTCCGGGACGTAGAGGAGCAGGGAGGCCACCATGTCGGCCACATTCTCCGTCATCTCATAGTGACCGGTGTCAAGGGTATACATGAGCTTGCGGGTGGCACAGTAGCCGGCCACGAAGTCGTGGGAACCTACGGTATAGCTTTCCAGACCGATACCGAAGAGCTTGGCCTCCAGGCAGGTCTTCATGCCGGGGAGGTCTTCCTTCAGGATTTCGTCCAGGGATTCGGCGAAGATCTCACGATAACGCTTGCGCTCCACGGTCTGGTCCTTGGAACCGTCGTGGACCCAGATGTTCATGATGCAAGGGTCGTTCTGGGCCTTACCCATTGCGTCTGCGATACGGCGGCAGCGCTTGGTGTGCTCGATCCAGAATTCGCGGATGGCCGGATCCGGGTTGGAGAGGGAAAGGTCACCGCTCTTGGGATGGCCGAAGGAAGTGGAGTTGAAATCCAGCTTCATTTTGTTCTCCTTGGCCCAGTCGATCCAGCTCTGGAAGTGCTTGACTTCCACCTGGTCGCGGTCTACGTATTCACCCTTGAAGTCGCCGTAGATTTCGTGCAGGTTCAGGCGGTGATTACCGGCGAGGAGGCTCTTGGCAAAGAGCACGTCCTGGCGCACTTCGTCGATGTTGCGGGCGCGGCCGGGATAGTTGCCGGTGGTCTGGATACCGCCGGAAAGGCCTGCGGCGCTTTCAAAGCCGATCACATCGTCGGTTTGCCAGCAATGCAGGGAGATAGGGGTTTTCTCCAGGGTTTCGATGGCTTTGTCGGTGTCTACGCCGAATTCGGCATAACGGTCTTTGGCGATTTCGTAAGCGCTGTTGATGGTGGCTTCCTTCACCAGGCCCTTGGCCAGCTGGATGCCCTTTTCTAAAATGTTTTCTGCCATAATTATTGAATGTTTTGTGTTAATAATTCTTGGGATAAAAGGTTTTCACGGCGAATGCCTTGGCAATCATGCGGCGCATGGCCCAGCGGTCTTTCACCAGCCCGGCGGTTCGGGCCTGAAGCATTACGTTGCCGATGGCCGTAGCTTCCATGGGACCGGCCACCACCGGCATGCCGATGGCATTGGCCGTCCACTGGCTCATGGTGTCGTTGGCGCTGCCGCCGCCGATCACGTGCAGTTTCTCGATCTTGAACGGTGCGAAGCCCTGGAGCATCTCCACAATCTCTCCGTAACGCTGGGCCAGACTGTGATAAATGCAGCTGATGTACTGGGCGTCGTTCTTGGGAACGGGCTGGCCGCTTTTCTTCAGATATTCGTCGATGGCCCGGACCATGTTGGCGGGTGCGGCGAAGCTGGGATCGTCGGGGTTGATACGGCCGGGGAAGGAAGCTTCGGCCTGGGCCATGGCCTCCATTTCGCTGTACTTGTAGGTGCGGCCTTCCGCCTCCCATACCTTGCGGCTCTGTTCCAGCAGCCACATGCCGGTGATGTTCTTGAGGAAGCGGGTGGTACCGTCGATGCCGCCTTCGTTGGTGAAATTCAGGCGGGTGGAATCCGCGTTGATGATGGGTGCGGGCGTTTCGATACCCATAAGGCTCCAGGTACCGCTGCTCAGGTAGGCGAAATGCTCGTCATCGGCCGGGACGGCGGCGATGGCCGAGGCTGTGTCGTGGCCGGCTACGGCAATCACGGGGATCTGCGGCAGGCCGCAGGCATCGGCGATTTCCTTACGCAGGGTGCCGATAACCTCTCCGGGCTGGACGATGGGAAGGAGTACGTCCGTGCGTACGCCCAGCTTTTTCAGCAGTTCCTTGTTGAACTGACGGGTGGTCTGGTCCATCATGCCCGAAGTGGACGCAATGGTGTATTCGCACACCTGCTTACCCGTGAGCATGTAGGACAGCAGATCCGGCATGAAGAGGATATGGTGGGCATACTTGAGCGGGGCAAAGCCTTCCTGCGTTTGGGCATAGAGCTGGAAGATGGAATTGAAATTCATGATCTGGATGCCCGTGGCGCCATACAGTTCCTCCCGGGGAACGGTCTGGAACACCTTTTCCGGAATGCCCTCCGTGTAAGGATCGCGGTACGCGCGGGGATTACCCAGAAGGGAACCGTCTTCGGCCACGAAGCCGAAATCCACACCCCAGGTATCGATGCCGATGGAATCCGGCACGATCCCCTGCCGGCCTAGATCGGCCAGGCAGTTGCAGAAATGCTGGTAGATGGCCAGCACGTCCCAATAGTATTTGCCGCCCAGCTGGATGATGCCGCTGGGGAAACGGTAGACTTCCTTCATGTCGAAGGCATTGTCCGAGAAAGTGGCCAGGACCGCGCGGCCGGAAGTGGCGCCGCAGTCAAATGCAAGAAAGCGTTGGGTGTCTGCCATAAAGTTACAGTTTTGTACAGTACAAATTTATCATATTCCAATAACTTTTTGAATGAAGATTATGCGATAAAAACTTTGATTTTTGACAATTGTTTACTTTCTTTGTGCCATTATGAACGAAGCCATACACCTCAAATACCTGGCAACCTCTCCCAGCGATCTCCTGTGGGGTACGGCCGTGAACTCGGTAGGGTTTCAGGAGGTGGGCCCCGGTGAGCCTTATCCTCCGTCCAATCATCCCTCCCGCTATCTGTTTTCAACGGACCGGGGCCGTATCCTGGATGAATACCAGTTATTGTACATCACCAACGGCCAAGGAACCTTCCGCAGCGCCAGCCTGGGCAATGCGGTTTCCGTGCGAACGGGCACTTTCTTCCTCCTGTTCCCGGGAGAATGGCACAGTTATCGGCCAGACCCCAAAACCGGCTGGAAAGAATACTGGATCGGCTTTAAAGGCGCACAGATGGACAATTGGGTAAAGGACGGCTTTTTCTCCACCCGCAATCCCGTTACCCAGGTGGGTATCAAAAGTGATATCGTGGCCCTGTACGAAGATGCCATTGAAACGGCCCGGGACCAGCAATCCGGTTTCCAGCAGCGCCTGGGTGGCCTGGTGGTGCACCTGATGAGCCTGCTGCGCTTCTACAGCCGCAACCAGGCCTTTTCAGAAGTGGCCGATCAAATCAACCGCGCCAAGATTATCATCGCGGAACAGCATCGCACCATCACCCCGGAGGCCCTGGCCGATGAACTGTTCATGGGCTACTCCAATTTCCGTCGCATTTTCAAGGAATACACCGGCTTCTCCCCCGCCAAATATATCCAGGAGGTAAGGATGAACCGCGTAAAGGAAGCCCTTACCAACAGTTCCCTTCCAGTGAAACAAATTGCCTTCGAAGCCGGCTACGAAAATGAAGACTACTTCTTCACAGCCTTCCGTCGCATTACAGGCATGACGCCACTAGCATATAGGGAAAAAACCCAGGGGAAAAAACACGAAACATATAATATAGAACGAGCAAAATGAAAGAGTTTGGTTATTTTGATGACAAACATCGCGAGTATGTGATTACCACCCCGGCCACCCCCTGGCCGTGGATCAATTATATGGGAACGGAAGACTTCTTCTCCCTCATTTCCAATACAGCCGGCGGCTACTGCTTTTACAAGGATGCCAAATACCGCCGTATCCTGCGCTACCGCTACAACGGAGTTCCCATGGATGCAGGAGGCCGGTATTTCTATATCAAGGACGGGGATACCGTCTGGAATCCCGGTTGGAAACCCTGCAAAACAACATTGGATTTCTACGAATGCCGCCATGGCATGGGATATACCCGCATCACCGGCGAAAAAAACGGTCTGCGGGCCGATACCCTTTTCTTCGTGCCTCTGGGCAAACGCTGCGAAGTACATCGCCTTCGCCTGACCAATACCAGTCAGCAGAAGAAGTCCTTCCAACTGTATGCCTTCCTGGAGTGGTGTCTGTGGAACGCTTCCACGGATATGGAGAACTTCCAGCGCAACCTCTCCACCGGTGAAGTAGAGATAGAGGCCGATGCCCTATACCATAAGACCGAATACCGCGAACGCCGCAACCACTACGCGTTTTACGGCGCCAACCGTCCCTTCGACGGGTTCGACACCGACAGGGAAAGCTTCCTGGGCGCATACAACGGTTTTGAAGCCCCGCAGCAAGTGCTCTCAGGCACCTCCGGAAACAGCATCGCCCATGGCTGGAGCCCGATAGCAGCCCCGCGTTTTGACCTGACGCTGGAAGCCGGTGAAAGTACAGAACTCATCTTCGTATTGGGCTATGTGAAGAATCCGCAGGAAAAGAAATTCATGGCCCCCGGTGTCATCAACAAGGCGCCGGCCCGGGAACTCATGGCCGCTTTTGCCAGCACGAATCAGGTAGAGGAAGCTTTCAATCAATTGAAGACCTGGTGGGACGACCTTCTGGGCCGGTTCACCGTAAAGTCCTCCGTCCCCGAACTGGACCGCACCGTGAATATCTGGAACCAGTACCAGTGCATGATCACCTACTTCATGAGCCGCAGCGCCAGCTATTTCGAAAGTGGCATCGGCCGTGGCATGGGTTTCCGCGACTCCAACCAGGACCTCACCGGCATTGTACACATGATTCCGGAAAGGGCCCGGCAGCGCATCCTGGACATTGCCGCTACTCAGTTCCCCGACGGCGGCTGCTACCACCAGTATCAGCCCCTCACCAAGCGTGGCAACCACGACATCGGCGGCGGTTTCGGCGACGATCCCCTCTGGCTCATCTTCGGCACCGTGGCTTATCTGAAAGAGACCGGCGATTGGTCCATCCTGGACGAACCCGTTCCTTTTGACAACCAACCCGGCAGCGAAAAAACGTTGCTGGAGCACCTGAAAATCAGCTTCCAGCACGTTGTGGACCGTCGCGGCCCTCACGGCCTGCCCCTGATTGGCCGGGCCGACTGGAACGACTGCCTGAACCTGAACTGTTTCTCCTGGAACCCCGACGAATCGTTCCAGACCACGGAGAACAAGTCGGAAGGCAGCAAGGCGGAATCCCTTATGATCGCCGGCCTGTTCGTGGCCGAAGGACGGGATTTCGCAGAGTTACTGGAGCGTCTGAAAGATCCCATGGCCGCCAGCGTCCAGGCTGCCGTTAAAGAAATGGAGCAGGCCGTGAAAACCCACGGATGGGACGGCAGATGGTTCCTGCGGGCCTATGACTTCGACGGCAATAAGATCGGCTCCCACGAAAATCCGGAAAGCAAGATCTTCATCGAAAGCCAGGGATGGTGCACCATGGCCCGCATCGGGGCCGAAGAAGGCCTGTGCGATAAAGCGCTGGATGCCGCTTCCGAGCAGCTGGAATGCGAATACGGCCTGGTGCTGAACGCCCCGGCCTATACCACCTATCTGGCCGAATACGGCGAAATCAGCTCCTATCCTCAGGGATACAAGGAGAATGGCGGTATCTTCTGCCACAACAACCCTTGGGTAATTATCGGCGAAGCCATGGCCGGCCGGGCGCAGGATGCCTGGCGGCATTATTGCAAGATTACACCCGCCTTCACCAAGGACCAGTCCCTGCGCAAAGTGGAACCCTATGTTTTCTGCCAAATGGTGGCCGGCAAGGAAGCCGCACGTCCTGGAGAAGGCAAGAACAGTTGGCTCACCGGCACCGCCGCCTGGACCTGGAAAGCCGTGAGCGAGGCCCTGTTGGGCATCCAGCCCCAGTATGACGGCCTGCTCATCAAGCCCTGCATCCCCGTCGGCAATTATTACATTCACAGACGTTTCCGGGAGGCCGAATATGACCTCACCATCCACCAGACCGGAAAGGGCGGCAGCGTCTTTATCCCCTACAAGCCCGGAAAGCAGGTGTTGGAACTGACCTTCTAAAAAAAGATGAAACTGCTCTTTGCCCACGGTTTGGCCTCTTCAGGCGCCTATAAACTGGCCGATACCCTCCGCATCTGCCTGAAGGCGGAAGTGGTGGCTCCTGACCTTCCCATAGACCCGGATGAGGCTCTGGCACAGCTCCGAAACCTTTGCGGGCAGGAGAAGCCGGATTTGACCGTGGGCCTGTCCTGGGGTGGTTTCCTGGTCCAGCAACTGCGTGGACAGCGGAAAGTGCTCATCAATCCCGACCTGAATGTCTCCGTCCTGCTGCATGTGATGAAAGGCGAGGTCAAATACCTTTCCCCCCGCCGCGACGGGGCCACCTCCCTCACCATCACATCCGCCCTCTGTGACCGCTATCAAGAACTGGAAGCCGTCCAGTTTGCCGGGATTGACGAAGCCGAGCGGGCCCTTACACTGGGCTTCTTTGCCCAGCAGGACGAACTGGTCCACTGCGGTCCTCTCTTTGAAAAAAACTATCCGGGACAGGCAGTAGCCTATCCCGGAGGTCATTTACCCACTTTTCCGGAGGTGAAGCAGTTCATCGCCCCCCGGATGCAGCAATTCTACTTGGAAGGACGATTGTAACCGTCCGTATTGCAACGGTCGGTCATCCGCTGGATGCGGGTGTTGATGTCCGGATGGGAAGAGAACAGGTTGCTCACCGGACCGCTCTGACCACTGCCCGACAAATCCCGCAGCTTCTCAAACGACATCACTATGGCCCAGGGATTCTTGCCGGCCTTCACCAGGAAGTTGTAGCCGTAGTCATCGGCCTCACTTTCCTGGTCGCGGGAGAATTTAGCGTCCAGCATGGCGCTGCCCAGGGCTCCCAGCTGGGAATCCGTGAGGGCCGCTACCGTTTCGTTGGTGGAAGCCAGGCCTTCCATGGCCGCGCTGGTAAGGATAGCGGCACGCATCTGCCGGCGGGTGTGGTTCAGGGCCACATGCCCAATCTCATGGCCGATCACGCCCAAAAGTTCGTTGTCGGTCATGGTGTCCATGATGCCGGTGTAAACACGTACGCTGCCGTCGGCGCATGCGAAAGCATTCACTTCATCCTCCTTGTACACCTTGAAATTGAGCGGAACCTCATTGACGCCGTCCAGGCCCTGGGTGAGTTTACGCAGGCGCTTGGTATAGGCGTTGTTTTCGGGAAGGACCGTGCTTTGTGCATCCAGCTGGGTGATGTACTGGTGCACATAGTCCTGCACCTGGGCGTCCGTAAGGGTGAGCGCCTGCAGGGCGTACGCACCACCTTGCATGAGCCGCTGCGGATCCAGGCTCAGGGAGCCCATGCTGCCGCAGGAAACCAGCAGCATGCCTGTTGCGATAAGGCTGAGTAATTTTTTCATAGTATATCTATTTCAATTATTGGCGTACATAAGATACGGACTGGAGATTATCGGAGCTTCCACCACAGAGCAACTCCCACTCTCCTGAGGTGGGCAGCATATCCTTTTTCTCTTCGTTCCAGCTAAGGAAGACTTCGTGCGTGAGCGGGAATGTCACCTCAACCGTTTTCCCGGCAGGGATGTTCACGCGGCTGAAGCCACGAAGGCTCTTAAGCGGGCCTTTTGTATCGGTCACGTTGCGCACATAAAGCTGGACCACTTCCATGGCATCGCGCTTGCCGGTATTGCGCACGGGAACCACCAGGGTTTCGTCCTTCACAACAGGCTTACCATATTCAAATGTGGTATAACTGAGGCCGTAACCGAAGGGGAACAGCGGCTTTCCGCTGAAATAGCGATAGGTGCGGTTCTGCATGGAATAATCCTCGAAGTCCGGCAACTGCTCCACCGAAGTATAGAAGGTAACCGGCAATTTTCCCGAGGGAGCTACATCACCCAGGAGGACATCGGCGATAGCGGCACCGCCTTCCTGACCGGGATACCATACCTGCAGGATGGCGTCGCAACTCCGGGTTTCCGGTTCCAGGCCCATGGCACTGCCGGAGAAATTCACCAGCACCACCTTCTTGCCGGCCTTCTTTAGGGCCTGGAGCAGGGTGCGCTGCACCTGCGGCAGTTCGATGCTGGTACGGTCGCCTCCACTGAAGCCAGGCAGCGGCACATTCATTTCCTCTCCTTCCAGTTCCGGGGAAATGCCGCCGGCAAACACCACAACGTCAATATCCTTCAGTTCTTTCAGGATGGCCGGAATGTTCAAAGCCGGCAGGAGTCTCGCCTGCAGGCGTTTGCGGCTTTCCACATATTCCTGGTCGTCGGCATGCTCGGGGTCGATGGGAACGATGTTCTCGGCTCCCACCAGGCCGCAGCCGCGAATCACTTTCAGGCCGGGGATACGGGCTTTGAGGCCATCGGCCAGGGTAATTGTCTGATCCGGGATACCGTTGTAGTTGCCCCACATCATTTCGCGGTCATCGGCGTTGGGGCCCACCAGGGCAATGCGGGTATCGGCCTTTAGAGGGAGCATGTCGTCCTTATTCTGCAGCAGCACAAAGGTTTCCAGCGCCATCTTGCGGGACAGGGCCAGGTGTTCCTCCCCTTCCACAATGTTGTCTTCCAAATTGTCCCAGGGCGCCACGTTGCCGTCCAGCTCTCCCAGGCGGATGCGGGCCGCCAGAAGGCGCTCCAGGCTACGGTCTACGTCTTCCTCCGACAGCAGGCCCTGCTGCACAGCTTCGGGAATGTGGCGATAGGTGTTGCCGCAGTTCAAATCCGTACCCGTATGCACGGCTGCCGCAACAGCATGGGCGACGTCTTCGCTGAAGTCGTGGCAACCGGGATCGAAGAAATTGTGGATGGCCCAGCAGTCCGAGAGCACGATGCCTTTGTAGCCCCATTCGCCACGGAGAATGGTGTTAATCAGATAATCGCTGGCCCCGCAGGGGAAGCCGCGGAAGCGGTTATAGGCAATCATCACTTCCTGGACATCGGCCTTGGTGACCAGGTCTTTGAAGGCGGGCAGATAGGTTTCCCTAAGGTCACGCTCGCTGGTTTGTGCATCGAAGCTGTGGCGCAGCGACTCCGGACCGGAATGAACGGCGAAATGCTTGGCACAGGCGTGTGCCTTGAGCACAGGAGCATCGACAGGACCCTGCAGACCACGGACCACCGCCATGCCTAACTGTCCGGTGAGGTAGGGATCCTCCCCGTAGGTTTCCATACCACGGCCCCAGCGGGGATCACGGAAGATATTGATATTGGGAGTCCAGAAGGTAAGTCCTTGATACTGGCCCACATGTCCGGATTGAAGAGCCTGGCGCTCCTTTACGCGGGCTTCGTCGCTCACGGCCGTAAACACCTCATATACCAGCGGTTCGTCAAAGGAGGCGGCCATGGCGATGGGCATGGGAAATACCGTGGCCTTTCCGTTGCGGGCCACCCCGTGCAAAGCTTCGTTCCACCAGTTATACGCCGGGATTCCCAGGACTTCTACCGGTGCCGAGGAATGCTCCATGAGAGAGGCTTTTTCTTCCAGGGTCATCTGGGCGATAAGCGCCCGGGCCCGCTGCTCCGGTGTGTTTTCGCTGGCACAACCGGCGAGCAGCACAACGGCCAAAGTGAGAAGGGGTAATGATTTGCGCATAGGTTCCAGTTTATTTATGCAAACTTAATAAATTTCGGGAAATAATCCTTATTTTTGTGCCATGAAAGGCAAAAACCCCGTTCTAACCCAACTCAGGATCGCGCTGGTCGATAAACTGAAGGAGTCGCTGATCTCCGTATTTCCGGTGACCCTTCTGGTTTTTCTGCTGGCCGTAACCCCCTGGGTGGATATCTCCCCCCGAGAACTCACGGTATTCGGGATTTCAGCCCTTTTCCTTATCCTTGGCATCAGCCTGTTCAACCTGGGGGCCGATCTAGCCATGACCCCCATGGGACAGTATATCGGAGAAGGCCTTACCGGCTCCAGACGGCTGGGCATCCTGCTTAGCGTCAGCTTTGTCATGGGCCTTTTCATTACGGTGGCCGAGCCAGACCTTTCCGTCCTGGCCAATCAGGTTGCGGCCGTCATGAACGGACAAATCCTCATTCTAACGGTAGGATTCGGCGTGGGTCTCATGCTCCTGCTGGGCGTCATGAAAATCCTCTTTCACAGGGATCTCACCACCCTTCTCCTCTTCGGCTACATGGTCCTGTTCTCCCTGGCCGCCATCCTCATCGACAGGGGTAAAGGCTCCCTTATGGCCATGTCCTTCGACTCCGGCGGTGTCACCACCGGTCCCATCACGGTGCCGTTTATTATGGCACTGGGCGTGGGTATCGCCCTTACGGTGGGCGGCCGGAATGCCAGTGAAAACAGCTTCGGCCTCATTGCGCTCTGTTCGCTGGGCCCCATAGTGGCGGTCCTCGCCCTTTCCCTGCTTTCCAGCGGGAGCCTGTCCTTCTCAGTTCCGGATTATTCCATGGAAACGGTGCTGGACCATGGTCTGGGCAATCATCTGCTGGCAACCATGGGGGACGTGGGTAAATCCCTGGTCCTCATCGTGGTCTTTTTCTTCATCCTGCAGTTCGCCATCCTCAAGCTCCCCTTCTCCAAGATTCTCCAGATCATTTTGGGCATCGTCTATGCCTTCATCGGCCTGGTATTGTTCCTGGCAGCTGTGGAGATGTCCTTCATGCCCATCGGCTATAAGATCGGCCTGCAGCTGTCCCAGCAGTCCCCTCTCCTGATTATCGGTTTTGCTTTCCTGATCGGTATGGTGGTGGTGCTGGCCGAACCTGCCGTCCACGTGCTCAACGCCCAGGTGAACGAGGTAACCGGCGGACAAGTAAGCCGCCATGAAATGATGATGGCCCTGTCCATCGGCGTGGGTGTTTCCATCGGCCTGTCCGTCATCCGCGTATACTTCGGTTTTTCCGTCCTGTATTATCTGGTGCCCGGTTATCTGATTTCCCTGGGACTGTCCTTCTTCGTACCCAGGCTTTATACGGCCATCGCCTTCGACTCCGGCGGTGTGGCCAGCGGTCCGCTCACTTCCAGCTTCATCCTGCCGTTGGTGGTTGGCACTTGCGTAACCCTGCAAAGCGAATCGGCCGTGTTGGACTTCGCCTTCGGCGTGGTGGCCATGGTGGCCATGACCCCGCTCATTACCATCCAGAGCCTGGGCTTCAAGTCAGTGATGACCGTTAGGTATCGCAGTCATGCTGCCATGCGGCGCATCCTGGCATCGGCCGATGACCAAATCATTTATTTCGAATAACCTATGCCGGAAAAGCACAATATCGCCCCTAACAAACTGGAACTGGTGATGGCCGTTGTCCACAACAGCAAGGCGGCCTATTATTCCAACCTAATCCAGTCGCACCAGGCCAACCTGCAGTTCAGCATGGCGGCCAAAGGCACTACGCACCTTCTTCTGGACTACTTAGGCTTGTCGGACAACCGTCCCAAGTCTCTGGTGATGAGCGTAGTCCGTTCGGACGAAGCCGGCTCCCTGATCAACCAGCTGGACGAACTGTTTCAAAAAGGCGGCGACTACAAAGGCATTGCCTTTTCGGTGCGCCTTACCAGCGTTATCGGCACCCTCGCCTATGGTTTTTTAAGTAACGACAAGCGCGTAAAGGAGGATTAATATCATGCCCCAGACTCAATTCGAACTCATCCTCTGCATCGTGAATGCAGGTTTTTCCCAGAATGTCATGGATGCGGCACGCGAAGCCGGCGCCCGGGGCGGAACTATCCTCCGTGGCCGCGGTTCAGCCAATCCGGAGGCCGAAGAGTTCTTCAACATCACCATCCAGCCCGACAAAGAGGTGGTTCTGATCCTGGTGTCGGCTAGCATAAAGGACAAGATCCTGAAAGCCGTTTACAAGAACTCCGGCCTGTCCACAGAGGGACAGGGCATCGCTTTCACCCTTCCCGTAGAACGAACCACCATGCATCTGAAAAAGGAAGAAGAAGAAGAAAAGAAATAAAAAAAACTCGTTCAGTTTTGAACGAGTTTTTTTGTGGGATGCAGGTTCTCTGCTAGATGAAGATATACTTGCAAATGAACAGGACAGCGAGGATCCACATGGTGATGTTGATGTCCTTGAAGCGGCCGGCTACGGCGTGGCAGGCAACGTAGGAGATCACACCCAGGAGGATACCGTCGGAGATGCTGTAGCAAAGAGGCATCATGATGATGGTGATGAAAGCGGGGATGGCCTTGCAATAGTCGTCCCAGTGGATGCGCTTGATGGAAGGCATCATCATCACGCCCACGATGATGAGGGCGGGAGCGGTGGCAGCGCCGGGGATGGCCAGGAACAGCGGGCTGAAGAACAGGGCCAGCACGAAGCACACGGCGGTGGAAAGGGCGGTGAGGCCGGTACGGCCACCCTCACCTACGCCAGCGGCGCTTTCCACATAAGTGGTAGTTGTGGAAGTACCCAGGCAGGCGCCGCAAACGGTACCGATGGAATCGGCCAGGAACATCTGCTCCATGCCGGGAACGTTGTCGCGGGGACCGTCGTCCGGGATGAGGCCGGCGCCCTGGTGCACACCGATGATGGTGCCCATGGTGTCGAACATATCAATGAACAGGAAGGTGAAAACGACCACCAGCATGTCCAAGGTGAAGATATTGTGCCATTCGAACTTGCAGAAGATGGGCTCTACGCTGGCTGGCATGGACACGAAGCCGTTGAGCTTGGTGATGGCCTCGCCGGTGGTGGGATCCTTGATGAGCAGGCCCAGGGCGGTGGTGGCCAGGATGCCCCAGAGGATGCCGCCGCGTACTTTGGCCATCACAAGACCGGCAGTGATGAACAGGCCGATCATAGCCAGCAGGGCGGTACCTTCAGTAATCTCGCCCAGGCCGATGAGGGTGGCATCGTTGTTCACGATGATACCGGCGTTCTGCATGCCGATGAAGGCGATGAACAGGCCGATACCGGCACCGATGGCTTTCTTCAGCGTACCGGGGATGGCGTTAAGCAGCCAGGAACGCACCTTGGTGATGGTAAGGATGATGAAGAGGATACCTTCCAGCAGGACGGCCGTGAGGGCGAACTGCCAGGAGTAACCCATGCCCAGGCAAACGGTGTATACAAAGAAGGCGTTCAGACCCATACCGGGAGCCAGTGCGAAAGGCTTCTTGGCATAAAGGGCCATCACTACCGTACCGATGATAGCGGCCAGGGCCGTAGCGGTGAACACGCTGCCGGCAGGCATGCCGGGAAGGGCGCTGAAGATACCGGGGTTCACGGCCAGGATATAGGCCATGGTAAGGAAAGTGGTAATACCAGCCAGGATTTCAGTGCGCACGTTGTGCTTGGCACTGTCAAATCCAAAAAGTTTTTCAAAAGCAGGTTTCATTTCATGAAACATTAAATGATCAACGTTACCCCCTCCCGAAACCCCTCCCCTTGGGGGAGGGACTTAGGGGAGCTATTTTCAAATTTAGTGCTTTAAAAGACCCACTTGGCACCCAGGCAAGGCAAGACATTGAACGCCTTACCGGTGGAAGCCTCCAGACCGGCAAAGTTATAACTCAGCTCTACTTCACCGCCGAGATTCAAATTGGGAACGCCGAACCACTGACCCACTGCATACCAGAGCTGGGGTTCAGATAAAACGACTACTTTGTTACCTTCACACCAGACATCCACAAATCCGGAGAAGCGGAGACCCTTGGCCGTAAACAGGTCCTGCAGGCCCCAGACAGCGGTGAACTGCAGAGGAACATTGCTTTTCAGGCCAATGAAGTGTTTATAGAGAACTTTCAGATTCAGCGTGTTCTTAAAGTCCTTGCTGTGAATAAAATAGTCTATACCAAACAGGAAGGCATTGTTCACCGGGAAGGCACCGTAGTCCAGCCCCGGAACGCCATTCAAGTTGCCCCAGGTACCAAAACCACCATTGTATTCCACCTGAACGCTGAAGCCATTCAAAACAGGCACATTATGCCAGAAATTCAGGCAGCGGGCAATTTCAAAATACGTGTTGTTCGGGGAAATGATTTCTTTTCCATCCCTGTTGTTGAAATCGTAATCGATGAAGAAGAAAGTGTTACCCCAATTGTCATTGTAGAAGCCTTCAAGGGTAGTGGTAACGTGCTTACGACCGAAATCGTAAAACACCTGAAAGTTGGTCTGGGCCTTAGCCACCTGGCCAAGGGCAAGCGTTGCTACGGCAACGGCGAGAATAGTTTTTTTGGACATAAAACGTAGTTTATGAATTTATTATATAAAATGTTTACTTTCTTAAGGAAGGATTGATTTCGAAATCCACGGCTTTGTCGCCCATAGGATTGGAACCGAACTCATAATCCTTGCCAGGCAGGATGGCGTTCAAGATTACGCCCACCAGGGCTGCTACGGCCAGACCGCTGAGGTTGGTGAAGCCCAGGGAGATGCTGTCGCCGGCGCCGTACTTGATGCCGATAGCCAGCACCAGGATGAGGGCGGCCACAATCACGTTGCGGCTCTTGGTGAAGTCCACCTGGTTCTCCACGATATTGCGTACACCCACGGCGGAAATCATACCGTAAAGCACCAGGGACACACCGCCGATGGTCGCTGCCGGCATGCAGGCGATAAGGGCACTGAATTTCGGGCAGAAACTCAGGACGATGGCAAACACGGCAGCGATGCGGATCACGCGCGGATCAAACACCTTGGTAAGGTTCAGCACACCGGTATTCTCGCCGTAAGTGGTATTGGCCGGAGCACCGAACAGGGAAGCCAGCGCGGTAGCCAGACCGTCGCCCATGAGCGTACGGTGCAGACCCGGATCCTCCAGGTAATTGATGCCGGTGGTAGAAGAAATGGCGCACATGTCACCGATATGCTCCATCATGGTAGCCAGCGAGATGGGTACGATGGCGATGATGGCGCTCACGATGAGGCCCCAGTTAGGATTGGCAAACACGTGGAAAGCCGTATTCTCCCACTGGAAGGGAACGCCGATCCAGGCCGCATTCTTCACGGGCGTGAAATCGCACAGGCCGAAACAGGCCGCCACAATATACGAACCCAGCACACCCAGCAGGATGGGAATAATCCTGATCATTCCCCTGCCCCAGATATTGCAGAAGATGATGATGGCAATGGCCAGTATGGCCACCCACCAATTCTGGTTGCAGTTGGAAATGGCGCTTCCGCTCAGGGTAAGGCCGATGGCGATGATGATGGGTCCCGTAACAATGGGCGGGAAGAAGCGCATCACCTTCCGGGCGCCGAATGCTGCAAAGAGTCCCGCCAGGATGAAATAAATAATGCCTGCCGAGAATACTCCGATGCAGGCATAAGGCAGTGATTCTGCGGCGCTGAGTCCCTGGGCTTCTCCCATAGAGACTACAGCCGCGTAGCCACCGAGAAAAGCGAAGGACGAGCCCAGAAAAGCCGGTACCTTCATCTTGGTAAGGAAATGAAAAATGAGTGTACCCAGACCAGCGAAAAGAAGGGTTGCACTCATCGAAAGGCCGGTAATCACCGGGACCAGGACTGTGGCTCCGAACATGGCGAACATGTGTTGGAGGCCCAGGGTAAGCATCTTGCCCTTACCGAGCGTACGGGCGTCGAAGATGGCTTGCTGTTTGTTTGTCATAAATATAAAGGTTGGTTAATTGATTTCTTCCCTTCAGGCCTTTTATGACCGGGCAAAGGTAATTAATAAAAAATTTTAAAACAACTTTTCCCGGAATATTTTATTAACAAAAGTTATCAACAGGCACAAAAAAAGGAGCTGCTAAGCAACTCCTTTTCCGTGGCAATTCTTGTATTTAAGCCCGCTGCCGCAGGGACAGGGGTCGTTTCGGCCCACCTGTTTATCCACGCGTACGGGCATGCGGCTGCGTTGCTCGCCGTTGGTGGACAGCTGCGAAGGATCCGTGTGACGCATCTGCTGCAGGTTGCGGTTGGGCTGGGCGGCAGGACGGGCCTCCTTGGCATCGGCGGCGTCACGCAGCGGAATGAAGGCACGCAGCAGGAAGGTGAGCACTTCTTCGTTCAGCTTCTCCAGCATCTCGGTGAAGAGGTTGTAGCTTTCCAGCTTGTACACCACCAGCGGGTCTTTCTGCTCATAGGCGGCGTTCTGCACGCTTTGACGAAGGTCGTCCATGTCGCGCAGGTGCTGCTTCCACTCGTCGTCAATATAATAGAGGATGATGCTGCGGCTCAGGGCCTTGGCAATCTCCCGGCTTTCGCTTTCATAAGCCTTCTTCAGGTTCACAGACAGGGTGAGCTGCCGCTTGCCGTTGGTGATGGGGATGGCGATGTTCTCGTACATGGAGCCCTGTTTCTCGAACACGGTCTTGATCACGGGATTCACCTTCTCGATCATGGTATTCATACGGCGGTCGTACACTTCCTTCATGTGTTCGGCCAGTTTGTCGGCTATTTCGGCCGGCTTGGCGCCGGAGAAGAAAGCTTCGTCGAAGCCCAGGTCGATGGACAGCTTGCCGATAACATATTCCTCGAATTCCTGGAACGCCATGCCTTCCGACTGCTGGGCCAACAGCGTAGCAGTATCCTGCATCATGTTCTGCACATCGATCTCGATGCGCTCGCCGGAAAGGGCGTTGCGACGGCGGGAATACACGGCTTCACGCTGATAGTTCATCACGTCATCGTATTCCAGGGTGCGTTTACGCCAGCCGAAGTGATTCTCCTCCACCTTCTTCTGGGCGTTCTCAATGGCATTGGAAAGCATGCCGGAAACCAGAGCTTCATCCTCGGCCATGCCCAATTTGTCCACCACGCCGGCAATGCGTTCGCTGCCGAACTTACGCATGAGGTCGTCTTCCAGGGAGATGTAGAAGCAGGAGGAACCCGGGTCTCCCTGACGGCCGGCACGACCGCGGAGCTGCCGGTCCACACGGCGGCTGTCGTGGCGGGTGGTGCCGATGATGGCCAGACCGCCGGCTTCCTTCACTTCCTGAGAAAGCTTGATATCCGTACCACGGCCGGCCATGTTGGTGGCGATGGTCACGTGGCCTTTCAGACCTGCGTTGGCCACGATTTCGGCCTCACGGGCGTGCTCCTTGGCGTTCAGGACATCGGCCTTGATACCGCGGATGCGCATCATGCGCGCAAGCAGTTCGGAGGTTTCCACGTCCGTGGTACCTACCAGCACCGGTCGGCCTGCGTTGGACAGTTCCACCACCTTGTCGATGACGGCGTTGAACTTGGCCTTCTTGGTCTTGTAGATAATGTCGTTCTGGTCGTCGCGGATTACCGGCCGGTTGGTGGGAATCACCACCACGTCCAGTTTGTAGATGTCCCAGAACTCCCCTGCCTCCGTTTCGGCCGTACCGGTCATACCGGCGAGCTTGTGATACATACGGAAGTAGTTCTGCAGAGTCACGGTGGCAAAGGTCTGGGTGGCAGCCTCCACCTTTACGTTTTCCTTGGCTTCCACGGCCTGGTGCAGACCGTCGGACCAGCGGCGGCCTTCCATGATACGGCCGGTGGACTCGTCCACGATCTTCACCTTGCCGTCCACAATCACATAGTCGATGTCCTTAGAGAACATGGCGTAGGCCTTCAGGAGCTGGATCACGGTGTGTACGCGCTCGCTCTTGAGGGAGAAGTCCTCCATGAGGGCGTCCTTCTTTTCGGCCTTTTCCGCCGGGCTCAGGGTTTCGTCGTGGGTAATTTCAGCGATGGCGCTACCCATGTCCGGGAGCACGAAGAAGTCCGGATTGGATACGCTGCCGGCCAGGGTGTCGTGACCCTTGTCCGTCATATCCACGGAATTCAACACCTCGTTGATCACGAAGTACAGCGGATCCGTGACGGTGGGCATCTCACGCTCGTTGTCCTGCATGTAATAGGCCTCGGTCTTCTGCATGAGGGCCTTCATGCCGGGTTCGCTCAGGAACTTGATCAGGGGCTGGTACTTGGGCAGACCCTTGTAGCAGCGATACAGCAACAGGCCGCCGTCTTTCTCGTTACCCTCCGCGATGAGTTTCTTGGACTCATTCAGCGTCTGGGTTACCAGCGCGCGCTGCTTGTTGTACAGATTCTCCACATAAGGCCGATATTCCATGAACTGTTCGTCGCCGGAGGCCTTTTCCATGGGACCGGAAATGATGAGCGGGGTACGGGCATCGTCGATGAGCACGGAGTCGACCTCGTCCACGATGGCGTAATGGTGCTTGCGCTGCACCAGGTCCGTCATGCGCGTGCACATGTTGTCACGCAGGTAGTCGAAGCCGAATTCGTTGTTGGTGCCGAAGGTGATGTCGCAGTCGTAGGCCGCCTTGCGGGCCGATGAGTTGGGCTGATGCTTGTCGATACAGTCTACGCTCAGGCCATGGAACATATAGAGAGGTCCCATCCACTCCGAGTCACGCTTGGACAGGTAATCGTTCACGGTAACCACGTGTACGCCCTTTCCGGCCAGGGCATTCAGGAACACCGGCAAGGTTGCCACCAGGGTCTTACCTTCACCGGTTGCCATTTCGGCAATCATGCCGCGCTGTTCCTTATTGATTTTGACACCGCCATTCAGAACGATACCGCCGATGAGCTGGACATCGTAATGAATCATGTCCCAGGTGATGATGTTACCGCCGGCCATCCATTTGTTTTTCCAAATGGCCTGCTCGCCTTGAATTTCTACGAAATCGCGTCCCTGGGCAGCCAGGAGCTTGTCGAATTCGGAAGCCGTCACCGTTACTGTCTCGTTTTGGGCAAAGCGGCGGGCGGTGGATTTCACGATGGCGAAAGCCTCCGGCAGGAGTTCGTTCAGGATTACCTCGATGGCTTCGTCCTCCTCCTTCACCAGTTTGTCGCTTTCCGTTGCCAGAGCTTCCTTCTGCTCCACGGCAATGTCGGTTTCCATCTCCTGCTTGATCTGGGCGATACGGTCCTCGAAAGGTTTTTCCACGGCGGCAATCTGCTCACGCAAAGCCTGACTGCGGGCACGGAGTTCGTCGTTGGAGAGTTTGTCAATATCCGGATAAATGGCCAGAATCTTGTCCAGGACGGGCCGGATGGCCTTCATGTCCCGGTCGCTCTTGGAGCCGAAAATTTTCTTAAGAATATCTGCTATTGCCATAATAATGGTACGTTTTCTATCAATCTTGCAAAATTACGAATTTTGCCGATATAATACAAATACCATTCCCCGCCAAGCGTCTGACAAACTGGCAGTTCAGCGGCTGTTCCGGCGGTGCTCCCGCACCGCGGGAAGCTGTTTGCAGATTTGCAAGAAATACTTGAAAACCAACGTGCTATGATACTTTATAGCCTTTACCAAGGTAAACAGGCACACATAGCAGAAACGTTCCCATAGAGGCCGGTTGATGTCACAAAGGCGCACCAGGGAGCCGGTATAATAATTACGATGGATGATCTTTTCTTTGGCCTCTGCCCGCCGGGCCCTGTCGTGCACTCCCCTGGCTTCCGGCACCACCCCTATTTTCAGCCCATGGTAACGCGCCCGGTTGCACCAGTCGTCGTCCTGCCCATACAGCGGGAACAATTCCTCTTCGAACAGCCCCACTTTCTGCAACGCCCCTACCGGTACCAACCCATGCGCCGCCATTATGCGCCTGACAGACACCAATTCCTGTTTTACCGTGCTCGTAGAGCCGTTTTCGGGCGTAACAAGCACCGATTCCGGAGTATCCGTGCGCCTGGAGATCCTTCGGTCGGCGTTGCCTCCCTCAGGATGACAAAACGAGGGATGAAAACTGTCATTCTGAGGAGCGGAGCGACGAAGAATCTTAGCGAACTGGGGGTCCAGAGACTTGTAGCCATCGGTCATTTGCAGGGGGCTCAGGACGGCATAGTCCGGATGTGCCTCTGCGGCGGCTACCAGTGTTTCCAAGGCGCCGGGGGCCAGCCAGGCATCCTGGTTCAGGAGATAGACATAGTCATAACCTTTATCCAGGGCATAGCGGAAGCCCAGATTGTTGGCTTTGGAAAAACCCAGATTCTCCGCGCTACGGACCAGTTTGGCCTTGGGGAAATGAGCCTGCACGAAGTCTGCACTGCCATCCGTGGAATCGTTGTCCAAGACATACAGGTCTATCTGAAGTTGTCCGGCGGAACCGGGCATGACGGAAGACAGGCAACGCTCCAGCCATTGCATACCATTGTACGTAACTACTATGACCAGAATCTTCTTCATGACTGGGAGAAACGGATAAACAATTCTTTGGGCGAGGCTTTGGAGAATGCCGTCCGCATTACGTTCCGGGCCGTTCGGGCCATAAGATTGTTACGCTCCGTAGCCGGTAGGAAGGCATATTTTACCACCCGTAAAGCCTCGAAGCACCAGATAAAACAACGGAGCCATAAAGGTTCCCCATAGAAAATGAGCGAACCCCTCACCCGGGCCGGCTTGATGGCCGGTTCCATGGCCGATACCGACCCGCCCGCCAGGTGGGTAATGGACACGGAAGGATCGGCCCAGACTGTATGGCCCATGTCATTCAACTTATGCCCCAGGGCAATATCCTCCGGCGTAAAGAAGAATCGTTCATCGAACCATCCCGCCTCACGAAACACCTCTGTCTTAATCAGAAAACACGCCCCATTTAAAGTATATGTTTGGAATACGGCGGAGGAGGGTATGTCTTCCTCCGCTTCATTGACCAAGTGCAAGTAATGCTTGGCGTAGCGACGGGCGGTCCAGGGGTTGCGGCCGCAGGTTTGGATGGTGCCGTCGGCGAAACGGATGCAGGGAGAGATGGCGGCGGCCGAGGCCGGCAGGTTCTCCATATCGGCCGCCAGGCGGTCTATCACAGGCATGTTCAGGAGGGTGTCGTCGTTCAAGATGAAGCAATAGCGGCCTCTGACTTGTTTCAGGGCCAGATTATTGTTTTCCGAGAAACCTCTGATCTCCAGGCTGGGTACCACCTCCACCCAAGGATACTTTGTTACCAGCTCCTTCATGTTCTGGTCCGAAAAACGATACGCCACCACCCAGGTTTCGAAAGACAGCGAAGTGTACGTACGGAGGCTGTCCAGACAAGGGAAAAGCAGGTCCGGACGGTTCATGCACACGATGACGACGCTTACTTCAGGCATAGCAGCATGGTTTTTCGCCAGCCCAGGCGCAGGTTATACTTCAAATTGGGCCAGTTCCATTTGCCGGGCGTCCGTTCCGGAGCGCCGGGATGCAGGGTATAACGGATATAAGGAACATTGCGGGCGTTCAGGCCGGGGCCCAGCAGCAGGGCCGGTTTCATCCCCAGCCGGTAAAGCGCCGGAGTGAGCGCCAGCTGGTCCCGCGTGCCGCCGGAGTCTAACAGCAGCTCCCACCACAGTTGATCCAGCGCTACTACTTCCGGCAGGTTGTGCCGCCGCAGAACCACGTTGGTTTCATAGAGTCCGGCGTGCGCCGGCATGTCCATTCCCTTTAGTTTTTTCCATTGGGCAAACGCAGCTTTTGTGCTAATCTTATCCTTCAGGTAACAATAGCGAAGTTCCTCATACACACAGTCTCGCTGCGGATGCTCCAGCAGTGCCAACGGAGTTTGGCAAGCCGCCACCTGATCATAAAAAAGCGGCGAAGCAATGCACAGATTGGCATCCATAAAAACGGACAGATCGTATTCCGACAAAAGTGCATGGGGATGTAGTTTAGCCCAGCGGGCGCGAAGGACAGCACTGTCCGAAGCAAAGGGAATCTCCCTGAGTTGCCATACACCGTCCTGCCCGGCCTTGTCCGTAAAACAGACATAGTCAAAGGAGGAATCCACGGCCCTGGGCTGTTCCAGTTTGTCGTAATTCCCCGTGAGGACGGTATAAATGACTTTTTTCATGTAAATGCAAAATTAACATTTTGCACGAAAAGGACAAAATCATTATCTTTGTTCTGGAATGATTGGCTTCGTTGTCCTGCATTATCTGGCCGAAGAAATGACGGTCCAATGCGCGGAGGCCCTGCTGGGACTCTCCGGGGACAAACATATTGTGCTGGTAGACAACGCATCGCCCAACGGCTCTGGCGCCAGGCTGGCCGCCCGCTATAAAGACAATCCCACCATTTCCGTTTTGCTAAGCCCGCGCAACGAAGGCTTTGCCCAGGGCAACAATAAGGGCTACGCCCATCTCCGGGAGCATTTCAACTGCAGTTTTATCGTCGTCCTCAATAACGATGTCCTTATCCGTGACAAGGACTTTCCGGCCAAAGTACAGGCCATCTATGAGAAAACTCCCTTTGCCGTACTGGGTCCGGACATCCTGAATCCCAACACCGGCGAGCATCAGAACCCCGGTCACCTGGAAGGATTCACCCGGGAAGAGTTAGAAAGAAGGATTGCTAAATATCAGCATAATCTGCAGCACTTTGAGTGGAACCACCTAAAGTGGCGCATCAAGCAATGCTTCCGCCCCGCCCCACCCCAAGCTTCTAAACCCTGGCAAACGCCGGTAGAGGATGCTGTACTGCACGGAGCCTGTTTTGTCTTCTCATCGGATTATATTTCCAAGCGTCCGCTGTGCTTCAATCCGGATACCTTCCTGTACTTCGAGGAAGAGATCCTGCACTACGAGTGCCAGCAGGACGGCCTGAAACTCCGCTATGACCCTGCTGTCCAGGTTCTGCACATGGAGGATGTAGCCACCAACCAGGCTTTCAGCCGTTCAATCCCGAAAGAGAAAATGATCCAGCAGGAAACCCTGCGATCCATGCTGGTGCTGCTTAACCTAATGACTCCATAACCATGGCCACTTCTTCCATCAAGCAAGCGGCCTGGATCAATGCCGCAGCCCGTTACTCCACACTGCTGCTGGGCATGCTTTTCAATGCCATCCTGGCCCGCATCCTCAGCCCGGAAGACTTCGGCCTGGTGGCCATCACCTTCGTATTCACCACTTTCTTCAGCCTGCTGTCGGATATGGGCCTGGGCGCGGGCATCATCCAGAACAAGGAACTTAGCCAAGACGATGTAGGCAGCATTTTCGCCTTTTCCTTGCGCCTGGGATTAGTCCTGGCAGTAGTATTTGCCCTCTTCTCCCTCCCCATGTCGTATTTCTACGGCAAGCAGGAACTGATTCCATTGGGTTCGCTACTGTCCATCCAGCTGTTCTTCAATACCCTGAACGTAGTGCCCAATGCCCTGCTGCTCAAACGGAAGGAGTTCAAGAAAGTGGCCCTGCGCATCCTTTTCGCCTGCATTTTCTCCGGCGCGGTGGGAATCGGCCTGGCGCTTGCCGGCCTGCGGTTCTATGCCCTGGCCATCCAGGCCATCCTGAACGCGGCCTTTATCTTCGGCTGGAATTATCTCTCCACCCGTCCTTCTCTGGCGCGGAAAGTGAACAGGGGAAGTCTGGATAAAATCCGGAGCTATTCCGGCTATCTTTTCGGCTTCAACCTCATCAACTACTTTGCCCGCAATACGGATAACCTCCTTATCGGTAAAGTGATGGGACCGGCTCAGTTGGGCTTCTACGACAAGTCTTACAAACTGATGCTGCACCCGGTAAACAACCTCACGCACGTGATCACGCCGGTGCTGCATCCCATTTTGTCAGAGTACCAGCACGACAAAGCGTATATCTACGACAAATACCTGCAGGTCGTGAAATTACTGTCCCTGCTGGGAGCCTTTATCACCCCCTTTGTGTGGTTCTCCAGCCGGGAAATCATCCGCATCCTGTACGGAACGCAGTGGGACGCTGCCATCCCCTGCCTCCAGTGGATGGCCCTTGCCATGTGGGCGCAGATGATCCTTTCATCGGCCGGCACCATTTTCCAAAGCCTGGGCGACACCAGGCGCCTTCTCTGGAGCGGCAGCATGAATGCCGTTCTGGTGGTGGCGTTGATCATCGCCGGCTTGGCGGAAGGCAGCATCGTGGCCGTTGCCCGCAATGTGGCCATCGCCTACAACCTGCAGTTCGTGGCCACGTTCTACATCCTGGTACACCTGTCCTTCGGCCTGCGCACCCGGGCCTTCCTCATCGGCCTCCTGCCCCACCTGGGTGTTATGGCGGCCGTAGCCCTTGCGGGCTGGTGCACTACCCTGCTCCCGGAACTGCCGCTGGTGGCCTCCTTCCTGGTAAAGGCCGCCATCATGGGATCGGCCTATCTCCTGGTCCTGCTTATCACCCGGCAGCTCAAACCCCTCCTGAACCTCATTTTCAAGTCTAATAACCAAAAAACCACATCTAAATATGAGCAAGAATCCTAAAATCGGCATCCGCCCCACCATCGACGGACGCATGAACGGCGTACGTGAATCGCTGGAAGACCAAACCATGGGCATGGCCCAGGCCGTTGCCAAACTCATCAGCAGCAAACTCCGCTATGCCGATGGCACCCCGGTGGAATGTGTAATAGCCGATTCCACCATCGGCCGCGTGGCCGAAACCGCCGCCTGCGCAGAGAAATTCGCCCGCGAAGGCGTGGCCGTCACCATCACCGTCACCCCCTGCTGGTGCTATGGCTCCGAAACCATGGACATGGACCCGCACACCATCAAGGCCGTGTGGGGTTTCAATGGCACAGAACGTCCTGGCGCCGTATATCTGGCCGCCGTCCTGGCCGCCCACGCCCAGAAGGGCCTGCCTGCCTTCGGCATCTACGGACACGATGTTCAGGACGCCGATAATCAGGTGATTCCGGCCGATGTAGAGGAAAAGCTCCTCCGCTTTGCCAAGTGCGCCGTGGCCGCTGCCAGCCTGCGCGGCAAGTCCTATCTGTCCATCGGCGCCGTTTGCATGGGTATCGCCGGTTCCATCGTGAACCCGGACTTCTTCGAGGACTATCTGGGCATGCGCTGCGAAGGTATCGACGAGGTAGAGATCATCCGCCGCATGGAACGGGGCATCTACGACCACGAGGAATTCGAAAAGGCGCTCAAGTGGGCCAAGGCCAACTGCAAGGAGTATGAGGATATCTGCAATCGGCCCGACCTTAAAAAGACCCGCGAAGAAAAAGACAAGGACTGGGAGTTCACCGTTAAGATGGCCATCATCATCCGCGACCTCCTGCAGGGCAATCCCAAGCTCAAGGAAATGGGCTTCGGCGAGGAATCCCTGGGCCACAACGCCATCCTGGGCGGTTTCCAGGGCCAGCGCCAGTGGACCGACTTCTACCCCAACGGCGACTTCGCAGAGGCCATCCTGAACTCTTCCTTCGACTGGAACGGCATCCGCAAGCCGTTTGTCCTGGCCACGGAAAACGACTCCCTGAACGGCGTTGCCATGCTGCTGGGTCACCTGGTTTCCCAGACCGCCGCCATTTTCGCCGATGTTCGCACCTACTGGAGCCCCGAGGCAGTAGAGCGCGTAACGGGTGAGAAGTTGCAGGGCAAGGCCGCCGGCGGTATCATCCACCTCATCAACTCCGGCGCCGCCTCGCTGGACGGCTGCGGCCGCTGCACCAAGGACGGAAAACCGGCCATGAAGCCCTTCTGGGAAATCAGCGAAAAAGAAGCCCAGGACTGCCTGGACAATACCGTATGGGTGCCTGCCAACCGCGAATACTTCCGCGGTGGCGGCTACTCTTCCAAATTCCTGTCCAAAGGCAACATGCCCTGCACCATGATCCGCGTGAACATGGTCAAGAACCTGGGACCGGTACTGCAACTGGCCGAAGGCTGGACCGTGGACGTGAGCGAGAAACAGTTCAAGATCCTGGACGACCGCACCGACAAAGGCTGGCCCACCACCTGGTTTGCCCCGCGCCTGGATCCCAATAAGGCTCCGTTCAAGGACGTATACAGCGTAATGAACTGCTGGGGCGCCAACCACGGGGCCATCGTCTACGGCCACGTAGGCGCCGACCTCATCACTCTCTGCTCCATGCTCCGCATCCCCGTGTGCATGCACAATGTGGCCGATGACGACATCTTCCGTCCTTCCACCTGGCGTGCCTTCGGCATGGATCCGGAAGGCGCCGACTACCGTGCCTGCCAGGCCTACGGCCCGCTATTTAAGAAATAGATATGGACAACAAACAAAGTATATTGAAGTATCAAGGGGTTAACTATTTGTTGCCCTTTATACTGATTACGGCTTGTTTTGCGCTGTGGGGATTCGCCAATGATATCACCAATCCCATGGTGAAGGCGTTCTCCAAGATTTTCCGCATGAGCGTGACGGAAGGGGCGCTTACGCAGGTGGCGTTCTATGGAGGATACTTCGCCATGGCGCTGCCGGCGGCCCTTTTCATCCGCAAGTTCAATTACAAGAGCGGCATCCTGATGGGCCTGGGCCTGTATGCAGCCGGCGCTTTCCTCTTTATCGGCGCCCGCTCCACCGGAGCCTACTGGCCCTTCCTGCTGGCCTATTTCATCCTAACCTGCGGACTCAGCTTCCTGGAAACCAGCGCCAATCCTTACATCCTGGCCATGGGTTCCCCGGAAACGGCCACCAGGCGCCTGAATTTTGCACAGTCCTTCAATCCTATCGGCTCGCTTTGCGGCATGTTCGTGGCCATGAACTTCATCCAGGCCCGGCTCAATCCCCTTAGCAGCGCCGAAAGGGCCAACCTGTCGGATGCCGAATTCGCCGCCATCCGGCAAAGCGATCTGGGCATCCTCATCAAGCCGTATGTGATTATCGGCATGGTCATCGTGGTGATGTTCCTCCTGATCCTGCTCATCCGCATGCCGCGCGTGAAGGAAGAGAACAGGGGCAGCATCTCCGAAACACTCAAAGACCTCATGAGCCGCAAGCGCTACCGCGAGGGCGTGCTCACGCAGTTCTTCTATGTGGGCGTGCAGATCATGTGCTGGACCTTTATTATCCAGTACGGCACGCGTATCTTCATGGAACAGGGCATGAGTGAGATTGACGCAGAGGTGCTTAGCCAGCGCTACAACATTGCCGCCATGATCATCTTCTGTTGCAGCCGCTTCATCTGCACCTGGCTCATGAAGTACTTCCAGCCGGGCAAGATGCTCCACGTCTTTGCCCTCCTTGGCATCGCCTGCACACTGGGAGTGATTTTCCTGCAGGGCATCGCCGGTCTGTATTGCTTGGTAGCCGTTAGCGCCTGCATGTCCCTGATGTTCCCTACCATCTACGGTATTGCCCTGGACGGGCTGGGAGAAGACGCCAAATTCGGCGCGGCAGGCCTCATCATGGCCATCCTGGGCGGCTCCGTGCTGCCTCCGCTCCAGGCTATGATCATTGACCGCGGAACACTCCTTGGAATGCCCGCGGTCAACGTGTCGTTTATCTTGCCGATGATCTGCTTCGTTGTGATAGCCATCTACGGCTACCGGGTATTCAAACAGAAGATCTGATTATTCCGGTTTGTAAGAATCCTTCAACGCCGTGGTCTTGTTGAATACAACATGCTGCGGCGTTGAATCTTTATCCTTCACATAATAGCCTGTGCGTTCGAACTGCACGGCGATGCCGGAGTTGTCTTCCAGCAGGGCAGGTTCGGCCCAGCCCTTGCCGATGACCAGGCTCTCCGGATTCAGGAAATCCTTGTAGTCCTTGTCCTCGGGGACCTGGCTCATATCGGCCAAAGTGAAGAGACGGTCGTAGTTGCGCAGTTCCAGTTCCTGGGCGTGTGCAGCGCTTACCCAGTGGATAGTGCCCTTCACGGGACGATATTCGGGGGAAGGATCGTAGGTGCACTTGAGCTCCACTACCTCGCCGTTTTCATCCTTAATCACTTCATTGCACTTGACAATATAGGTGTACTTGAGGCGGACTTCTCCGTCCGGTTTCAGGCGGAAGAACTTCTTGGGAGCGTCCTCCATGAAGTCGGCCTTCTCGATCAGGAGTTCGCCGGTGAACGGGACCTTGCGCTTGGCACCCTCGGGATCTGCGGGATTCAGCGGGCAGTCGAACCATTCCACCTTGCCTTCCGGCCAGTTGGTGATGGTGAGCTTGATGGGATCCTGCACCACCATGTAGCGGTTGGAGCGTTCGTTCAGATCCTGGCGTACGCACCATTCCAGCAGCTGGATGTCCATGAGTTGGTCGCGCTTGGAAACGCCGATTTTATCGCAGAACATGCGGAGGGCATTGGCGGTGTAGCCGCGACGGCGGACGCCGCAGAGCGTGGGCATGCGAGGGTCGTCCCAGCCGCTCACAAGACCCTTCTGGACCAGTTCCAGGAGCTTACGCTTGGACATCAAGGTGTACGTGAGGTTCAGGCGCGCAAATTCGTACTGATGAGAGGGATAGATACCCAGCGTTTCAATGAACCAATCGTATAGGGGACGGTGTACATCAAACTCCAGCGTGCAGATGGAGTGGGTGATATGCTCGATGGAATCGCACTGGCCATGGGTGTAGTCGTACATGGGGTAGATGCACCATTTGTCGCCGGTACGGTGGTGATGGGCAAACTTGATGCGGTACAGCAGCGGATCCCGGAACATCATGTTGGGATGGGCCATATCGATCTTGGCCCGGAGCACCTTCTCCCCTTCCGCATATTTGCCGGCCTTCATTTCCCGGAACAGTTTCAGGTTCTCTTCCGGTGTACGGTCCCGCCAGGGACTGGGCGTACCGGGCTTGTCCACGGTGCCGCGGTTCACACGGATTTCCTCCTGGGTCTGATCGTCTACATAGGCCAGGCCACGCATGATCAGATCTTCGGCCCACTGGTACAGTTGGTCGAAGTAATCGCTGGCGTACAACTCTTTATCCCACTGGAAACCCAGCCACTGGATATCCTCCTTGATGGAGTCTACATATTCCGTGTCCTCTTTGGTGGGATTGGTGTCGTCGTACCGCAGGTTGGTCTTGCCGCCATACTTCTGCGCCAGGCCGAAATTCAGGCAAATGCTCTTGGCATGTCCCAGGTGCAGATAGCCGTTGGGTTCCGGCGGGAAGCGGGTCATGATGCTGTCCACCTTGCCTTCGGCTAAATCCTTTTCGATGATTTCCTCCAGGAAATTCAGTTTGCGCTCTTCCATAGTGTTTCAAAATAGGTGTCAAAGATACGAAAAAAACGGCAGATATCGGCGATTTAATATTTTTTCGTATTTTTGCATGATTTTTTGTGACTAAAACCTCTCCTATATATGGGACTTTTACATGCCAGACTGGCAAAATATGACCTTCCCCAGAAGATGATGGAGAAGGGAATTTATCCCTATTTCCGCCAGATAACCAGCAAGCAGGGCACCGAAGTGACCATGGACGGTCACCAGATTATGATGTTCGGGTCCAACGCCTATACCGGCCTTACCGGCGATGAACGCGTGATCAACGCGGGCATCGAGGCCCTGAAGAAATATGGCTCCGGATGCGCCGGATCGCGTTTCCTTAACGGTACACTTGATATCCACGTACAGTTGGAGAAAGAGCTGGCCGATTTCGTGGGCAAGGACGAAGCCCTGGTATTCAGCACCGGTTTCACCGTGAACAGCGGTGTTATCCCCCAGCTCCTCACCAAGGACGATTTCATTATCTGCGACGACAGAGACCACGCTTCCATCGTGGACGGCAGGCGTCTGAGCTTCGCCAAGGGGCTGCACTACAAGCACAACGACATGAAGGACCTGGAGCGCTGCATACGCCGCTGCCCCAAGAACTCCGTGAAACTCATCATAGTGGACGGCGTGTTCTCCATGGAGGGCGATCTTGCCAAGCTTCCGGAAATCGTAGAGCTCAAGCACAAGTACGACAACGTGGTGATTATGGTGGATGAAGCCCACGGCCTGGGTGTCTTCGGCAAACAGGGCCGCGGCGTTTGCAACCATTTCGGCCTCACCAAAGACATAGACCTGATCATGGGCACCTTCTCCAAGAGCCTGGCGGCCATCGGCGGTTTCATTGCGGCCGATAGCGTCATCATCAACTGGCTCCGCCACACCGCCCGCACTTATATCTTCCAGGCTTCCGATACCCCGGCGGCTACGGCATCGGCCCTGGAGGCTCTGCACATTATCCAGAAGGAGCCCAAACGCATCACCAATCTGTGGGATGTAACCAATTACGCGCTGCGTCGCTTCAAGGAAGCCGGCTTCGAGATCGGTGAGACGGAAAGCCCCATCATTCCGCTTTATGTGCGCGATTTGGAAAAGACCTTCATCGTAACCAAGCGGGCCTTCGAAGAAGGTGTCTTCATCAACTCCGTGATTCCCCCGGCATGCGCCCCGCAGGATACCCTCATCCGCTTCTCCCTCATGGCCACCCACACGCGCGAGCAAGTGGACCGCGCCGTGACTGCATTAACTAAAGTTTTTAAAGAAGAAGGCATTATCAAGTAATTGATTACAAATAAAAAAGATTCCCGGGGAAATTCTCCGGGAATCTTTTTTTTATACCTGAATGATTATTTTAGCAGGGCGACGGCTTTGTCGGTATCGGCCTCATCCACTACCAGGGAGATGGAGAGCTCTTCCCCGCCCTGGGCGCTGGCGATGATGTTGATGCCGGCGGCTCCCAGCTTGCCGAACACGGAACCGGAAGTACCGGGCAGATTACGCATCTTGCTGCCGAAAACAGTGACGATGCCTACGGCCTGATTCAGCACCACTACATCGTCCAAAGGCAGCAGCGGATTGTCCTTGAACAGACCGCGGATGGCTGCGCCAGCGCGGTCTTTATCGGCCTCGGCCACGGCGAAGCTGATGCTGTATTCGGAAGATGTCTGGGCGATGAAACGCACGTTGATGCCCTGGGCGGCCAGGCAGGAGAAAATGGAGCCCGACATGCCCACGCGACCCAGCAGGCCGGTGCCGTATACGGTGATCAGGGCCATTTCTTTATCGGCCAGAACGGCGGTGGTGTGGGCCGAACCAGTGGAAATGAGCGTTCCATCAAATGCTTCATCTTCAATATCTTTCACCAGGATGGGGATACCCGCATTCTTGGCAGGCCAGATGGCCGAAGAAGCGAAGGGGGCACGGGAAGAAGCGCAGTAGTGTGCGGCTTCGTCGTAGGTCATGGCGGGGATGCCGTCGATGCCTTTAGACTCGATGTGGAATTCGATGCTCTGGGCCTTGAGGACCGAGGCGATGAGGGCAGCCATGAGGTGGGCGCCGTCTTTGCCGATCCGAACCACATAACCGGAATGGGTGCGACCATAACCGCCGGAGATGACCAGCTTTTTGCTGGAAAGGCAACGCTGGGCAATCTGCTGCTTGGAAGCGGTCCAGTCGAAGTGGGTCTCCCCTCCTTCGCCGGTGGTGCAGAGCATGAGTTCCGTACCGTCGATGAGCGTACCTTTCACGCGCTGGTTCACGGCTTCTGCGCACAGACGGGAGCACTTGGCCATCACATAATCCTCGATGGCTGTGGGGGAAGTCTGTACATACATGGCCTCGCGCAGATAGGTGGCGATGGCGTCTACGGTCTCTTCCACGTCCTGCTGATAGGCCGGGTCTTCGGACATGCCCTGGAAATAGCCGCGAATGGCAGCTATCTCTGCGCTGGCCTGCTTTTTCTCCCGAATGGTTTTGCCGATGGCATCCCGGAATACGGCCTCGATCTTGCGCTGAGGACGGATGACGGCGATGGTCTGGGCATCGCACAGGCTGGCGATGGTGTCGATGGATTGCGGCTTAAGAACAAAAGTTTTGACAATCATGGTACAGTCTTCTAATCTTGTTTCAAGACTACAAAGATAACCATATTTTTGCAGCAAACCTATTTTCCCCCACTATATTTCCCGGCAAAGAGGATGGCTCCGGTACTTGATTCCGTAATCAGGTAGAGGAAGGGATGGTCGGCGTGGAAAACGATGTGCTCACCGGGGGCGGCGGCAGCGTCCATTCCGGCGACTGAAACCGCGGCTGCCTCCGTTCCCTCTTCATCCACCTTGATTGCGGCATCCTGCTTGACGAAACTCAGACACAGGGCCATATCCGACATGGCTTTGAAATCGGCGTTACCAGGACTGAAGGCAGATGGCATTCCCATGTCGGAAAGGATGTCGTTAAGCCCTATGGAATATTTAGTCTCGAACTTGGGCAACCAGAGATCCACATCGCAGTAGACCAAACTCCGACGGAATTCAGTCCAATCGACGGTTTTGAGGGCCGATATTACATCGGAAAGGTTTTTCCCGGTCTGAGGAAGGATAACCAGCATACTGAAAGCCCCGTTGCCATACGGAAGCTTTACCACCCGCAAATCATCATTATCCTGGTATTGGAAGTGTTCATTGTTCTTCATCATCGGCACCTTTTTAGTGCCCCCGTCTTCAGTAGTGAAGACTTCGTTAACAGTATTGTTTTTGGAGAATTTCTCTTTCCATTCACTTTTGAAATACATGGCATTGAGCAGGTAGGCAAGCGTACCCGGGGATACTTTGTCTAAAACCTTAGGAATCATCCCATTGGTCTGTTTATCGCACCAGCCGTTGATGGCTTTTAAAGAGGCTGTCTCGTTGGAGAAATCGAGATTGGCAACCTCTGCCTGGTAATACTTCCCCACTGTACTCTTGTAGTCGTCCTTCAAGGAATACTGCTTGTTCGCGAAAATGGCATTGGCAATAGAGAGCTTGGTCTTTTTGTCAAGTGAAGGTAACTGCTCCAGCATGGACATGCTGTACTCGTTCACGGCGTTCACCTCTCCTGCTCCATAGCCCAACACCTTGCAGATTTCATCGGCAGTCCCGTTCTGGGCACCGTCCAAAAGCATTCCCAACAGGAACTGCATGCTTAACGGAGAGATAAAGAAGTCGCCCTCTTCCACCGAGTTGACCCGGTCAATGAAATCAAAGGCAAAGGTATTGCCCTGTTGGACGAATTCTACCGATTTGGTGGTCAAGTCCAAGCGTTTATATGGATTGTTCTTGGGATCGTCACCATTCAATTTCTCACAAGACAAACTCACTGTCAGTAAAACGGCCATAGCAGCCAGTAGTCCAAAACGATTCATATTTTTTACCCTATCATGTCTATCCCTAAAACACCGCAATCCTTCAAATCTTGCACCAGAGAGAGAAAAAATATAGCCGATACCTTTTGGAGGTACCGGCAGTGAAATTAACGGAGCGAGATACGAGGCTCGAACTCGCGACCTTCGGCTTGGGAAGCCAACGCTCTACCAACTGAGCTAATCTCGCAATTGGACAGCAAATATAAGCATTTTTTCTTATTTTTGTAAAAAATTTCAGACATGTCCATCCAGAAGCCCAGTATACCGAAAGGCACGCGCGACTTCGGCCAGAAGGAAATGGCCCGCCGCAATTATATATTCGACACCATCCGCAGCGTTTTCCGTACCTACGGCTATCAGCAGATAGAAACGCCCGCCATGGAGAACCTTTCTACGCTGCTGGGCAAATACGGCGAAGAGGGCGACAAACTGCTGTTCCGCATCCTCAATTCCGGCGACTTCATGGCCGGAGTGGACGCCGATAAACCACTGGCATCGCAGATTTGCGAAAAAGGACTTCGCTACGATCTCACGGTGCCTTTCGCCCGCTATGTGGTGCAGCACCAGAACGACATCTCCTTCCCTTTCAAACGTTTCCAGATCCAGCCCGTCTGGCGGGCCGATCGTCCCCAGAAAGGCCGCTATCGCGAATTCTACCAGTGTGATGTTGATGTGATCGGCTCCCGTTCCCAGGTGAATGAACTGGAACTGGTTCAGATGGTGGATGCCGTTTTCGGCAAACTGGGCGTGCGCGTGGGCATCCACATCAACAACCGCAAGGTGCTCACGGGTTTCGCCGAGATTGCCGGCGCCCCGGACAAGGTGGTGGACATCACCGTAGCCATCGACAAACTGGATAAGATCGGCCTGGAAAAAGTGAAGGAAGAGATGGCAGATAAAAGACTGGCGGCCGATGGCATTGCCGTCATCGAGCAAATCCTGTCCCTGCAGGGATCCCTTGAGAAGAAACTCGCCGCCATGCGCGGGCTGTTTA
The DNA here is from genome assembly GCA_045226315.1 of Candidatus Cryptobacteroides sp. Classification (GTDB taxonomy): domain Bacteria; phylum Bacteroidota; class Bacteroidia; order Bacteroidales; family UBA932; genus Cryptobacteroides. The sequence goes on from JBGVCF010000017.1 coordinate 94,660, forward strand.
ACGGTGGAAGCGCTTCCGGCGTAGTTTCCGAAACCGGCCTGAAGGGCCTGGACGAACTGGAAGAGCTCTTCGGCCTCATTGCCGCTGCTGGCATATCGGCCCCCGTGGAGATGGACCTGTCCCTGGCCCGCGGCCTCAACTATTACACCGGCGCCATCTTCGAAGTGAAGGCGCTGGACTGGGAGATTGGCAGCATCTGCGGCGGCGGACGCTACGACAACCTCACCGGCATCTTCGGCCTGCCCGACCTTTCCGGCGTAGGCATCTCTTTCGGCGCCGACCGCATCTACGACGTCCTGGTGGGCCTGGATCTCTTCCCCGCCAGCCTGGAACAGTCCACTACCCTGCTCTTCGCCGTCATGGGGGCCGATGAACTCCGCTACGTACTCCCCATCGCCAAGGCACTCCGCGAAGCCGGCGTGTCGGTGGAGGTATATCCGGAAGCCACCAAACTCAAGAAGCAGTTCGACTACGCCGACAAGAAGGTGATCCCGTTCATTTCCATCAACGGCAGCAATGAAATGGAAGCCAAAACAGTGAATATCAAGAACTTGGTCTCCGGCGAACAAAAGGCTTTCCCGGCCTGTGACCTCCCCGCCATCCTGGAATTCCTCAGTTAAATTTGGAGTTTTCAAAAAAACTCCTTACCTTTGCATTCCCATACCGCGGAGTAGAGCAGTCGGTAGCTCGTCGGGCTCATAACCCGGAGGTCACAGGTTCGAGTCCTGTCTCCGCTACAAAGCTTTGAAAGTCAGCCTTAACGGCTGACTTTCTGCTTTGTGCGCTAGGCAGGACTACCTTCTCACGTTACCCTCACCCCAAACCCCTCTCCTCGGGAGAGGGGCTCCGCCTCAGAAGAGGCGGTGCGGGCCTGCAGGCCCTGTCGCTTCGCTCCGGAATCCCCCTCCGTGCACAAAAACCGGTGCTGCGGTGTACGGGCCCTCGAAAATCGGCCTCCCGTGCACAAAAGTGGCCCCTACGGTGCACGGGAAACAAGCAGATTGCAAGACTGCGATAAAACTCCTATCTTTATCCCGACAAATCGGAATTTATCGGTGGGAAATCTTGCCTGGGTAATCAGCAATGGTTGCTCGGGCATTGTCATAACAAGGGAGAGGGGCGTTTTAACATTTGCCCTTGGGGCGCATCTAATATATGTAATTGATCCGCAATGAACCAGGACGCGAACGCCATACTCCAGCAAGTTGCCAGCCGGTACGGAAACCGGCTGTACTGGCATATCCGCCGCCTGGTCGTGAGCCACGACGATGCCCAGGATGCGCTCCAGGAGACGTTCATCAAGGTTTTCACCAGAGCCGACTCCTTTAAAGGAGATGATTCTTCACTGGAGGCCTGGTGCTACCGGATAGCAACCAATGAGGCGCTGCAGCTGCTCCGCAAACGGGTGCGTTTGTTCCAAAGCCTGGATTCGCTTAGCGGTGAGCTCTCGGATTTGGTAGTAACGGAAAGCGCTCCGGATGCGGACAAGTCAGCCGTCCTCTTCCAGCAGGCTATCATGCAACTTCCCACGCAGCAGAGGGTCGCTTTCAACCTGCGCTATTATGATGAGTTGTCGTACGCGCAAATAGCTGAAATAACCGGCAAGAGCGAGGGTTCACTCAGGACAAATTACCACTATGCAGTGGAGAAAATCAAGGATTATTTGAAAGAGCACGTGATATGAAAGAGTTTGGGAACATAAATACCAAGCTTCCGTACAAGGAAAGTGAGTCCTACGTGGACGCCCTTGTGCAGCGGAGTGTGGAAACTGCCAGGCTGAAGGACCGGGCAGAAAGGAAGATAAACAGGAACCTCGTTTACACCTTGGCTGGTGTGGCGGCCGCTGCCGCGATTGTCCTTGCAGTGGTGATTCCGTCCGGCAGAAAGACGGTTCAACCTGCCGGCAGCCCCATTGAGATGTTCCTGGCGTCGATTTCCGACTCAGAGGCCGCGATGATCGTGGACTGGCCCATAGAAGAAATTCCGGAATACTATTAAAATACAAATCCTCAAACATTCCAAATCCATGAAACGTTTATTCCTTTCCATTCTCATATCCCTGTCGGCCCTTACGGCTTTCGGCCAGGGGCAGGAAGATTCTGTTAATCAACGCTACTTCGACGCCAAGATCCGGGAGTTCGTCTATCGGCTGAACCTTTCTGACCAGCAGAAAGAGCAATTTATACCCATCTATAAGCGATACAACGACGAAATGCGGGCAGCCGTCGGCGAGCGTGAAAATCGTACCACGCCTCCGGCAACGGCTGAAGAGGCAGCAGCGCTGGAGAAGACACGCATCGAGCGTCAGCAGGCTGCCCAGGCAATTCGCATGAATTATGTCGATGAATTCGCGACGGTGCTTGATCCGGACCAGTTAAGCCGGCTCTATCAGGTAGAGAGCCAGATTCAGCGGAAGCTGATGAGCCGCAAGAACGATCATGGTTCCGGACAGGGACGCAGACACGGCAGGCCCGGTCCGAGAAATCATTAGAAAGCCTCTTGACATGAAAAAGAATCCATACCTTGCCCTTCTTCTACAGGCGCTCGTGATTCTGGGCGCCTGTGAGAAGATGGAGCAACCATCTCCGGATGATGTCGCCGGAATTGAGGCGATTAGTGTCATCACGATTTCCGCCAATCAGAAAGCTGACGCAGTGTCCGGTCTAAGCGAAGCCGACCAGAAAGTCTTCGACGCCCTCACGGGCGGGCTGAGACTGAACTTTCAGATGTCCGGCATCTCCAAACTTGAAATCGAAAGTGTTGACGCCAACGCCATCGCCGGAGAAGCGGACATCATTGAAATGGATGGTGCTTCTGCTCTTGGCGAAATCCGCTCGCCCCATTCCATCATCACCTTACTGCCTGCGGACGGCGGCACAATGGAAGCTGGAAAGGACTATTGCATCCACACCCTCCCATGTGACGTGTATGGCGGTTACCGGATCACCATATACAAGGACGATCAAGTGGCCGATTACTTCGGCGTACATCAGGTTATTGAAGCCGGATCATTTATTTCTCCGCTGGACCTTGTAGAAAGCGAACTCGAATTCCGAGGCATCGAAGAACCCTTTTTGGAAGAAGAGCGTCCGGGACTGAACAGCGAGACACAGAATGCCCTTCGAGCCTATAAACAAAGTGCCACCGAAGAGAACAAGCAGACGCTTCTGGATGTGATGGGAATCAAGTACGACAAAGTGGTGGCCCGCAAGAAGGCTAAATTACGCCAGCTTGAGCGTGAGGCCAAGCACCAGTCACTGGTAGAAGAAATGCAGGCCATCGTGGACGAGATGGTAGAGAATCGAGAAATTCGGCTCTACCAGCAGTTTCTGCGACTGATTGACCCCCGTGAGGATGACGACGTTTCTGACCAGTGGCTGGTACTTCGCGGCGCGGCCGGAAATAATCCCTACATCGGCTATGCCCCCGTTACCAATGCTGAATATAAGGCCTATATGAGTGATTTTACATATCCTCAGGGGCAGGACAGTTATCCGGTCTGCAATGCGTCTTACGCCGAAGCTGCCGCCTATTGCGAATGGCTAGGCGCCAATGACACGAAGCATGCTTACCGGCTTCCTTCCGAGGAAGACTGGATTCTGGGTGCCGGCCATATGCCCAAAGACGTGAAAATGAACAGTGATCGTGTGGAGATCGGGCTCACAGCTGTGGATGCCTATGCTCAGACTACGGGAGCCTGCGGTGGCATTGACTTCTGGGGCAACTGTTGGGAGTGGACTTCTACCCTGACAGCTTCCGGAGAGTATATCGTCAAAGGCGGTGCCTGGGACAGCAGCCGCGACGAGTGCCGGAGCGAATACTCCGACGCAGCCTGCGACGGTTCCAAAGGCTACGCCAACGTGGGTATCCGCGTAGTAAGGGTTGATCGATGATGACGGGTATGAGCATTGGCGCACAACCCTGACTCACCGCTCCTGTTGGGTAATATCCAGACTGGCGACAAGATTGTCCCGTCCAGACACGAATCGTTATTGTCGAAAGAACCGAGGCTGTTTGATTAAATTCCAATTTATCGGTCAAGCCAATCGATGAAGGCTTGTATTTGGAGCAGCCCTTCGATGAACGAGAGGTTCGAGATTCGGAGTGTTTGGTCTACTACAGAGGATAAATCGAAAGATTTGTCCTCCTTTTTTGTGTTTGACTAGACCGATAAGTCCAGGCAATTATGCACATTTGATTGACCTTGAACCAGTCCCATTCAACGCCCTGTGGGGCTTCATTGGACCATATCTCGAACACGGCTTCTTTTGGGTTCGAGTGATCCGTTCAAGCGTCGAATGCTTTTTTTTCTAAAAAAGTTTTGCAAATTAAAATATATCGCTTACCTTTGTATCGGAATCCGATATAACGGAAAACAATATAGGAAATGAAAAACACAACAGCAGCATTGACAGAAGCGATCTACTACATCCTTCTGGCCCTGCAGGAACCCCTGCACGGGTATGGCATCATGCAGAAGACCTCTTCCATGAGCAAGGGCCGCCTGGTCCTGTCGGCAGGCACCTTGTACGGAGCAATCTCCAATCTATTGGAAAAAGGATGGATTGTTCCTTGTGGGGAATCCTCCGACACCGATGGCAGAAGAAAACTGTATCAGATTACAGATAAGGGGCAGGAAATCCTCCTGGCCGAATTCGAACGCCTCGAGGAACTTGTGGAGAACGGAAGAATGAACATCAAAAAGTAAGTAAATATGAAAACAAGCAAGATTACCATCAACTGGTTCGTTGATTTTGACAAAGAGGAAGAGTGGCTGAACGACATGGCCAAGAAAGGCTGGGCATTCCAGCGTACCAACGGGGTCATCTACCGCTTCCAACGATGTGAACCCGAAGAGTTCATCTATCAGATCGACTTTGACGAAAAGAAGTCGAAGGAAGGAGTCGGTGACTATGTCGCATTCCGCTCATCCTGTGGGGACCAGTTCGTCCATCAGTGGAAACGTAAAATCTACTGGAAGCGGGAAACGGCGTCCGGCCCGTTCGAAGCGGAGAATAACGTCGCCGCTAAGCTGCGCCTGACCAGCAAGGCGTTCAACTTCCATCTGAACAGTTTCATCGGTCTTACCCTCATCGCAGCGGTAGCTTTCCTGGTTCTTATGCCTGTGGGAAGGCATCTTCCTGAAAGCGGCTTTTCCCATTGGTTGATTGACTTCAGTTCCGGATTGACCTATGGCATCCTCCTGGCCGAGCTGTTCATCTTGCTTCCGGTCCTGAAGAAACTGCACAAGAAGACCAACGAACTGATCGGGCAGATTTTCTAAAAGATATGCTTCCAGACACTTTCCTTAAACCTGTCCAGTTTCACAAGGCCCTCAAGAAAGTTCGATAAATAATCATCGTTGTCTACTAAATAGGACATTTCTTCGGAAGTGTCCTTATTTTGTATTCAGGCTGCTATGAGACTTGGTTTCCGAGTTCGTAAAAAATAAGTATATTTGTTAAAATATCCGACATTAAATATGATTATCCTGATTATTGTTGCAGCCATCTTAGCCATCATGGGCTTTGTCATACTCATCGGAAAAGGTGATAATCTGATTGCAGGTTATAATACCGCGCCCAAAGAAGAAAGGGAGAAGTATAATATCAAGCGGCTCCGTGGCTTAATTGGCGGCTTGCTGATTGCGCTCGCCCCGATGACTTTCCTCATGCTTGGAGAAGAAACGACGACGGCAGTGTGGTCTTTTGTAGCACTCACATTCGTCGCAAGTATCATTGTGGTTGTCCTTGCAAATACTTGGGCAAAGAAAAAGGGAAAGTGAATCCGATTACCGATTTGAATCCCGCTATAAAGCCGTTCGAAATTTCTAACACCTGTTCTACTACAGAGGAATTATCTAACGGATGATTCCTCTTTTTTTGTTAACTTTGCGAGAAGTGGTTCTGTGATAATGCTACACAAGGATTTGGATAGCGGCCGATGGGCCGAGTTGACTTTCCCGCAGCAGATGGCAAACATCGGCAGCGAGACTTCCCGTATTTATCGAGCGCTTGAGGCAGGGAAAGAGTCCAGGGCCGAGAGCGCTTTCATTCGTTTTCAGGAACTTGTCGACCTGACCATCAAATATGGCCGTACTGATGCCTCACCGATGCTCCGCTCCGCCATGCTGGAAGAACTTTGCCGATTCAGGGAACTATACTGTAAGGCCTTCCTCGAGCGGAACCTCACGGAATTAGCGGCATTCAATAGATACCTTGACCATTATGCACAGGTAACGTAATTATATGGCTTGTAACCCCGATTTCGTTCAATTCATAATAGACCAGTGCTCCGGTGCCGGTGAGATTGCCGTGAAAAAGATGATGGGAGACTATTGCATCTATTGCGATGGCGTCCTCTTCGGCCTCATCTGTGACAACAATTTGTATATCAAGATGACAGATGCGGGAGAAGCCGTGTTGGAAGAGGTTATCCTCCGGCCGCCTTATCCCAGCGCCCGGGACCATTTCTATATCACGAATGTGGATGACCGGGACTATCTGGAGGACATCATCCGGGCAACACTGCCGGAACTGATGTCAGGCAAATCAAAGGCAAAGAGGAGCGCGGTCAATCGCCAGGTACCCACATCCCTGGACGAGGTCATTGCTCCCGACATCGTTTGCTCTCAGGACCTGCGGGCATTCTTTGAACAGTACCTTGGCAAAGGATTCCGTTTCAAGGTGGAATTCCAAAGCTGGCTGCGGGAGAACGCCGGCCTCACCTTCCGTGATGCCGTTGAGGCCTATCCCACACTGATCCCTCGCAGAATGCGTGATAGATAGATATAAAACCGAAAAATGACTATCCGATTGGAACAACCCCAAGACTGGCGGGAGGTGGAAAACCTCACGCGGGAGGCTTTCTGGAACGTGTATCGTCCCGGATGCCAGGAGCACTTTGTACTCAACCAGTTCAGAAATAATCCGGCTTTCATACCGGAGTTGGACTTTGTAATGGAGGAAGACGGACGCATTATCGGGCATGTAATGTTCTCCAAGGCCGGTATTACACTGGTCGATGGAACAGTGTTTCCTTCCTGGACTTTCGGCCCCATCAGCATCCATCCGGACTACAAGCGCAAGGGCTACGGCCTCAAGTTGCTGCAATATGCGCTGGAGAAGGCCCGGGCGATGGGTATCGGCCTGTTGCAGATGGAAGGCAATATTGAGTTTTATAAGCACGCCGGCTTTGGCCTGGCCAGCAAACTGAAGATCCATTATCACGGCGAACCGGCCGAAAGTGAGGTGCCGTACTTCCTGGCGCAAGAACTAATCCCAGGATACTGGGGTAACCACGAGGGCACATATTGCCCGCCTTCCGGCTACTTCGTGGCCGATGCCCAGTCGGAGGCCTTTGAAGTCTACGAAGCAGGCTTCCCTCCCAAGGAGAAGCATCTGGCCCCCGGTCAACTTCCCCAGTTCTGCCAGAGCTGCGGCATGCCGCTTACTAAGGATGAAGACTGCGGCCGCAATGCCGACGGCAGCATCAACTTCGACTACTGTCAGTACTGTTTTCAAGGCGGCAAGTTCTTGCAGGAATGCACAATGGAGGAAATGATAGACCACTGCGCCCAGTTTGTGGACGAGGGAATGGTGGAGATGATGCGCGGCTTCTTCCCCATGCTCAAACGCTGGAGAACTTCCAGTCCAAATCACCAATAAAAGATTGTATTCTGACGAGCCCTTCGATGAACGAGAGGTTCGAGATTCGGAGGGTTTGGTCTACGAAGTGATTGAAGGTCAGCCAATTAAGATTGACTTTCTGCTTTTCTGCGCTTGCCCCTGTTTGGGGAAATCCTCAAAAACTTCTATCTTTAGGCATATAAATCGGTATTTAACCCAATGAACAAGATACCCAACAGACCCGACCCAAATGCGGCCTTCCCAAATCCCAATTTACCGCGCCTCTGCTTTATCAAGAACGTGGTGAAGAATCCTCGCATCATCATCGGGGACTACACGTACTATGATGACGTGGATGGTGCAGATCAGTTTGAGAAGCACGTCACCCACTTCTACGATTTCATCGGCGACAAACTGATTATCGGGAAATTCTGCGCCATCGCCAAGGGCATTGAGTTCGTGATGAACGGGGCCAACCACAGAATGGATGGGGTGACTACCTATCCTTTCTACATCATGGGCGGAGACTGGGGCAGCGCCATTGCCCCCGTGAAAGATGAATTGCCTCTGAAGGGCGATACTGTGGTCGGCAACGATGTCTGGATTGGTCAGAATGTAACTGTAATGCCTGGTGTACATATCGGTGATGGTGCCATCATCGGCGCCAATTCTGTAGTCGCCTCTGACATCCCTCCCTATGCTGTTGCTGCAGGCAATCCTTGTCGGGTTATCCGGAAGCGATTTGACGACGAATTCATAGCCTACCTCCTGGACTTGAAGTGGTGGGACTGGGACATCAAAAAGATTGAAGAGAACTTCGAAGCCCTTTCCAGCGGCGACCTTTCATTGATTAGGAAGCTTGACAAGTAAAATTCCAATTTATCGGTCAAGCCAATCGATAAAGGCTTGTATCTGGAGCAGCCCTTCGATGACCGATAGGTTCGAGATTCCGCTTTGTACGATATAATAGACTTTGTACGCTGGGCAGGACTACCTTCTCACGTTGTCCCCTCACGAATGCCCTCCCCTCGGGGAGTAATTTGTCAACGCAGCTGGTATGCTGCATGGAATCCCTTCCGGTAAGCCTCACCAATGGAAAGAACTGTTCCGTCACTCAGCGTCATCGATGATCTGCTGCTCTGACGAATCTGCGCCAGGTTCACCACATAGGACTTATGGATGCGGAAAAACCGCTGAGGGTCTGCATCCAGGATGCTTTTGAAATTGCCCAGCACAATCAGGGGATCCTCCCCGGCAATATGGACACGGAGGTAGGCCCCCATGCTTTCCACGTACAGGATATCGGCCGCGGAAACCCTTCTTTTCTGGTGCCCCACCTGGAAAAAGAGGACCTTTTCCTGAGAAGGTTCGCCGGCGGCCCTGGCCCGAAGCGAGAGCATGTTCCGCACCCGGTCCACGGCCTCCTTGAATTCCTCGAAGCCGAAGGGCTTCACCAGATAATCCACGGCATTCACCCGGAACCCCTCCACGGCATGCTCCGCGTAAGCCGTCGTGAACACCACCAGGGGCGGATTTTCGAGGCTGCGCACGAATTCCATACCGCTCACGTCGGGCATGTTGATATCGACAAAAAGGACATCGGCCTCAGCGAGAAACTGCCTTGCAGCAGCCGCGCCGGGGCACGAAGCCACCAGTTGGACGTCAGGAATACGGCCGATATACACCTCCAGCAGCTTGAGCGCCAGGGGCTCGTCGTCTATGGTGACAGCACGGATCATACGGCGGAAATCTCCATTTTGTCCGGAAGCGTCAACCGGACCACATAATGGTCTCCGGACGGGTTTGCACTCAGTTCATACTTATCTCCATAGAGAAGGGAAAGCCTTTTCCGGGCATTCTCCAGGCCGATTCCATAACCCTCAGCCCGGGTATCCGATGCCAGGGTATTCTCGCAGACGAAGACAATCTTCCCGTCCACGAGCTCTATCTGCAGCCGGACCAGCGAGGGCCGTTCATAGCTGATGCCGTGCTTGAAGGCATTCTCCACGAAAGTGCCCAGGACCAGCGGCTGAATGACGGCATCTCCCGTCTGACGGGGAAAACTCGTCTCGATCTGTACGTTGTCCGTATAGCGCAGCCGCATCAGTTCAACGAAATACTCCAGGCTGCACACCTCATCGGCCAGGGGGACCAGCGGCGCATTTCCATAACGGAGGAGAATCTGCATCATTTTGGAGAATACGCCGATACTCTTCGTCGCCTTGTCAGGGTCTATCAGCACCAGCGCCTGGATATTGTTGAGCGTATTCAGGAAAAAGTGCGGATTAATCTGGTAACGGAGCGCCTCCAGCTGCAGTTTGAGATTTTCTATCTCCAGCAGGCGCCGCTCTTCCTCCTTCCTTTCATTCTCCACGATGGCATCGGCACCTACATTGGCTATGATGGCCAGCACACCGAAGCCCAGCAGCAGGGCGGCAGGCCGGGCCGGCTGATGGGACGGAGGCTCCAAATCCGTCGGATGCATTCCTTCCGGCAGGCCCGGAGGATGGTCCCCGATGGTAAAACAATAAATCCCAAACAGGGCCGTCAGGGCAAGAACCATCACAAGATACAGCGGAATGCTTTTCTTGAATAAGGGCAAAACCAGGAAGTTATGGACCAGGAAAAGCGCCAGGATGGGCAGGATGGACAGCCACAGGGAAAACACTTCCTCAAAGGAGGAGAAATGCCCTGTTATGTTCAGCGCCCCCCACAGCAAGGGAAGGGTGGGTACAATCAGTACCGCACCCCAGAATATGCCATACAGTTTCAGCTTTCTTTTCTCAAACGAATCCATGCCCGTTCTTTTTTACAAAGATATGTTTTTTCCGTCAGAAACTGAACTGGTAGCCAATGCACAGCGCCGTATTGAAAGCCCGGTCATAAGTCAGAGACTTCAATTTGGTTCCGCTGGAATTGGTATCGATGTTCTTGTCGTAGCAATAATCTCCCAGCACATAGAAATCCAGTGCATGCTGTTTGCTCAGTTTCCATTCCAGTCCCAGCGATCCGCGAATGCGGTTTACATAGGCATCCGAGTAGCCCTTAAAGGAATAATCCGTATAAGCCTGACTGGCCGTGCTCCACGTGGCCGAGCAGCGCGGATCATTGAAAACATTCCGCACCTCCACATATCCATACGGCGTCACGCTCGCAAACCCCTTGTAGGACACCTTGAAACGGCTCTTCAGCATCAGGGAATTGGGATTGTTCTGGTACACGTTGTTCACGTCCCGGTGCGTGAGTTGAAGGCGTTCCTTGAGGGAAAAGCGCCAGTAGCCAGCCCTCAGAGTAGCGCTGGCATCGGCATAAAAACGGTGGCGGGGCTTCCACTCTGAGGAGGAATTCTTCTTCTCGATGAACTGGTAACCGACGCCAATTTTGAACACCGGGCTGATTTTGTAACTCAAGCCCAAGCCCAGATTAAAACGGCCAAAAGTAGAGAAATTGTCACTGAGACGGATTTCTCCATCGGCCTCCACATGCAGCCCCTTCACGATTTTCTTGTCTACGGAAACGCCCACGCGGGCGCCGAAATCCGTTTCCAGGTCGTTTACGGTGCCCTGGGCGAATCCAAGGACCGGGATAAGAGCTATAATAAGACTAACTAACTTCTTCATAATGCTACTGTTCTACAAAATCTTTGGCTTTGGTAAGGATGTCGATAGAGCCGCTCTGGTCCTTGTCCAGATCGTAAAAGATCTTGATGAAGGCGGCATCCTTCAGGAAATCCACGTGCCCAACCTCCACATTGTTCACCTTAACACCGATGCGCTTCTCCAAGTCGGCCATCAACTCCTCCCGCTTTTCGGGGACGATGAGGTCGATGCGGTCATAGAGCACCAACTTGGTGGAGGTGTGCTTGAGGAGATGGCCGTTTTCCAGCACCCAGATAAGCAGAATAACCAGGGCGTTGGAGAGGGCCATAATGCCCACCGAGCCCCAGGAAAGTGCATAATGGGGACTGGCCGATGTGGCGCCTACCAGTTTATAGACCGGTGCCAGGCCGTTCACGGCCGCCAGGGCGATGATGACAAAAAGATAAGTCATCTCCCGCACCGGCACAGTTTCCGTGCGGTAACGTATTACACCAAATATGGCAAAGAGGCCCAGGGTAAGGCCCACGCCCACTTCCACATTTCCCATAATGTACAGGAGCAGAAGCATGGCCGAAGAGAAAACCATGAAGGTGAAATAGTAGTCGCGGCGGCGGCTCTTGCGGTAGTAGAAGAACTGGACCAGAATCCAGCACACCACCAGGTTCAGGAAAAAGCGGATGGCCAGTTCCGTAATGGACTGGGCTGTGGTCATCATCGCGTCTGTAATAGTCTGAACATCAATAATGGAATCATCGGCAAGCGTGTAGTCGCCGAAATCTTGGGCAGTAATCATATCACTTGAATTCTCTTGTTTATTATCTTTTCTATGGTACGCACCTTCACTTTGAAGCGCCCGCTCTTGAAGGAAGGGTCGGTAAGTGTGTGGGCAATACAGTATTTGCTTACCCTGACGGGCTTCACCCGGTGACTGAGGAGAATCCCCTTCATCTGGCTGGCCGCATGGCCGTCCTGTTTGAGCTCGATAATCACGGCATCTTCCAGCGATGCTTTCTTTCCTGTCTGGTAATTGGTAAACAGCAGGGACGTGTCGATGGTGAGGCGCTCCGTCATGGCCTGATTCACCAGAGTGATACGCCGGAAGGCCGTGGAAAGCACGGGGCGGAGGTCGCCCACCGAGAACCAGGAATGCTTGGCCAGGTAGGCGCAGGCCTCCGGGTTACCGGAGAATTCGAACATCTCCGCCTCCTGAATGCCGATGCGTTTTTTCTTGGTGCGTCCGTGGTTGTTCTTCCGCTTGATCTCCAGGAAAGCCGTTCCGGAATTCACGTATACGCGTGTACGCACCTTCTGCCGTACAAGGCGCCGGTTGTGGTGGTCCAGGAACATCCGGTGCTCCGGCGTATCGAAGTAGATGGAATTGTACGGACTCACCTTCACGCCTTCGGCCTCCAGGGCACGGTAGCCTGCCGCCCTGGCATCAGCAAGCACCTGGAGCAGCGTAGCCTCGTCGGTGAGGTACTTGGAGTCGATGCGGTTCAGCAGCTTCACCCCATCCATCTCTTCCAGGGTAATGGAAGGGATGGACGAGGCAGCCGCATCGATGGAGGCATGAAAGGTTTTAGTCATCGGCTGTGATGTACTCAAAAACTTTGGTGGAGATGAGTTTTCCCTTGGCATTGTAGGTATACTGTACCTTTTTCTTGCCGAATTCGTTATATTCAAACTTCTTGTAGTTCACCAGGCGGTTGCGCTCATCATAAACCAACTCACGCGCCATTTTTCCGTTCTCGCCCCACTCGTAGCGCTTGCGCCACTTTTGCCTCCCGTCACTGTCGTACTCGATTTCTTCCAGTTTTTTCCCCTCCGGGGAGTAGGTGGTCAGATGGTCCAGGGTACTGGCTACGCCTTTGGCGTTGGTATTCCACTCCTTCACTACCAGATTCTTCTTGTTGATCTTGCTCCCCCCGTCCCCGGTCTGGGCAAAAGCACCCAGGGCCGGAAACATCACCAGGCCAAGTATCAGTATTGCTATTCTTTTCATGGCATTCTTCTTTTTGTAAATCAATGACCTCCGGGACCTCCGCCACCGCCAGGATTACCGCCACCGCCAGGGCCTCCGCCGCCACCGGAATAGGTGCTCAGGCTCACGGCCGTGCCGCCGCTGATGGAAGAAGTGGCCCAGATGCCGTTGGTGTAGGTTGTGCTGCCAATGCTTACGCCGGTGTAACCCTTACTCAGACCGGAAGAACATACCGCCACACTGGAAACTCCCGAAGGAGCCTTGAAGGCAGCAATGTAAGAGCTGCCGTTGTGAAGGGCGTTCCAGTTTCCGGCCGAACAGCTCATGCTATAGACGGTATTGGAAGAAGAATAGCCGCTCTCCAGACCGCCGTAGGCCACCACGGTGCCGCCGGTAATGTAGAGCTTGTAATTCTCTTCCGTATTGGCATCTATAGCCACTTCAGGGCTGCCCTTGGTGGTGACGGCAAATACATAACCTCCGGAAATCTTCAAGTCGTGGTTGGCGTCCATGGCGTCGTTGGCGCTGGAATAGGCATAGACATAACCGCCTGTCACATCGAATTCGGCCTGGCTGTTGATGGCGTCGTCACCCGCCGAGGTAACATAGACTTGGGCGCTGCCGGATATCACGATATTGCCCTTGGCCTCGATGCCTTCGCTCTTGGAGGCACTCACGATAACGCTTCCGCCGCTGATGTTCAGGTTGCCGGCATAAGCCGTTACCTTGTTGCCGCTCTTGGTGGCCCAGCCGATCTTCATGCCCTTGCAGGAAACATCATTGGACTCGGATCCGGTGGTGGTGATATTGAGCGTTCCACCGCTGATATAGCTGGCCGAAATATCGCCCTCGTAGTCCTCACTGCCGGCACGGATGCCCTTGCCGCCCTTGCCGCTGTTGGTGATGGTCACCACGCCGCCTGTCATGCCGAAGTAATTATCGGCCTTGATACCTGCGGTTCCCTTGTATTCGGAGTCTTCGGAATCATAAGCCACCCCGCCGGTAATCTTGATGGTATGGGTGCCACCTTCCACCAGTACATAATCTTCTGAAGTGATGCCTTTCTTCATGGAGGCCGCCGACGTGATGGAAGTGGTGCCGCTGGATAGCTGCACATATTCCTTGCCGCGAATACCGTGGCCAGCGTTGCTGCCAGTGGAAACCGTGATGGTGGGACTTTCCATGATACGCACATAGTCGTCGGACGCAATGCAGGACTTCTCCTGGCTGTTGTTGGCCGTCACCTTCAAGGATCCGCTGCCGGAAAAGACTAGTTGTCCTTCGGAGAAGAAGACGGCCTTCATGTCTTCGGAACTGGAAGTGGAGTAGGAAGCACTGCTGCCATCGGCCAGCGTGTTGGCACCTTCCACGTATACGAATGTGCGCTTTCCGCTCTGGTTGTTGATGGCAGAGCCGCTGGAGTTTGTGAGGTTCAGGTTATACAGGTGCAGGGCCTGCTTCTTGGAACTGTACAGCTTAAAGAAGCCGTTTGAGGCCGTTCCGGTAAGGTAATATACCACGTTCTCCGTGCCGTTGTTGGTAATAGTCACCTGGTTATCGCTTGTGGTTACGGTAAAGTCGGAAGTATAACCCGTCACCGTCGCACCACCGGAGGAGTAGGTAACAGTAATCTTGCGGCCGAAGGTGGTGTTGGAGATATCGTCATCTGAGGAAGTGTCTCCGGACGAAGAATAGGTGTAAGTTCCTGCACCCGTATCGGCGCTGCTGGTGACAGTGAGCGTATAGTTGGCCGTAGCGCTCTTGTATTGATCTGTGGCAGTGGAAGTTGCCGTGATGAAAGTAGTTCCGGTGGCCACCAGTGAAGGAACGCCGGTGGAGCTGTTCACCGTAGCCACGGCCGTATTGGATGATGCGTAGGTAACTTCCAAGCCTACGGGACTTGTCGTAAGTGCAGGGAAGTCCCAGCTGCTTGCCTCGATGTCGGCCGAAAAGCTGGATGCACTCCAACTGAGGGCGGGCGTGCCTTTGTTTACTTTCAAAGTATAGGTAACCGTGCTCTCGGCGTAAATGTCGCTGCCGCCGAAATAAGCCTTGATATATGTGGTGCCGGCCGCAACCAGCGTAGGATTGCCCTCACTGTCCACGGTGGCCACACTCTCGTCGGAAGAAGTGAAGGTCACATCCAGCGAATGTCTATTGGTAAGCGTAGGGAAACTGTTTTCCTCGCCAAAGGTGGCACTACAGGTGCTGCTGCTCCAACTCAAGCCCGAATCGGCCAGACTTACCGTAAGGGTATAGTAGGCGCTGCCCGCAAGATAAGTCTCTGTCTTCTCTGAAGTGGCTGTAATGGTGGTTGTGCCGGCCGAAAGGATGGTCACGGTTCCGCTGCTGGAAATGGTGGCCACGTCTGTGTTTGAAGATGCGTAAGTAATACTGAGATTGTGCGGGTTGGTTAGCGTGGGCGAGGTAAAGGTCTCGGCCATGGTAACCGAATAGGCGGTGGCAGGCCAGGCAAGTTCGGCACTCACCAGGTTGCTACCCTCTTCTTTCACCGTAAGCGTATAAGAAACCGTACTTGCCTCATAATTAACCGTTTCAGTGGACTTGGCTTCTGACTTTGCCGTAATGGTGGTTTCACCGGCCGATAAAAGTGCCACGGTTCCGTCACTTGCTATGGTGGCTACACCCGTATTGCTGGAAGAATAGGTAATGCTCTGCTCTCCCGGGTTGTTCAAGGTGGGGAACGTATTGCTGGATGCCCCTATCGTAACGGTGCAGGTGCCTGCACTCCAGGAGATGCCGTCGGTGTTCTTGGTAACCGTCAGCGTATAGGAGGCGCTACATTCGGCATAGGTGTCATTCCCCGCGAAGGCTGCGGTAATGATGGTGGTGCCGTCGGCAATCAGGGTGATGGCTCCTTTCCCGTCAATGGTCGCCACGCTTTCTTCGCTGGACGAGTAACTGACGTCCAGGTTGTTGGGATTATTGAGTGTGGGATAAGAATAACTGTCTTCCCCGATGACCACGCTGGCCGATTCAGCGCTCCAACTCAGGCTTCCCTCTGAGAGGACGACCGTGAGGGTATAATAGGCGCTGTCTTCTTCATAGGTACCATCGCCCTCGTAAGAAGCGCCGATGACGGTTTCACCGGCCGCCATCAGCGTAATGGAGCCATCTGTGCCGATGGTTGCAACGGAGGTAACGGAGGATGAATAACTGACGGATACGCCGTAAGTGTTGGTAAGTGTGGGGAACGTATTCCCTCCGCCCATGTAAGCGGTACAGGAACTCGCGCCCCAACTGAGTTTAGGATCGATAAGTGTGGCTGTGCTGCCGCCACCACTGTCTATTGTTTCGTCCGTGATGTCAATCTCATCATGGGTACAGCTCCCCGCGGCCAACAGGGCCAGCGGCAGGAGCAGGGTCAATAGTTTACGCATAAGACGGACTGTTTAAGTGTTAGTAAAGATAATACAAACACCGTCCCTTTTCCGTCTCTGTTATCCAACTATTTGACCATCCGGCAGTTTACTCGAACAAACCCGCCCGGCGAGGTCGTTCAACCTCCCCAAACTTTCTCCTCGGGAGAGGGGCTGGCGGCAGAAGCCGCCTTGCGGGCCTGCAGGCCCTGTCGCTTCGCTCCGGATTACCTCCGAGCACCAGAATAGCCTCCCCGGTGCTCGAACCGCTCAAATAGTGCCCTTCGAGCACAAATTGCGGCTCTCTGGTGCTCGGGACTAGGATTGTTTGATTAATCTGACACCACAGTCTCGGTTTCGGCACTTTTCGCTTGCTGCGGCGATGGGGGAATGCAGATTGGAAAACTACGGCAAATCTTGTATCTTTACACCGATAAATCGAGATTTACCACAGCATTTCAATGGCAAGATTATTTATACTGGCTTTTATGTCCTTCCTGCTTCTCGCAGGTTGCAGCAACAATCAACAAACAAACAATATGGCTATCACAGTGAATCTCCGGTATACCGGCACTGATGGAAATGCCCTCAAATTTGCCGAGGAAATGATTTCCAGCGGTACGGTGGACGCCATCCGGGCCGAGGAAGGCAACCTCCGCTATGAGTATTACCAGTCTCTGGAAGATCCGGAGACCATCCTTCTCATCGACAGCTGGGCAAGCCAGGAGGCCATCGATGCCCATCACGCCACGCCGATGATGGTCACCATCGCTGCGCTTCGGGAGAAGTATGACCTTCATATGACGGTGGAGCGGTATACCAGCACCGATATGCCGGAGACTGACAATCAGTTTATCAGACACTGATATGGAAGTAACCAACCTGCTTAACATACACACCCGCGCGGAACTGTACAAATGGTATCTGGAGAATCACGACAAGGCCGATGAGAAAGCCTGGGCAAACTACAATTCATTCCCTGAAACCTACCGCCGCATCCGTGTGGATTTCATTCAGGGATATCGGCAATCCGGCCGAGAGGAAGAAGTTCAAAAGGCCCTTCGGAAATTCATCCAGTACTGTCACGATGGCAAAATGCTTCCCGGATGGGACGATTTCGGACGGTTGAAGTAGATACTCTAACTAAATTCCACGTTGTTCGGTTATTTCGGCTGAAGGCTCCTGCGGTATTCGCTGGGTGACTGGCCAAGGTGCTTGGTGCAGTAGCGGCTGAAGTACGAGAGGGAGGCAAAATTCATGTGTTCGGCTATCTGGGTTAGCGACAGGCGCTCGTCATTCAGATAGTCTTTGATGATGGGTACGGTGTGGCGGTCGATGTATGAGCTTACGCTGTGGCCGGTGACCCGTTTGACGGTGGCGGAGAGATATTTGGGCGACACGTTCAGACGTTCGGCATAGTAGCTCACGTCGCGTTCTGTACGGCTGATGCCGGTGCCGAGCAGTGCCATAAGCTGTTTCACAATAAAGGCCGTGCGGTCGGTGTGGGCTGCGGTGGCGTCACGCTGGGCGTGGGCTTCGAAGATGTCGTACATCATAGTCAGGCAGAGGCTGCCCATCAGCTCTTGGTAGAACTGCAAGTGGCGGTCGCCCATGCGGTAACGAAGACGGTGGAAGTCGGCAAGCAGATGTCCGGCCTGTTCATCGGTGAGTTTGATGACGGGATCCTGGTTCAGCGAGATGCTGCCGCCGATGCTGTAATTATTGGATGGCAGCAGGTTCTGCAGGAACTTATAGTCGGCGGAGAACCACTCCACTTGTAAGTCAGCGTGGGCAGCGAGATTACTGACACGGGCGGGCATGGGTATCACCACCAGGTCGTTCTTCATAATGTGATAGCACCGCTCGTTGAATACAAAGCTTCCTTCACCAGCAGTGCAGAGCAGATGCATACAGGTGTTGCCGATCTCAGGCGCATTCATCCCGTAAAAGTCGGTGGAATACTGGAAATCAATCTTCATAGGGCAAAAATACAACGATTTCTGCAAATTGTGAAAATATTGATGTTTTTTGTGAAAACAATCTGTCAAAGAAACATCTCATCTTTGCACTCAGAAACAAACACATAATTATGAATCCACAATCAATCCCGATGGGATTATATAAATAAAATAACTGCGCAAGAACTTTCCTGCAAATACTTAATATAGAGCGTTCTAAATGCGTTTTTTCTTGCAGGTTCTTGTGCGATTCTTTCACTCAAACTTGTTTTTGTTGTGCAAAATGCTTAAATTTGCACAACGACATAAGTTATTGAGTTATGGAAAGAATCTTGATGTATAACCGGTCTTCCACCAAAGGAGACACCATCCGAATCCGGCTTCGTCTCAGTGATGGAAGAGACGTAACCCTATATCATAGCACCGGCATCCGGGCCAAAAAGGCAGACCTGCAGAAGTTCACTGCGGAAGGAAACCTCAAGCCCAAAGTCACTGTCTATAACAAGGAACTGAAGGCTGAAATCAACCAGCACTTCCTTGCTATGTCCAAAGCCTACGCCCGCATGAAGGAGCGCGGCATGGATATGACCTCCGCTGTGCTGGAGCAGGAAGTCGAAAAGATTCTCAGTCCTGTCGTCGAGCAGCGCCTTCTCTCCGCTGAGACCCTCTGCGAGCGCTACGTCCGTTTTGCAGATGAATCCCGTCGTGACGGAATCATCGGAGCCGACCGCTACAAGATGATTATCGGCCAGGCAGACAAACTCAAGCGCTTCCTCACCATCAAGGGCCTTTCCAAGATCTCTCCGGCCGAATTCGATACCGCCCTCCTCCTGGAGTACCGGCAGTTCGTCTTCGACGAATTCGAATATGTCGAGAAGTATCCAAAACTCTACCCGGTAGAAAAGAAGCTGGGTGCCCGTCGTAACCCGGACCATCGCGCCTCCATCAACACGGTGGTCAACACCATGAAGAATCTCCAGGCCCTCTTCAATGAGTTGGAGAAGACGGACGAAATCATGAAGTCTCCGTTCCGTCGTCTCACCACGGAGAAGAAACGAGCCGTCATGCACACGATGTACGACAGTCCCATCTTCCTCCGTCAGGACGAATTCCAGAAAGTCATCGACACCGAGGTCCCCAAGAAACTCCAGGGCACCAAGGATGCCTTCATCCTGAACTGCTGCTTCGGTTGCCGTATCGGCGACTTCAGCAGGCTCTCGATGGAGAAGATCTCCGTCAGCCCGGAAGGAATCCCGTACATCCACTACATCCCCTCCAAGACAAGCGGCACCCAGGACACCAACAAGGAAATCACCACCCCTATCATCCGGCTGGCCTACGACATCATCATGCGCACCAGGTTCGACTTTGGCGTCAACCTCAGCAAGACCGGAGCCAACTTCTACAACAAGAAGGTCCGCGACCTCATTGAAGCCTGCGGCATCAATCGCAAGGTGACCATCTATGACCAGGAAAAGCACGACAACGTGTACGTCCCCCTCTATGAGGAAGCCTCCTCCAAGCTGGCCCGAAAGACCCACGTTGATATGATGAGTAAGGTCCAGGTCAACCTGTACGCAGCCGGCCTGCACCGCGAAGGCAGCTCGGCCGTGAACCGCTACACCAATATGGAAATGAAGGACCACTTCGCCCTGATGAACGTGGCCTTCGACCAGAAGCCCTACAAGGTGGATGCAGATCTGAATATCATTGAAGAAAGCGAGTAGCACTATGATCCAGGAAGTTTACTACAACCTATGGAAGGATGACACCCTCCAGAAGAAACAGAAGGAGCTTGCCGGCAAGTTTATTTTCACCGAACTCGAACGCCAGTACGTATCCATTGAAGACAATATTGATTGCTTCGCCAAAGATGCCCACGGCCGTCTGGGCGAGATATACCGCTACATCATCATCGGCTACAAGGATGGCGGCAATTGGACCGGCATACTGGACCTCTTCAAACGTCGCCTGGACTTCCTTCTTACCGACTACATAAACCGTCTGGTGGAGTCCCAAAAGTACGAAGTGGATGAAATCATCGAAGAGATGGAGAAATGGATTGACACCACTACGGAAGTTGTCACAGACATCATTGAGGAGCAGAAGGAAGATGTCCTTACCAAAGGAGCCACCAAGGGCACCATCAATCCCACCACCACAAAGAAGCGGATTGAAGCCCTGGATGGCGTCCGTGACGCTCTCATTGAAATGTTGGAGGCAAAGCAGACCCGTTTCCTGCACGACCTTCCGGAAATGGACTTTGCCGAAATCGGTCCTGATGCTCCGGAAGAACCGGCACCCAAGACCAAGCCCGGGAAGAAAGGCCGTGGTAAGCCTCGCAAGTCCTTCTCCGAATTCGTCGTTGACCAGACTAAGGTGACGGAAGTCATAGACAATTTGAAGGCCCTTATCGGAGAAAAGACTGGCAGCGACGCCTACATCATTCTGGCCGCTGCGGTCAAGGCTGGAATCATTACACGCCCGGCACACAACGCCGTGATAGAAACCTTCGGAGAGCTGGGCGCATCATCCGGCTACAACGCCAAGATGGCGAAGGGCGGATTCACTGATGACGAACTCAAACCAGTGGTTGAACAATTGAAGAATCTTGCATAAATAGCCGCAAAATCCGGTTTTTAATGGAGATAAATGGAGCAAAGAATTAACGCCATTTATCTCCATTTCAATTTCTTGTACCCCTCTTTTATTATGTCCAAATTCGCATTGGCCAATCGAAGAGGGACGGCTGCTCGATGTATCCTC